>NZ_LLWQ01000186.1 GCF_001447385.1 Paracoccus sp. MKU1 | reverse complement strand
TGGCGCGGGGCGAGCTGCATTGCGTCGGCGCCACCACGCTGGACGAATACCGCAAGTATATCGAGAAGGACGCGGCGCTGGCCCGGCGCTTCCAGCCGGTCATGGTCGAGGAGCCGACGGTCGAGGATACGATCAGCATCCTGCGCGGCATCAAGGAGAAATACGAGTTGCATCACGGCGTCCGCATCAGCGATGCCGCTCTGGTGGCCGCGGCGACGCTGAGCCATCGCTACATCACCGACCGCTTCCTGCCCGACAAGGCCATCGACCTGGTGGACGAGGCGGCCAGCCGGCTGCGCATGGAGGTGGACAGCAAGCCCGAGGAGCTGGACCAGCTCGACCGGCAGATCCTGCAAATGCAGATCGAGGCCGAGGCGCTGAAGAAGGAGGACGACGCGGCCTCCAAGGACCGGCTGGAGAAGCTGGAGAAGCAGCTGTCCGAATTGCAGGAGAAATCCGCCACCCTGACCGCCCGCTGGCAGGCCGAGCGCGCCAAGCTGGAAAGCTCGCGCAGCCTCAAGGAACAGCTCGACCGCGCCCGCGCCGAGCTGGACCAGGCCAAGCGCGAAGGCAACTTGGCCCGCGCCGGAGAGCTTTCCTATGGCATCATCCCGGGCCTCGAGCGGCAGCTGGCCGAATCCGAGGGCAATGGCGACGGGCTGATGGTCGAGGAGGCCGTTCGCCCGGAACAGATCGCCGAGGTGGTGGAACGCTGGACCGGCATCCCCACCAGCAAGATGCTGGAGGGTGAGCGCGAGAAGCTGTTGAAGATGGAGGATGTGCTGAGCAAGCGGGTCATCGGCCAGTCCGAGGCGGTGACGGCGGTCTCGAACGCCGTGCGCCGGGCGCGGGCCGGGCTGAACGACCCCAAGCGGCCGCTGGGCAGCTTCCTGTTCCTCGGCCCGACCGGCGTCGGCAAGACCGAGCTGACCAAGGCCATCGCCGAATATCTGTTCGACGATGACAGCGCCATGGTCCGCATCGACATGTCCGAATTCATGGAGAAGCATTCGGTCGCACGGCTGATCGGCGCGCCTCCGGGCTATGTCGGCTATGACGAGGGCGGCGTGCTGACCGAGGCGGTGCGGCGGCGTCCCTATCAGGTGATCCTGTTCGACGAGGTCGAAAAGGCGCATCCGGACGTCTTCAACGTGCTGCTGCAGGTGCTGGATGACGGCCAGCTGACCGACGGCCAGGGCCGGACGGTGGACTTCAAGCAGACGCTGATCGTGCTGACCTCGAACCTCGGGGCGCAGGCGCTGTCGCAACTGCCCGAGGGCGCCGATTCGAGTCAGGCGCGCGCGCAGGTGATGGATGCGGTCCGGGCGCATTTCCGCCCCGAATTCCTGAACCGGCTGGACGAGATCATCATCTTCCACCGGCTGACGCGCGAGAACATGGACGGCATCGTCAAGATCCAGCTCTGGCAGCTGGAGGGCCGGCTGGCGCAGCACAAGATCGGGCTGGAGCTGGACGAGGCGGCGCTGAAATGGCTGGCGGATGAGGGCTATGACCCGGTCTTCGGCGCCCGGCCCCTGAAGCGGGTGATGCAGCGCAGCCTGCAAAACCCCCTGGCCGAGATGATCCTGGCCGGCGAGGTGCTGGACGGCCAGACCGTCCATGTCAGCGCCGGTCCGGAAGGGCTGATCGTCGGCAACCGCGTGACCACCGCCCATCTGGGCGCGGCGGATGACGGCGGGCCGCGGGTGCCGCTGCATTAAGGAAAACGGGGCGGATGCGGTGGCATCCGCCCTTTTTCGTTCCCCCCTCGCGCGGAAATCACGCGGAATTTCATCGGCCTCGCTGCGGCGCGGTGGCATCATGGGCCGGCTACAGGAGGAACCGCCATGACGCTGAAATGGTCCGATGTGACGCCCGAGGCGGATTATCTGAATCGGCGGGCCTTTCTGGCCGCAGGCATCGCTGCCCTGGCGACGCCGGCCTTCGGGCTCAGCGGGGCGCCCTCGGTCTTCTCGACCGACGAGACGCCGAACAGCCTGGAGGATATCACCCATTACAACAACTTCTATGAGTTCGGCACCGGCAAGAGCGACCCCGCGCAATATTCCGGCAGCCTGAAGACCTCGCCCTGGTCGGTGACCGTCGACGGCCTGGTGGACCGGCCGGGCAGCTACGGGGTCGAGGATCTGGCGCCGGAAGCGGCGCTGGAGGAACGCATCTATCGCCTGCGCTGCGTCGAGGCCTGGTCGATGGTCATCCCCTGGCTGGGCGTGCCGCTGGCCGGGGTGCTCGACAAGGTCGGCGTGCAGCCCGGCGCGAAATTCGTCGCCTTCCGCACGCTGCACGATCCCGAACAGATGCCCGGCCAGCGTGCCCGCATCCTCGACTGGCCCTATCGCGAGGGGCTGCGGCTGGACGAGGCCATGCATCCGCTGACCATCCTCGCCACCGGGCTTTACGGCCGGGTGCTGCCCAACCAGAACGGCGCGCCGATCCGGCTGGTGGTGCCGTGGAAATACGGCTTCAAGTCGATCAAGTCGATCGTCGGGATCACCCTGCTCGACCAGCAGCCGCCATGCAGCTGGCAGATGATGCAGCCCGGCGAATACGGCTTCTATGCCAATGTGAACCCGCAGGTGGACCATCCGCGCTGGTCGCAGGCCACCGAAAGGCGGATCGGCGGCGGGCTGTTCGGCGGCCGGCAGGAGACGCTGATGTTCAACGGCTATGGCGAACAGGTGGCAGGGCTCTATGCGGGCATGGACCTGGCGAAACATTACTGATGGTGCAGCATCTCAATCGCTGGCTGCGGCAGGTCCCGGTTTGGGCGGTCTGGCTTCTGGGGCTGATCCCGCTGGGCCTGTTGGTCTGGGACACGCTTCAGGGCAATCTGGGCGTCGATCCGGTGCGCGACATCGAGCACCGGCTGGGCCGCACCGCGATCTATTTCCTGCTGGCGGCCCTGGCGGTGACGCCGCTGCTGCGTCTGGCGCGGCTGAACCTGATGCGCTTTCGCCAGGCGCTGGGCCTGATCTGCTTTGGCTATGCCGCCTGCCATCTGGCGGCCTGGGTGGTCTTCGACATGGCCTTTCTCTGGGCGCAGATGCTCAAGGATGTGGTGAAGCGGCCGTATCTGGTCTTCGGCATGCTGGCTTTTGTCATGCTTCTGGCGCTGGCGCTGACCTCGAATCGATTCTCGATCTGCCGTATGGGCGCGCATTGGCGGCGGCTGCACCGGCTGGTCTATCCGGCGGCGATTTTGGCGGCGGTGCATTGGCTCTGGGCGTTGAAGGTCTGGGAATCCTGGCCGCTGACGATTCTCTTGGCGATTCTGGTGCTGCTCGGCCTGCGTTTGCTGGGCAAAGGCCGGCGTAAGCCTTCCGCCTTGCTGGATGGTTCTTGCTGGTGATTCTTTTGTTTTGTTGTTGTTCTGGGCGCGGCGTTTGGTGATTTTTGTTGTTTTTCAGTGACTTGTCTCTTTTCGTCATTTTTTTG
>NZ_LLWQ01000185.1 GCF_001447385.1 Paracoccus sp. MKU1 | reverse complement strand
ACCGCATCGAGGAGGCGGGCCGGGCGCGGCTGGTCGGCGACGTGGATTTCGAGGGCGCGGCCGCGGTCGCCGGCGCCATCACCCCGGTGCCGGGCGGCGTCGGGCCGATGACCATCGCCTGCCTGCTCGCCAACACGCTGACCGCCTGCTGCCGGGCCCATGGCTGGCCCGAGCTCGATCTCGGGAGGGCGGCGAGCTGACCGCCCGGGCGCGGCGCCGGGCCGGGGGCGCTTCGCCCCCCGGACCCCCAGAGGATATTTGCACACGGAAGACATCGGGGCCTTGGGCCCTTTCAGTGGAGAGCCAGATGAAGAAATACACGCTGACGGTCGCCTGTCCCTCGACCCGCGGCATCGTCGCCACCGTGGCCGGCTTTCTGGCCGAGCATGGCTGCAACATCACCGACAGCTCGCAATTCGACGACATCGAGACCGGCCGCTTCTTCATGCGGGTGAGCTTCGTCTCGGAGGAGGGCGTGGGGCTGGAAGACCTGCGCGCGGGCCTGGCCGAGCCGGCCAAACCCTTCGGCATGGACTATGCCATCCATGACGAGGCCGAGAAGATGAAGGTGGTGATCATGGTCAGCCGCTTCGGGCATTGCCTGAACGACCTGCTCTATCGCTGGCGCATCGGGGCCTTGCCGATCGAGATCGTGGCGGTGATCTCGAACCACATGGACTATCAGAAGGTGGTGGTGAACCACGACATCCCCTTCCACTGCATCAAGGTGACGAAGGAGAACAAGCCCCAGGCCGAGGCGCAGCTGATGGCGGTGGTCGAGGATTCGGGCGCCGAGCTGGTGGTTCTGGCGCGCTACATGCAGGTGCTGTCGGATGCCCTGTGCAAGAAGATGTCGGGGCGGATCATCAATATCCACCATTCCTTCCTGCCGAGCTTCAAGGGCGCCAATCCCTACAAGCAGGCCTTCGAGCGCGGGGTGAAGCTGATCGGCGCGACCAGCCATTACGTGACCGCCGATCTGGACGAGGGCCCGATCATCGAGCAGGACATTATCCGGGTGACGCATGCGCAATCGCCCGAGGACTATGTCAGCCTCGGCCGCGACGTGGAAAGCCAGGTTCTGGCCCGCGCCATCCACGCCCATATCCACCGCCGGGTGTTCCTGAACGGCAACAAGACCGTCGTCTTCCCGGCCTCGCCCGGAAGCTACGCCTCCGAGCGCATGGGCTGAAACGGCGCAGGGCGGCCATCGAGCCGCCCTTTTCCCGACGCCTGTCTTCACCGTTGGAAAAATACCCCCGCCGGAGGCAAGGCGCCAAAGCGGACGCTGCCCGCGCCGAATCGCTATGACCCGTGACGCCGGCGCAGCGCCTCATCGACCGTGGGCGCGTAATGCACCAGCGGCCGCCGCAGCCCATGGGTCAGCAGCACTCGGCGGATGTCGCGGCTGGTGCCGGTCAGCCACAGCGCGATGCCGCGGCGCTGTGCCTTCTGCGCCAGCCCCTCGATCATGTTGGCGCCGGTGGAATCCAGGAAGGGCACGGCACTGAAATCCACCACCAGAACCCGGAACCCGTCCTGGATGCGGTCCAGCACCGAGCCGATCGAGGCCGTGGCGCCGAAGAACAGCGCCCCCGAAATGCGATAGACCACCACGTCGCGCGGCTGCGGCTGGTCCGGGCGCGGCCGGGCGCTGTCGGCCATGTCGGCGCCGACCAGCGCCTCGACCCCCACGGCCTGGCTCATGCGCTGGATGAACAGCACCGAGCCGAGCGCCAGGCCCACCACGATGGCCTCGGTCAGGTCGCGGAAGATGGTCAGCCCGAAGGTGACCGCCAGCACCGCCGCCTCGCCCCAGCCCGAGCGCAGCAGGATGGCGATGGCCGGCTTCTCGATCATGTTCCAGGCCACGACCGCCAGCACGCCGGCCAGCGCCGCCAGCGGGATATAGGAGGCCAGCGGCGCCGCCAGCAGCATGAAGCCCAGCAGGAACAGCGCATGCAGCATCCCGGCCACTGGCCCATGCGCGCCGGCGCGCACATTGGTCGCGGTCCGCGCGATGGTGCCGGTGACGCAGATGCCGCCGAACAGCGCCGAGCCGATATTGGCCACGCCCTGCGCCACCAGCTCGCAATTCGAGCGATGGCGGCGGCCGGTCATGCCGTCCGCGACAACCGCCGACAGCAGCGATTCGATGGCGCCGAGCAGCGTCAGCGACAGGGCGGCGGGCAAGAGCGTCAGCACCCTGTCCGGCGACAGCTCCGGCAGCGCCGGGGCGGGCAGGGTCGAGGGGATGCCGCCGAACCGGCTGCCGATGGTCGCGACATCCGCCCCCGTCGCTGCGGTGACGCCCGCCGCCAGGGCCACGGCGATCAGCATGCCGGGCCAGTGCGGCCGGGCGCGCTTCAGCCCCAGGATCACCGCGATCGTTCCCAGCGCGATCCCCAGCGCGGCGGGGGACAGGCTGGCGCGGGCCTGCCAGAGGGCGGGGATCTTCTCGACCAGCTCGCCCGGCTCATGGGCCAGCGTCAGGCCGAAGATCTCCTTCAGCTGGCTGGTGAAGATGATGACGGCGATGCCGGCGGTGAAGCCGACCGTCACCGGGAAGGGGATGAACTTGATGAAGGTGCCCAGCCTGAGCAGCCCGATGGCGACCAGCATCAGCCCCGACATGAAGGTCGCCAGGATCAGCCCCGACATGCCGTGCTGCGCCACGATGCCGGCCACCAGCACGATGAAGGCCCCCGCCGGCCCGCCGATCTGATGGCGCGAGCCGCCAAGCGCCGAGACCAGGAAGCCGCCGATGATGGCGGTATAGAGCCCCTGCGCCGGGCTCGCGCCGGAGGCGATGGCGATGGCCATGGATAGCGGCAGCGCCACGATGGCGACGGTCAGCCCGGCCAGGGCATCGGCGCGCAGCTCGGCCGCGCCATAGCCCTCGCGCAGGACGGTGAGCAGTTTCGGGGTGAACAGCGGCGCAAATCCGGGCGCCGCGCTTGCCTGTTGGTTCATCTGGAGCCGCACCTCGGTCAAGGAGGCGGCGGGATCGTCGGCTCTCGTCGGCGGTCGCCGTCGCGGTTACGTCTGCGGACCGGATTTCAGCCGCACGCCGCGCCCGCCCGAGGGGCTGGCGGCGCCCTCGCCGATCAGCTCGACCCCGGCGGCCTCCAGCGCCTCGACCACGCGGGTCAGGCTTTCGACCACGCCGCGCACATTGCCGTCGCTGGCCTCCATGCGCTGGATGGTCGGGACCGACAGGCCCGAGAGTTCGGCGAGCCGCTTCTGGTCGATGCCAAGAAGGGCACGCGCCGCACGCATCTGGGCCGAGGTCATCATGCGTTGATTTCCAATCCTTGATGATGGATGTGTAGCATGGTGATCTTGATATTTCAAATATCAATTTTGTCGGATCAGCCATGGAAAAGGCCCCCACGGAGGGGGCCTTTCCTATGCGTCTGCCGGGATGGATCAGAAGTCCATCTTCACGCCCAGCGTGACGGTGCGGCCGGGGGCGTAGAGCGGCTGCACGCCGCTCGGGTCTCGTTGGACATAGCTGGACCGTTCAGAATATTTGCGGTCGAAGACGTTATCCACGCCCAGATGCACGACGATGTTCTGGTAGCTTTCCGGCCGCCATTCGCCGTAAAGGTTCAGGACGGTATAGCTGGGTGCTTCCGAGAAGCCGGCCTCGGTGAGGTAATCGCCCGACAGCTTGTCGGCCCATTCCACCGTGGCGCCGACCTTGGCGTTGTATTGCGGGATTTCTTGATCGGCATAGAGGGTGGCGACCTTGCCGACTGGCACCGCGGTGCCGCCATTCGGCAGCGCTTCCTCGCCGTCCTGGGTCACGTCCGCCTTGGTGAAGCTGCCGCCAACGCGACCGCTGCCCCAGCTGTAGGCGGCTTGCAGGGTGAAGCCCTTGCTGCGGTATTCGGCGACATTGTCGAGGTAATAGGGTTCACTGTCAAAGACCAGCTCGCCCATGTCCTTCAGCCGGGTATCGAAGAAGGTCAGGTTACCGGTCCAGTTGCCCTGATCGGCGTTCAGGCCCAACTTGATGTTGCGGGCGCTGGAGGTCTTGTAATCGTCGGCGACGTAAAGATCGGCCGTGCGGGCGTGCAACAGCGCGTATTCGCCAAAGGTGTGGCCCAGCCAGGTATGCGAGGCGCCGGCAAAGACCTCGTAGCCTTCTGCGAACTCATAGGAGACCGTGCCGTTCACGCTGGCGCCGGTATCCGAGTGGCGGCCGCCGTTGAAATCGGTGAAGCGGTGGTGGTCCAGCCGCAGGCCGGTCGACAGGTCGATGCCGTTGTCGAATTCGAAACGGCCCTGGACGAAGGCGCCGATCTGCATCGTGTCCATGGTCCAGTAACGCCGGTCTGTGGCGCCGTAGTTGTCGACATAATAATCGTCATAAGCCCAGTCCACGCCTGCGGTGATCCTGCCCTGCCCCAGCGTATAGGTGTTTTGCAGCTTGCCGCCGATGGTCTGATTTTCCAGGATCATATCGCCGTTGAAGTCCCTGGTATCCGGATCGTCATCGTTCGGGACGTAGTCCGGGCGCTCGTATTTGTTGCGGCTGACGAAGACCATCGCCTCGGGATCCCAAGCGTCGCTGGGGGCAGTCGAGGTGTATTTCAGCGTCAGCGTATCGCGAGAGACCTTCAGCGGATAGACGCCGCGATCCACCGGCCGTTCGGGGCGGGTCGGATACAGGTCCATGTTCATCTTGATGGTGCGGTCGGCGTCGTCCTCGGTCCGGTCATAGGCCAGTTCGACACGATGGGTGTCGAACTCGTAGCCCAGCTTCACCAGCGCGCCGCGGACTGCGGGCTCGGTTCCATCCATTTCCAGCCCGCCGCCGGCTTCGTAATTGTCACCGTCGGTGCCATGGATCATGGCGAACCAGTCGAAGCCCTCGTAGACGCCATAGCCGGCCAGCGAAGCCGAGAGGCCGCGGCCGTTCGAACCATAGGACAGGCCGACGCGGCCGCCCTGGTTGCGGCCGTCGGTCAGCAGGTCCTTGGCGCCGACCGTTTCATAGCGCACCGCACCGGCGGCAGCGCCGAAGCCGGCATCGGCGGCGGCGGCGCCGGCCTCGACCTCGACCGATTTCAGGAAGGCCGGGTCAACGACGTTCGAGCCGGTATGGTGCCAGCTGGTTGGTCCTTGCGGCACGCCGTCCACGGTGACGGCCAGGTTCGACTGCTCCAGCCCGAAGACATGGATGCGCTTGGACGGGCCGGCGCCGCCCGAGACGGTGATCGCGGAATCGCGCGCGAACAGTTCCGAGACATCGGCGGGCTGCATCGCCTCGATGTCCTCGGCGGTGACGGAAACGCCACCGGTCGCCTCGACATTCTCCTGGCCGTCGGCGACCAGGGTGATCGGATTCAGGATGACGGTCTCGGCATTCTGGGCGTAAAGGGCTGTCGCCAGGGCAAGCGAGGACACGCCCGCCAGCGGGATGATACGGCGCAATTTCATGGTCATTGCCTTGATTCGTTCGAAACTGGCGCGAGTTATAGGCGTGGGTTCGGGATGCACAAGTATTTTACTCGGGAATTTTGCTTCAAGGAGAGTGAAACAGTCGGGATTGTTGCGCTTCTGCGCCACTTGCCGGCGCGGATGTGTCGATGGGCCGCAGCCTGCCGACTCCCGACGCCGGGGCTGGCGCAGGCGGGGGCAAAGGGGTTACAGCAGGCCGAACCCGCAGCCCCGAGAAGCCACAGATGACCATCACCCTTTATCAAAACGACCTGCCGGACGATCTGGACCTGGGTCCGGTCGTGGCCATCGACACCGAGACGATGGGGCTCGACCCGCGCCGCGACCGGCTGTGCCTGGTGCAGCTGTCCTCGGGCGACGGCAACGCGCATCTGGTGCAGATCGCCAAGGGTCAGCGCGAGGCGCCGAACCTGACGCGGATGCTGACCGATCCCGAGGTGCTGAAGCTGTTCCATTTCGGCCGCTTCGACATCGCCGCGCTGGAGGCGGCCTTCGGCGTGGTGACGAAGCCGGTCTGGTGCACCAAGATCGCCAGCAAGATGGTGCGCACCTATACCGACCGGCACGGGCTGAAATACCTGCTTTCGGAACTGGTCGGCGTCGATATCTCCAAGCAGCAGCAGACCAGCGACTGGGGCGCGGCGGAGCTGTCCGAGGCGCAGCTGGAATATGCCGCCTCGGACGTGCTGTATCTGCACGCGCTGAAGGCCGAGCTGGAAAAGCGGCTGGCGCGCGAGGGACGGCTGGGGCTGGCCCAAGCCTGTTTCGACTTCCTTCCCGCCCGCGCCCATCTGGACCTGCTGGGCTGGGGGGATGAAAACGACATCTTCCAGCACTAGATAGCGGGCCATGAGCGCATATCTCGACACCGCCCGCCGGGTGATCCGCACCGAGGCCGAGGGGCTGGCCCTGCTGGCCGACAGCCTTGGCGACAGCTTCGACCGCGCGGTCGAGGCCATTCTGGTGGCCCGTGGCCGGGTCGTCGTCTCGGGCATGGGCAAGTCCGGCCATGTCGGGCGCAAGATCGCGGCGACGCTGGCCTCGACCGGGACGCCGGCGCAATTCGTCCATCCGGCCGAGGCGAGCCATGGCGACCTGGGCATGGTCACGCAGGGCGACGTGGCGCTGGTGCTGTCCAATTCCGGCGAGACGCCCGAGATCGCCGATATCGTCGCCCATACCCGCCGCTTCCAGATCCCGCTGATCGGCGTCGCCGGGCGGCCGCAATCGACGCTGCTGCGCCAGGCCGACGTGGCGCTGGTCCTGCCCGCGGCGCCCGAGGCCTGCGGCACCGGCATCGTGCCCACCACCTCGACCACCATGACCATGGCGCTGGGGGACGCGCTGGCCGTCGCGCTGATGGAGCATCGAAAGTTCACGCCCGAGCATTTCCGCACCTTCCATCCCGGTGGCAAGCTGGGGGCGAAACTGTCTCGCGTGGCCGACCTGATGCATCAGGAGATGCCGCTGGTCCCCGAGACCGCACCCATGGCCGATGCGCTGCTGACCATGAGCCAGAAAAGCTTCGGCGTGACCGGCGTCACCGATGCCCGGGGGCGGCTGACCGGCATCATCACCGATGGCGACCTGCGGCGGCACATGCAGGGGCTGCTGGACCATACCGCCGCCGAGGTGATGACTCGCAACCCGCGCACCATCGGCCCGGATGCGCTGGCCGAGGCGGCGCTGGCCGAGATGCAGGCGCGCCGCATCACCTGCCTGTTCGTGGTCACGCCCGAGGGGGCGCCGGCGGGGCTGATCCACATCCACGACTTCCTGCGCACGGGGCTTGTCTAGCCGTGACCACCCGTTCCTGCATCGTGGCCTGGTTGCGCGTGCTCTTGCCGCTGACCGCGCTGGCGATCCTGTCGGTGTTGTTCCTTCTGGGCCGCAAGCCCGATCCCGAGGCGAGCATTCCCTATGCCGATGTGGACCCGCGCGAACTGGCCGAGCGGCAGGCGGTGACCAGCCCGACCTATGCCGGCGTGACCCGCGACGGGGCGCAGCTCAGCATCTCGGCCAGCGAGGCGCGGCCGGGCGGCGAAAAGGGCGAGGGGCTGGCGCAGGCGGTGCGGATGACCCTGCGCGCGCAGGACGGGCGGGCGGCGGATGTCAGTGCCGGCGCGGCCTCGCTGCAAGGCCAGCAGGTCCGGCTGGGCGAGGGGGTGCGCATGACCACCGCCGACGGCTGGGTGCTGACCGCGCCGGAACTGCTGGCCTCGACCGCCGAGGGCACGCTGGTGTCCGAGGAGGAGGTCAATGTCCGCGCTCCCTTCGGCGAGCTGACGGCGGGCCGGATGGAGCTGCGGCCCTCGGGGCAGGGCAGCGGCGATCACGTTCTTGATTTGAGTGGCGGAGTTCGCTTGATATACCGGCCATGACCCGGCGCCGACTCCCGCGCAAGGGGCCCTCAGGCGCCAGAAAGGAAATCCGATGATCCGGCCCGGACCGCTTTTGCCCGTGATCCTGTCGCTTGCGCTGGCGGCGGGCGCGGCTCTGGGCCAGGCCACCGGCTTCGGCAATGCGCAGGATGTCAAGCAGCCGGTCGAGGTCACGGCCGATTCGCTGACCGTGGATCAGAAGACCGGCCAGGCGACGTTTTCCGGCAATGTGCTGATCGGCCAGGGCGCGATGCGGCTGTCGGCGGACAGCGTGACGGTGACCTATGCCCAGGGCGACCAGCGCCGCATCAGCGCGCTGCATGCCCAGGGCAACGTTACCCTGGCCAGCGGCGAGGACGCGGCCGAGGCCCAGGCGGCCGATTACGATGTCGAGACCGGCACCATCGTGCTGACCGGCGACGTGCTTCTGACCCAGGGCGGCAATCTGCTGGCCGGCGACAAGGTGACGGTGAACCTGGAAAGCGGCACCGCCAACGCCTCGGGCCGGGTGCGCAGCGTCTTGCAGCCGGAGAACTGACGCCATGTCCGAGAAACAGGGGCTGCGGGTCCGCGGCCTGCGCAAATCCTATCGCAACCGGCCGGTGATCCGCGACGTGGCGCTGGACCTGGAACGCGGCGAGGTGGTGGCGCTCCTGGGGCCGAACGGCTCGGGCAAGACCACCTGCTTCTATTGCGTGGCCGGGCTGGTCGCGCCTGATTCGGGCCAGGTGCTGATCGACGGGCAGGATGCGACGCGCCTGCCGATGTATCGCCGCGCCCAGATGGGCATCGGCTACCTGCCGCAGGAGATGTCGATCTTTCGCGGCCTGACGGTCGAGCAGAACATCATGGCGGTGCTGGAACTGGTCGAGCCGCATGTCCACCAGCGCCGCGAGCGGCTGGAGGAACTGTTGGGCGATTTCTCGATCGGCCATCTGCGCGGCGCCTCGGCCATGGCGCTGTCGGGGGGCGAGCGGCGCCGGGTCGAGATCGCCCGCTGCCTTGCAGCCGATCCGGCCTATCTGCTTCTGGACGAACCATTCGCCGGCGTCGATCCGATCGCCGTGGGCGAGATCCGCGCCCTGGTCCACGACCTGAAAAGCCGCGGAATCGGCGTGCTGATCACCGATCACAACGTGCGCGAGACGCTGGAAATCGTCGACCGCGCCTATATCCTGCACGACGGCCATGTGCTGAAATCCGGCACCACGGCCGAGATCGTCGCCGATCCGCAGGTCCGCCGCGTCTATCTGGGCGAAACCTTCCGCATGAACTGAACGCGAGGACGTGCCGATCCCCTGCGCGCAGCCGTTGACACGGCGGCATGGCTATCACCAAATGAGGATATGGCCGGGCAGGACGCCCGGCCGAGAAACCCGAACGCAGCGCCTGCGCGAGGGCGTTGACGACAAGACCGGGCAACCGAAAGGACGGACCACCATGCGCTACCAGATCAGCGGAAAACAGATCGACGTGGGCGATGCGCTTTCGACTCACGTCAAGACCGAACTGGGTGAAACCGTTGAGAAATATTCGCAACGCCCGACGGATGCGACGGTCATCTTTTCCCGCAACGCGCATGAATTCATCTGCGATGCCGTGGTGCATCTTTCGACCGGGCTGACCGCCCAGGCCAAGGGTGCGGCCACCGATATCTACGCGGCCTTCGAACAGTGCCGCGAGCGGATGGACAAGCAGCTGCGCCGCTACAAGCGCCGGCTCAAGGATCACTACAAGGACCGGACCCAGCCGGTTGAATTCGAGCAGGCGGGGATGTATGTGCTGGCCGCCGATGAGGACGAATGGGAAACCCAGGCGGACGGCCTGCAACCCATGATCATCGCCGAGATGGAGACCCGCGTGCCCACCCTCTCGGTCGGCGAGGCGGTGATGCAGATGGAACTGGCCGGCAGCCCGCTGCTGGTCTTCCGCAACGAGAAACATGGGGGCGTGAACGTGGTTCACCGCCGCGAGGACGGCAACGTGGGCTGGATCGACCCCCGCAACCTGGGCTAGACTGACACAGAAGGGCAGTCTTGTTGAACCAAACGTCCCGGCTGCGCGGCCCGCAGCCGGGACCTGACAATTTTCGGGCGACATGCAGATCAGCGACATTCTCTCCCCCGCCGCCGTGCGGACGATGAGCCAGACCACCAGCAAGAAACGGCTGTTCCAGGAAATCGCCGAGCAGGCGCGGGCGGTCTACGGCGTGGACGCCGCCCAGACGCTGGACGCGCTCCAGGAACGCGAAAGCCTGGGCCCCACCGGCGTCGGCCATGGCGTGGCATTGCCGCATGCCCGGCTGCACGGGCTCGACCATGTGGTGGGCCTGTTCCTGCGGCTGGAAAAGCCGCTGGATTTCGATGCGGTGGACCGCCAGCCGGTGGACCTGATCTTTGCGCTGTTGGCGCCCAAGAATTCCGGCGTCGATCACCTGAAGGCGCTGGCCCTGGTCTCGCGCACGCTGCGCGACCAGGACCTGCGCGCCAAGCTGCGCGCCAACGAGGATCCGGTGGCTTTGCACGCCATGCTGGCGGCGGCGCCCGGCATCAAGGCGGCCTGAAGGTCGCAGTTCCTCCGGCAGGGGGTGAAATGCCCCCGCATCCGCGCTATACTCCCGCGCGGGAGGAAGACCGAAATGACCAGACATATCGCAGATCGCAGTCAGGAAAGCAGTTCCGGCCGCACGCAATACTATACGCGGCAGGAACGCGAATCCGGCCTTCATCCGGCCATCGCCGCCTTGCGCATGCGGCCACGCGCCCGCAGCGAGGCGGCGAATCGCCGCGCCGCCGAATTCGCCCGGATCGAGCGCGGCCACCGGGTCTGACCCTTGACCCAGCAATGCGAAACCGGCCGGGGCTGTCGCCCGGCCGGTTTTCATTTCATCCCCCGATCAGGCGCGGACCAGCTTTTCGTAATCCTCGGCGATCTTGCGGGTGGTGTCGCCCACCTGGAAATGCCAATCGCCGATCTGCCCGACCGGGGTCACCTCGGCCGCGGTGCCGGTGAGGAAGCATTCCTGGAAGCCGGCCAGTTCCTCGGGCTTGATGCGGCGCTCATGCACGGCGGTGCCGTTGTCCTTCAGCATCTGGATGACGGTCTGCCGGGTGATGCCGTTCAGGAAGCGGTCGGCCAGGGGCGTGTGCACCTCGCCATCCTTGACGAAGAAGATGTTGGCGCCGGTGGCCTCGGCGACATAGCCCTCCCAGTCCATGAACAGCGCGTCCGAGCAACCCTTTTCCTCGGCGGCGTGCTTGGACATGGTGCAGATCATGTAAAGCCCGGCGGCCTTGGCGGCGGTGGGGATGGTCTCGGGGCTGGGCCGCTTCCACTTGGCAATGTCCAGTTTCGCGCCCTGCCATTTCGCATCGCCGTAATAGCTGCCCCATTCCCAGGCGGCGACGGCCATGCGCACCGGGTTGCGGCGGGCGGAAACCCCCATGTCCTCTCCCGAGCCGCGCCACATCACCGCGCGGACATAGGCGTCCTTGAAGCCGTTGGCCTCCAACACCTCCTGCTTGGCACGGTCGATCTCCTCGGCGCTATAGGGCGACTGCATGTCCAGCAGCCGGGCCGATTCGATCAGCCGCAGCGAATGCTCGTGGCCCTTGAAGATCTTGCCGCTGTAGCAGCGCTCGCCCTCGAACACCGAGCTGGCATAGTGCAGCGCATGGGTCAGGATGTGGACATTCGCCTCGCGCCACTCCACCAGCTTGCCATCCATCCAGATCTTGCCGTCACGATCATCATATGCGCCCGCCATTTTTCCCTCCGGCCGGTTCTGTTTGCGGAATGTTGCGCCGTCAGAGCATGTCTGGCAAAGAAAGTTGCGCAACTTGACGTCTGGGCTATCCATTCATGGTTGGAAAGTCAACAAGTCTGACGTAATAAGGGCCATGCAGTGAAGGGAAGGCCATGCAGAACAAGGTGAATGTCGCGCCGGCAGGCGGGGAAAGCCTGCTGTTTCTGACGGACGATCAGCTTCGCCGCGGGATCGAGGCGATGTTCTTCGCCTATCGCGCCTTTACCGCCGATCCCGACCTGATTCTGGCCGAACTGGATTACGGCCGCGCCCATCACCGGGCCATTCATTTCATCCATCGCGAGCCGGGCCTGACAGTGACGGCGCTTCTGGACGTGCTGGGCGTGACCAAGCAGTCGCTGAACCGGGTGCTGCGCACGCTGATCGAGGACGGGCTGGTCGAAAACCGCATCGGCCGCCGCGACCGGCGCGAGCGGCAGCTCTACCTGACCGAGAAGGGCGCGGCGCTGGAACGCCGGCTCTCCGAGGCGCAGCGCGCCCGCATGCGCGCCGCCTATCGCGCCGCCGGGCCGCAGGCGGTCGCGGGCTTCCGGCAGGTGTTGGAGGCGATGATGGACCGCGACACCCTGCGCCAGTATCGTGCGCTGAAAGAACTGCCCGACGCGCCATGACCGCTCCCGATCCGCAGCCTGCGGCCCATATCCTGGTCGTCGATGACGACGAACGCATCCGCAGTCTGCTGCGCCGCTTCCTGATGCGCAACGATTTCCTGGTGACGACGGCGCGCGACGCCGCTCATGCCCGGCGCCTGCTCGACGGGCTGGATTTCGACCTGATCGTGCTTGACGTGATGATGCCGGGCGAGGACGGGTTCTCGCTGACCCGCGACCTGCGCAAGCACATGACGACGCCGATCCTGCTGCTGACCGCCAGGGGCGAGACCGGGGACCGCATCGAGGGCTTCGAGAGCGGCGCCGACGACTATCTGCCGAAACCCTTCGAGCCGCGAGAGCTGCTCTTGCGCATCGCCGCCATCCTGCGCCGCATCCCGGCGGCCGAGCCCAAGGGGCCGAAATTCCTGTCGCTGGGCCATCTGCGCTACGATGCCGACAAGGGCGAGCTGTGGCAGGGCGACGCGCCGCTGCGCCTGACCGGGACCGAACAGGCGCTGCTGAAGCGCTTGGCCGATACGCCGCGCCAGCCGGTCAGCCGGAGCGCGCTGATCGAGGATCTGGGCCGCAGCCCCGCGGAGGAGGCGAGCGAGAACTCGGAACGCGCCATCGACGTGCAGATCACCCGGCTGCGCCGCAAGATCGAGCCCGATCCCAAGGAGCCGCGCTATCTGCAAACCGTGCGCGGCACCGGCTACATGCTGGTGCCCGATTAGGAAACGCGGCGCGGCTTTCGCGGCCGCAATGGGTATTTGGGCAACAGAGAAGATCCGGGCGCGGCGCCCTGTGCTTCTTCGTTGCTCAAATACCCATGCCAGGCGAGCAATTCGCACTGCGCATGAAAAAGGGGCCCGAAGGCCCCCAACTCATGCCAGCGCGCCGTGGCAATGCTTGAACTTCCTGCCCGAGCCGCAGGGGCAGGGATCGTTGCGCGACGGGTTGCCCCAGGTGGTGGGGTCGGTCTCGTCGAAGCCGGCGACCCGACCCGAGACCTCGCCGCCCTCGGCCTCCTCGTGCTCAGGGTGCATCTGCGCCTCGGCGGCCGCCTGCTGCTGCTGGTATTCGCGCAGCATCTGCTCGCGCTCGGCATCGGTCAGCGGGCGGATGCGGGCCAGCTGCTGGGTCACGTCGAAGCGCAGCCCGTCCAGCATGGTCTCGAACAGCTGGAAACCCTCGGTCTTGTATTCCGACAGCGGGTCGCGCTGCGCGTAGCCGCGGAAGCCCACGACCGAGCGCAGGTGTTCCAGCGTCACCAGATGCTCGCGCCATTTGCTGTCGATCTGTTGCAGCAGCACCTGCTTTTCGATCTGGCGCATGTTCTCGGGGCCGAACTGTTCGGTCTTCTGCGCCATATAGGCGTCGGTGGCCTGCTGGATGCGTTCCCGGATCGCCTCCTGGTCCACGCCGTCCTCGGCCGCCCAGTCGGCGATCGGCAGGTCCATGTTCAGCTTGTCGATCACCGCGTCGCGCAGGCCCTTGACATCCCATTGCTCGGCATAGGCGCGGGGCGGCAGGTGCCGGTCGATCAGGTCGTCGATCACCTGCGCGCGCATGTCGGCGGCGACATCCTCGACCTCGTCGGTATGCATGATCTCCAGGCGCTGGCTGAAGATCGCCTTGCGCTGGTCGTTCATCACGTCGTCGAATTTCAGCAGCTGCTTGCGGATGTCGAAGTTGCGGCCCTCGACCTTGGCCTGGGCGCGCTCCAGCGACTTGTTCACCCAGGGGTGGACGATGGCCTCGCCATCCTTCATCCCCAGCGTGGACAACACCTTGTCCAGCCGTTCCGAGCCGAAGATGCGCATCAGGTCGTCTTCCAGCGACAGGAAGAACAGCGAGCGGCCGGGGTCGCCCTGGCGGCCCGAGCGGCCGCGCAGCTGGTTGTCGATGCGGCGGCTTTCGTGGCGTTCGGTCGCCAGCACGAAAAGGCCGCCCGCGTCCAGCACCGCCTGTTTCTCGGCCGCGTGCTCGGCCTCGATGCGGGCGCGCACCTCGTCGGGGTTGGCTTCGGGATCGGCGGCCAGCGCCTCCATCACCTTCATCTCGACATTGCCGCCCAGCTGGATGTCGGTGCCGCGGCCGGCCATGTTGGTGGCGATGGTCACCGCGCCCAGCTTGCCGGCATCGGCGACGATCTTGGCCTCCTGCTCGTGCTGGCGGGCGTTCAGCACGTTGTGCTGGATGCCCTCCTTGGTCAGCATCTGCGACAGCATCTCGGATTTCTCGATGCTGGTGGTGCCGACCAGGATCGGCTGGCCCTTTTTATGGGCCTCCTTGATCGCCTCGATCACGGCGGCGTATTTCTCGGTGGCGGTGCGATAGACGCGGTCATGCTCGTCGATGCGCTGCACCGGGCGGTTGGTCGGCACCTCGACCACGCCGAGCTTGTAGATCTCGGCAAATTCCTCGGCCTCGGTGGCGGCGGTGCCGGTCATGCCCGAGAGCTTGCCGTAGAGCCGGAAATAGTTCTGGAAGGTGACCGAGGCCAGCGTCACGTTCTCGGGCTGGATGGCGACGCCTTCCTTGGCCTCGATGGCCTGGTGCAGCCCGTCGGACAGGCGCCGGCCCTTCATCATCCGGCCGGTGAATTCGTCGATCAGCACCACCTCGTCGTCGCGCACGATATAGTGCTGGTCGCGCAGGAACAGCTTGTGCGCCCGCAGCGCCTGGTTGACGTGGTGGACGATGGTGGTCGATTCCGGATCGTAGAGCGTCTGGCCCTCGGGCAGGATGCCGGCGGCTTGCAGGCGCTTTTCGAGGAACTCGTTGCCTTCCTCGGTAAAGGTGGCGTTGCGGGTCTTTTCGTCCAGCTTGTAATGTTCGGGCGTGAGCTCCGGCATGAACCTGTCGAGCGTCTTGTAGAGCTCGCTGCGGTCCTGGCTGGGGCCAGAGATGATCAGCGGCGTCCGCGCCTCGTCGATCAGGATCGAGTCGACCTCGTCCACGATGGCGAAGAAATGCCCGCGCTGGGTCATCTGCTCGATCGAGCCCTTCATGTTGTCGCGCAGGTAGTCGAAGCCCAGCTCGTTGTTGGTGGCATAGGTCACGTCGGCCTGGTAGGCGGCGCGCTTCTCGGCATCGTCCTGGAACGGGTAGACCACGCCGGTGGTCATGCCAAGCTGGGCGAAGACCTTGCCCATCCAATGCGCGTCGCGTTTCGCCAGATAGTCGTTGACGGTGACGACATGCACGCCCTTGCCCGCCAGCGCGTTCAGATAGGCCGGGAAGGTCGCGACCAGGGTCTTGCCCTCGCCGGTCTTCATCTCGGCGATATTGCCCTGGTGCAGGAAGACGCCGCCCATCAGCTGGGTGTCGAAGGCGCGCAGGCCAAGCGCGCGACGGGCCGCCTCGCGGCAATTGGCAAAGGCCTCGGGCAGAAGCTTGTCCAGATCCTCGCCCGACTGCGCGCGGCCCTGCAATTCGCGGGTCTTGCCGATCAGCTCGGCGTCGGACAGGGCGCGGAATTTTTCCTCCAGCCCGTTGATCTGGGCCACCAGCGGGCGGACCGATTTCACCTTGCGGTCGTTGGGCGTGCCAAAGACCAGTTTTGCCAAGTTTCCGATGCCGAGCATATGAACCTTCAAAATCGCGTATCTGGGGGTGCGCGGGACGTTCCGCCCACTTGCCGGCACCATTCGCCTTGCCCTATCACTTGGGCCGGAAAAACGGCGACGGGCGCGCATTTTCGGTTGCGCCGGATGTATGCCCCGGCCGGCCCACTGTCAACGCTTGCGCCCGTTCACCTCTGCGTGGACGCGCCGTCCCACGAAGGGGAAACCTATGCTGAAACCGCTTCTCGCCGTCTCCGTGCTGCTCTCGGGGGCTGTCCCGGCCTTGCCCGCCCTGGCGCAGGATGCTGATACGGCCGTCGCCACCGTCAATGGCGAGGCGATCACGCTGGGCCAGATGGTCGCCATGCGGCAGGGGCTGGATGCGCAGACCACGCAGGGCCTGCCGGATTCGGCGCTGTGGGACCTGATGCTGGACCAGATGATCCGCCAGACCGCCGTCGCCCAGACGGCCGAGCCGCTGAGCAAGCGCGATACCGTGGCGCTGGAGATCGAGAAGCGCGCCTATCTGGCCGGTTCGGTGCTGGAGAAGGTCGCGAGCGCCGAGCCGAGCGAGGCCGAGTTGAAAGCCGCCTATGACCAGGCCTTCGGCGGCCAGGCCGAGCCTGCCGTCGAATACAACGCCGCCCATATCCTGGTGAAGACCAAGGAGGAGGCCGAGGCCATCGCCAAGCAGCTTGCGGAGGGCGCCGATTTCGGCGCGCTGGCCGAGGAGAAATCGACCGACAATTCCGGCCCGAACAAGGGCGACCTGGGCTGGTTCCAGCCCGAGCAGATGGTCGAGCCCTTTGCCGAGGCGGTGAAGGCGCTGGAAAAGGGCCAGGTTTCGGAGCCGGTCGAGACCCAGTTCGGCTGGCACGTCATCAAGCTGAACGACACGCGCGAGGTCACGCCCCCCGCCTTTGACGAGATCAAGGAGCAGCTGGCCGTGCAGGTGCGCCGCGACAAGGTGCAGGCCGAGATCGAGAAGCGCGTCGCCGAGGCCAAGGTCGAAAAGACCGAGGGGCTCGCCCCCGACCTGCTGAACAAGACCGACATCCTGGGAGAGTGAGCGATGGCCAAGACCGATGACAAGAAGTCCAGGCTTTCCGAGGCCGAAAAGCTGAAGGCGCTGAAGAAGAAGCTGAAAAAGCTGAAAGCCGCGCTGAAGGAAACCGCCGCCGGCCTTGAGGCGCGGGCCGAGGCGGCGGTGGCGGCCGCGGTGAAGCCGAAGAACCCGGTCTCGCCGCTGGCGCCGGCGCGCTTTCCCGACCTGCCGGTGATCGAGGGCGCCGAGTTCGCCTCGGGCGCGGCGGGGGTAAAATACCAGGGCCGCACCGATGTCATGCTGGTCAGGCTGGCGCCGGGCACGGCCATCGCCGGCGCCTTCACCAAATCCTCGACCCGCGCGGCCAGCGTGCTCGACTGCCAGGCCAAGCTGGCGCTAAAGCAGGACACCGGCGCCGGTGCGGCGATCATTGTGAACTCGGGCAACGCCAATGCCTTCACCGGCAAGAACGGGCAAGAGGCGGTGGATGCCGTCACCGGCGGCGTCGCCGAGGCGCTGGGGGTGCCGCGCGAGCGGGTGTTTTCCTCCTCGACCGGGGTGATCGGCGAGCCGCTGCCGGCCGAGCGCATCACCGCCGTGATCGGCGATCTGGCCGCCAACCTGGACGCGGCCGGCGCTGCCGGCGCGGCGCGGGCGATCATGACCACCGACACCTTCCCGAAAGGCGCGGCCGCCAGTTTCGAGGGCGATGGCGGCACCATCAACATCGTCGGCATCGCCAAGGGCTCGGGCATGATCGCGCCCGACATGGCTACCATGCTGGTCTATATCTTCACCGACGCGCAGATCGCGCCCGCGCTGTTGCAGCGCATGCTGTCGGCGCGCGTGGACCAGACCTTCAACGCCATCACCGTGGACAGCGACACCTCGACCTCGGACGCGCTGATCCTGGCGGCGACCGGCAAGTCGAAGGCGGCGCCGATCACCGACCTGCGCTCGGCCCCGGCGCGGGCCTTCGGCAAGGCGCTGACCCAGGTCATGCTGGACCTGGCGCAGCAGGTGGTCAAGGATGGCGAGGGCGCGACGAAATTCGTCGAGGTGCAGGTGACCGGTGCCGCCAGCGACACCGATGCGCATCGCGTGGCCATGGCCATCGCCAATTCGCCGCTGGTCAAGACCGCCATCGCCGGCGAGGATGCGAACTGGGGCCGCGTGGTCATGGCCGTCGGCAAATCCGGGGCCGAGGCCGAGCGCGACCGGCTGACCATCCGCTTCGGCGACATGGTGCTGGCCGAGAACGGCTGGCGCGCCCCGGCCTATGACGAGGCCGCCGCCAGCGCCTATATGAAGCGCGACCATCTGGTCATCGGCGTCGATCTGGGGCTGGGCAAGGGCAGGCGCACGGTCTGGACCTGCGACCTGACGCATCGCTACATCGACATCAACGCCGATTACCGCTCATGAGGACGGTGCTTGTCGCGGCCGTCGCGCTGATCGACGCGGACGGCCGCGTATTGCTGGCGCAGCGCCCCGAGGGCAAGTCCCTCGCGGGCCTGTGGGAGTTCCCGGGCGGCAAGGTCGAGCCGGGCGAGACCCCCGAGGCCGCACTGATCCGCGAGCTGCATGAGGAGCTGGGCATCGAGACCTGGCATTCCTGCCTGGCGCCGCTGACCTTTGCCAGCCACGCCTATGAGGATTTCCACCTGCTGATGCCGCTGTTCGCCTGCCGGCGCTGGCAGGGCGTGCCGATGCCGCAAGAGGGGCAGAACCTGGCCTGGGCCCACGCCCGGGATTTGAACAAATACCCGATGCCGCCTGCGGATTTGCCGTTGTTGCCCATCCTGCGCGACTGGATATGAGACATATCGATCACGCAGGCCGGAAACTTTATCATCATTTTGCCTGAAGCTTGGACATTGGTAGTTAACATTTAACGATTTTGCGACAATTCTGAAATCCTGTAGAGGAGGAGATCGGACATGATTCGCACGATCACGATCGGCAGCTGCATTTCTGTCCAAGGTATCTTTGAAAGGCAGCAGGCGAACGGGAATATCGTTGTCCGAGTAGGCAGCAAGACCTATGAGGGCAAGCCCGTCCTGGCCTGACGCAACAGAAACGTGCCCATGATAGCGGAACGGGGTCCATTGCGGGCCCCGTTTCCTTTTGCGGATCGTGCTGGCGCCAGCCTCCGGCGGCGGCATCTGGCGGCATCTGAGAACCCGGTGGCCGGTATCGGGCCAGCAGAGAGGCGGCCGGGCTGCGGGGCATCCAAGGGAAGCGCCCTGCCGGCAGGGACGGGGCTCGGCAGGCGCTTTTTTACAGTTCTGTAAAGATCCCGGCAGGAAAAAGGGCGGACCCGCAGGCCCGCCCGTCGCTTTTGTCCGCGCGGATCACAGCTGGCGCTGCACTTCCTCGCGCTCGAAGATCTCGATGACATCGCCTTTGCGGATGTCGTCGTAGTTCTCGAAGGCCATGCCGCATTCCTGGCCGGACTGCACTTCCTTGACCTCGTCCTTGAAGCGCTTGAGCGTCTTCAGCGTGCCTTCGTGGATCACCACGTTGTCGCGCAGCAGGCGCACGCCGGCCGAGCGCCGCGCCACGCCCTCGGTCACCAGGCAGCCGGCGACATTGCCGACACCCGAGACGCGGAAGACTTCCTTGATCTCGGCATAGCCGATGAAGTTCTCGCGCACCTCGGCGGAAAGCAGGCCCGAGGCCGCCGCCTTGATGTCATCCACCAGGTCGTAGATGATCGAGTAATAGCGGATCTCGACACCCTTCTGGTTGGCGGCGTTCCGAGCCGGCGCATTCGCCCGGACGTTGAAGCCGATGACCGGCGCCTGGCTGGCCTCGGCCAGGCCGATATCCGATTCGGTGATCGCGCCGACGCCGTAATGCAGCACGCGGACGCGCACCTCGTCGTTGCCGATCTTTTCCAGCGCCTGGACGATGGCCTCGGCCGAGCCCTGCACGTCGGCCTTGATGACCACCGGCAGTTCGGCGACGTTCTCGTCGGCCTTGGCCTTGGCCAGCATCTGGTCCAGCGTGATCGCGGCACCGGCGGCGGCGCGCTTGTCCTTGGCGGCCTGGATGCGGTAATCCGCGATCTCGCGCGCCTGCGCCTCGGTCTCGACGACGTTCAGCACGTCGCCCGCTTCGGGCGTTCCGTTCAGGCCCAGCACCTCGACCGGGACCGAGGGGCCGGCGGCGTCGATGCGGTCGCCCTTGTCGTTGATCAGCGCCCGGACCTTGCCCCACTGCTCGCCGACGACGAAGATATCGCCGCGCTTCAGCGTGCCGTTCTGCACCAGCACGGTCGCGACCGGACCGCGGCCCACGTCCAGCTTGGCCTCGATCACCGCGCCTTGCGCCGGACGGTCGGGATTGGCCTTCAGCTCCAGGATCTCGGCTTGCAGCGCGATGGCTTCCAGCAGTTCGTCCAGGCCCTGGCCGGTCTTGGCCGAGACTTCCACGTCCTGCACCTCGCCGGACATGGCCTCGACGACGACCTCGTGTTGCAGCAGGTCGGTGCGGACCTTCTGCGGGTTTGCGGTCGGCTTGTCGATCTTGTTGATCGCCACGATCATCGGCACTTTCGCCGCCTTGGCGTGGTTGATCGCCTCGACCGTCTGCGGCATGACCGCGTCATCCGCCGCCACGACCAGCACGACGATATCCGTCACCTGCGCGCCGCGGGCGCGCATCGAGGTGAAGGCCGCGTGGCCGGGCGTGTCGAGGAAGGTCAGCGTGGCGCCGTTCGACGCCTTCACCTGATAGGCGCCGATATGCTGGGTGATGCCGCCGGCCTCGCCCGAGACCACGTTGGCGTGACGGATCGCATCCAGAAGCGAGGTCTTGCCGTGGTCGACGTGACCCATGATGGTGATGATCGGCGCACGCGGCTTCAGATCCTCGGGCTTGTCCTCGACCTGGTCGATGACCTGCTCCACATCGGCATCCGAGACGCGCACGGCATTGTGGCCGAATTCGTCGATCACCAGCTCGGCGGTGTCGGCGTCGATGGACTGGTTGGCGGTGACCATCATGCCCATCTTCATCAGCGACTTGATGACATCCGCCACCCGTTCCGCCATGCGGTTCGCCAGCTCCGAAACCACGATGGTCTCGGGCAGCTGCACGTCGCGGACCTGCTTTTCGGCGCGCTGGCTGCCGCCCATGGCTTTCTGCCGGGCCTTTTCCTGCTTGCGTTTCATCGCCGCCAGGCTGCGCTGGCGCCCGCCTTCGCCGTCCAGCGCCTGGCTGAGCGACAGCTTGCCGGTGCGGCGGCTGTCGTCGCGGCTCTTGTTGCGGCTGTCGCGGTCGTCGGCCGGGCCGCGGGTGTCGCGATCGCGGTCGGTCTTGCGCGGACCGGCGGCGCTGACGCCCTTGGTCTCGGCGCGCACGGCCGCGGCCTCGGCGGCGGCGCGGTCGGCCGGGGTGGCCGGGCGTGCATCCGCCTTGGGCTTGGCGATCTCGGCCTTCTTCTTCTCGCGCAGCTCGGCTTCGCGGGCGCGGCGCTCGTCCTCCTCGGCCTTCAGCCGCAGGGCTTCCTCGCGCTCGCGCTCCTCGCGCTCCTTGGCCTCCAGTTCGAGGCGGCGGCGCTCGCGTTCTTCCTCGCGGGCCTTTTCCTCGGCGACGCGCTGCGCGGCTTCCTCGACCTCGCGGGCCTTGGCGGCGCGCAGGGCGGCCATGCGCCGCTCCATCTCGGCATCCGAGATGCCGGCGGGACGTTTCGACGGGTCGCCCGACACGGCCGAGGGCGAGCCCGAGCGCCCGCCGCCAGCCGCTGCGCCGGCCTTGCCGGGCACGACCACGCGCTTGCGCTTGGTCTCGACGACCACGTTATGGGTCCGGCCGTGGCTGAAGCTCTGCTTCACATGGCCCGAACGGCCGCCACCAAGACCCAGGGGTTTCTTTCCGTCAGTATCGCTCATCCGATCTTCATTCCTTCCCGGCGGGTGCACCGCCGTCATGCCCGCGCAGACCCGTCAGTCTGCTCGCGTCCCTGATCAATTTTTCGGTCAGGCCCCCCGGCGCAAGCGCGCTGTGTATGACATGATCGCGCCCAAAGGACAAACCCAATTCTGATGCGGTCATGCAGCCGAACCACCGGCCCCCGGGAGGGGTCCAGAGCTTGCCCTTGCCGCGTTCCGATCCGTCACTGGCCTGCAAGAGCACCTTGGCCTTGCCAGCCGCCAGCCAATCCTTGACCTTTTCGAAGCCGGCGACCGCCAGCCCGGCTTTGCGCGCCAGCGACAGCGTGTCCGTCACCCGCCGCGCCAGGCCGGATTCGATCATCGCCAACAGCTCGGGCGGGGCGGTCACCCGCGCCTTGGCGCCGCGCGAAAACAAGCCCTTGGCGGCCGCCCTGTCCAGCGCCTGCCGGTCGGCCACGACCCAAAAGCCGCGTCCGGGCAGCTTCTCGGCCAGATCCGGCACCACCTCGCCATCGGGGCCCGCGACAAAGCGGATCAGCCCAGCCTTCGGCTGGACCTCGCCCGTGACGATGCAGCGCCGTTCGGGCGTCTCGCGGTCCTTGATACGGCCCCCGCGTGTCATCTGCCTCCCGGGGCGTTACACCCCGGCCTCCTGTTCGTCGCCCTCGCCCTCGGCCTCCTCGGCCGATTCGAGCTCGGTCGGATCGACCCAGCCCAGCATCACCCGGGCGGTCATCACCAGATTCTGTGCCTCCTCCAGGCTGACGTCGAAGGGCTCCAGGATGCCGTCGTCCTTGACGCGCTGGCCGTTCTGCGTGGTCCAGCCGCCGGCCAGCTCCCAGTCGGCGCAGGTGGCGAAATCCTCCAGCGTCTTGACGCCGTCCTTGGCCAGCGCCTCGACCATCTGCGGGGTCAGCCCCTCGAACTCGACCAGGCTGTCCTCGACGCCCAGGGCGCGGGCGTTCTCCAGCGCGGCCTTGTTCGCGGCCTCCAGATGCTCGCGGGCGCGGGTCTGGAGCTCCTCGGCGGTGCCTTCGTCCACGCCCTCGATGGACAGCAGCTCGTCCAGATCGACATAGGCGACTTCTTCCAGATTGGTGAAGCCTTCGGCGACCAGAAGCTGGGCAAAGAACTCGTCCAGGTCCAGCGTGTCCATGAACAGCTTGGTGCGGGCGTTGAACTCGGCCTGGCGGCGCTTCGATTCCTCCTCTTCGGTGAGGATGTCGATGTCGAGGCCCGTCAGCTGGCTGGCCAGCCGCACGTTCTGGCCGCGACGGCCGATGGCGAGCGACAGTTGCTCGTCCGGCACCACCACCTCGATGCGGGTGGCGTCCTCGTCGAAGACGACCTTCGCCACCTCGGCCGGTTGCAGCGCGTTGACGAGGAAGGTCGCCTGATCGTCGGACCACGGGATGATGTCGATCTTTTCGCCCTGCAACTCGCCCACCACGGCCTGCACGCGCGAGCCGCGCATGCCGACGCAGGCGCCGACCGGGTCGATCGAGTTGTCATAGGAGATCACCGCGATCTTGGCGCGCGAGCCGGGATCGCGGGCCACGGCCTTGATCTCGATCACGCCGTCATAGATTTCCGGCACTTCCATCTTGAACAGCTCGGCCATGAACTGCGGATCGGTGCGCGACAGGAAGATCTGCGGCCCGCGGGCCTCGCGGCGCACGTCCTTGACATAGGCGCGGATGCGGTCGTTCGGGCGATAGCTTTCGCGGCCGATCTTCTCGTTGCGGCGCAGGATCGCCTCGCCGCGGCCCACGTCCACGATGATGTTGCCGTATTCCTCGCGCTTGACGACGCCGTTGATGATGCTGCCGACGCGGTCCTTGAATTCCTCATACTGGCGGTCGCGCTCGGCCTCGCGGACCTTTTGCAGGATCACCTGCTTGGCCGATTGCGCGGCGATGCGGCCCAGATCGACCGGCGGCACCTGCTCCTCGAACACGTCGCCGGGCTGCGGCTTGCCCGAGAAATCGCTCAGCCGCGCGCCGTCGCGCAGCCAATAGGCGCGGCCGTCCTTCGAGGCTTCGAAATAGGGCGCGGCCTGGTCGGCGGTGAATTGTGCCTGGTAATTTTCGACCGCCTCATCCTCGACCACGGTGCGGGCGCGGGTGAAGGTGGCATTGCCGGTCTTGCGGTCGATATGGACGCGGATGTCCATTTCCGAGCCGTAACGCGATTTTGCCGCCCGGGCCAGGCTGTCCTCCATCGCCTCGATCACCAGATCGGGGTCGATCATCTTTTCCCGCGCAACGGCCTCGGCGGTTTGCAGCAGCTCAAGCTGGTTGGCAGAGGTGATGGCCATTCCTCACTCCTTCGCGGCGGCGTTGTCTTCGCCGGCTTCCGTTTCGATCTCGTCAAAGGCGGCTTCGTCCAGATTCTCGATCTGCACGCCCGCATCCTTCTTTTGCCGCAGCATCTCGGCGATCAGTTCGTCGGTCAGCACCAGCTTGGCGTCCGAGAGCCAGTCGAAGTTCAGCCCGATGGTCTGGACCTCGCCGGCTTCCTCGATGTTCAGCAGCACCTCGTCACCGCCCTCACCCTTCTCGACGCCCGCCAGGACGCCCTTGAAGCGTTTGCGCCCGTCGATGGGCTGGTTGGTCTCCAGCCGCGCCTCGTAGCCCTCGAAGGTCTCGAAATCCTTCAGCCGGGTCAGCGGCCGGTCGATGCCGGGGCTGGACACCTCCAGGTGATAGGCGTCCTCCAGCGGGTCCTCGACATCGAGGATCGCGCTGACGGCGGTCGAGATATCGGCGCAGTCGTCGACATTGATGCCGCCTTCCGGCCGGTCGGCCATGATCTGAAGCGTGGCGGTCTTGCCGCCTTGCAGGCGGATGCGCACCAGTTCGAAACCCAGATCCTCGATGACCGGGGCGATGATCTCGGCCAGACGCCGGTCGATGGCGGTCTTGGCGATGAGGTCGGTCATTCTGAACCCCCAAATACAAAAAACGGGCCGAGGCGGCCCGTGCGTCTTCCCGGTGGGCAGGGTGTGGACGCCTGCGCCGCTGTTGAGGCGCATATAGGACGGGGCGCGAGGGATTGCAAGGAAAACCGCCGCGGCGTTTTCGGATCGCTGGGCAAGGGCCGAAAACCGGCTGCCGCGCGCCCTGCCACGAACGGGTCAGGCCCGTCTTGCCGCATCGCGGAAACCATCCATCACCCGCACGAGTTCCGCGGCGATTCGCGGCTCGCTCAGCGCATGGCCCGAGGCGGGGACCAGCCGCAACTCGGCCCGGTCCCAGCCCTCGGCCAGCTCCCAGGCAGTGGCGGGCGGGCAGACCATGTCATAGCGGCCCTGCACGATCACGGCGGGGATGTGCTCGATGCGATGCCGGTCGCGCAGCAGCTGGCCCTCGGCCAGGAAGCAGCCATGGGCGAAATAGTGATTCTCCAGCCGGGCGAAGGTGCGGGCATAATCGGGCGGCGCATGGCCCGGCCCGTTGATCTCCAGCCCCGCCAGCGCATTTTCCCAGACCAGCCAGGGCAGGGCGAAGCGGGTCTCCTGTCCACGGTCGCCGCTGAACAGCCGCCGGTGATAGGCGGCGATCATGTCGCCGCGCTCGGCCTCGGGGATCGGCGCCTGGAACTCGGCCCAGCGGTCGGGAAAGAAGCGCGCGACGCCGCCGCCATAGAACCAGTCGAGCTCGGCCCGCCGGCCCAGGAACACCCCGCGCAGCACCAGCGCCTCGACCGGCCCGGGATGGGCCTGCGCATAGGCCAGCGCCAGGGTCGCCCCCCAGCTGCCGCCGAACAGGATCGCCCGCTCGATGCCCAGGGTGCGGCGAATGACCTCGATATCGGCGATCAGGTGCTGTGTGGTGTTGGCAAGGACCGCGGCATGGGGCTGCGAGCGGCCGCAGCCGCGCTGGTCGAACAGCACCGCCCGATAATGCCCCGGATCGAAGAAGCGCCGCATATAGGGGCTGCACCCGCCGCCGGGCCCGCCATGCAGCACGATCACCGGCACGCCGTCGGGATTGCCGCTTTGCTCGACATGCAACTGGTGACCGTCGCCGACCTCGATCACCCGGCGGTCGAAGGGTTCGACCATCGGATGCAGCCTGCCATGCGACGGTGTGCCGCCGATTTGCCCTGCCAATCTGTCCATGGCACCACTATATAGCGCCTCGCATGCGCCCGCCACATGAAGGACGGCCAGATGACCGAAAGACCAGCCCCCAGCAGCATCGACCCGGCCGAGGTTGCCAAGTTCCAGGCCATGGCGCGGGAATGGTGGGATCCGCAAGGCAAGTTCAAGCCGCTGCACATGCTGAACCCGACGCGGCTGGACTATGTCGCCGCCCAGATCGCGGCGCAGTTCGGCCGCGACCGGACCGAGGCGCAGCCCTTCCGGGACCTGACGCTGCTCGACATCGGCTGCGGCGGCGGGCTGATGGCCGAGCCGATGGCCCGTCTGGGCGCCACCGTCACCGGCGCCGATGCGGCCGAAGGCAATATCGCCATCGCCCGCCTGCATGCCGAGGAGCAGGGCCTCGCCATCGACTACCGCGCCACCACGGCCGAGGCGCTGGCGGCCGACGGACACCGCTTCGACGTGGTGATGGCGCTGGAGATCGTCGAGCATGTCGCTGACCCGGCGCAGTTCATCGCCACCTGCCGCGACCTGGTGGCGCCGGGCGGCATGCTGATCGCCTCGACCCTGAACCGCACCGCGCGCAGCTTCGCCGCCGCCATCGTCGGCGCGGAATGGATCATGCGCTGGCTGCCCAAGGGCACGCATGACTGGCGCCGCTTCATCACCCCCGACGAGCTGGCGCAGATGGCCGAGGCCGCGGGACTGCGCGTCGTGGACCGCTGCGGCATGGTCTTCAACCCGCTGGGCTGGAGCTGGTCGCTGTCGCATCGCGACCTGTCGGTGAACTATGTCCTGACCGCGCTGCGCGACGGCTGAGCTTCTTCGTTCGGCAAATACTCGACCGCCGCGGCGCGGCCGGGCGTTCCCGGGCCGGCTTTCACCGTTTCCCAAATACTCCGGCGACCGGGCGACCGGCGCCTTCAGCGCCCGCCGCGCGATTCGTGACGCAACGTCTCCTCCAGCTGCTTGCGCAGCATGCGCAGAACCGGCAGCGCCGCCCGGACCCGGTCGGCACCGACATCGCGCACCACATCGGCGATTCGCGGCATGAAGGCGGCCAGGGCCGCGTCCCGCGCCGCCCGCCCGGCCGGGCTGATGGCGATGAACTTGCGCCGTGCATCGTCCCAATCCGGGCGGATATGGATATGCCCCGCCCATTCCAGCCGCGACAGCGTGTTGGTCATGGCGCCGCGGGTGACGTGGAACGCCTCGGCCAGTTCGGCGGGCGTGCGCTCGACATTCAGATGCGCCAGCAGGTTCAGCACCGAGAAATGCGAGATCTGCATGCCCTTGGGCAGCGCCTTGCCGATCAGGTCGCGCGCCAGCTGGTCGGCGATGAACACCTCGGAAAACAGGCTGGCGGCCAGGGCATCGGCCGAGGCTTCGGCATGCCCTTGCGGGCTGTCGTGCGTCTTGTGGATCATGGCCCTGTGAAGTTCCGGTCATGCGTCAGCGATGGGATGCGGGACCGTGCCCCGAGAACTGCCTCGCGGTCAAGCGTGACGAAAGTGACGCCGGGTTCGCTGCCGCCGTCGGCCAGCACCTCGCCCCAGGGGCCGACCGCAAGGGAATGGCCATGGCTGCGCCGGACCCGGCGCCCGGGTTCGAAATGCGTCGCATGGCTGCCGCATTGCGCCGGGGCCAGCACGAAGCAGCCGGTCTCGATGGCGCGGGCGCGCAACAGCACCTCCCAATGGGCGGCGCCGGTGGTGTCGTTGAAGGCGGCGGGCACGGTCAGCACCTCGGCCCCCGCCTTGGCCAGCGCGCGGTAAAGCTGCGGAAAGCGCAGATCGTAGCAGACGGTCATGCCGATGGGCAGCGGCTCCCGGACCAGCACCGCCCGCTCGCCGGGCCGGAAGGCCGCCGATTCGCGATAGGATTCGCTCTCGGACACCGTCACGTCGAACATATGCAGCTTGTCGTAGCGCGCCCGGATGCTGCCGTCCGGGGCGATCAGGAAGCTGCGATTGGCAAAGCGCGTCTCGGCTGGATCGCCGGTCTTCAGCGACAGCGAGCCGATCAGCAGCCAGATACCCAGGCTCCGCGCATCCGCGCGCAGCGCTGCCAGGGTGGGATCCTCGGCCTCGACATGCAGGATGCGCTCCTGCAATTCGCGACTGGCGCCCAGCAGGTTGGTGGCCTCGGGCGTCAGCACCCAGTCGGCGCCGCCCTGCGCCGCCTCGCGGATCAGCGCCCGCGTGACCGGCAGGTTGCGCTCGGGATCGTCCGAGACGCTCAGCTGCACCAGCCCCGCCGTCAGCGCCTCGCTCATGCCGTCAGGCCCAGCAGCCCGTCCAGCTTGCCCCGGTGATCCAGCGCGTGCAGGTCGTCGCTGCCGCCGACATGGCGGCCGTCGATGAAGATCTGCGGCACGGTGCGGCGGCCGCCGGCGCGCTGGGTCATCGCGGCGCGCAGCTGCGGATCGCGGCTGACATCGGTTTCCTCATAGGCGATGCCCTTCTTGCGCAGCAGCGATTTCGCAGCGGTGCAATAGGGGCAGGTGGGGGTGGTGTAGATCTCGACCTTGGCCATATGCGCGTCCCGGATTCATGGTTCGGACCCTATCTAGGCATCCTTGACCGCCCGCGCCAGAACCACGACCGAGATCGGCCCCGCCCCCGCCGCCCGCAGTGCCTCGGCCGAGGCGGCCAGCGTCGCCCCCGAGGCCATTACATCATCGACCAGCAGCACCGCGCGGCCCTGCACGTGCCGTGCCATGCGCGCGGGCACGGCGATGGCGCCCTCGACATTCGCGAAACGGTCGCCGATGCTGCCGTGGTCCTGCATCGGCGTATGCCGCAGTCGCCGCAGGGCGCCCGGCAGATGTGCCAGCCCATGCGCGCGGGCGACGCGCTGGGACAGCATCTCGGCCTGGTTGTATCTGCGCTTCAGCAACCGCCGCAGATGTACCGGCACCGGCACCACCACCGCGCCCGGCCGCAGCAGCGGCAGCGCCGCGCGCGCCACCCAGTCCCCCAGCGCCGGCGCCAGGTCCAGCCGGTCGCCGTGTTTCAGCATCAAGGCCAGCCTGCGCCCGCTGCCGCGATAGACCAGCGCCGCGCGCCCCTGCTGCCAGGGCCGCGGCATCGCCAGGCAGTGGTCGCAGATCAGCAGCCCCGCCTCCTCCTCCCCGGCATTGCCGATGCCGTCGCCGGGCAATGGCATGCCGCAGCGCGTGCAGCAGAGGCCTTGGATGAATTCTGCCTCGCGCCAGCAAGGCGGGCACAGCCCGCCCTCCTCGGCGACGGGTGCGCCGCAGCACAGGCATTGCGGCGGATAGACCAGCCGCAATGCGCCTTTCATCAGGCCGCGAAGCCCCCTATGTTGCGCCCCCATGATGCCTGATCGCCCCTCCTCCGTTCCCGGCCTGACCGACCGCCGCGCGCTTGACCGCAACCGCGCCCGCGCCCTGCGCCTTGGGCCGGTCGATTTCCTGCATCGAACCATCGCCGACGAGATCGAGGATAGGCTGGCAGAGGTTAACAGACGGTTTAGCGACATCGCCGTGGTGACTGGCCGGCCGGATTTCTGGCGCGAGGCGATGCCCGGGGCCAAGGTCGTTGCCGACACGCCCATGCTGGAACTTGAACCCGGCGCGCATGACCTGATCATTCACGCTATGGCGCTGCACTGGGCCGAGGATCCGGTCGGCCAGATCGCACAGTCGGCGCGCGCGCTGCGTCCCGACGGGCTGTTCATCGCCGCCTGCCCGGGCGGGGGCACGCTGCACGAATTGCGCGATTCTCTGACCCGGGCTGAGGCCGAGGTGACCGGCGGCCTGTCCCCCCGCGTCCTGCCCATGGGCGAGATCCGCGACCTGGGCGGGCTGTTGCCGCGCGCCGGGCTGGCGCTGCCGGTCGCCGACCAGATCACCCAGATCGTCAGCTATCGCAGCCTGTTCCACCTGGCCCGCGACCTGCGCGGCATGGGCGAGGGCAATGCGCTGGCCCAAAGGCTGCGGCACCCGACGCGACGAGATGTCCTGTTGCGTGCCGCCGCGCTTTATGCCGAAAACCATGCCGACCCGCAGGACGGGACGCGCATCCGGGCGACCTTCGATCTGGTTTTCCTGACCGGATGGGCGCCCGATGCCAGTCAGCAGAAACCGCTTCGCCCAGGCTCGGCCCGGATGCCGCTTGCCGAAGCACTTGCCAGCACGAGAAAGCCCGAATGACCCTTGCCGAGTACGTCCCCGCAAGCCATCCGCAGATCCCGGCCCGCAAGATCGGCGTGCTGATCGCCAATCTGGGCACCCCCGATTCGCCGGATTACTGGCCGATGCGGCGCTATCTGAGCGAATTCCTGTCGGACAAGCGGGTGATCGACTATCCGGCCTGGAAATGGCAGCCGCTGCTGCAAACCGTCATCCTGACCAAGCGGCCCTTCACCTCGGGGGCGAATTACCGCCTGATCTGGAACAACGAGGCGAACGAAAGCCCGCTGATGACCATCACCAAGCAGCAGGTGGCGGCGCTGCGCGAGCGCGCGGCGGCGCTGTGGGGCGACCGGGTGATGGTCGATTTCTGCATGCGCTACGGCAACCCCTCGACCCCGGACGTGGTGGAGCGCATGGTCAAGGCGGGTTGCGACCGCATCCTGTTCTTCCCGCTGTATCCGCAATATGCCGGGGCGACGACGGCCACGGCGAACGACCAGTTCTTCCGCGCCCTGATGGTGCAGAAATGGCAGCCGGCGTCGCGCACCGTACCGCCCTATTTCGACCGGTCGGATTATATCGCGGCGCTGGCGGGATCGGTCGAGCGTGCGCTCGGCGGCCGCCAGCCGAAGAAGCTGGTCGCCAGCTATCACGGCATGCCGAAACGCTATCTGATGGAGGGCGACCCCTATCATTGCCAGTGCCAGAAGACCTCGCGCCTGCTGCGCGAGCGGCTGGGCTGGGATGAGGGCGTGATCGACACCACCTTCCAGTCGGTTTTCGGCACCGAGGAATGGCTGCGCCCCTATACCGTCGAGCATGTGGCCGAGCTGGCCAAGCAGGGCATCACCGAGATCGCGGTGATCTCGCCCGCCTTCTCGGCCGATTGCATCGAGACGCTGGAGGAGATCCAGGGCGAGATCCGCGAGGCCTTCATCCATGCCGGCGGCAAGGAATTCACCTATATCCCCTGCCTGAATGCCGAGCCTGACCATATCGACGTGCTGACGGCGGTGATCGGCGAGAACCTGGGGGGGTGGGTCTGACGGGTGGCTTTGCCCGTCATCGGGACGAAACAGCCATGCGAGCGCAAGAAACGGGGTGCGAGGGCTTCCACAGATCGGAACATGACCGCCTGACTTCAGGGGGTTCCGAATGGCAAAGATCAAGTTTCTTCCGCTCCCGAGCGACAAGGTCGACGAACTGCGGAACGGAGGGCGCGACGCCTATGATTGCGCCCCGGAGCGCGTGCGATCCTCTGGCGGTGGGAATCCGTGCCGGCATTGTCTGGACTTCGTTCCCAAGGGGGCCGAAATGCTGATCCTGGCCTACCGGCCATTTGATCATGTCCAGCCCTATGCCGAAACTGGCCCCATATTCCTGTGCGCTGACGAATGTGCGGCATGGGCAGGCACGGGGGTGCCACCGATCCTGACATCCAGCCCGGATTATCTGCTCAAGGGCTACACGGCAGAGCAACGTATCCGTTACGGCACGGGCAGGGTCGTGGCGAAGGAAGACATTGCCGCCTATGCCGCCGAACTTCTGGATCGCGACGACATCAGCTTCGTTGATGTGCGATCCGCGCGGAACAACTGCTTTCAGGTTCGGATCGTGCGCTCAGCTTGAAGCTCGACCGTCCGCCAAGGCCCAAACCCCCCCTCCGATCCGGGCGGTCGAAACGAAACAGGGGCCTTGCGGCCCCTTTCGCTGTCGGTCCCTGGCGACCCGGTCAGATCAGCAGCACCTGGGTGCCGATCTTGGTCAGGTCGTAGAGTTGCTGGATATGCTCGTTGTAAAGGCCGATGCAGCCGTTCGAGGATTTGCGGCCGATCTTGCGCGTGTCATGCGTGCCGTGGATGCGGTAATACTGCCAGCTCAGCCACAACGCATGGGTGCCCAGCGGGTTGTCCGGCCCCGGCGGCACGAAATCCGGCCATTCGGGGTTGCGCTTCTTCATCTCAGGGGTGGGCGCCCAGCTGGGGCCGACGACCTTCTTGATGATCTCTGTGCGGCCGGTGCGGGTCAGGTCGGCGCTGACCGGGACCGAGGTCGGGAACAGCCGATAGACCGACTGGTCCTCGGACCAGAAATGCAGCGCGCGCGAGGTCAGGTCGACCAGGATGGCGCCGTTGGTCAGGGTGCTGAAATAGGGCTGCCAGTCCTGCATGCGGAAGCTGGAGATGTTGCGCCGCGAATCCTGTCCGGCATCGTATTGCACCATGCCCGCGTCCGGGGTGGCGCCGCCCGCCGTGCCCTGCAACGGCTGGCCGGTATAGGGGTCGAAGGACTGCGCGATGGCCGGGGCGGCCAGGCCCGCCGCGCCCATCGCCACCGAGGCGGTCAGAAATTTCCGGCGCGAGACCGGATTTTTCGGCGTGATCATGTGTCGCTCCTGATATTGTGACGGACCGCTTGCCGCGGCCTTCTCTGCCCGATTTTGCGAAAGAGGTCTTGCTGGAACCGGGATTTACGCCCGGCGCATGCACCTTGCAATTCAAACAAGCGTCATTGTCGCAACAGAGTCGCAGCCTGTGGCCCTCACGCAATCTTGGGTTTGAAGCGGCTGGCGCGCTTTTGTATGGCTGGCGCAAATATCCTTTGGGACAGGACATCATGCTGAAGCTCTCTACCCTGGCGCTCGTGTCGGTGCTGGCTCTTGCGGCCTGCCAGCAGCCGCAGCCGCAACTTGGCCCCGATGGCCAGCCGCTGCCGGTCGCCTATCGGATCACCCCGCGCGAGGAGGCGCAGATCCCTGGCCGCGTCCTGGGCCAGATCAACGCCCTGCGCGCCAATATCGCCGCCCCCGGCATGGTGCAGAACCCGATGCTGGATGCGGCGGCCAAGGTCCATGCCCGCGACATGGCGGCGCAGAACCGGGCCTGGCATTTCGGCTCGGACGGCTCCTCGCCGCTCGACCGGGTGCGGCGCCAGGGCTATTCGGGCCATCTGGTGGGCGAGAACATCTCGGAGACCTACGAGAACGAGATCACCACGCTGAATGCCTGGATGCAGACCCGCGACACGCGCGACGTGATCATGGACCCGCGCGCCACGGAATTCGGCATCGGCTGGTATCAGGAGCCCTCGGGCAAGATCTGGTGGGTGCTGATCACCGGCGGCTCGGGCGGCGTGCCGGCGGCCATGGCGGGCGGCTTCGCGCCGGGCGCCGGCATCTGATCCGGCAGCGCGGCCCATCCGGGCCGCGCCTTCAGTCCGGCTTGCAGGCGCGGCCGCCGGTCGGCTTGGCATCCGGCCTTCGTGGTGTCGATCCCGGGCGGCGATGTGCTATGCTAGGGTCTCGCTGCCGAGGGGATGCCAGGATGCCGGAACGCGTGACAATCTGGACCTATGACTGGGTGCCCGAGCCGCCGCGCGGCTATGTGCGTGATCTTCGGCTGCGCTGGGCCCTCGATGAGGCGGGCGTCGATTATGCCGTTGCCACCGTCCCGTTCGACGAGCGGGGGCCGGATCATCTGGCCCGGCAGCCCTTCGCCCAGGTTCCGTTCCTCGACGACGGCGATATTCGCATCTTCGAGAGCGGCGCTTGCCTCCTGCACCTGGCGGAGAAGAGCGAGGCGCTGATGCCCCGCGATGCCCAGGGAAGGGCCGATACGCTGCAATGGTTCATCGCCGCGCTGAACTCGGTCGAGATGGTCACCGTGCCCTGGTGGTTCATCGACATGTCCGAACCGGCGGAAAATCCCCTTGCCGGTTGGATGCAGCAGCGTTTCGAACGGCTGGAGGCGGTTCTGGAGAGGCGGGAATGGCTGGCGGCCTCGCGCTTCACGGTCGCGGATATATTGATGTCCGACGTGCTTCGCATCCCCAACGAACTGGGTGAGCTGGAGCATTACGGCGCTCTCAAAGCCTATGTCGCGCGTGCTTGCAGCCGTCCCGCCTTCCAGAAGGCCCATCGCGATCAGTTGGCGCATTTCGCAGCGGCAGATGCGGCGAAAGGCCAGGCCCGGAATTGAAAGGCGTCCCGCAGAGAGGGCATCTTGCAGGATGCCGGCCGGATGCTTTCGGGAAATGGCCCCGCGGTCAGGCGCGGGGCGCTGGAGGTCCCCTGCTGCCGGCGCCTAGGGATAGATGAAGATCGGCACGCCCGGCCGCAGCATGGTGAAGATCTCCTCGATCTCCTCGTCGGTGACGGCGATGCAGCCGGCGGTCCAGTCCGGGCGGTTCAGCGCCCGGCCCTCGGGGCCGAGGCCGTGGATGAAGATGTCGCCGCCCGGCCGCAGCCCCATGGCTGCCGCCTGCGCCACGTCCTGCGCAGATGGGTAGGAGATGCCGACCGACAGGTGATAGCGGCTGCGCGGGTTGAAGCGGTCGATGAAATACATCCCTTCGGGCGTGCGGCCGTCGCCCTCGAACTGCTTGGGACCGGCCGGCTGGTTGCCGAGGTTGATCCTGTAGCTTTTGACGACTTCCTTGCCGCTGACGAGATACATCTTGCGGTCGGCCTTCTTCACCACGACCTGCGTGATCGGCGGACCCTGATAGGTCTTGCTGGGTTGGAGGCTGTCGCCACCGCCGCAGCTTGCCACAACGGCAACTGCGACAACCGCGAGAAATGCGCGAATTGCCCGAATCATCACTGCCCTCTATGTGCGCTATGCACTTCGTTTTGTTATGAAATACCACAGAGGTTAAGATTCGGCTAGCGCCGGCGAAACTCCGCCACGGTCTCGACATGCGGCGACCAGCGGAACTGATCGACCACGAACAGCTGCCACAACTTGTAGCCGCTCTCGGCGAGAATCCGCGCATCCCTTGCGAAAGTGACCGGGTCGCAGCTGACCCAGGCGAGGGTCGGAACCTGCGCCTGGGCGATCTCGCGCGCCTGCGCCTCGGCCCCGGCGCGGGGTGGATCGATCACGATCGCGTCATAGGCCAGCTCGTCGGGCAAGAGCGGGCGGCGCGCCAGATCGCGAATCTCGGTCGTGATTCGGCGCAGGCCCGGTGTCTGGCGCGCGGCGGCATCCAGCGCCTGCAACGGTGCGGCCAGCCCCTCGACCGCATGGATCTCGGCCGTCTCGGCCAGCGGCAGCGAGAAGGTGCCGCAGCCCGCGAACAGGTCCAGCACCCGTTCGGCGCCCCGCACCATGCCGCGCACGGCGGCCAGCAGCGCGGCTTCGCCCTCGGCGGTGGCTTGCAGGAACCCGCCCGGCGGCGGCACCACCCGGGCGCGGCCCATGGCCAGCGCCGGCGGGCGGCGGGTGATGGCTTGCCCGTCCCAGCTGAGCCGCGCCAGATCGCCCTGATCGGCTAGCGCCGCGAGGGCCTGGAACAGTGCGGCCTCCATCGGCTTGCCGCCAGTGACCGCCACATCCAGCCCCGCCGGCGTCTCGGTCACGGTCAGCGACAGCTCGCCCGAACGCGAGGCGCCGGCCACGACCAGCCGCCGCAGCAGCGGCAGCGCGGACTGGATCCTCGGGCGCAGCACATGGCAATCGGCGATGTCCACGATCACGTCCGAGGCGCGGGCGTGAAAGCCCAAGAGCGCGCCCTTTTTCGTCCGCCGCCCCGACAGCACCGCCCGCCGGCGCGAGCGCGGCGGCGAGACATGCACCCCGGTGACCGGTGCCGAAAGCCCTTGCGCCCGCAGCGCCTCGGTCACGACGCCGACCTTCCAGGCCTTCACGAAAGCCTCGGAACCATGCATCAGCGAGCAGCCGCCGCAGGCGCGGTAATGCGGGCAGGGCGGGCGCACCCGCTCGGCCGAGGGTGTCACGATGCGCGGGCTGGCGATGCGGCCCGCTTCGGCCTCGCCCTCGATCACCTCGCCGGGCAGGGTCAGCGCGGCCAGCGCGCGGCTCTCTCCCGCGATGGCCACGCCATCGCCCTTGCGGCCCAGCCGCTCGACGGTCCAGGTGGTCACTCGGCGGCCTCGGTGGTGTCCTCGTCTTCCTCGGTGCCCAGGAAGCCGCCCGACTGGCGGTTCCAGTAGCGCGCATAGGTGCCGTCCAGCGCCAGCAGTTCGGCATGGCTGCCCTGTTCGACGATGCGGCCGGATTCCAGCACGACGATGCGGTCCAGCTCGGCGATGGTCGAAAGCCGGTGCGCAATGGCCAGCACCGTCTTGCCCCGCATGGCGCGGTGCAGCGCGTCCTGGACCTGCGCCTCGACCTCGCTGTCCAGCGCCGATGTCGCCTCGTCCAGGACCAGGATCGGCGCGTCCTTGAGCAGCGCGCGCGCGAGCGCGATGCGCTGGCGCTGCCCGCCGGACAGCTTGACGCCGCGCTCGCCCAGATGCGCGTCATAGCCGGTCCGGCTCATGTGGTCGCGCAGGGTCAGGATGAACTCATGCGCCTCGGCCGCCTTGGCGGCGGCGACGATCTCGTCCTCGGTCGCGTCGGGGCGGCCGTAGAGGATGTTCTCGCGCGCCGAGCGGTTGAACATGGCGGTTTCCTGCGTGACCATGGCGATGTTGCGGCGCAGGCTTTCCTGCGTCACCGCGCGCACGTCATGGCCGTCCACCCGGACCGCACCGTTTTCCACGTCGTAAAGCCGCAGCAGCAGCGAGACCATAGTGGATTTTCCCGCCCCCGAGGCGCCGACGATGCCCAGCTTTTCGCCCGGGGCGACATGCAGGTCCAGGTCGCGGATGCCGCCGCCGTCCTGCACCGCGTCCCGGCCATAGGCGAAATCCACATGGTCGAAATCGATCCGGCCCGCGACCCGGCCCAGGGCGATGGCGTCGGGCGCATCGGTCAGGGCATGAGGCGGGGCAAGCGTCTTCATGCCGTCCTCGACCTCGCCGATCGAGCCCCAGACCCCCATCAGCGCCATGCTGACCCAGCCGGTCATCTGCGCCAGGCGCATGGCGATGGCGCCGGCGGCGGCGATGTCGCCCGCCGTGGCCTGCCCCTGGCGCCACAGCAGGATGGTGCCGCCGACCAGGATCACCGGCAGCGCGCCGGCGATGGTCATCAGCGACAGGCGGAACCAGGTCGAGACGCGGCCGAAATCCAGCGCGCGTTCGCGAAAGCCGGCCATGGCGCCAAGCGCGGCGCGGTCCTCGTGCTCGGCATGGGCGAAAAGCTTGACGGTCTTGATATTGGTGATCGTGTCCACGACCTGACCTGTCACCATGGCCCGCGCCGAGGCCCGGCTGGCCGAGCGCGTGCGGATGCGCGGCAGGAAAAAGCGGATCAGCAGCACGTATGAGCCCAGCCACAGCATCAGCGCCAGCGCGCCCCAGCCATCGACCGAGACCAGGAAGGCCGCCGAGCCGATGACCGAGGCCAGCGCAAAGGCGACCACGTTGACGAATTCGGTCGCCACGTCGGTCACGGCGCGGGCGGTCTGCATCTGCTTTTGCGCGATGCGGCCGGCGAAATCGTTGTCGAAGAAGGTGACGGCATGGCCCATGGTCCAGCGATGCAGCCGCGACAGCACCAGAGGCAGGATGTTCGGCCCGATGATGACGCTGGAACTGGCGGTCGAAAGCCCGAAGATCGCCGGACGGATCAGCAGGAAGAAGGCGACGAAGCCCAGGATCAGCCCGCCCTGGTCCGCCCAGATCCGGTCGGTGGGGGTCGAGACCACCGCATCGACCACCCAGCCCAGCAGCACGGCCGAGACCACGTCGGCAATGCCCCCCAGTGCCGAGGCCACCGCCGCCAGCGTCAGCCCCGGCCAGGCGCCCGACAGGCACCAGCGGAAGAATGCCAGCAGGCTGCGCGGCGGCGGGCCGTCCGCCGGACGGAAGGCGTCGATCATGCGGGCAAAGAAATCATGCATCAGGCCCTTGCCTCCTGTTGCAGCGCGATCCGCAGCAGCGCCTCGCGCGGCAGGCTGAAATCGCTTTCGACAAAGGCGGCCTCGGCCCGGCGCAGCGCCTCGCCCAGGGCGGGGCCGGACAGCTGGGGCATCAGGTCGTGGGCGGTCAGCGGGAATTTCGCCTCTGCCCCGCGCGCCAGCTCATGGCACCAGCCGAAGGCGGGCCTGTCGCCGCGGGCGGCGCGGATCAGCACCGATTGCGCGGCGCAAGCGCGGCCGAAGCGATAGGCGGCGGCGGGCGCGGGCATGGCCAGCGCCTGGGCGATCCGATCCTGGGCGCGGGCCTCGTCCCGCGACAGCCGCAGGGCGTCTGCCGCATCTCGGGGCGCCAGCAGCGCCAGCCGGCGCGGCCAGCAGGGCAGGGCGCCGGTGCCGTATTCCTGCTCGATTTCGATCAGTTCGGGCAGGTCGCTGGCGTCCGCGCCGGGCAGGACCAGCGGCAGCACCCCCGCCTCGGCCATCAGCGCCACGGCGCGGGACGGGTCGGGGGCGTCCAGCAGCTTGCGGATCTCGTGCCCGATGCGCTCCCTGGAGATGCCGGTCAGCCCTTCGCGCAGCTCGCGGCAGGCGGCGAGCGCATGCAACTCGGCCTCGCGGCCATACCAGGCGAGCAGGCGGAAGAAACGCAGGATGCGCAGGTAATCCTCGGCGATGCGGGCGCGCGGGTCGCCGACGAAGCGCAGCCGGCGCGCGGCCAGGTCGGGCAGGCCGCCCACCGGGTCCAGCACCTCGCCCGAGGCGGTGGCGTAAAGCGCGTTCATGGTGAAGTCGCGGCGCCGCGCATCGTCCTCGATGCGGTCGGAATAGGCGACCACGGCGCGGCGGCCGAAGGTCTCGACATCGCGGCGAAAGCTGGTGACCTCGAAGCCGCGGCCGTCGGCGATGACGGTGACGGTGCCGTGCTCGATGCCGGTGGGCACCGAGCGCAGCCCGGCGGTCTCGGCCAGCCGGATCGTCTCCTCGGGCCGGGCCGAGGTCGAGATGTCCACATCCGCCACCGGCTCGCCCAAGAGCGCGTTCCGGATCGCGCCGCCCACGATCAGCGCCTGCGCACCGCCGGCGGAAAGCGCGGCCAGCACCTGTTTCAGGGCCGGATCGTCGAGGAAGGGCGCGGTCAGTCGGGTCATGCGGAAAGCCTTGTCGCAAGCGAATGCAGCACGCGGGCGGTGGCGCCCCAGATATAATAGGGGCCCCAGGGCGCGACGTAATAGTCCCGCCGCGCGCCGCGCCAGATCCGGCCCTCGATATGGTAATTTGCCGGGTCGGCGACATGGGCGAAGGGGACGGTGAAGACCTCCTCGACCTCGCCGGTCTCGGGGAGGGGGGTGAAGGGGCCGTGGACCAGCGCCAGCACCGGGATCATGGCGAAGCCGGTGATGGTGCGATGCGGCGGCATGGTGCCCAGCACCTCGACCTGCGCCGGGTTCAGGCCGACCTCCTCATGCGCCTCGCGCAGGGCGGCGGCGATCTCATCGGCATCGCCGGGATCGACCTTGCCGCCGGGCAGGGCGATCTGGCCGGGATGGTGGCGCAGGCTGCTGGCGCGCTTGGTCAGGATGAGCCGCCCATCCGCCGCGTCGAAACCGGCCAGCACGCCGGCGGGGCGCAGTGCGCCCTCGCCCGGCGGGGCGCCGCCGAGGTCGAAATCCGACGACGGCCCGGTCTGCCGCGACAGGGCGCGCATCAATCTGTCCCGGATGGCGGGCATCAAAGCGCGGCCCGGCTTTCCCCCGCCTCGCCCTTGGGCAGGGGGTTGCCCTCGGCGTCGATGGTCGCCTCGAAGCCAAGGCTTTTCGGATCGAATTCGTAATGCGCGCCGCAGAACTGGCAATCGGCGGTGACGATGCCGTCCTCGTTGGTCATATGGGCGATGTCCTTGGCCGAATAGATCGACAGCGTGCCGCGCACCCGATCCGCATTGCAGGAACAGCCGAAGACCAGACGCTGCGGGCTGAAAACGGTCGGCTCCTCCTCGTGGAACAGGCGGAACAGCAGGTTCGGCAGCGGCAGCACCGGATCGACCAGTTCCATGGCCTCGACCGTGGCCATCAGCATGGTGCTGCGGTTCCAGTCCTCGGATTGCGCGCCTTGCAGGATCTCGGCGGAGCTTACCATGCCGCGCTCGTCCTCGCCCCCTTCGGTCTGCGTGCCGGCTGCGGCATGGCTCGATGCCGGCAGGGTTTGCAGCATGATGCCGCCGGCGCGCCAGTGATCCTGGCTCTGGCCGGGCAGGCGGGCGCGGCCGACCGTCAGCTCGAAGCGGGTGGGCAACTGCTCGGATTGCTCGAAATAGGTCTGTGCGCAGGTGGCGAGCGAGCCGCCGGCCAGCGGCGTCAGGCCCTGATAGGGCGTCGTGCCCTCGCCCTGGTCGATCAGCACCGCGAAATAGCCCTGGCCCAGCTGGTCGAAGCCGGGCAGGCCGTCTTGCAGCCGGTCCGCGTCGAAACTGGCCCAGGCGCGCATGCGGGCGGGCCCGCCCTCGGTCTCGGGGGCGTAGTAATCGGTGGCGATGGTGCGGATGGCGCCGTTGCCGCGCACCTGGAGCGAGAGCTTCCAGCGCAGCTTGATGGTCTGGCCGATCAGTGCCGTCAGGGTGGTCAGTTCCGCCACCATGGCGCTGACCGGGACCGGGTAGTCGTGGCGCGACAGGATATGTTCGAGCAGGGGCCCGAGGCGCGCGATGCGGCCGCGCATGTCCGAGCGTTCCAGCTGGAAGGGCAGCATGCTGTCGTCCCAGGAAATTTCCTTCGTTTCGGTCATCACAAGTCCTTCGGAATACGGATGCGCGGGGCCGATGGCGGCCTGGCGCCTTGGCTTCAATATAAGCCCTGCGCCGGAAAGCCCAAGGGGGAAGCCGGGGGCTTCGCGCCCCCGGACCCCCGCGGAGTATTTGGAAAACGGAGAAATGCGACTTTCAGGCCTGTTGACGGCCGGCGGCCTTGGACGATAACCGGGACCAGGGGCAATGCAGGGAGCCAGCCATGACATTCGACCGCCGCATCAAGATCGCGCCTTCGATCCTTTCCGCGGATTTCGCCAATTTCGGCCAGGAATGCCGCGCGGTCGAGGATCAGGGCGCCGACTGGGTCCATGTCGATGTGATGGATGGGCATTTCGTGCCGAACCTGACCTTCGGCCCCGCCATGTGCAAGGCGATCCGGCCGCATATCCGCGGCGTGATGGACGTGCATCTGATGATCGCCCCGGTCGATCCCTATATCGAGGCCTTCGCCGAGGCGGGCAGCGACATCATCACCGCCCATGTCGAGGCCGGGCCGCATGTCCATCGCACGCTTCAGGCCATTCGCGGCGCCGGCGCCAGGGCCGGGCTGGCGCTGAACCCGGGCACGCCCGCCGAGGCGGCGCGGCCCCTGCTGGACGATATCGACCTGATCTGCGTGATGACGGTGAACCCGGGCTTCGGCGGGCAGAAATTCATCCACAGCCAGGTCGAGAAGGTGCGTGCGCTGCGTGCCATGATCGGCGACCGGCCGGTCCATATCGAGATCGACGGCGGGGTGGATCCCAGCACCGCGCCGCTGGTCGCGGCGGCGGGGGCGGATGTGCTGGTCGCCGGCTCGGCGGTGTTCCGCGGCGGCTCGGTGTCGAACAGCGCGCCCTATGGCGAGAATATCCGCGCCATCCGCGAGGCTGCCGAGGCCGCGCTGCGTTGATCTGGCGCGGCGCCACGGCGCTGGCCGGCGGGGCGCTGGGGTTGGCCGCACCGCTTGGCGGGGCGGATTGGCGCGAGCGGCTGGCGCTGTCCGGCCCCGCGGTTGCGCCGGGCGGCATCTGGCTGCATGCGGCCAGCGTGGGCGAGCTCAACTCGGTCCAGGTGCTGGCCGAGGAACTGGCGCGGGACTTTCCCCTGGTGGTGACGGTGAACAGCCTGACCGGGCGCGATCTGGCGCGGCGGCTGGGCCATGCCTGCGCGCTGGCGCCGCTGGACGTGCCGCAGGCGGTGGGACGTTTCCTGGATCGGGTTCGGCCCGCCGTGCTGGTCACGGTCGAGAACGAGCTTTGGCCCAACCGCTTGGCCATGGCGGCGGCGCGGGGCGTGGCGCAGGTCGTGGTGGGCGCGCGGATCTCGGCGCGCTCGGCGGCGCGCTGGGGCCGGCTGCCGGGGCTGATCGGGCCGATGTTGCGCCGCATCGACGCCCTGTCGGCGCAGGATGCGGACAGCGAGGCGCGGCTGTTGGCGCTGGGGCTGCGGCCCGATGCGCTGACGCCGCGGCTCAACCTGAAGCTGCTGGGCCCGGCCCGGGTCGAGCCGGGCGAGGATGCGCCGGAGCGTTTCCGCACCGTGCTGGCCGCCTCGACCCATGAGGGCGAGGATGCGCTGATGCTGGACGCTTGGGCGGCCGCGCGCGAGGCGGTGCCGGGGTTGCGGCTGATCCTGGCGCCGCGCCATCCCCAGCGCGGCGATGCCGTGGCGGCGCTGATCGCGGCGCGGGGGCTGGAATGCGCGCGCCGCAGTCGGGGCGGCGGGCTTGGGGCGCCGGTGCTGCTGGCCGATACGCTGGGCGAGATGGCATCCTGGTATCGCGCCGCCGGCATCTGCATCACCGGCGGTTCCTTCGCCGATCACGGCGGGCATACGCCATGGGAGCCCGCCGCCTGGCGCTGCGCCATCCTGCACGGGCCGCATGTCGCCAACCATGCCGGCGACTATGCCGATCTGGAGGCCGCCGGTGCCGCAAGCGGCTGCGAGGCGGCGGCGCTGCCGCGCTTGCTGGCCGGGCTGGCGCGGGATGCGGCGGGCCAGCGCCGCATGGGCGAGGCGGCGCGGGCGCTGCTCTTGGCGCGGGCTGGCAATCCGGCCACGCTGATCGCGCGGATTCGGCTTCTGGCGCGGCGCGACCTTGTATAAGCCCTTGCGCGGCCCGATATTTAAGGGGAAAGGAGTCGCGATGATCCGCTATGCCCTGCGTTGTGACAAAGGCCATGATTTCGATGGCTGGTTCCGATCCTCGGACGGGTTCGAAAGCTTGCGCGCTGCGGGGCAGGTCACTTGCACGCATTGCGGCTCGGCCGAGGTGGACAAGGCGCTGATGGCGCCGCGCGTAGTGCATGGCCGCGACGAGGCCCCCGATCTGCACAGCCCCCGCAACGAGCAGGAGGCTGTGCTGGAGAAGCTGCGCCGCCATGTCGAGGAAAATTCCGATTACGTCGGCATGTCTTTTGCCGCCGAGGCCCGCGCCATGCATGAGGGCTTGGCGCCCGAGCGCGCGATCCATGGCGAGGCGAAGCTGGAGGATGCCAGGAAGCTGGTGGAGGACGGCATTCCCGTCGCGCCCTTGCCCTTTCGCTCGCGCCAGCGCGCGCACTGACCGCGCGGCGCTGAAGCGCCTTTCCCCAGATCACGCGGGTGCGTGTTCGCCGTCGATCAGCACCATGATCCGCCCGCGCGAGCATCGCTCGACCCGCGCCTCGACGCCATAGACCTCGGCCAGCAGGCGCGGGGTCAGCACCTGCTCCGGGGCGCCCTCGGCATGGGTATGGCCGCTGTGGATCAGCACGATGCGGTCGGCCCATTGCGCCGCCAGCGCCAGATCGTGCAGCACGGCGACGACGATGCGCCCCTCGCCCGCCAGCCGGCGCAGTTCCGACAAGAGCCGCACCTGCCGCGCCAGGTCCAGCGCGCTGGTCGGCTCGTCCAGGAGCAGCAGGCGCGGGTCGCGCACGATGGCCTGCGCCAGGCTGACCATCTGCCGCTGTCCGCCCGACAAGGCCGACAGCGGTTCCAGCGCCAGCGAACCGATGCCCAGCTTGTCCAGCACCGCCATGGCGGCGGCATCGGCCTGGCGCGCGCCCAGGGTCTCGCCCGCGCGCAGCGCCGCGATCACGCTTTCCAGCGCCACCAGCGAGGACCCCGCAGGCAGGCTTTGCGGCATGAAGCCGACCAGCCGGGCGCGGTCGCGCATCGGCACATGGGCCAGGTCGCGCCCATCCAGCAGCACCTTGCCGCCATGCGGCTGCAACTGGGCGATGGCGCGCAGGAGCGTGGATTTCCCGGCGGCGTTCGGCCCGGCCAGCACCGTGACCTCGCCCGGCCGCAGCAAGGGCAGGTCCAGCCCCGCAAGCACGCTGCGCGCGCCGTAGCGCACCGAAATGCCCTGTGCCAGCAGCCCCTGCATCAGCGCCGCCTGCCGCGCAGGATCAGCGCGAAGAAGATCGGCAGCCCGATCAGCGAGGTGACGAGGCCGACCGGCAGCAGCACGCCGGGCACCAGCGTCTTGCTGAGCGTTGAGGCCAGCGACATGACCAGCGCCCCGGTCAGGATGCTGGCGGGCAGGAAGACGCGGTGGTTCTCGCCCACCAGCATCCGGGCGATATGCGGCCCGGCCAGGCCGACGAAACCGATCACCCCGACCATCGACACCGCAGAGGCGGCCAGCAGGCTGACCCGCAGCAGCGTCCAGCGTCTGAGTCCGGCCACATCGACGCCGAAGCTTTTTGCCTGATCCTCGCCCAGCCGCAGCGCGGTCAGCTTCCACGCCGCGCGAAAGGAGAACGGCACCGAGACCGCCAGCACCACGCCGATCAGCATCACGCCCGGCCATTGCGCCGAGGCGAGGCTGCCCATGGTCCAGAACACCAGCTGTTGCAGCGCATCGGCCGAGGCGACGAATTGCAGCAAGGACAGCAGCGCGGCGGCGGTGAAGTTCAGCGCCACGCCGAACAGGATCAGCACCTCGGGACCGCCGCCGCGGATGCGGCCCAAGATCTGCAACAGCCCCAGCGCGCCAAGCGCGAACAGGAAGGCGTTGCCCGACACGCTCCAGACCGCCGGCAGGCCCGGCAGGGTCAGGCCCAGCACGATGGCCACGGCGGCGCCAAGCGCGGCCGAGGACGAGACGCCCAGCGTAAAGGGCTCGGCCAAGGGGTTCTCCAGCACGGTCTGCATCTCGGCGCCGGCCAGCGCCAGCGCCGCGCCGACCAGCAACGCCATGCAGGCCACGGGCAGGCGCACCTCCCAGACGATGACCTGGGTGCCGCGTCCGACCTCGCCTCCGGCCAGCGCGCGCAGCGTATCGGCCAGCGGCAGCCCTGCGGGGCCGGTTACCAGATCCAGCAGCAGCGCCGCCAGCGCCGCCAGTCCCAGCACGCCGACCAGCAGGGCGTTGCGCCGGCCTTGCCGGTGATAGAGCTGAAGCGTCGCGTCGCTCATGGCGCGGGCGTCACCCACCATGTCCCCGGCACGATGACGGGCGAGAAGCGGGCGTTGATCTCGGCCAGGGTGGCGGCGGGATCGACATCCTCGAACAGGTCGGGGTGAAAGGCCTTGGCCAGGTATTCGATCAGCGCGATATGCACCGGCGAATCGTTGAACAGGTGCCAGACCCCGGCCGCGCGCCCGTCTTCGATCGCGCGCAGCGACGAGAAGCCGGGCGCCGAGATCAGCCTGTCGAAGCCGGCCTGCGCGGTTTCCGCATCCACGCCCGAGCCCAGGACCAGCCCGCCCCGCGCCGCCATATGCGTGCCGCCGGTGGCGATATAGACATCCGGATCGGCGCCGATCAGGTATTCCAGGCTGACATTGCCCAGCACGCCCTTGACCGTGTCATGGCCGATATTCTGCCCGCCCGCCGTGGCGATGAAATCGTGGAACACTCCGGTGCCGACGGTCGAGCAGCAGTTCTGCGCGGCGGCATGGACATGGAAGAAGACCCGCGGCTGCGGCGGATTGGCGCTCGCCAGCCGGTCGCGGATGCGCGCCAGCCGGCTGTCGTAGAACTCGGCGAACTCCTCGGCGCGCTCCTCGGCGCCGGTCAGCTTGCCCAGGATGCGCAGGCTGGGGATCGAGTTCTCCTGCGGATGCGAGAAGAAGTCGACATAGGCGACCGGGATGCCCGCCGCCTCGATCTGCTGGCGGGCGACCTCCATGCCCGGGTCGTTCCGGTCGATCAGCGTCAGCACCACCAGGTCGGGATGCAGCGCGATGATCGCCTCGGCCGAGATGTCGCGATTGCCCGAGCCGACCGGGCGGATCTGGTCGATATCCGGGAATTTCTCGCGATAGGCCTGCATGGTCGGCTCGTCCAGGGCCTTGTCCAGCCGCCAGCCGGAGACCAGCGCCACCGGATCGTCATGGATCAGCCCCAGCACCGACAGGTGCCGCCCCTCGCCCAGCACGATGTGGCGGGCGGGCCCGGGCAGATGCACCTCGCGCCCCAGGATGTCGGTGGCCACCACATCCGCCGCGGCAGAGCCAAGCGAGGCGATCAGGGCAAGGGCGGCAAGCAGCGGGCGGGTCAAGGTCATGGCGGATCCATTGGCTCATGCGCCGGGGCGCGCGCGGGCGCCCCGGCGGGGTCAGCGCCCCTCTTACTCCGTGGCGGGGGTGATGCGCCAGATGCGGTCGCCCGCCTCGTCGTCTTCGCCGCGCGACTTGTTGACCGCCCAGACATTGCCCTTGCCGTCGGCGCGCAGCTGGTTGGGCAGGCTGCCGGCGTCCAGGTTCGCCACGATCTCGCCCTCGGGGCTGACCACGGTGATGGTGCCCGCGCCGCGATTGGCGACATAGGCCAGGCGGCTTACCGGTTCGAAGGCCACGTTCAGCGCGCCGGCGCCCACGGCGACGTCATGCAGGACCTCGCCGGTTTCGGCCTTGACGATCAGCAGGTTGTCGGTGGCCTGCGAGGCGACGAAGATCAGCCCCTCCTGCGGGTCATAGGCCACGCCCGAGGCGGCCTTGGCGCCCGGCAGCGCGATCACCTTGACCTCGCCCGAGTTGAGATCGACCAGCGCGGCCTCCGGCGTGGACAGGCTGACGGTGACCAGCTTGCCGCCCGCCTCGTCGATGTCCAGCGCCATGGTCGAGAACGCCTCGCCCCGGATCTGCGACTGGATGGTGATCGGCTCCAGCGGCTCCAGCGTCTTGGTGTCGAAGACCTTGATCTCGGGCGTGCCGGTGGCGCTGGCATAGGCGCGGCCGTTGGCCTCGTCCACCACCACGTCGCGGGCATGGGGCACGGCGCCCGGCTCGAACTGCTTGACCAGCGACAGGTCGGATTGCTTGTAGACCGCGGCCGTGTCCTGGCGGGTGTTGGTCACCCAGACATGGCCGTTCGCATCGTCCACATCGACGCCATAGACGGCGAACAGCCCGCCGTCGCTGCCGTCGGGACGGGGGGGTGCGGCGCCCGGGACGGCCTCGGCCTCGATCTTCAGCGTCTCGGGGTTGATCTTGACCAGCTTCGCTTCCTTGATCGGCGGCCGGCCAACCGCGCTGGTCACGAAGGCGGCATTCGCGGCCTCGCTGAACTTCACCTGGTAAAGCCCGCGCACCACCGGCTCGCTGATGACGGCGAATCTCTCGGCCCCCGTCACCGGCACCTCGGGCGAGATCTTCAGCTCGACCACCTCGGCCGAGGCCGGATTCTCGGTGATGACGACGATGGGCTGCAAGCCCAGCTCGGCCTCGGCGTCGATGTCCAGCGCAAAGCTGAACTTGCCCTCGGCATCGACGGTGATCGGCTCGGCGTTCAGCGCGGTGGTGCCGCGCATCAGCGTGACGGTCTGGCCGGGGATCAGGTTCTCGCCCTCGATCACCGCCTTGCCGCCCTTGTAGACGGGTGCGCGCTCGACGCCGCCGGCGCTGACGCGGCCGGCGAAATCGACCAGCGGCTTGGTGAAGACCGTCTCGGCCAGCACCGGGCCCGAGATCACCGAAAGCGCAAGCGCTGACGCCCCCAACAGGGTGCGCAGCAAGGGGCGCGATGGATGTGCCATGAGAAACTCCTTGAAAACAGATCAGGTCTCGCTTTGGCTGACCCCGGATCAGGGCTGGCTTCGGTCAGCGCGCAACCTATATTCCTGACTGTCCTTGTCAACTAACGCTGGCGAGAGAGTCGGGTCATAAATGTGAGGGAATCGAAGCAATATGTCGCAGCTGGGACAGGTCGGGCCGGATCACGCCAGAAAGCAGGCCGAACTGCGCATCTTTCAGACCGGGGCGCCGACGCATGCGCTGTCGCAGAAGGTGGTGGCGGTCGGTCCCGGCTATCGGCTGTTCCTGGCCGTGCCCAAGGCGCCCGCGCCCGCCAGGGGCTGGCCGGTGCTCTATATGCTGGACGGCAATGCCGCCTTCGATTTCCTGGCGGCCGAGCATCTGGCGCTGGCCCCCGGGCTGATGATCGTCGGCATCGGCTATGACACCGACCGGCAATTCGCGCGCGAGCTGCGGACGCTGGACTTCACCGCGCCGGACGGGCCGGGCGACGGGCTGCGCCCCGACCATGTCCACGAAGGCCGCATGGCCGGCGGCGCGGCGATCTTTCACGACCGGCTGACCGGCCCGCTGCGCGAGGCGGCCGAGGCCGGCCTGCCCGTCGATCCCGCCCGCCGCACGCTCTGGGGTCACAGTTTCGGCGGGCTGTTTACGCTTTACGCGCTGCTCGCGCGGCCGCAGGGCTTTGCCCGCCATGCCGCGATCAGCCCCTCGATCTGGTGGGACGAGGCGCTGATCCGCCGCGTGGCCCGGGACGCCGTGCCTGCCTCGCTGCCGCTGCTGGTGGCGCTGGGGGATCGCGAGAAACGCTCGGGCAGCGACGGCCCGCCGCCCGACGGACCGGCACCGGCGACCATGCAATTCGTCGCCGACCTGGCCCGCCATCCCGGCCATCGCGCGCAGGTCCATGTTCTGCCGGGGCTGATCCATATCCAGACGCTGGCCGGCTCTTTCCCGCTGGTCCTGCCCTTTGCCAGCGCGGATTAACCGGATCTTCAGGTTTTCGTGCTTGGCTGGCGGCAGCAAAGGAGGATTCGGATGGCTGTCATCAGATATGCATTTGTCCTGCTGGGCCTTGTGCTGTGCGGCCTTGGGGCGGCGCAGGTGCAAGAGGGGATCCCGGGTTTCTATATGTCGCGCGGTATTGCCGATCTTCAATCGGATGCGAATGAGATCCTGCTCGGCATCGCCTGGCTGATCGGCGGGCTGGCGAGCGGTGTGTTCGCGCTGGCCTTCCCCGGCCTGCCGCCGCCGGCGCGGCTGGCCGACGAGGAAGGCCAGCCGGTCAGCTCCGATCCAGTCGGCGGATAAGCTCGGGCGCGATCAGGGCCGTGGCCTCGGCCGAGGTCATCTCGGCATGCAGGAAGGGCAGGTCGATGACCTCCAGCCCGGCGGCATAGGGCGCCCACATTTCCGGCGTCAGCGCGCGATCCTTGTGGTCGCGGGCGGCGCGGAAATGCGTGACCGTGCCGGCAAAGCGGCGGTGATGGTGGCCCCGGATCAGCCGGTTGGTGCCGGTCACGGTGCGCACCACCCCGTCCAACACCTGCGTGGGCAGCGCCCCCAGCGCGCTATCGCCACGGCGCAGGAAGGCGACCACCGCCTCGCGGGTGTCGAGGTCGCGATGCGCCTCGGGGTCATAGCCGGCGATGGCCAGCAGGGCGCGCAGGGCGGCGACCGGGTCCGGCTCGGGCTCGTCGCGCCAGGCGTCGCAGGGATAGCTGTCCAGCATGGCGACCACCCCGGCCTCGCGGCCCATCGTGGACAGGATCGCGGCGATCTCTTGTGCCAGGATGCCGCCGACCGACCAGCCCGCCAGATGAACCGGCCCCGGTGGCGCCAGCGCGGCGATGCGCCGGGCATAGTCCTGGGCCAGCGCGGCAAGGCTTTCTGGCATCGGCACCGTCGGGTCCAGGCCCGGATGTTGCAGCCCCCAGACCCGCCGTGCCGGCGCGATGCGGCGCGCCAGCCCGCGATAGCCCCAGGCAAGGCCGCCCGCCGGATGGATCAGGAACAGCGGTGCGGCCTGCGCATCGCCTTCGGCCAGCAGGATCAGCGGCCCGAGCCCGTCGTCACGCGGCGCCTGCGCGTCCAGCGCCGCGGCCAGCACCGCCAGCACCGGATGCTCGAAGATCGTGCCCAGGCCGGGGTCGCGGCCGGTCTCGGACTCCAGCGCCTGGGCCAGCCGCACGGCGGAAAGCGAATCGCCGCCGAGCGCGAAGAAATCCGCCTCGGCCGGGGCGGGTTCGGGCAGGTGCAGGATCTCGGCGAACAGCCCTGCCAGCAGGCATTCGGTCGGACTTTCCGCCGGCCGGCCCGGGGCGGCGAATGCCGGCGCGGGCAGCGCCTTGCGGTCGAGCTTGCCGTTCGAGGTCACCGGCAGCGCATCGAGCCCCACCTCGGCCGAGGGGACCATATAGGCCGGCAGGCTGGCGGCCAGCCGTTCGGCCAGCAGTCCGGGCCGCCAATCCTCGCCCGGCACCAGATAGGCGACGAGGCGCTTTTCGCCGGCATGATCCTCGCGCGCGATCACCACGCATTCGCGCGCCAGGCCGGTGGCCATGATCGCCGCCTCGATCTCGCCCAGCTCGACCCGCAGCCCGCGGATCTTCACCTGGTGGTCCGAGCGGCCCAGATAGACCACAGCCCCGTCCGGCCGCAGCCGCGCCAGGTCGCCGGTGGCGTAAAGCCGACCCGAGGGGCCGTCCACGAACCGCTCGGCCGTCAGGTCGGGCCGGCCCAAATAGCCGCGCGCCAGCTGCACCCCGCCCAGGTAGAGATGCCCGGCCAGGCCCGGCGGCACCGGGCGCATGCGGTCGTCCAGCACCTCCAGCGCCGTGTTCCACACCGGCCAGCCGATCGGGACCGGGTTCGAGCGATCCTTGGGTTCGGCGGGCCAGTAGCTCACGTCCACCGCCGCCTCGGTCGGGCCATAGAGGTTGTGCAGCTCCGCCTCGATTCGGGCGTGGAAGCGGTCGCGCTGGTCCGCCGTCAGCTCCTCGCCCGAGCAGAACACCCGGCGCAACCGCAAGCCCTGCGAGGCGGGCGAGGCCAGGAAGGCCGAGAGCATCGAGGGCACGAAATGGCAGGTGGTGATACCGCGCTCGCGGATCAGCCGGGCGATGGCGGCGGGGTCGCGATGCGCGCCGGGCGGCGCCATGACCAGCTCGGCCCCGGCGATCATCGGCAGGAAGAATTCCCAGACCGAGACGTCGAAGGTCGCGGGGGTCTTTTGCAGGATCCGGTCGTCGGAGACGACGCCGTAATGCGCCTGCATCCACAGCAGGCGGTTGACGATGGCGCGATGCTCGACCGCGACGCCCTTGGGTTCGCCGGTCGAGCCCGATGTGAAGATCACATAGGCCAGATCGTCCGGCGCCGGCGTGGCCTTGGGGTGGCCCTCGGCGGGCCAGTCGCCCGGCAGCAGCGGTGCGGTGCCGGGCGGGAACAGCGCCGTAAGCTCCGCCGAGGCCAGCACCGCGACCGGCCGGGCCTGCGTCATGATGCGGGCGATGCGCTCCGGCGGATGCGCCGGGTCGAGGGGCAGATAGGCGGCGCCGGCGCGCAGGATGGCCAGCAGCGCGACCGGCAGTTCCAGCGAACGCTCCAGCGCCACCGCGACGACGCGGTCGGGGCCGGCGCCCAGGTCTTGCAGTCGCGCGGCCAGGGCGGCGCTGCGGCGGTCGAGTTCGGCAAAGCTCAGCCTGTCGGCGCCGAAGCTGACTGCCGGCGCATCGGGCGTGGCGGCAAGCTGCGCCTCGATCAGCGCGGTCAGGGTGGTGTCGGGGACCGGATGGCGCGTCGCCTCGGCCCGCGCCTTTGCCTCGGCGACCTCGGCCGGGCTGGCTGTGGGCACGCTGGCCAGGGTCTCGGCCGCAAGCGCGGCGGTCAGGAAGGCGACCAGCCGGTCGCCATGATCGCGCACCTCCTCGGGCGTGTAGAGTGCCGGATTCGCGTCCACCTCGAAGATCATGCCCGAGGCCGGATCGCCGCGGAAGGTCAGCGTCAGGTCATCGACCGCGCCGGCGCCCAGGATATGCAGCCGCGTCCGCAGACCGGGAAATTCCGGCGGCTTGTCAAAGGGCTGCACGTTCACCAGCGGCCCGTAAAGCCGCCGCGTGCCGCCGACCAGTCCGAGTTCGCGGCGCAGGAATTCGCTGCGATAGAGCCCGCGACGGCGGTCCTGCGCCATGCGCTTCGACTGCGCGGCCAGCCATTCGGGCAGGGGCGCGTCCTCGTCCAGCCGCAGCCGGTGCGGCAGCACGTTCATCGCCATGCAGGGCACCTGCGCGATCTTGCGGCCCATCCGCGCCATGAAGGGCAGGCCGATCACCGCCTCGCCCCCGGTCCAGCGCGCCAGATAGGCACCGCAAAGCGCGTTCAGCACGTCGGGCCAGCCAAGCCGGTGCTGGGTGCCGTAATCCGCCAGCCGGTCCAGCAGCGCCTGCGGCAGCATCCGGGAATCGCGCAGGAAATCCGGTCCGCTGACCGCGCGGCCCGGCGCCAGTCCGGCGACCTCGGGCAGATCGGCCAGTTCGGCATGCCACCAGTCGCGGTCGGCCAGCCGCCGGGGCGAGGCGCGCCAGGCCGCGTCCTCCTCGGCCGCCAGCGACAGCGGACCAAAGGGCTCGGGCACGGGCGCTCCGGCCACCAGCGCGGCGTAATGCGCGGCGATGCGGTTCGTCACCAGCACCATGCCATAGCCGTCGATGGCCAGGTGGTGGATGCGTTCGTAGAGCAGATGCCGCTCGGGGCCCAGGACGAACAGCGTCAGCGCCCCGGCCGGCTCGCGGCCCAGGTCCAGCGGGCGCCGGCTGTCGGCGCGCATCTGCGCCAGCGCCTGCGCCTCCGCATCGGGCTGCGCGGACAGATCGGCAAAGCCCAGCATCGGCGGCAGGCCGACCCATTGCCGCGGCCCCTGCGGTCCGCTGCCGAACCGCAGCGCCAGGGCCGGGGTTTCGGCGATGGTGCGGGAAACGGCCTGGGCCAGGGCGTCGCGGTCCAGCGGGCCGGTCAGTTCCAGATATTGCCCGGTGTTCAGGATCGGGTTGCCCGGGTCCAGCGCCTGGACATACCACAGCCCCTCCTGCGCCTCGGTCAGCGGGCAGCCGGTCTCGGCCAGCCTGTCGTGACGCGTGTCCATCTCAGGCCCGCTCCGGCCGGCATCGGGAAAATCGCGGGAAAAGGAAAAAGCTGACAACCATGTTACCCCGGGCACCGGATTGCGGGTCTTGCCCGTCTGCGGCCATGGCCATAATGTCGCTAAGGAATTTAGTCAACTTTACTCGCGCGGCTAATCCGCGCAGGAGCGGCCATGCCCCCGAAACCTCTGCCCTTGCGCGATACCGAACAGGTTTATGGCCTGGTGACGCGCCTGCTGCACTGGAGCATCGCCGCGCTGATGCTGTGGCAGTTTTTCGGCATGGGGTTGCGGGCGGCCTTGGGCCGCACGCCGCTGGTGTCCTTTTTCGTCGGATCGCATCAGCCGGTGGGGACGGCGCTGTTGCTGCTGATCGTGCTGCGCGCGGCCTGGGCCCTGGCGAACCGCCGGCACCGGCCGGATCACGGCCCCGGGTTCTGGGGGCTGGCGGCGCGGCTGGGCCATCTGGCGCTGTATCTGGTCATGGCCCTGGTGCCGGTCGCGGCCCTGCTGCGCGCCTATGGCGGCGAGCGGGTCTTTGCCCCCTTCGGCTTCGAGATCTTCCCGGCCCAGCAACCGCCGATCGGCTGGATGGTCGGGGTGGGCGAGGCGCTGCATGGCGAGCTGGCCTGGCTGCTTCTGGCGCTGATCCTGGGCCATGTCGTCATGGTCGGCGTGCATGAGGGCATGTGGCGCGACGGCACGCTGGCGCGCATGGCCGGGCGGCGGCGCGCCGGCCTTTAGGCCACTATCCCGGGCAGATCGGCAAGGGACGGCGCGGGGCCGCCCTTTTTCGTTGATTGCGCCCCGGCGCGGTGTCACCATTCCTTCATGATGAATGCGCCCTTCGGTTTCCCGTCCGAGCATGATCGCGTGGCCTTCGACCGGGCCGAACTGGGCGTCATCCTGTCCCTCTATGGCCGCATGGTCGCGGCGGGCGAGTGGCGCGACTATGCCATGTCCTTTCTGCGCGACATGGCGGTCTTCTCGATCTTTCGCCGCGCGGCCGAGCATCCGCTCTATCGCATCGAAAAGCGTCCCAAGCTGCGCCAGGCCCAGGGGCAATATGCGGTGATCGGCATGGATGGGCGCGTGCTCAAGCGCGGGCACGACCTGCCCACCGTGCTGCGCGTGCTGGAAAGAAAGCTGATCCGTCCGGTGGACTGACCCGCGCTGCCGCGGCCTGCGGCATGGGCTGTCAGGCGGACAGGCTCATGCCGCCGAATCGCCTCTTCGCCGCCGGACGGCCTGCCACGGCCGCCCGTCGATCGCCGCCAGCCCCAGCCCGATCAGCGCCATGCCGGCGAACTGGCGCGGTTGCAGGGCTTCGCCCAGAAACAGGGTGCCCAGCAGGATCGCGCTGACCGGGATCAGGAAGGTCACCAGCACAAGATTGGTCGCGCCCGCCGTGGCGAGGATGCGGAAATACAGCACATAGGCCAGCGCGGTCGAAATCGCGGCGAGGCCGATCAGCGCAAGGGCGGCCGCCGGGCTTGGCGCCGCAAGCGTCCATGGCCGGTCGACGACCGCGACAAGCGGCAGCAGGATCAGGCTGGACGCGATCACCTGTCCGGTCGCCGTGCTCATCGAGCTGACCCCCATCGCGCGGAACCGGCGTCCGTAGATGCCTGCGAAGCCATAGGATATGGCCCCGGCAAGGCAGGCAAGCTGCGCCACGACATGCGCGCCCAGGTCGTGCAGCGCATCCGCGCCGATCATCGCGGCCACGCCGGCAAAGCCGATGAGAACCCCGGCCAGCTTGCCGCCGGTCATGCGCTCGTCGCTGGTCAGCACATGGGCGAGGATCACGGTGAAGAGCGGCGTCGAGGCATTCAGGATCGAGGCCGCGCCCGAGGCGATATGCTGCTGTCCCCAGACGATCAGCGAAAACGGGATGGCGTTGTTCAGCAGGCCCATGCCGAAGAACGCCGCCCAGACCGCGCGGCCCCGCGGCATCCGCTCGCCTCGCAGCCGCAGGATGGCCAGCAGGATCAGCGCGGCCAGCGCCACGCGCGACACCACCACGGTGAACACCGGCAATTCCCGCACCGCGACGGCGTTGAAAAAGAACGACCCGCCCCAGACCGCGGACAGCGCCAGCAACAAGGCCCATTCCAGCGGCGTCATGGGGCGGTTGGCGGCGGTCGGCTCTTGCATCATCTTCCCTCCTTCCCGGCCTCTCGGGCCGGCTACGGGGGCATGTTGCCGCCAGGGCCTGCGGCCGCGATCCGTTTCTTGCGGCCGAAACCTTGCTGCGCTGGCGGGGTCAGCCCGCCTCGCCCGGCTTGATCTTCTGCGCCGTGCCCTGGGCGAAGCTGTCGAGCCTTCCCCTAGCGGCGTCCTGGGTGTTGACGATGCCGGCGACCATGGCCTCGGCATAGGCGGCATCCAGCCCCGACATGTTCTGCATATGCGAGATCGCCGAGCAGGCGGCGAAGTTCGACAAGGGCGTGTTCTGCGCCACCCGGCGGGCAAGATCGTAGGCCCGGACCTCGCTGTCGGCCACGCGGTATTGCGCCAGCCCGACCTGCACCGCCTCCTCGCCGGAATACAGCCGGCCGGTCAGCATCATGTCCACCATGCGCGCCTGGCCGATCAGCCGGGGCACGCGAATGGTGGCGCCGCCGCCGGTGAACAGCCCGCGCTGCCCCTCGGGCAGGCCGAAATAGGTGGTTTCGTCCATCACCCGGATATGGACCGACGAGGCGAGTTCCAGCCCGCCGCCGACCACCGCGCCCTTGAGCGCGGCGATGACCGGAATGCCGCCATATTCGATCTTGTTGAACGCCTCGTGCCAGCGCAGGCAGATGCGCATGAACGCGGCGGGGCTGCGTTCCTCGCGCCCGTGCTCGACCAGGTCCAGCCCGGCGCAGAAATGCGGTCCCTCGGCGCGCAGCACCACCGCGCGGGCGCCCGAGGCGGGCAGGGCGGAAAACACCGCGACCAACTCCTCGATGGTCTCGGCATTCAGGGCGTTGCGCTTGGCGGCGCGGTTCAGGGTGACGGTGGCGATGCCGTCCTGATCCATGTCGAAGAGCAGGTTGTTCAGCCGCAGATCCTGCATGGTCTAGCCTTTCGTGATCCAGTGAATGACGACGGGAACCGTGGCGATGCTGGCCGCGGTCGAGATCAGGATGGCCGCCGAGACGCGCTGCACGGCGGTGCCGAAATATTGCGCGAGGATATAGACATTGCCCGCCACAGGCAGCGCCGCCGCCGCGATCATCACGCCCGCGGCATAGGGCTCGACCCCGAATACCGCCAGCGCGGCGATGCCCACCGCCAGCGGATGCAGCACCAGCTTGGCGAAGCCGAGCCAGAGCGCCGGGCCCATGCGTTCGGCCGCGCGCCCGGCCAGGCTGGCGCCGATGGCGAACAGCGCCCCCGGCGTCGCCGAGGCGCCCAAGAGCGCCAGGAACTCGTCCAGCGGCCCGGGCATCGGCAGATGCAGCCCGGCCCAGGCCAGGCCGGCCAGCATCGAGACGATCATCGGGTTCGAGACGATGCCGCGCAGCAGGGGCCACAGCGTCGAGAGCCGCACCCGCCCCTGCCGTGCCGCGGTGACAATCAGGGTGATGAGGGTCGAGAACACCACCATGTCGATGGTCAGCACCATCAGCACCGGGCCGATGGCACGCTCGCCCAGCAGCACGACCAGCATCGGCACGCCCAGGAAGCCGGTATTGCCGGTCATCGCCGTATGCGCCTCCATCGCCGCGGTGACGAGCGGCTGGCGGCGCCAGCGCGCCACCGCGAAACCCAGTGCCCAGAGCGCGGCCGAGCCGCAAAGATAGGCCAGCACGAAGGCCGGGTCGAAAAGGCTCGCCACGTCCAGTGTCGCGGCAAAGCGGAACAGCATGGCCGACAGCGCGAAGTAGAAGACGAACTTCGTCAGCCAGCCGGTCGCCTCGGGCGGGAAGAAGCGCGTGCGCCCGGCCAGCCAGCCCGTGCCGATGACGAGAAAGAACGGCAGGGTCTTCAGGAAGATCGCCAGCATCAGTCCGCGGCGATGGCGCAGGCGGGGCCGCGTTCGACGATGTATTCGGTCTCGCCCGGGGCGATCTCGCGGCTGCCGATCAGGCGATGGCCGGATTCGGCGCAGAAATGCGGCACGTCGATCACCGCGGCGGGGTCGGTGGCCAGCAGCGTGACCCGCGTGCCCCGCGGCAGCGCCATCAGCCGCTTGCGCAGCCGCAGCACCGGCAGGGGGCAGAGCAGGCCGCGCGCGTCGATCTGCATGGTCAGGCGGCCGAGCTGGTCAGCCGGGCGCGGCACCAGTCCTCGATCCGCTCGGGCGGCAGCTCTTCGGCCAGTTCGCCGGCGAATTCGCGAAAGGCGGGCAGCTGTTCGTCGGGAACATGCACCAGAACCGGGATGCCTGCGGCAAGCGCGCGGGCGATGGTTTCGCGAAAGCCGCGGCCGAAACATTCCTGCTTGCCGAACTTGTTGACGATCAGCAGCTCGGCCCCGCGGTCCAGCACCGCTTCGGTGCGCGCGACGGCCTGGGCCAGCGCCCCGGTATCCAGCCGGCAGGCCTGCGCCCCCGGGCCGAGCGACTGGGTGATGCGCAGCAGCGGCCCGTCGTCGCCGAGGATGCGCAGGTCCATGTCGCAATCGCCCCCCGGCGCCGGTTCGGTATTGATTTGCACCGCGCCCGCCAGCCGCATTCCGGCGGCGGCCAGGCGCTCGGCTGCGGCGATCAGCAGCCGGTCGCCGGCACCCGGCGCATTGTCCTGAACGGTCACGAAACCCAGCATGGCGGTCCTCTCTCGGCGGCCAGCATAGCTTTTGGGCGCGCGGGTGCAATATCGGGTATTTGGGCAACAGAGAAGTTGCCAGGCTCAGTTCCCCTCGGCCAGCGGGCCGTAGAGGATCAGCGCCGGATGCGGGCTGGGGCCTTCGCTGGCGAGTTGCCGGCCGAGTTCGGCGACGGTGGTGCGGATCAGGCGCTGGTGCGGATGGCCGACCGCCTCGGCCAGCAGCGCGGGGGTGTCCGGGGGCAGGCCGTTCTCGACCAGCAGCGCCGCCATCTGCGGGAAGGTGCGCTGGCCCATGAAGACGACGGTGGTGGCGCGCGGATCGGCCAGCGCCGTCCAGTTCTGGTCCTCGGGCAGCCCGCCCGTCACGTCGGCGCCGGTGACGAATTGCAGCCGCCGCGCGGTCTGGCGCCGGGTCAGCGGCAGGCCGGCGACGGCGGCGGCGGCCATGGCCGAGGGCACGCCGGGCACGATCTGGAACGGGATGCCGTGGCTGCGCAGCGCCGCGAGCTCCTCCTCCAGCCGGCCGAAGATGCCGGAATCGCCGGATTTCAGCCGCACCACATGCTTGCCCGCCCGGGCGTGCTCCACCAGCAGCGCGTTGACATGTTCCTGCTTGGCCGAGGGCCGCCCGGCGCGCTTGCCGACGCCGATCAGCTGCGCCTGCGGCCCGGCCTGCTCGAGCACCGGCCCCGAGGCCAGGTCGTCGTAAAGCACCACATCCGCCTGGGCCAGCAGCCGGGCGGCGCGCAGGGTCAGAAGCTCGGGATCACCCGGACCCGAGGAGACGAAGCTGACAAGGCCGATCTGTTCACGCATGATCTGGCGATGCGGCAAAATCCGCGTCAAGGCAAGGGGCTGCTTGCCGCCCGCCCCGCCATTTGCCATAGAAGGCGCGACCGCGACCTTGGGGACCAAGCCATGTTCCGTGCCCGCCATCTTCTGGGGATCGAGCCGCTCGCCCCCCCCGAAATCACCACGCTGCTCGACCTGGCCGAGACCTATGTCGACCTGAACCGCCGCACGGTGAAGCATTCCGATGCGCTGGCGGGGATGACACAGATCAACATGTTCTTCGAGAACTCGACCCGCACGCAGTCCAGCTTCGAGCTGGCCGGCAAGCGGCTGGGCGCCGATGTGATGAACATGGCGATGCAGACCAGCTCGGTGAAGAAGGGCGAGACGCTGATCGACACCGCGCTGACGCTGAACGCCATGCATCCCGACCTGCTGGTGGTGCGCCATCCGCAATCGGGCGCGGTGGACCTGCTGGCGCAGAAGGTGAATTGCGCGGTGCTGAACGCGGGCGACGGTCGGCACGAGCATCCGACCCAGGCGCTTCTGGACGCCTTGACCATCCGCCGCGCCAAGGGCCGGCTGCACCGGCTGACCGTGGCGATCTGCGGCGACATCGCGCATAGCCGCGTCGCGCGCTCGAACCTGATCCTGCTGGGCAAGATGGAGAACCGGCTGCGGCTGATCGGACCGGCGACGCTGATGCCCTCGGGCGCGCGCGACTGGGGCTGCGAGATCCATGAGGACATGCGCGAGGGGCTGAAGGGCGCCGATGTGGTGATGATGCTGCGCTTGCAGAAAGAGCGGATGGACGGCGGCTTCATCCCGTCCGAGCGGGAATATTACCACCGCTGGGGGCTGGATGCCGAAAAGCTGGCGCTGGCGGCGCCCGATGCCATCGTCATGCATCCGGGGCCGATGAACCGCGGGGTCGAGATCGACGGCACCATCGCCGACGACATCAATCGTTCGGTGATCCAGGACCAGGTCGAGATGGGCGTCGCCGTGCGCATGGCGGCGATGGACCTGCTGGCGCGCAACCTGCGGGCGGAACGCGGCGCCAGGGCGGCGGAGATGATGGCATGATCCTGCATTTCCACAACGCCCGCCTGATCGATCCCGAGGGGCAGTCGGTCGAGGAGGCCACGCTGACCGTCCGCGACGGCCGGATCGAGGCCGTGGGGGCCGAGGCTCCGCAAGGCGCCGAACTGATCGACTGCGCGGGAAAATGTCTGGCGCCCGGGCTGATCGACTGGGGCGTCAAGATCGGCGAGCCGGGCGAGCGGCACAAGGAAAGCTTCCGCAGCGCCGGGCTGGCGGCGGCGGCGGGTGGCGTGACCACGGTGATCGCGCGGCCCGACACGATGCCGCCGATCGATGCGCCGGAATCGCTGGAATTCGCCACCCGTCGGGCGGCCGACGCGCCGGTGAACATCCGCCACATGGCGGCGCTGACCCGCGCGCGCGAGGGGCGCGAGATGGTCGAGATGGGCTTTCTGCGGGATGCGGGCGCCGTGGCCTTCACCGACGGGGTGCGGGTGGTTTCCGACACCCGGCTCCTGTCGCGCTGCATGACCTATGCCCGCGGCCTGGGCGCGCTGATCGTCGGTCACCCGCAGGAACCGGGCCTGTCGAAGGGCGCGGCGGCCACCTCGGGCAAGTTCGCCTCGCTCTACGGCTTGCCTGCGGTCTCGCCCATGGCCGAGGTGATGGGGCTCGACCGCGACCTGGCGCTGGTGGCGATGACCGGCGCCCGCTACCATGCCGACCAGATCACCGTCGCGGCCAGCCTGCCGGCCTTGAAGCGGGCGCGCGAGGCCGGGCTGGACGTGACCGCCGGCATCTCGATCCATCACCTGACGCTCAACGAATACGACGTGGGCGGCTATCGCACCTTCTTCCGCTTCACCCCGCCGCTCCGCCCCGAGGAGGACCGGCTGGCCATGGTCGAGGCGGTGGCCGAGGGGCTGATCGACGTGATCGCCAGCTTCCACACCCCGCAGGACGAGGAAAGCAAGCGCCTGCCCTTTGCCGAGGCGGCACCGGGCGCGGTGGGCCTGCAAACCCTGTTGCCGGCGGCGATGCGGCTTTACCACCAGGGTGGGCTGAGCCTGCCGCAGCTCTGGCGGGCGATGTCGCTGAACCCGGCGCGGCGCCTCGGCCTGCCGGGCGGGCGGCTTGCGGCGGACGCGCCGGCCGATCTGGTGCTGTTCGACCCTGATGCGCCTTTCGTGCTGGACCGTTTCACGCTGTTGTCGAAGTCGAAAAACACGCCCTTCGACGGGGCGCGGATGGAGGGCAGGGTGCTGGGCACCTGGGTCGCCGGCCGCCGCGTCTTCGGAGAGGGCGCATGAGCCTGATCCCCTGGGCCGTCATCGGCTATCTGCTGGGCTCGGTGCCCTTCGGCATCGTCATCACCCGGGCGCTGGGTCTGGGCGACCTGCGCCGGATCGGCTCGGGCAATATCGGCGCGACGAATGTGCTGCGCACCGGCAACAAGCCCGCCGCCTTGGGGACGCTGCTGCTCGACGGCGGCAAGGGCGCCATCGCCGTGCTGCTGGCGCGCTGGCTCGCCGGTCCCGAGGCGGCGCTGGTCGCGGGGGCGGCGGCCTTTCTCGGCCACCTGTTCCCGGTCTGGCTGGGCTTCCGGGGCGGCAAGGGGGTCGCGACCTTCCTCGGCACGCTGCTGGCCCTGGACTGGCGGCTGGGCCTTGCGGCCTGCGGGATCTGGTTGCTGACGGCGCTGACCGGCCGGATCTCCTCGCTCTCAGCGCTGGTCGCGGCGGCGCTGACGCCCTTCGTCGCCCTTTGGCTGGACGGGGCAGGTTTGGCGGCGGTGACGGCGTTCATGGCGATGCTGATCTTCATCCGCCACCACGCCAACATCGCCCGCATTCTTGCCGGAACCGAGCCCAAGATCGGCCGGAAGCCCTGAATTTCTTCCGTGTGGAAATATCCTGGGGGAACGCCTCATGCGCCCCATCAAGGGGCGCATGAGGCGTGGGGGCAAAGCCCCCGATCTCAGCGCGTCGGCACCGGCTCCTCGCCGGAATAGTCGTAGAACCCGCGCCCGGTCTTGCGCCCCAACCAGCCCGCCTCGACATATTTCACCAGAAGCGGGCAGGGACGGTATTTCGTGTCCGCCAGCCCCTCGTGCAGCACGTTCATGATCGCCAGGCAGGTGTCGAGGCCGATGAAATCCGCCAATTCCAGCGGCCCCATCGGGTGGTTGGCGCCCAGCTTCATCGACTGGTCGATGGATTTGACCGAGCCCACGCCCTCGTAAAGCGTATAGACCGCCTCGTTGATCATCGGCATCAGGATGCGGTTGACGATGAAGGCGGGGAAATCCTCGGCGCTGGCCGAGGTCTTGCCGATCTTCTCGACCACCTCGACCAGCTGCTTGTAGGTCTCCTCGTTGGTGGCGATGCCGCGGATCAGCTCGACCAGCTGCATGACCGGGACCGGGTTCATGAAGTGGAAGCCCATGAAGCGCTCGGGCCGGTCGGTGCGGCTGGCGAGGCGGGTGATCGAGATCGACGAGGTGTTCGAGGTCAGGATGGTGTTCGGCTTCAGATGCGGCAGCAGGTCCTCGAAGATGGCCTGCTTGACGGTCTCGCGCTCGGTGGCGGCCTCGATGATCAGGTCGGTCTTGCCCAGGTCGGAAAGCGTCATGGTGGTGGTGATGCGCCGCATCGCCGCATCCTTGTCCTCGGTCGAGATCTTGCCGCGGCTGACCTGGCGGTCCAGGTTGTGGTCGATCTGCGCCACGGCCTTGTCCAGCGCCTCGCGCGAGATGTCGGTCATCAGCACGTCATAGCCCGCCAGCGCGAAGACGTGGGCAATGCCATTGCCCATCTGTCCGGCGCCGATCACGCCCACCGATTGAATCGCCATGAACCTCATCCTTTTGTCGGTCAGTCGGGACGATAGGCGCAAGCGCCCCGAAGGTTCAATGTAAAAACCGCCCGGCGGGCGGCCGGGCGGTTTTCGGGATATGTTCCGGGCGGTCGGGGGGCTCTGCCCCCGCGCCCCTGCGGCCCCTCGATGGGGCCGCAGGGGCGCTCCCCCGGAGTATTTGCGAAACGGTGAAGCGCTCAGAGCTTGCCGGTGAGTTCCGGCACGACGGAGAACAGGTCGCCGACGAGGCCGTAATCGGCGATCTGGAAGATCGGCGCCTCCTCGTCCTTGTTGATCGCCACGATCACCTTGCTGTCCTTCATCCCCGCCAGGTGCTGGATGGCGCCCGAGATGCCGACCGCGACATAGAGCTCGGGGGCGACGACCTTGCCGGTCTGGCCCACCTGCCAGTCGTTCGGCGCATAGCCGCTGTCCACCGCCGCGCGCGAGGCGCCCACCGCGGCGCCGAGCTTGTCGGCCAGCTCTTCGATGATCGCGAAGCTCTCCTTCGAGCCGAGGCCCCGGCCGCCCGAGACCACGCGCTTGGCCGAGGTCAGCTCGGGGCGGTCGCTCTCGGCCACCTCGTCGGCCACCCAGGAGGACAGGCCGGGATCGGCGGCGGCGGCGGTCTCGGTGACCGGGGCGGTGCCGCCGTCGCCCGCCGCGTCGAAGCTGGCGGTGCGGATGGTGAAGACCTTCTTCGCGTCCCGCGACTTCACCACCTGGATGGCGTTGCCGGCATAGATCGGCCGCTCGAAGGTCTCGGCGTCGAGGATGGCCGAGACATCCGACAGCACCATCACGTCGAGCAGCGCCGCGACGCGGGGCATGACGTTCTTGGCATCGGTGGTCGCAGGCGCGGCGATGTGGTCGTAATCGCCGGCCAGGCCCACGATCAGCGCCGCGGTCGGCTCGGCCAGGCG
>NZ_LLWQ01000184.1 GCF_001447385.1 Paracoccus sp. MKU1 | reverse complement strand
CCTGCCGGATCGCGAGCCCGCGCCTGTGGCCGCCTGGCTGCGACGTCATCCGCAGATCGAGATTGTCGCGCGGGATCGGAATGGCGGGTATGGCCGGGCAATCTCACAAGCTCTTCCGGACGCTATAGAGGTCGCCGACCGCTGGCATCTCCTCCAGAACGCAAGCGATGCGTTCCTGTCCGCAGTCCGCCGCGCGATGTCGCAAATCCGCAAGGTGGCCTATCATGCCGAACTCGACCCTGGCATCCTGACCGCCGCAGAGCGGCTGCAATATCAAGGGTTTCAGAGGCACCAGCAGACCAACGCACTGATCCGGCGCATGGGACGGGAAGGCGTGCCCATCAAGCGGATCGTCCGTATCACCGGGCTCAGCCGCGGGCTCGTCCGCCGCGTGCTTCGCGGCGAACGTGAAGACGTTTTCCGCCTTCGGCAGAACAGCCTGACACCCTGGTTCCCGGCACTGGAAAGGTATTGGCAAGACGGTTGCCGGAATGGCGCGGAACTCTGGCGCAGGCTGTGCGCGGACGGCTTCCAAGGGAGCCTCCGCGTCGTCGGGGAGTGGGCAACGCGCCAGCGCCGCGCCGAGGCGGCGATCCCGACCGGATCAGGGAAATGCCCTCCAAGCCGGCAGATCGCACGAATGATGACAACCGGTCGCCATCATCTCTCCAGGTCGGACAGTATTCTTGTCACCCAGGTTGAGCACGCCCTGCCGGCTTTGTCGCAGGCACGCCGGCTGCTTGATGCTTTCACGACGATGGTCCGCAACGGCGACRCCGCCGCGATGGCAGGCTGGCTGGAAGAAGCCAGCGGATCCGAGATGGCCGCATTCGCCCGGGGCCTCACTGCCGACTTGGATGCGGTGATGGCTGCGCTCCGCGAGCCATGGTCAAACGGWCAGACCGAGGGACAGATCAACAGGCTGAAGATGCTGAAACGGCAAATGTATGGGGCCGCAGGCATCGACCTGCTGCTTGCGCGTCTCCAACATTCAGCATGACGACACCACACAAAGTGAGTCGGACCCAATATTGCAGGCCGATTGACAACCGGTCCGCCGGAAGCGTCTGAGACGGCTAAAGAAACACTCGACCAGATGGCGCTCCTGGTAGGGCGTCCGGTCGAGCGGCCTGTTTCCGGCACGGCTGCGGTTGCGCTTGATCTGGGCGGTGGCCGACAGGTCATCGGCGATGAAATCGCCTAGGTCACCGCCTCATATGTCCGCAACCAGATGCGCAGAGCTGCGAGTTGGACGGAGGGGATGAAGTTGTCGTCGCGCTTGTCATAGCGGGCTGAGACGGCGCGGAAGTGTTTGAGCTTGTTGAAGAACCGCTCGATCCTGTTTCTTTGTTGATAGAGGATCGGATCGAAAGCCGGACGGCGCTTTCGCGTCGGCATCAGCCGGATGCAGGTTCCGGCCCCGCGCGCGGCGAGGCTGCGATGCGGGCCATCGCTGTCATAGCCCCGGTCGGCCAGCAGGGTCTGGCTGGTGCCGATGCTCCCGAGCATATCCGCCGCGGACCGGCCGTCATGCGCCTGGCCCTCGGTCAGTTTCAGGCGGATCGGGCGACCGAGAGCATCAGAGCATGGATCTTGATCGTCAGCTCGCCGCGCGCGCGACCCATGCAACGGGATCGGAGATGTTTTTTGGACCGTTGGCGACATGCTGGTGAACCCGGAACGAAGACGCGTCGATCATCTGGATATCGCCTTGGTAAGCTGCTGACACGGCTTGCAGAATGCGCGCCCAGTGCCCCGCCCGACGCCAGCGGTTGAAACGGTTCACGCAGGTCGTGTAAGGACCGTAGCGCGCTGGAACATCCGCCCAGGGCGCCCCGGTCCGCAGCCGCCAGAAAATGCCGTTCAGCACCCGCCGGTCATCCACCCGCTTCACCCCGCACACCTTGGTCGGAAGCAACGGCTGGATCACCGACCACTCGAAATCCGTCAGGTCAAAACGCGCCATGACAGCCTCCCTCGCCTGCGCAAAGTGAAGCACAGCGCGCCACATAAGGGAATCCAGTTTATGGGTATGTGACCGAGAGCCTGGGTGTCATGGGCGGCATCGGCGATGACATGCCCGTCCGCAAGGCCCGCGATCCGCCCTTCGGCCTGCGGGCTGTCGGCGCAATGGCCCGGTGTGATCGTGAGCCGGAGCGGCATGCCGGGCGCATCGACCGCGGCAGGGATCCTGGTCGTCAGCCCACCGCGGCACCCCCTTTTTGCGAGGTGGCATCGGCATGGACCTTCGAGACATTGCGCAGGCTCACTCGAACGCATGGCGTTCGCCCGCTCAGATCGATCAGCGCGCATTCGAAGCCGGGATCGGCGATCGACTCTTTGAAAAGACGCTCCCAAGCTCCCGCACGGGACCAGCGGCGGAACCGGGTGTGGACAGCTTTCCAATGCCCGGGCTCCAGCGGCAGGTCGCGCCAGGGCGAGGCGCCACGCGCCAGCCGCGGCACCGCGCCGATGAACAGCCGGTTGCCGGCACCACTGCGGCCCCGATCACCTGCCTTGCCGGGCAACAGCGGTGCGAGCCGTTCCCCTTGCCCGTCAGCTCGGGTCCGCCTGCCGCAAGATCGCCTCCGGTTTCGATCTGGAAGCAGAACTCACGCGACAAGCGAAGCCTCAGATCAAGACGCCGTCCAGGCGCTGCCGGCGCGGTGCCGCTCCAGCTGCTCCAGCGCGGCGATGGTGGCGTCATAGCTGCTGCCGGCCTTGGGAAAGCGCGCCTTGCGGCTGCGATAGAAGGCCAGCCATTTCGGCAGTTCCTCCAGAGGATAGGTGGCGGACCAGATGGTTCCGGTAAGGGTAAAGGTGGATTCGTCATGCGTCACTTTCATGAGCGTCTTTTGCGACCGCCGGCCCGCCGCATCAAGATCCCGGCCGTCCCGGCGGTGCGGTCGGCAAAATAATGCAGGTTAAAACTCGGGAAATGCCTGCCGCCCCTTGTTCTTTTCCCGTCCGGCCCCTAGAAGGCGCCCCGGAAAACTGGTGATGCTGGGGGCAAGGGAATGCCGCTTCTGGTGATGAAATTCGGCGGCACCTCGGTTGCCGACCTGGACCGCATCAAGAACGCAGCGCTGAAGGTTCAGCGCGAGGTCGAGCGTGGCTATGACGTGATCGTCATCGTCAGCGCCATGTCGGGCAAGACGAACGAGCTGGTCGGCTGGGTCGAGGCGACCTCGCCCCTGTTCGACGCGCGCGAATACGACGCCGTCGTCGCCTCGGGCGAGAACGTCACCGCCGGGCTGATGGCGCTGACCTTGCAGGAGCTGGGCGTGCCCGCGCGCAGCTGGCAGGGCTGGCAGGTGCCGATCAACACCACCTCGCAGCATTCGGCGGCGCGTTTCGTCAGCATTCCGCGTCAGAATATCGACCAGAAATTCGCCGAGGGCATGCGGGTTGCCGTGGTCGCGGGCTTCCAGGGGCTGGGCTCGGACAACCGCATCACCACGCTGGGCCGCGGCGGTTCGGATACCACCGCCGTCGCCTTCGCCGCCGCCTTCGGGGCCGAGCGTTGCGACATCTATACCGATGTGGACGGGGTCTATACCACCGATCCGCGCATCACCTCGAAAGCGCGCAAGTTGAAGAAGATCGCCTTCGAGGAGATGTTGGAACTGGCCAGCCTGGGCGCCAAGGTGCTCCAGACCCGCTCGGTCGAGCTGGCGATGCGCTACAAGGTCCGCCTGCGGGTGCTGTCCTCGTTCGAGGAAACCGACGAGAACAGCGGCACCCTGGTCTGCGATGAGGATGAAATCATGGAATCGAAAGTCGTCAACGGCGTCGCCTATTCCCGCGAGGAGGCCAAGATCACCCTGGTCACCGTCGAGGACCGTCCCGGCATCTCGGCCGCGATCTTCGCGCCCCTGGCCGAGGCCGGCGTGAACGTGGACATGATCGTGCAGAACATCTCGGAAAAGGATTACGAGGATCACCCCGGTTCTGTGACCGACATGACCTTTTCCTGCCCGGTGAACCAGGTCGCCCGCGCCCGCAAGGCGATGGAGGACGCCAAGGCCGCCGGCCATATCGCCTATGACGATCTGGTCGTGGATACCGAGGTCGCCAAGGTCTCGGTCGTGGGCATCGGCATGCGCAGCCATGCCGGCGTCGCTGCGCGCATGTTCAAGGCGCTGGCCGATGAAAACATCAACATCAAGGTGATTTCCACCAGCGAGATCAAGATTTCGGTGCTGATCGACCGTAAGTATATGGAACTGGCGGTTCAGGCGCTGCATGATGCCTTCGAACTGGAAAAGCCCTGAATCCGGGCCGATAGGCTGAAGCGGGAGGATTATGCCCGAACGCAAGGACAGCGACTCGCGCAAGCTGCTGCGGCGGCTGCGCGAAACCTTGGCCGCCCCCGGGGGCGGTCAACACCGTCTGGACCAGATCACCCATCACATCGCCGATTCGATGGGAACCGAGGTTTGCTCGATCTATCTTTTCCGCGATGCCGACACGCTTGAGCTGTGCGCGACCGAGGGTCTGAGGCCCGAATCGGTGCACCAGACCCGGCTGCGCCTGGGCGAGGGGCTGGTCGGTCGCGTCGCCCGCACCGGGCGGCATGTGAACACCGCCAACGCCCCCGCCGAGCCCGGTTTCCGCTACATGCCGGAGACCGGCGAGGAGGTCTATTCCAGCTTTCTCGGCGTGCCGATCCAGCGCGTGGGCGAGAAGCTCGGCGTGCTGGTGGTGCAATCCCGCGACGCCCGCCAGTTTAGCGAGGACGAGGTCTACGGCCTGGAGGTCGTCGCCATGGTGCTGGCCGAGATGGCCGAGCTGGGCGCCTTTCTGGGCTCGCAGGCCGACAGCCTGCCGCAGCACCACCGCTTTCCGGTCATGTTCCGCGGCGGCACCGGGCAGGAGGGCTGCGCCGAGGGCCGCGTCTGGCTGCACGAGCCGCGGGTGGTGGTCACCAACCCGGTCGCCGACGATCCGCAGAAGGAAAAGGCCCGGCTGACCGAGGCCGTGGCCATGCTGCGCACCACGGTCGATTCCATGCTGGCCGCCACCGATATGGGCGGGGGCGATTCGGCCGAGGTCATGGAAACCTATCGCATGTTCGCCCATTCCCGCAGCTGGTTGCGTCGGATGGAGGAGGCGATCGAACTGGGCCTGTCCGCCGAGGCGGCGGTCGAGAAGGAACAGAGCCAGGCCCGCGCCCGGCTGGAAAGCGCTGCCGATCCCTATTTGCGCGACCGGCTGCACGATCTCGACGATCTGTCGAACCGGCTGTTGCGCATCCTGACCGGGCAGGGCCGCGACACCGGCGCCGAGATGCCCGACGACCCGATCCTGGTCGCCCGCAACATCGGCCCGGCCGAATTGCTGGACTATGGCCGGCGCCTCAAGGGCGTGGTTCTGGAGGAGGGTTCGGTCGGCAGCCATGCCGCCATCGTCGCCCGGGCGCTGGCGATCCCGCTGGTGATCCATGCCGAGCGCGTCACCTCCGAGGCGCTGAACGGCGATCCGATCCTAGTCGATGGCGATATGGGCACGGTGCATCTGCGCCCCGAGGAGACCGTCGCCAAGGCCTTCCGCGACAAGATGGCCATGCAGGCCGAGGCGCAAAAGCGTTACGCCGGGCTGCGCGACCTGCCCGCCACCGCGAAATGCGGCACCACCGTCCAGCTTTACATGAATGCCGGGCTGATGGCCGACCTGCCCAGCCTGGAAAGCTCGGGCGCCGAGGGGGTGGGGCTGTTCCGCACCGAGTTGCAGTTCCTGACCCGCACCAAGGTGCCGCGCCGGGGCGAGCTGGCGGCGCTTTACGCTCATGTGCTGGACAATGCCCATGGCAAGCCGGTGATGTTCCGCACGCTGGACATCGGTTCGGACAAGGTGCTGCCCTATATGAAGCCGCAGGACGAGCCGAACCCGGCCATGGGCTGGCGGGCGATCCGCGTCGGCCTGGACAAGCGCGGCGTCTTGCGGATGCAGTTGCAGGCGCTGATCCGCGCCGCCGTGGGGCGGCCGCTCTATGTCATGTTCCCCTTCATCACCGAGATGGGCGAGTTCGAGGAGGCGCACAAGCTGTTGATGGAGCAGCTGGCGCGCGAGCAGCGGCTGGGCCATGCCATGCCCTCGGACATCCGCGTCGGCGCCATGCTGGAAACGCCCTCGCTGGCCTTCGCGCCGAAGAAATTTTTCGAGATGTGCGACTTCATCTCGGTGGGCGGCAACGATCTGAAGCAGTTCTTCTTTGCCGCCGACCGCGAGAACGAGCGCGTGCGCCGGCGCTATGACACGCTGAACACCTCGTTCATCACCCTGCTCGACCAGATCGTGCGGCGCTGCGACGAGGCGCGGGTGCCGGTCTCGTTCTGCGGCGAGGATGCCGGCCGGCCGATCGAGGCGGTGACGCTTGCGGCGCTCGGCTTCCGGCGGCTGTCGATGCGCCCGGCCTCGATCGGGCCGGTCAAGCACCTGATCCGGCGGGTGGACCTGAACGAGTTGAAGCGGGTGATCGACGATGCCCGCACCCTGGGCGAGACGAACCTGCGGCGCTGCATCACCGAATGGCTGGCGCGGCAGTGACGGATCGACGGGCCGCGCATGGGCTGCCCGGCCGCTACTGCCCGCAGAAGCGCAGATGCCCGTCGGCGCCCTGCTCGCGCCGCACCCCGATGCCGTAAAGCCGGGTCAGGTTTTCGGCGGTCAGGGTGCTTTCGATGCCGCCGCAGGCGATCACGCCATCGCGATTCATCAGCAAGGCATGATCGCCAAGCGCGGCGGCCTGGTCGGGGTCGTGGCTGGACAGGATCACGCCGATGCCCGCACCGGCCAGGTCCCGGATCGCCCGGCCCACCCTGATCCGGTTGGCGAAATCGAGGCTAGCGGTCGGCTCGTCCATGACGATGGCCCCGGCATCCTGCGCCAGCGCCCGGGCGATCAGCACCAGCTGGCGCTGGCCGCCCGACAGCCGCGTCACATCCGAATGCGCCAGACCGGCGATGCCCAGCATGTCCAGAGCCGCCATGGCCCGTTCGGTCTCGGGCCTGCCGGGCCGGTCGAAGGGGCCGAGCTGCGCGGCCGCGCCCATCAGCACGATGTCGAGCGCGCTGAAGGCGAAGGGCGTGACCAGCGCCTGCGGCACATGTGCCAGATGGCGGGCGATGCGGGCGCGGGTCAATCGGGCCAGCGGCTGACCGTCCAGCGCGATCTCGCCGGCGATGGGCGGGATCAGGCCCAGCAGCGTGCGGAACAGCGTGGTCTTGCCGGCGCCGTTCGGGCCCAGAAGGCACAGAACCCGCCCGGCATCGAGGCGCAGGTCGATGCCCGCGATCAGCGCCCGGCCGCGATGGCCGACGGCAAGGCCGCGGGCCTCGATCAGCGGCGTCACTCGCTCCATGGCCTTGCCCCGCGCGCCAGCAGCCAGACGAAGACCGGGGCGCCAAGCACCGCGGTCAGGATGCCCAGCGGCACCTCGAGCGTGGCGATGCTGCGGGCGGCGGTATCGACCAGCACCATGAAGCCGGCGCCGATCAGGATGGCAGCGGGCAGCAGCCGGTCGAAGCGCGGCCCGGTGACCAGCCGCGCCATATGCGGCACCATCAGCCCGATCCAGCCGATCACCCCGGCCAGCGCCACCGCCGCCGCCGTCATCAGCGTGGCGCAGACGATGACCAGCAGGCGCAGGCGCGTCGCGTCGATGCCCATGGCGCGGGCCTCGTCGTCGCCCATCGCCAGCATCCCGATCCGCCAGCGCAGGGCCAGCAGCGGCGCGGCTCCGACCAGCAGCGCCGGCAGCGCGGCGGCCAGATCCGGGCGCTTTACGCCGGCCAGGCTGCCCATCAGCCAGAAGGTGATGGCGGGCAACTGCTGTTCGGGATCCGCCAGCAGCTTGACCAGCGAAATGCCCGCCCCGGCCAGCGCCCCGATGGCGATGCCGCACAACACCAGGACCAGCACCTGACCGGCGCCGCGCAGGGCCAGGGTCAGGCCAAGGACCAGCCCCACCGTCGCCAGCCCCATGGCAAAGCCCAGAATCTGGATCGCCATGATCGGCAGCCCGATCAGGATGCCCAGCACCGCGCCGAAACCGGCCCCGGCCGACACGCCCAGGATATCCGGCGAGACCAGCGGGTTGCGGAACGTCGTCTGATAGGCCGCCCCGGCCGCCGCCAGCGCCGCGCCGACCATGGCCCCGGCCAGCACGCGCGGCAGGCGGATGTTCCACAGCACCGTCACCGCCTGCGGGTCCGACCTGTCCCCGGCCAGGACCGCCAGGATCCGGCCGGGCGACAGGGCGAAAGGCCCGGTCGCCGCCGCGGCCAGCATCGCCGCGACCAGCCCCAGCGCCAGAAGGCCGGTCAGGCTGCGATCACTCACCCAGCAGGTCCGTCAGTGCCGCCGCGCCGGGGCGCACGCCATAAAAGAGCTCGTAGAAATCGGCGATCGCGGCCCGCAGGTCGCCCGTCGCGGCCTGCGGATATAGCTTATGCGACAGCCAGATCAGCCCCGCCAGCCGGTTGACCGAGGGCGGCGCGTCGATGAAGCCGAAGGGCGCCGCGGGCGCCAGATGGACCCGGCCATTCGCCACCGCCGGAATGCCCTGCCATTCCGGCATCCGGGCGACATTGGCGGCGAAATCCCGGTCGATGGTGATGATGACCTCGGGCGCCCAGGCCTGGACCTGTTCGGCCGAGACGGTGGCAAGGCCGCGGGTCTCGGCCACGGCCACGTTGCGGGCGCCGGCGCGCTCGATGATCTCGGCATTGATCGAGCCCCTTGCCGGGGTCTCCAGCCCCTCGGGACCGCGCGCCAGATAGACGGTCGGGCGGTCCTGTTCCGGTATCCTGGCCAGCAGGGCGTCCAGATCGGCGAGGGTCTTTTCGGCATAGGCCGCCAGTTCCTCGCCGCGGCGGGGCACGCCAAGGATGCCGGCCATCTCGCGGATCCCCTGCGGCATATGGGCGAAACGGCCGTCGATCAGGGCATAGGGCAGGTCCACCTGAGCCTGGATGCGCGCGGCAAGGTCGATATAGGTGTCGTTGACCGTCCCGTAATCGACGATCAGATCCGGGGCGGAGGCCAGCAGGACCTCGAGGTTCAGCGTGTCGCCCCGGCCGGTCAGGCGGCCAAGCTCGGGTAGGCCGGCGATCTCGGGGCGCAGAAAGGGCAGCGCCTCGGGCCTGGGGGCGCTGACCCAGCCGATCATCGCCTCGGGCTTCAGCGCATAAAGCAGCACGGCAGCCGGGGGGCCGGCGGCAAAGACCCGGGCCGGATCGGCGGGGACCTGCACCGCGCGCCCGGTGGCGTCGGTGACAGTCCGCGCATCGAAGGCGGGCAGGGGCAGGGCGAGGGCCGCAGCCAGCAGGGCACCGGCAAATGCGCGGCGGCAAAGCGGTATCATGGCGCGGCTCCGAATTCGGCCTTGATGTCGATCAGCGGCGTGCCGTCCAGGCAGTCGAGCCCGCGCACGGTCAGCATCGGCCCGTCCACGGCCAAAAGCCGCACCACGGACGAAGCCACCGGATTGGGCCGGACGGGCGAGCGCAGCGCGAAGGTCCCCGTCGCGCCGTCGCCGTAATTCGGGTTCTGCAACACCAGATCGCGCCGTGCCTGGTGCATCCAGTAAAGGATTTGCAGGCGGCCGTGTTTCGCGATGCCCGAAAGGCCCGGCGCCCAGGGCTCGAAAAGCTCGATCCGGCAGTCGGGGCCGTTGTCCGGGTCGCCACGGCGCGGGCATTCGCCGCGTCCGGTCCAAGGCGTGTGGATGCGGCCGATGAACCAGAGCTGCGCGTCGAAGCGACCCGGCGTCGGCACGGCCAGCTCATGCGGCCGCAGAGCGTCGGCGCTGGATTCAGTCATCGGCCCCGATCCGGCACGCCGGATGCCTTGATCTCCGCCGGGGCGCAGACGTCGGCAGCCGTTACCGCTCCGGCATCGATCTCGGGCGGGGTCCCGGGCAGGGCGTTTCTGGCGCGGAACTGCATGACGGTCACCTCTGGATCGGGTTCAGGCGGCCGCCGGCTTTGCACAGGCGGCTTGCAGCCAGCCGAAGACCGGCCCTTCATCGGCCGGCAGCGGCAGGGCGCGGCCGTCCACAAAGGTCAGGAAAGCGTCGCGCCAAGGGGGCGAGACCCCGACCAGAACCGGAATCCCGCGCGCGCAGGCCTCGCCGATGGCGGCGACGAGACCGCGTCCGGTCGCCTCCTGCTTGCCGAACTTGTTGACGACCAGCCCCTGCGCTGCGGGCAACCGTTCCTGGACGACCAGCACCGCCTGTTCCAGCGCGCCCGCATCCAGCCGGCAGCCGGTGACGCCCGGTTGCAGGGGAAAGCTGATGTCGCGCCGCGCCCCATCCGGCAGCAGGGCAAGGACGATATGGCATTTTTCCTGGGCTGAGCCCGGGTCGACCGGCTGCACCGTCCCCGCCAGCCCGATCCCGGCGCGTGCCGCCCGTTCGGCCACCGCGGCCAGCACCGCGTCGGTCCTGCGCTCATCCTGCGAGCAGACATATCGGATATTCATGCTCATCCCCTTTGGTCCATGCGGCAGGCTGCCGGCGATGTGCATGATGAAGCACATCGTAGGCCAATGACAAGGGGGTGGAATCGTTCCCGGCCCCGTCGAAAGCCTTCGCGTTGGGGTCCAGTGCTTGCATTCGCGCGAGTTTCGTTATGTCTATGAAAATATAACGAATCCCCCGACGCCAAATGGGGAAGCTTCTGGAGGGACATATGCGAGGAAAAACAAGGGCCGGGCTGCTGGGGGTGGCCGCGATCTGGCTGATGCCGATGGCGGCGGTGGCGCAGGATCAGCCGGCAGAAGGCCACAGCTTCGTGCTGGGCACGATCATCATCAAGGCCGAGGATGACGGCAGCCGCGGCGGCACCTCCTCGACCGTCGCCGCCGAAGACATCCTGCGCCAGAACCGCGCCACGCTGGACGATGCGCTACGCACCGTGCCGGGGGTGGCGATCGGCAATACCGGCGGCAGCCGGAACGAGCGGCTGGTCTATGTCCGCGGTTTCGACCGCTTTCAGGTGCCGCTGTCGATCGATGGCATCCGTGTCTATCTGCCTGCCGACAACCGGCTGGACTACGGCCGCTTCCTGACACCCGACCTGTCCCAGATCCAGGTGCAAAAAGGCTATGTCTCGGTGCTGAACGGGCCGGGCGGCATGGGCGGGGCGATCAACCTCGTCACCCGCCAGCCGACCGAACCCTTCGAGGGCGAGGCGCGTCTGGGCGTCGAGGCCGGCAATCGCGGCGACATCTCGGCCCGCTCGGGCTTCCTGTCCATGGGGACCCGGCAGCAGGATTTCTGGCTGCAAGGCAGCTATCTGCGGCGCGACAGCGACGGCTTCTACCTGTCGCGCGACTATATGCCGCGCCCGCAGCAAGGCGCCGGGCTGCGCGACAATTCGGATACCGAGGATAGCCGCCTGAACCTGAAGGCGGGCTGGACGCCGAATGCGACGGACGAATATGTCCTCAGCTATACCCGGCAGGCCGGGGCGAAGAAGGCGCCCTATAATGTCGATCAGCCGATCAGCGGCATTCCGGGCACCGGCGACGGCCGGGCGCAGCGGGACTGGACATGGCCGGAATGGGATCTGGACAGCCTCGCCTTCTATTCGCACACCCAACTGGGCGGCGGCTATCTGAAGACCCGCGCCTATTACAACCATTTCGACAATCTCTTGTCGTCCTGGGACGACAGCACGCACAGCAGCCAGACCCAGCGCCGCGCCTTTGACAGCCGCTACAAGGACCGCGCATGGGGGCTGAGCCTCGAGGCCGGGGCCGAGCTTGGTGCCGGCAACACCTTGCGCGGCGCGCTGCATTACCGCCGCGACCGGCATGACAGCATCCAGCACAACCAGCCCGACCTTGGCGGTCCGTCCGACCCGACCGAGCGCAGCGAGGAGGAAACCTGGTCGCTGGCGCTTGAGAATACCTGGCAGGCACGCCCCGACCTCAGTGTGATCGCCGGGGCGAGCTTCGACCGGGCCGAGGTGCTGAAGGCCGACCGCACCGCTGATGACGATGGCCTGCCCACCGGCTCCTCCGACGCCGTGAACTGGCAGCTGGCCGCGATCTGGCAGCCTGCCGACCGGGGCGCGTTCCACGCCAGCCTGTCCTCGCGAACGCGCTTCCCGACGCTTTTCGACCGCTACAGCACCCGCTTCGGCGCTGCGATCCCCAACCCGGACCTGAAATCCGAGCGCGCGCTGAATCTCGAACTGGGCTATAGCGGCGAGATCGGCCCCGCCATCGTCAGCGGCGCGCTGTTCTACAGCAAGGTCGACGACATGATCCAGTCGGTGCCGGTCGATACCGACGAGGAGGGCAACCTGATCAGCCAGAGCCAGAACGTGGGCGACGGCACCTATAAGGGGTTCGAGATCGCGGCGAACTGGCAGATCGGCGCCCGTATCGGGCTGGTGGCGCACTATGCCTATCTGCATCGCGGCATCACCGATCCGGTGCGCGTCGATTACCGCCCGACCGACACGCCCCGCCACGAGGCCTTCCTGCGGCTGGACTGGCAGGCGCTGGACAATCTCACCGTCTCGCCCTCGGTCGAGGTTTCGAGCTCCCGGCTGTCGGAAAGCGCGATCCAGCCTGACGATCCGTCGCTGATCGCCTATAGCCGCATGGGCGGCTTCGCGCTGGTCAATCTGGATTTCGACTGGCGGGCGACCGACAGCGCCAGCATCGTCTTCGGGGTCCGCAACCTGTTTGATCGCAACTACGCGCTGGTCGAGGGTTTTCCCGAACCGGGCCGCAACTTCTACCTGACGACCCGCGTCACCTTCTGAATCCTGCCGCGGCGGGGGCCGCCGACGCCCTGGCGCCGCGGTTCCTGTCGTCGTTGTGCGGAATCCATTTGTGGACGCTGGGTGGGGATCTCGTCGCCATGCGACGGCTGGCCATGGCTGCCCGCGTCGCAGCGGACCTGCTTCGCCTTGGCGCAGGTCCTTGGGCGACAGGGTGCGTGGCGACGCCGCAAGCCGCAGCACGGCGCCCCTCGATCTGCACATGACGCGTTCGTCAAGAGCCGCGACTCTCTCGCCGTCGTGGCGCGGTTGGGCCAGTCACATCAGCAAATCAGAGGCGTTCAACTGCTCCAGCCCGCCCAGGTTGATCGTCAGTTCGGCCCTGCCGTCGCCGTCCAGATCGACCAGAAGCCGATGCGCCCCGGGCTGCGACCAGTCGACACGGACTTGTCCAGGCCCGGAGAAACCATCGCTGCCGATGAAGGTCAGTTCTAGGCCCGAGAGGTCGATCCTGTCCTCTCCCGACTGGAAGTCCAGGATGAAGTCGGTGCTGCCGTCCAGGTCTTCGGCGGCCGAGAAGACGAAGACATCGGCCCCCAGCCCGCCAACCAGCGTGTCGGAACCGCTTCCACCCGCCAGCGTGTCATTGCCGTCGCCGCCCTGGATCAGGTCATGGCCGTCGCCGCCGCCGAGCAGATCGTTGCCGGCATCGCCGAACAGGCTGTCATGGCCCGCGCCGCCGAACAGGGTGTCGTCGCCGTCTCCGCCAAGGAGCTCATCATTGCCCGGCCCCCCGTCCAGCGTGTCATTGCCGTCGCCGCCCTGGATCAGGTCATGGCCGTCGCCGCCGCCGAGTAGATCGTTGCCGGCATCGCCGAACAGGCTGTCATGGCCCGCGCCGCCGAACAGGGTGTCGTTTCCGTCGCCGCCAAACAGTTCGTCATTGCCCGTGCCCCCGTCCAGCAGATCGTCGCCGAGACCGCCATAAAGCAGGTCGTGACCGTCGCCGCCATGGAGGACATCCCTGCCCGCATCGCCGTAAAGCGTGTCATTGCCGGCACCGCCGTTCAGCGCATCGTCGCCGTCGCCTCCCCGCAGCAGATCATACCCAACGCTGCCAAGGATGGTGTCGTTGCCCCGACCGCCTTCGAGGAGGTCATCGCCCGCATCACCCTGGAGCAGGTCATCGCCGTCCTCTCCTCGCAGCGTGTCATTGCCGTTGCCGCCATAGAGCAGGTCGTTGCCAAGGCCGCCGAAAAGCAGGTCATCGCCATCATGGCCGGCCAGGGTGTCGTTTCCGCCATCGCCGCGCAGCGTATCGTTTCCGKYGCCGCCGACCAGGCTGTCATTGCCGTTGCCGCCCTGAAGCAGGTCGTTGCCATCGCCGCCGAAAAGCTGGTCATGGCCATCATGGCCGGCCAGGGTGTCGTTTCCGCCATCGCCGCGCAGCGTATCGTTTCCGGCGCCGCCGACCAGGCTGTCATTGCCGTTGCCGCCATGAAGCAGATCATTGCCGTCGCCGCCGAAAAGCTGGTCATGGCCATCATGGCCGGCCAGGGTGTCGTTGCCGCCATCGCCGCGCAATGTATCGTTTCCGTTGCCGCCGACCAGGCTGTCATTGCCGTTGCCGCCGTGAAGCAGGTCGTTGCCGTCGCCGCCAAAGAGCTGATCGTGGCCATCATGGCCGGCCAGGGTGTCGTTGCCGCCATCGCCGCGCAATGTATCGTTTCCGGCGCCGCCGACCAGGCTGTCATTGCCGTTGCCGCCCTGAAGCAGATCATTGCCATTGCCGCCGAACAGCCGGTCATTGCCGTCACCGCCATAAAGCCGGTCGTTGCCATCGCGCCCTTCCAGCGTGTCGTTGCCGAGCGCGCCATCAAGATTGTCGTCGCCCGGCCCGCCCAGCAGCAGGTCGTTGCCGGCTTCGCCAAAGACGTCCGAGCCGTTCCGCCCCGCGGTCAGCGTGTCGTTGCGCGGGGTGCCGGCCACCGTCGTGCGCATGTTCGGCGGCGCGTAATGGGCGATGGGGAAAAGCGAATTGTCGAAGGCGTTCGCCTGGAGCATCGAGTTGTCCCGTGTCATGAGCCAGATAACCGAGTTGCCGTAAAAGATCTTGATTCCATAGCTTTGCGGACTGAACACCAGTTGCGCCGTGCTGCGGATCATGCCCAGGAAGGACAGGTCCAGCCGGTCCACGCCCGGCTCGAAATCGGTGACGGTGATCCTGCCGTTGACCTCCATCGGCACGAAGACATCCGCGCCCGCGCCGCCGGTCATCTGCACCGGGCTGCTGCCGGCGATCAGGATGTCGTCGCCCGCGCCGCCGTCCAGGCCGCGCGTCTCGGCGCTGGCCTGCATCATGTCGTTGCCCTCGGTGCCGGACTGCCAGCCTGCGCCGACGACCCGGGTCAGGCCGATTCCGCCCGGCTCGAACACGAATTGGGTGATGCCGCTTTCCGTCCGGGACGAGACGAAAAGCGCGATCTTGCCGTCGATCACCAGCGCCGAAAGCGCCGAGACATCGGCCAGCGCCCGGTCGTCGGTATCGCCGAGCGTGGCCAGATGCATCAGCCGGCCCTCGGGCAGCACGGTGAAGACGCTGATGCCGTCATCGCCACCGCCGACAAAGACGAAGGCGCGGCCGTCCATGGTCACGGTCTCGAGCGCGGTGGCGCCGGCAAAGCGCGTGCTGCGTTCGTCGATGACGTGATCGACCGGCAAAAGCTCGCCCTCATAGGTCAGCCGCATGGTGGTCAGCGACGAGCTTTGCGCCGCGGCGACCACCAGATAGGTCACGCCGCCGACCGTGACCGTGCCCAGGTGGCTGGGCTGGTCCATGCCAAGGCCGCGATAGGACCAGAGCATCTGCGCCGTGCCCACCGAACCGTCGGCATGGATCATCTGCACCGCGATATAATTGCCCGTGGCCGAGGCCGAGACGATGAAGCTGTGGTCGCCCAGCGTGGCAACCAGCATGTCGTCGATCTCGGTGCCCTGGCTGCCCGAGCCAAGCGGCAGCATGGCCTGGGTGACATGACTGACCGCGCCGTTGCCGTCCAGCCGCCAGATGTCGAAGGCGGTTTGCCCGTCCCGGGCCGAATAAAGGAAATTGCCCAGCGGTGTCTGGAACTGGCCCAGCCGGATCACGTTGCCCGGCAGCGCGCCCGGTCCGGTCAGTTGCGCGCTGTCGCGAAACCCGCCCTCGCCATCCAGCCGGATGCCGGCGCCGAGCGCGTCGCGCAGCCCGGTGCCGAACAGCACCGGTTCGTTGCCCAGCGTGACGATGCTGGCGTTCGGAATGCCGGCATAGCCCAGCGAGGCGGCATGGGGCTGGGCGCCGATCATTTCGATCGGCCGGTCAGCCGAAGTGATGCGATAGGCGGCAATGCCGCCCCCGACATGGGTGATGCTGTAAAGCGCATAGCCGTCCGGTCCCGCATATGTCCGCAGATTCGTGATATTGGTCACGAAGGGCGCCTGTGGGCCGATATAGGTGGCGACGTGACGGTAACGCATTGTGGGATTCGCTTGTGGCGGGGCTGGTGTGGCGGGGCAGGATCGTGTCCCGACAGGGTGCCCAACAGCCCCCCGAAGTCACGCATAATTCCCCGTGCATTTTAATCTACGCGGGCATAGGTTTGGCGCCGCCGCGCGGCTTGCGTGCATTCGGGAGTTCCTCCATACGCGTTCCTGCGTGAAGCAAATCTGGTAGTGACAGATGCAGATCCAAAAGACCTCGCTTCCGGGCGTTCTGGTCCTCGTTCCGCGGCGGTTTGGCGATGATCGCGGGTTCTTTTGCGAAAGCTGGAGCCGAAAGACCCTGCATGGGGTGGGGCTCGATCTGCCGGAATTCGTTCAGGATAACCATTCGTTATCCGCCGCGGGGGGCACCTTGCGGGGGCTGCATTTCCAGGCCCCTCCGCATGCCCAGGGCAAGCTGGTGCGCTGCGGGCGCGGGCGGCTTTTCGACGTGGCGGTCGATATCCGCAAGGGCAGCCCGACCTATGGGCGATGGACCGGCGCCGAGCTTTCCTTCGAGAACGGCCGGCAGCTCTGGATTCCGCCGGGCTTTCTGCATGGTTTCGTCACGCGCGAGCCGGATACGGAAATCCTTTATAAATGTACGGATTATTACGCGCCGGATTGCGACGGGGCGGTGGCTTGGGACAGTATCGGCATCGACTGGGGTGTTGCCGGACAGCCGATCCTGTCGGCCAAGGACGCGGGCGCCCCGGCATTGAATGAGTTCGATAGCCCTTTCACCTATGAAGGGCCTTTTGATTACGAGGCAAGATTATGAAGATTGTGGTGACCGGGGGCGCGGGGTTCATCGGTTCGGCCGTGGTGCGGCTGGCGGTGGCGCGGGGGCATCGGGTGGTGAATCTCGATTCGCTGACCTATGCCGCCAATCTGGAGAATGTGGCCTCGGTCGCCGGAAGCCCGCTCTATGCCTTCGAACAGGCGGATATTCGCGACCGTGCCGCGCTGGATCGGGTGCTGGCCGCGCATCAGCCCGACGCCATCATGCACTTGGCCGCCGAAAGCCATGTGGACCGTTCGATCGACGGACCGGGCGCCTTCATCGAGACCAACGTGACCGGCACCTACAACCTGCTCGAGGCGGCGCGGGCCTACTGGACCGCGCAGGACCGGCCCGAGCGGTTCCGGTTCCACCATATCTCGACCGACGAGGTCTTCGGCTCGCTGGGCGAGACCGGCCAGTTCACCGAGGACACGCCCTATGACCCGCGCAGCCCCTATTCGGCGTCCAAGGCGGCCTCGGACCATCTGGTCCGCGCGTGGCACGAGACCTATGGCCTGCCGATGGTGCTGACCAATTGCTCGAACAATTACGGGCCTTTCCACTTCCCGGAAAAGCTGGTGCCGGTGGTGATCCTGAACGCGCTGCACGGCCGGCCGATCCCGGTCTATGGCGACGGCGGCAATGTCCGCGACTGGCTCTATGTCGAGGATCACGCCGACGCGTTGCTGCTGGTGCTGGAAAAGGGCCGCATCGGCCGCAGCTACAATATCGGCGGCGAGAACGAGGCGCGAAACATCGACCTGGTGCGCAGCATCTGCGCGCATATGGACCGGCTGCGCCCGGATGCCGCGCCGCATGACCGGCTGATCACCTTCGTCACTGACCGCCCCGGCCACGACCGACGCTATGCCATCGACCCGACCCGCATCCGCAGCGAGTTGGGCTGGCGCCCCTCGGTCACGGTCGAGGAGGGGCTGAGGCGCACCGTCGAATGGTATCTGGCCAACGAGGGCTGGTGGCGGCCGCTGCTGACCCGACAGGGCGTCGGCGAAAGGCTCGGCACGGCATGAAGGGCCTGCTGGTCTTTGGCCGCACCGGGCAGGTGGCGACCGAGCTGGCGCGGCTGGCCCCCGGGGCGCGCTTCCTGGGCCGCGATCAGGCCGAGCTGACCGATCCCGCCGCCTGCGCCGCGGCGATCCGCGCAGCCGATTGCACAGCGGTGCTGAATGCCGCGGCCTATACGGCCGTCGACCGTGCCGAATCCGAACCCGAGCTGGCCCGCGCCATCAATGCCGAGGCCCCCGCCGCCATGGCCCGGGCCGCGACGGAGATCGGCGTGCCTTTCCTGCATATTTCGACCGATTACGTCTTCGACGGCTCGGGTGAGCGGCCCTGGGCCGAGTCCGACCCGACCGGCCCGCTGGGCGTCTATGGCGCGACCAAGCTGGCCGGAGAGCAGGGTATCGCCGCGGCAGGCGGGCAATGGGCGGTGCTGCGCACCTCCTGGGTGTTTTCGGCCCATGGCGCGAATTTCGTCCGGACTATGCTGCGGCTGGGCGCCGAGCGCGACGAGTTGCGCGTCGTCGCCGACCAGCAGGGCGGCCCGACCCCGGCGGCCGACATCGCCGCCGCCTGCCTCGCCATGCTGGGCGCCATGCAGGCCGATGCCGGCCGCGGCGGCATCTATCATTTCGCGGGCGGTCCCGATACCAGCTGGGCCGGTTTCGCGCGCGAGATCGTGGCGCAGGCGGGGCTGGCCTGCCGCGTCACCGAGATTTCAACGGCGGATTATCCCGCCCCCGCCCGGCGCCCGGCCAATTCGCGCCTGAACTGCGCCGCCATTCTGCGGGATTTCGGCATCAGTCGCCCCGACTGGCGCGCCGGTCTCGCCAAGGTCTTGCAGGAGCTGAAACCATGACCCAATCCGAAAATTCCGCCAGCCGCCGCAAGGGCATCATCCTGGCCGGCGGTTCGGGCACCCGGCTCTATCCGATCACCATGGGCGTGTCGAAACAGCTGCTGCCGATCTATGACAAGCCGATGATCTATTACCCGATCACCGTGCTGATGCTGTCCGGCATCCGCGAGATCGCCATCATCACCACGCCCGAGGATCAGGACCAGTTCCGCCGCCTGCTGGGCGATGGCAGCCAATGGGGGCTCAGCTTCGACTATCTGGTGCAGCCCTCGCCCGACGGGCTGGCGCAGGCCTATCTGCTGGCCGAGGATTTCCTGGCAGGCAGCGCCTCGGCCATGGTTCTGGGCGACAACATCTTTTTCGGCCATGGCCTGCCGCTGCTGCTCGATGCCGCCGATCGCCGGGAAACCGGCGGCACCGTGTTCGGATACCAGGTTTCCGATCCGGAGCGCTACGGCGTCGTCGATTTCGACCAGGCGGGCCGGGCGCGGGCCATCATCGAAAAGCCAGCCCAGCCGCCGTCGAATTTTGCGGTCACTGGGCTTTACTTCCTGGACGGGACGGCGCCACGCCGGGCGGCCGAGGTTCGGCCCTCGGCCCGGGGCGAGCTGGAGATCACCACGCTGCTGGAAAGCTATCTGCACGAGGGCCAGCTGAGCGTCGAAAAGATGGGCCGCGGTTTCGCCTGGCTGGATACCGGCACGCATGCGAGCCTGCTGGATGCCGGAAATTTCGTGCGGACGCTGGAAAACCGGCAGGGCCTGCAAACCGGCTGCCCCGAGGAGATCGCCTTCCAGGCCGGCTGGATTTCCGCCGACGATCTGCGGGCAAGGGCGGGGCTATTCTCGAAAAACGCCTATGGCCGCTATCTGATGCGCCTGTTGGGCGAGGCGGACTAGCCGCACTCTCCGGCAGGGTGTGCAATCCGCATCGCAGGCAAGTTTCGCCGCCTGCCGGATCGTGGCCGGCGATCCTCCGCCGGGCAGATCTTCGCCGGCTCGCCGGGGATCGCAGCCGCGTGGCCCGGGCAAGCCGGCGGTGCTGCTTTATCCCCAGCGCGCGCCCTGCTAAGGAGTGCTCCGCAAGAATCCCGGTTTCGCCCATTCCGCAAGCCAACCCCATGAGCGCCTCTTGAGCCAGCCTGATCCTTCCTCTCCGGTCGTCGCAGCCGTCGTCGTCACCTTCAACCGGCTGCGGCACCTGAAGAAGACGCTGGCCCGCCTGCTGTCCGAGCCGCTCGATCACGTCGTGGTGGTCGAAAACGGCTCGACCGACGGCACACGCGACTGGCTGGCCGGGCAGGCGATCCGCGGCTTGTCGTCATCGAAATGCCCGGCAATGGCGGCGGTGCGCTGGGATTCGAGGTCGGCATGCGCGAGGCTCGCTTGCGCCTGAATCCCGACTGGCTGGTGCTGATGGATGACGATGCCCGCCCGAGCACCGGCACGATCACGCGCTTCCGGCAGGGATTGGCGGCGGGTCATTGGCCCGGTGCCGAGGCGCTGGCGGCGGCGGTGCGCTTTCCCGGCGGCCGGATCTGCGAGATGAATCGGCCCTGGGTCAATCCTTTCGGCAGGCTGTCGGTTTTTCTGCGGGTGCTGGCGGGCGGCGGCCGCGCGGCATTCCACATCCCCGACAGCGCCTATGATGTCCAAGCCCCCCGGCCGCTGGACGGCACGTCCTTCGTCGGCTTCTTCGTGTCCCGCGACGGCGTGGCCCGTGCCGGCTATCCCGACGGGCGGCTGTTCATCTATGGCGATGACGTGCTTTATTCGCTGGGGCTGACCCAGGCGGGCGGGCGGCTGCTTTTCGCCCCGGACCTGGAGTTCGAGCACGATTGCGAGACGCAGACGGCAGGGGCGATGCCCCGGCCGCTCTGGAAGGTGTATTACCTGCATCGCAACGCCTGGTTCGTCTATCGTCGCGTTGCCGGCCGGCTGTTTTTCCCGCCGCTGATGGCGCTGATGCTGCCGAAATGGCTGAGCAAGGGCCGCCTGCTGCCCGCCGATGAGCGGCGCATATGCCGCCGGCTGATCCGTCTGGCGGTCAGGGACGCCTTTCATGGCCATCTCGACCGCAGCCATGCCGAAATCATGGCCTGGGCCAATGGCTCCGACGGTGCTGCTGTCGGAGCCGATGGTGCCCTTGGCGGCACCAATGGCGCCGGGACTGGCCGGCCCGCTGGTGGCGACCGCTGAGGCGTTGCTCATCTCCGGCCCCTTGCGCGGCCTATCCGCTGACGATCCAGCAACGAGGATCAGGGTGCCCAGATCAGCGCGGCGGCTTGATGCCCGCTCCGGGATCGGCTTGTGTTCAGTCGCAGTCGCAGTCGCAGTCGCAGTCGCAGTCGCAGTCGCAGTCGCAGTCGCAGTCGCAGTCGCAGTCGCAGTCGCAGTCGCAGTCGCAGTCGCAGTCGCAGTCGCAGTCGCAGTCGCAGTCGCAGTCGCAGTCGCAGTCGCAGTCGCAGTCGCAGTCG
>NZ_LLWQ01000183.1 GCF_001447385.1 Paracoccus sp. MKU1 | reverse complement strand
TGCGACCGATCAGACGGCCCCTCTGTTCCCCGGCCCCCCCTTTTTCGACCGCAGGCTGGTCGCCGTGCGGTGCGCCTTCAGGTAGGTCGCGTCGATCATCACCGTCTTTGGAACGGCGGCCTCGGCGGCCAGCCCATCCATCATCCGGGCGAAGACCCCCTTGTCGCTCCACCGCTTCCAGCGGTTGTAGAGGGTCTTTGGCGGGCCATATTCCCGGGGCGTATCGCACCACCGCAAGCCATTGCGATTGATGAAGATTATCCCGCTCAATACCCGCCGGTCATCCACGCGCGGCTTCCTGCGTTTGCGCGCGGGCTTCAGATAGGCGACCGCCGCGCTGCTGCGGCGTCCGTTCCGCGCGGTGATCTGGTAGAGCCCGCAGCCGGCCTGATCGCCCGAGTTGAAATCCGGGTTCAGCGGCAGTCCCTTTTGCTGGCAAGCTTGCAGCCAGGCGCGGGTCAGCGGATGGATATGGTCGATGTCCGAGACCCCCAGGGGCCCGTCGATGCCGTGGGCCTCGTTGCAGAAGCGGTTGTTGTTCTCGGCCTTGCGGAAATAGGGCAGGACGTCCTGATAACCCCAGCCGGACGCCCCCAGGTTTTCCCATGTCGCGTAATCGTCTGGATTGCCCCGGATATAGATCATCGCATTGACCGAAGAGCCGCCGCCCAACACGCTGGCCTGCACCATCGTCGGCTGCTCCGTGCGATTCTGCCCATCCGTCGGCTCCCAGGGGAAGCGCTTGAGCAACGGGCCCTGCGCGGTTTTGTAATAGGCGCCGGGGATATGGATATAGGGGTTCCGGTCGCGCGGGCCTCCCTCCAGCAGGACGACCTGGGTATCGGCGTCCTCGCTGAGACGCGATGCCATGACGCAGCCGGTCGATCCTCCGCCGACGATTACGTAATCCGCCCAGTCCATCCCTGTCTCCTTCCGGCCTGTCGATGCAGTAAGCCGAGCGGCGGTGGGGTTGGCAATTTCGCAAGCATGACGCCAATGACGCAACAGCGCGTGGCGATTGCGTCAGGTTGCGCAAGAATTCATGGGACTGCGCAATTGCCGTGGCGACGGCTCGCGCGGAAACTCCGTATATCCCAGGAAAGGAAAACCCATGTCCGTCGAACGCCAGACAATCGTCCTCCATTCCCTGATCGCCAAGGACGCACCCATGGCGATGGACCTGAAGATCGCCGCCGATCTGGGCTATGACGGCATCGAGATCTCGGCCGCCAAGATGCGCGCCTTCCTTGCCGCCGGATGGACCGAGGCCGACCTGGCCGAGCGCCTGCGCGGTTACGACATTCCGGGCACCGGCTTCCTGATGGATATCGAGCGGCACGGCGGGGCCGAGGAGTCGCTGTGGCGGGATGCCGGCGAACTTTTCCATCTGGCGCAGATCGCGGGGGCGAAGGCCGTGCAGGCGATTACGGGCCCGGTCTCGGTCGCCACGGTCAGGGCGCATGCCGCGGGCCGACCGGTGACCGGCTATTCCGGCGTCCTTGGCCTGTCCCGCGACGAACAGATGCGGATCACCGCCCGCAACCTGGCCCGGCTGGCCGACATGGCCGCCGAGAGGGGGCTGATCCTTTACTTCGAGGCGCTTGGCTGGTGTCCGTTGAACACCGTCTCGGACCAGCTAGAGGTGGCTTCGGAAATCTGAACAGGTGGGCTAAGTGGATTTTCCGAGCAACTGCAGCATGATGCTGCGAGCGAGGAGAAGACCATGACGAGACGACCGCGCCGGAATCACAGCCCGGCATTCAAGGCGAAAGTGGCGGTAGCTGCGATCAAGGGTGAGAAGACCATGATCGAGCTGGCGCAGGATTTCGCCGTTCATCCGAACCAGATCAAGCAGTGGCGCGACCAACTGCTGGAGGGCGCGACCGGGGTTTCCGGGGAAGCCCCGAAGGCCGAGCCGGAACCGACCATCGACGTGAAGACCCTGCATGCGAAGATCAGAGAACTGACGCTGGAGAATGATTTTTTGTCCGGCGCGCTCGGCAAGGCGGGTCTGTTGCCGAGCGCAAAAAAAAATGATCAATCCCACC
>NZ_LLWQ01000182.1 GCF_001447385.1 Paracoccus sp. MKU1 | reverse complement strand
CGGGGCCGCCCGCCGACCGCCGACAAAGGATAGGCGCCGGCCCCGCGACACCGCGGCCCTTGGCATGTTCCGCTTCACCGCCCAGGCGCGGGATGGTTTCTGCGGCGCGCCCGGGGACAGCCTGCACAGCGAGAGGGGTTCAGGCCGCCGTCAAGGCCTGCCAGCCTCCCCCGGCTCGCCTCAGATCGCTTGGCGCATTCCCCCCATCCGGCTTGCCGCGACACCGGCGATGTCGCCAGGACCGGCGGGCACGGCGCAAGGCAGGTGATCGCCATTCACCGACAACATTTCCGATTCGGAAACGGCGCCCATCTGGCCTGCACAACAGCCAAAACCGCATCGCGTCAGCGGCGCTGCATCAAGCCGCAAGAAGCCCGGCCACGATAGGCGCACACGCTCAATCCGGTCTACCGCGCGGAGCATCGGCCGCATCGCTCCTCCGTCAACATCTGGGATCAGCCGCCGCAGATGCCGTTTGGCCCGGGCATCGCCCGATCCGCCAGATGGCCGCAACCGGACGAGAGCTGCATCTGATCCGCTTTCCCCCGGCACCCCGCCAGCCGGCCCGAGCCGGTCTCAGATCAGCCCGCGCCGTATCATGATCCAGATGGCCACGGCGGCCAGGAGCAGCAGGCCGAACAGCACGCTCGCCGCGATGCTGGCCGCGCCACCCCGCAGCCGCACACCCTGCCCCAGCGGCCGCAAATAGCCGACCAGCACCTTATGCGCCCGCTCGAGCCGGTCGAAATCCACTTGGCGCGCCAGTTTCGGCTGGCCGGCCTTGCGGTCGGCCTCGGCCAGGATGCGCGCCTCGCGCCGCAAACGCCGCGGCAGGGCGCCGCCGCGTTTGCGCAACATGTTTTCCAGATCGGCCTGCTGGCCGCGCCGCAAGCCGCCGAACCGCGCCGCCATCAGGCAGGCCACCTCGTCGGCCATCGGCCGGATCCTTTCGATGCCCATTGCCCCCATCCCGTTTTCGTCAAAGCTAGCGCCTCTGGCGTCGCTTCGCCAGTGCCGCTAAGTTGCAGGCATGATGCTGAATATAACGGTAACAGGAACGGATTCGGATCGGCTGCCGGTGCTGCTGGCGCATGGGCTGTTCGGATCGGGGCGCAATCTCGGCGGCCTAGCGCGGCGCCTGGGCGAGGGCCGGCGCGTCATCTCGGTCGATATGCGCAACCATGGCGACAGCTTCCACGATCCCGATCACAGCTATGCCGCGCTGGCCGGCGACTTGGCCGAAGCGATTGCGGCACAGGGCGGCCGGGCGGATGTGCTGGGCCATTCGATGGGCGGCAAGGCCGCGATGATGCTGGCGCTGACCCAGCCGGGACTGGTGCGCCGCCTTGTCGTCCTGGACATCGCGCCCTTTGCCTATGGTCACAGCCAGAGCGACCATATCGATGCGATGGAGGCGGTGGACCTGACCGGGCTTCGCCTGCGCTCCGAGGCCGATGCGCGCCTGGCCGAGCAGGTTGCCGATCCGGGCGTGCGGGCCTTTCTGCTGCAATCGCTGGACCTGAAGGCCGATCCGCCGCGCTGGAAGTTCAACCTGCCCGCCCTGCGCGACCAGATGCCCCAACTGGTCGGCTGGCCAAAGGCGCCCAAGGGCAGTTTCACCGGCCCCGCCCTGTTTCTTGCCGGCGAGAACTCCGATTATTGCCGCGCGCCGCAGATCGAGGCGATCCGCGCGCATTTCCCCCAGGCCGAGATCCGCCTCATCCCCGGCGCCGGACATTGGCTGCATGCCGACCGCCCGACCGAGGTGGCCGAGGCGGTGGCGGCGTTTCTCGGCTGAGCCCGCCGCACCGGCGGCAAGGACCGCGCCGCCTCAGCCGCCGGGACAGCGCAGCGACAGCCGCGCCTCGCCGGTATCGCCGGGAATGCGGCTGCTCAGGCTGTTCGGAATCACCGCGCAGCCGGTCGTCCGCTCGGCAGCGATCACCATCAGTTCGGGCACCGGCGCTCGGGCGCGCCGGCTGAGATAGCCAAGGCGGATCACCTCGGCCTGGTTGCCGTCGTGAAAAACAGCGAAGCGGATCCCTTCCAGCGTGATGTCGTGCCGCACCGCGCCGAAAAACTGCGGCGCGGGCGAGGCGCAGGCGGAAAGGAGCAGGACAAGAAGCAGAATCACAGGCATGCCGCCTGTCTAACAAGCGCAGGTTAAGAAACTCCTAACGGGCGGGAACCGCGGCCGGAGGCAGGCGTTGACTTGCGAAGAAGAACCCTTGCAGGAGATTGAATATGCGCCGTATTTTTCACCTTTCGCCCCTGCTTGCGCTGTTGGCCCTGGCGGCCTGCCAGACCGTACAGGGCGCCGGGCGCGACCTGCAAAGCGCAGGACAGGTGATCAGCCGGGAAAGCCAGGAAGCCCAGGCCGGCATGTAAGTCCGGACCGTCAGCCGCGCGCCGCGCAATGCGCGCAAAAGGGCGTATCGGGCAGCAGATCCAGCCGGGCCGGCAGAATGATGTCCCCGCAGCCGGTGCAAAAACCGTATTCGCCGCTGTCGATGCGCCGAAGGGCGGCGTCTATCCGGTTCAATTCGGCCTGATGGACATGGCCAAGCGCTTGAAGAACCTCGTCATCCTCTTGTTCAACGGCCGCATCGTCCCAATCCTGGGGCAAGGGATCGTCGAGCTCGTCCTGAATGCGGGCAAGATCGGCAAGGAGGGCCTTGCGACGCGCGGTCAGCATCGACTTGCGGGCATCCAGATCCATGGATCATCTCCTGTGAACTGCTATCATCCTGACGGGTCTGGGCGGCGGCGCATTGACCTGCATCAATTTGTCGCTGCATTTCCGGCCGCGCAGAAGGCGGCCTGCGGTGCGGAATCGGCTGGGATCCGCCGGTGCGGGTCTGGCTCTCGGGAAATTCCTTGCCGATCAGCGGCCCGCCGGCTCTGGTCCGGCTTGAGCGGCTTGTCGTCTGGTTTAGGCTTGTCGCCAATCGAGCAGAAAAAGAAAGGTAAGAGCATGCGTCGGATGGTGATGATCGGCCTGTGCCTGGCCGGGATGGCCGTGGCGGGCTGCGAGACGATGCAAGGCGCGGGGCGCGACATGCAAACTGCCGGGCAGTTGCTCAGCGAACAGGCCGCAAACAGTCAGGTGCAAATGGGACAGGCGCCCTATGCGGCGCCGACTGACCCCTATACGCCCCCGGCAGTAGCGCCGGCGCCCTATTGAAGCCATAAGGCGAAGCTGATCTTTCCGGGGAGGGCAGGTTTGGCGCACCGCTCCCCGGCCCCAGTTCGTCCGGTCTGCCTTGGCTCCCCGGATCCTGCCCTTGCCGGCCCGGACGATCCCGTGAAGCGCCCGGCGCAGCGTTGCGGCATCCGGCCTCAGCGGGGCCGGAAACTCGGCCTGGAAATCCGCGGCGATGCGCCTGCGCGGGTCCTCGGCGCACGGGTCCTTTGCGGTTCCGCCGCCTGAGACTCTCGCGCTGCAGGCGATAGGGTCGCCAGTATTTTCAAATGTCGGCCCCAGAACATGGCTGCCCGAAGCGCGCATCCTTCAGCACGAACCGCGCCGAATTTGCCGGAATCTGATGACTCGACCGAGGTAAGGCCGGCCCGCATCAAGGGCCGGCCAGCTTGCCGATTTTCCGGCCTCCTGCCGGTCAATCGTCGTCGTCATCATCGTCATCATCGTCATCGCGATCGCGGCCACGGCGACGCCTGGAGCGGTCATCATCGTCGTCCCCAAAGCGGTAGCGGACAGCCCGGCGGTCGTCATCATCGTCGCGCCAGCCGCGATAGGCCCAGCCATCCAGGCCGCGCAGCAGCCTCTCGACCCCGTCACGATGATGATAACGGAGGAAGTCGTCGTCATCCGCAAGCGCCGCGCCCGGGAGGCTTGCTGCCGCGAATGCGGCTGCCGTCAGAAACATGCGAAAAGGTGCCATGCGCTTCATTCCTTGATCCAAAGCAACGCCAGACGGTTGCAGAGGAGTTACGCAAGAGGGCGACGATTATTCCCGACGCACAAGAGTTTTCGGCAAGCCCCGGGGCCAAGCCCGGCGCCGTGGGAGGGTCGCATGAACGATCCGCGCCCGCCGCGTGCTGCGGGAACCATCGCTGCCAGGCCGCGTTCCGCTTTCGACCAACAAGGGAGAAAACGACAATGAAAGGCATCATCGCCTGGCTTCTGGGCGTCCCGATCTTCGTGATTATCCTGCTCTACCTGACCGGAATATTCTGACCGGAAGCGAAGATGAGGCCAGAGTAACCGCGTCAGGGAGATCGGTTGCGTCTTTCTCGGAACGTGGTGCGGTGCGGCGGAAAGGCTTGGGCTTGCAGGCAAACCGCTCGACCAGGCCCTGCCGCAACCAGCGGTGCGAAGGACGATGTGTTGTGCCGATGACCGAGGCCGACAAGCCGGCCCAAGGGATTCGACCGGCATCGGCATCAGCTTGAGCACGGGCGACTCTGGCCATTGTTTTGCGATGGGAAGGCCGCGCCGTGACACGATTGGGCGACGGCCGAACGGGCGGCCCGACGCCACCGAGAACGGTCGTGGTGCATTCAGGTCCGGAGGGGCCGGCTCTGCCTTCATCCGCCCAGCGGGATGACGGCCCTAGCCTGACCCGAGATGGCGCAGCCCATGCGTCACATCCGCCCGCACGGCGAGCCGCAGCCCCGGCTCGTCCCCGGCCCGCAGCGAGGCCAAGATCATGCGGTGATGGCGCGGCGGTTCGTTGCGCTTCATCCGGCCGTACAGCGCCCGCATGGTCGGGCCGAGCTGCAACCAGACCGTCTCGACGATGGCCAGCATCGCCGGGGCCTGGGCGCGCAGGTAAAGCAGGCGGTGAAACTCCAGGTTGGTGCGGATATAGCCCACGGCATCATGCCGCTCGGCCGCCTCGCCGATGGCGGCGTTGATGACGGCCATGCGCTCGATCAGGGCCTGATGGGCGCGCGGCAGGGCGCGGGCGGCCAGTTCCGGCTCGATCAGCCCGCGCAATGCCGCAAGCTCCTCGATCCGCTCGACCGACAGTTCCGGCGTGGCAATCCGCCCCGAGGAGGACAGCGACAGCGCACCCTCGGCCACCAGCCGCCGCACCGCCTCGCGCGCGGGCGTCATCGAGACGCGATGCTCGGCGGCGATGCCGCGCAGGGTCAGGGCCAGGCCGGGCGGCAATTCGCCCAGCATGATGCGCTGGCGCAGGTTGCGATAAAGCCGCTCATGCGCCGAGCTTTCCGAGGAACGCGAAACAGTCATGCGCCATCTGTGATCACAAATCCGGACGCCGTCAAGCCGCCCCGGTCACGAACGAAACCGCCAGGCCAGCAGCTCATGCCCGTGCCGGCGCAGCCAGTCGCGATGGCGCGCATAATCGGGCATCAGCCGGCCGGTCGCGGTCCAGAAGGCAGGCGAATGGTCCATGTGCAGCAGATGCGCCACCTCATGCGCGGCGACATAGTCCAGCACCTCGGGCGGCGCCATCGCCAGTCGCCAGGAAAACATCAGCCGCCCGTCATGGGTGCAACTGCCCCAGCGCGAGCGCGTGTCGCGCAGCGCAAGCGCGCGGAAGCCGCGTCCCAGCGCCGCGGCATGGCGGTCGCAGGCAAGGATCAGCCGCGCCTGGGCCAGGTGCTTCAGCCAAAGCTCGACCAGCAGGCCGGCCGGGCGGCCCTGCGGCACCAACAAAAGCGCGTCCGCCAGCTCCACCCGCCGGCCGTCATGGGGCGCGATCCGCCGTTCCTGCCCCTCGACCGGCAGCAGGGCGCCATATTCGACCGGGCGCAGCGGCGGCATGCCGGCCCGGGTCTGCCGCAGCCATTCGACCCGCGACTCGGCAAAGGCACGGCCGTCCGACAGGCTGGTGCGGCTGGGCAGGGTCAGCACCACCTCGCCCCCCGCACGCGCCACGCGCAGGGTCATGCGCCGCGCCCGCGCCGAGCGCCGCAGCGTTACCGGAATGTCGCCTCCGACCAGAATCCTGTCCATCCGTTCCCGCATCTTGCGAAGCGCCGATCCTCCGCCCATGTTTCCCCCGCACCGCCACCGGCCTGCAAGGGGGAAAAGGCTTTGACAGCCTGCCCGGGCTGTGGCAGGGGACAGCGGATTTAGCTGAACGCGGCAGAAAGAGAACACCATGCCCAAAGAGGAATGGGGCACGAAACGCCTTTGCCCCCATTGCGCGACGCGCTTCTACGACCTGATGAACGACCCGATGACCTGTCCCGCCTGCGGCGCAGAGTTCACCGTGGAAAGCCTGACCAACGGCCGCTCGCGCTCGCTGATCTCGGAAAAGACCGCCTCGCGTGACACGGATCAGACCGATCTGGTCGATGACGAGGATCTGGACGACGACGCCGATACCGGCGATCTGGACGACGATCTGCTGGATGACGACGATGACGACGGCGACATGTCGCTGGACGACATCGCCGACGTACCGGACAGTGACGACGAATAAGCCCGCGTCCTGACCTCCTTCGGGGCCCCGGAGCGCGACCAGCGCGGCCGGGGCCTTTTTCATGACACAGGGGGACCATGCGGATCATCGACAGACAGGCCGTGCGCGCCATCCTGCTGACCCCGGACGACCGGGTGCTGCTGATGCGGGTCGATTACGGCGGCGGCGACTGGTGGATCACCCCTGGCGGCGGCAGCGAGCCCGGCGAGACGCCGGAGCAGGCCCTGCGCCGCGAACTGGACGAGGAGCTGGGCTTCGCCCTGCCCGCCCTTGGCCCGCTGGTCTGGCGGCGCCGGGTGGCGATGACGTTCCAGCAGCGCCGCTGGCGGCAGTCCGAGGATTATTTCCTGATCGAGACCTCGGCCTTCGAGCCGGCGATCCGGAACGCCCCCGAGGCCGCCACCATCCGCGAGTTTCGTTGGTGGAGCCTGGCCGAGATGCGCCACACATCCGAGCGGCTGGCCCCGGCCGGGCTTTTGCGCATCATACTGGACTATCGCGAAAACGGGCCGCCCGATAGCCCGCCCGATGTAGAAATAATCAAGGATTGATCGCTAAGCGATGTAAACCTCATCAAAAAATTCCCGCTCCAGCCTGGCGGCGCGGCGGAAGAAGTCCCGCGCCTGATCCGCCGCCTCCGGTCCGACCCGGTCGAGTTCGTCCCGCAGGAAGCCGACGAAGTCGCGGAAGAAGGGATTGTCGTGCAGCGTGATCCATTCGGCATGGACGAAATTCGCCGGCAGCGGCTGGGGCGCGCGCATGGCCCAGTCGAGATAGAGCCCCTCGGCCACGTTCAGCACCGCCAGCACGGCGGGATAGGCGCGCGTCGCCGCCGCCTCGCGCATCAGCGCCTGGAAACCTTTCGTCGGGGCGCTGTCGGGAATGGCGGCGCGATCCGCCTCGCTCACACCGAGCGCGGCGAAGGCGCGCAGAAAATAGTCATTCTCCTCGCCCGAGACCATGCCGGCAAAACGCCCGAATCGCAGCCGCGATTCGAAGCGGTCGGCCGAGGCGATGGCGCCGCCCAGCAGCGTCAGGAAGGCGTCGAGGAAACGGTGATCCTGGATCAGATAGCGCGCCATGGCGGCATCCGCGATACTGCCGTCGCAAAGCTCGCGCACGAAGCGGTGGCCGACGGCGGCGGACCAGTCCGTGGCGCATTCCCGGCGCAGGGTTTCGAAGAAGGTTTCGGTCATCAGGCCCTCATGGCTTGGGGCGAGACCGGCGGTGCGGGCGGCCTCGCGGTGAGGCCGGCAAAAGACAGGCGCATCGTTCCCATTCCTCCGCCGGCATGATCCGGGTCAGGTTCGAAGGGTCACCGCGCCGCCCGTCTCCTGGTCGATCGAGGCCAGCGGTTTCTCAGCCCCTTGCCGGGGCTCCCCTTGGTGGCGCCAGACTAGCGCGGGCGACAGCGACTGTCACGCGCCCCCCACAAGATCGTGAGCCGGGAAATCCGGGAACCGCCGGGCGCGGCGCGGCATTCCGTCTTGCAGCCGGGGGCGAGATGTTATCTCGTTGCGACAGGGCGGGCACAGATGTCCGCAGTCAGGATCGGGACCATGACGACAGGCGAAATGCCGAAACCCACGACCGCGACAGAGCTGAACGATCCCACCGCGCCGCGGCAGAGCCCGAAACAGGTCGGGCTGCGCGTGCACCGGCCTCCCCTGCTGACCAATATCTCGGCCGCGCGCTGGCTGCTGCTGGCCATCGTGGCGGCCTCGATCTATTTCTTCCACGGTTTCCTGGTGCCGGTGCTGGCCGCCATGGTGATCGCGCTGGCCAGCTGGCCGCTGCGCCAACGCGCCGCCTATCAGCTGAACCTGGGCCGCACCGGCGCGGCGACGGTGCTGGTGCTGGTGCTGGTCTGCTTTCTGCTGATCCCCATCGCCATGGCGCTGGTCTATGCCTTCCGCGAGCTGCGCGACTGGATCAACTGGGCGATCCTGGTCAACAGTTCGGGTGCGCCCACGCCGGGCTGGATGGTCGAGCTGCCGCAGATCGGCGACTGGCTGGACGAGAAATGGCAGACCTATATCGGCCGCCCCGGCAGCATCAGCGAGATCGTGCAACTGGTCAGCGGCTCGAATATCGGCGCGATCTATCGCGGCGCGGTGACGGCTGGGACGCTGGCCTTTCACCTGGCGCTGACGCTGCTGTTCATGCTCATCACGCTGTTCGTGCTGTATCGCGACGGCGACAAGATCGTGGCGCAGATCGACCAGGTCGGCCGCCGCATCCTGCCCGACCGCTGGAGCCGGCTGTCCCGCGTCGTGCCCGCCACCATCAGCTCGACCGTGACCGGCATGACGCTGATCGCCATCGGCGAGGGGGTGATCCTGGGCGTCGCCTATTGGCTGGCGGGCGTGCCCTCGCCGGTGACCTTCGGCGTCATCACCGGCTTCATGGCGCTGATCCCGGGCGGGGCGCCGCTGTCCTTTACCCTGGTCTCGGCCTATCTGGTGGCCAGCGGCTCGCCCGTCGAGGGGGCGGCGCTGTTCGTCTGGGGCACCTGCGAGCTGTTCGTGGTGGACAAGACCATCCGCCCGGTGCTGGTCGGCGGGCCGGTCAAGCTACCGTTCCTGCCGACCTTTTTCGGCCTGATCGGCGGGGTCAAGACCATGGGCATTGTCGGGCTGTTCGTTGGCCCGGTGCTAATGGCGCTGCTGGTCTCGATCTGGCGGGAATGGCAACGCGAGCTTTCCCTGGAGGAGCAAAGGCAGGACAGCAAGCTGATCGGGCTGGAGTGACCGGCCCCGCAAGCCGAACAGGTCGGACCATGAAAAAGGCGGGACGCATGCATGCGCCCCGCCTTTCCTGTTGCACTGGGGTTCCCGTCCCGGGCCGCGTCCGGATCAGTCCGCCGGAAGCGGCGCCGGAGGCACCACGGGTTCTTCCTGCGGCGGCGCGGCCAGGGATTCCGGCAGCGGCGTCAGCGTCACCCCGGCACCGGCGCCCAGAGGCTCACCCTCGCGATTGGTCTCGGTCGGGGCGACGGCCTCGCCGGGTTGGATCGCGCCCTGGGCCCCGGCCTCCGCCTCGGCATCGGGCTCAGCGGCGGGGGCCGGAGCCGGCACCGGATTGGCGCGGTCCGAACCAGCATCGCGCAGATAGTCGAAGAACTCACCCTGCGGCTGGATCACCAGCGAGCTGTTCTCGCCCCGCAGCGCCCGCTCATAGGAGGTCATCGAGCGGGTGAAGGCGAAGAACTCGGGATCGCGGCCGAAGGCATCGGCATAGATGGCGTTGCGGCGGGCGTCGGCTTCACCGCGCACCACCTCGGCGCGCTTCCTCGCCTCGGAGGTCAGCTCGACCACGGTGCGGTCGGCGGCGGCGCGGACACGCTGCGCGGCCTCGCCACCGCGGGCGATCTCGTCGGCGGCTTCGCGCTCGCGCTCGGCCCGCATCCGCGCATAGGTCGCGGTCAGGTTCTGCTCGGGCAGGTCGGTGCGGGTCAGGCGCACGTCGATGACGCGAATGCCCAGGTCGCGGGCATCGTCGCGCGACAGGTCGCGGATGCGGTTCATCAGCGGCGTCCGGTCGTCCGACAGCACCGTGGTCGAGGGCACCGAGCCCAGCACCTGGCGGATCGCATTGGTCACGATCGGCTCCAGCCGGCGCTGCGCGAATTCGATGCCGCCGGCGCCCACCGCGCGGCGGAACTGCACCACGTCGGTGATCTGCCAGCGCGCAAAGGCGTCGACCACCAGCCGGCGGTCGTCCAGCGGCGTGACCTCCATCGGCGGGGTCGGCAGGCCCAGGATGCGGGCATCGTATTTCACCACATTGTCGAGGAAGGGCACCTTGATGCCAAGGCCCGGTTCCTCGCGCACCTCGACCACCTCGCCGAAGCGCAGGACGAGCGCCTTTTCACGCACGTCGACGATATAGAGCGCCGAGACCACCAGGACCGCCACCACGACCAGGAAGGGCAGAGCCAGAAGCGAGATTGCACGGTTCATCACTGGTTCCCCCCGCTGGTGTTGGCGCCGCCGGTGTTGCTGCCGGTATTGGTATTGCCGGTTCCCGTCGCGCCGCTGCGCAGCTGATCCAGCGGCAGATAGGGCACCACGCCCTGCCCGGCCTCGCCATCCAGGATCACCTTGTTCACCCCGCCCAGAACCTTCTCCATGGTTTCCAGATACATCCGGCGGCGCGTGACCTCCGGCGCCTTGACATATTCGTCATAGACCGAGTTGAAGCGCGCGGCCTCGCCCTCGGCGTTGTTCACCGCCTCGGCGCGATAGGCCTCGGCCCGTTCGATCACGGCGGCGGCCTCGCCTCGGGCGCTGGCCAGCACGCGGTTGGCATAGGCGTCGGCCTCTTTCTCCAGCCGGTCGCGCTCCTGCTGGGCGGCCTGCACCTCGCGGAAGCTGTCGATCACCTCGCGCGGCGGGTCGGCACGGTCGAGGTTGACGCGCAGCACGTTGATCCCCGCCTCATAGGCGTTGAGCGTGTTCTGCACCGCCAGCTTCAGGTCGTCGGCGATGGCGCCACGGTCGCGGTTCAGGATCGGCGCCAGCTCGGAACGCGCCACGATGTCGCGCATCGCCGATTCCGCCACGGCGCGGATGGTGTCGTCCGGATCGGCGAGGTTGAACAGGAATTTCTCGGGGTCAGAGATGTTCCAGACCACCTGATAGGCCATGTCCACGATGTTCTGGTCGCGGGTCAGCATCAGCCCGGAATCCATCGGCCCGGCACGGCCGGTGCCGATTTCCGTGGTCCGCTCGCCCGAGACCTGCACCACCTCGGCGGTAACGGCGGGCCAGGGCGCGAAGTTCAGGCCCGGCTCGCCGGTGCCGACCGGCCTGCCGAACAGCAGCTCGACCGCACGTTCCTCGGGCTTGACGGTATAGAACGAGCTGAAGGCCCAGACCGCCACCACGGCCAGCGCCGTCAGACCCCAGGTGCCGCGGCTCATCTGGAATTGCGGCCCCTGCGGCCGGCGCGGCCCGCCGCCGCGATTGCCGCCGCCCGGCCCCTTGCCGCCCATCAACACCCGCAGCCGGTCCTGGCCCTTGCGCACCAATTCCTCGATCTCGGGGATCTGGTCGCCGCGGCGCGGACCCTGCGGCCGGTCGTCCTTGCCGCCGCCCGGGCTGCCCCAGGGGCGCTGGCCGCCGCCCTGCGGCGGCTCCCGGCCGCCCTTGTCATCGTCTCCGCCGCCGCCCCAGGGGCCTTGTCCTGCCATACCTCTCGTGCCTCGCTTGCTATCTGTCTGGTTGAAACTGGTGCCTTCGGCCGGAAAATCAAGCCGATGCGGCGGGTTTGTCCATATTTGCCGCACCCACGCGGCGCGCCGGCTTGCGCATGGTCACAAGCTCCTCGGCCAGCGTCGGATGCACGGCGATGGCGGCGTCGAAATCCGCCTTGGTCGCGCCCATGCCCATCGGCACGGCGACCATCTGGATCATCTCGCCCGCCTCGGGGCCGAAAATGTGGCAGCCCAGCACCTTGTCGGTTTCCGCATCCACCACCAGCTTCATCACCGCCCGCGCGTCCGAGCCGGCGAAAAGCGAGCGCATCGGCCGGAAGCTGGCGACAAAGATGTCGGCGGGACCCCAGGCCTCGGCCTCTTCCTCGGTCAGGCCGATGGTCGCCAGCTCATGCGGGCGGGTATAGACGGCGCTGGCCACCAGCCGGTGGTCGACCTTGCGCGGCCGCGCCCCGAAGACCGTGTCGGCGAAGCTGTGCCCCTCGCGGATCGCCACCGGGGTCAGGTTCACCCGGTCGGTCACGTCGCCCACGGCAAAGATCGACGGCACCGAGCTTTGTGACCATTCGTCCACCGCGATCTCGCCCTTGCGGCCCAGCCGGACGCCGGCCTCCTCCAGCCCCAACCCCTTGGTATAGGGCGCGCGGCCGGTGGCGAACATCACCGCGTCGAAGATCTCGCTGCTGTCGTCCTCGAAGCTCACGCGGACGCCCGCCCCTTCCCGGTCCAGCCGCGCCGGATTGGTGCCCAGCCGGACATCGACGCCGATGGCGCGCAGCTGCTCGGTGACGTGGCGGCGCATCTCGCCGTCGAAGCCGCGCAGCACCGCGTCGCCGCGATAGGCCAGCACCGTCGCGCTGCCCAGCCCTTGCAGGATGGTGGCGAATTCGCAGGCGATGAAGCCGCCGCCCACCACCAGCACCCGGCCCGGCAGCTGCCCGAGCGTGAACAGGTCGTCCGAGATCAGCCCCAGTTCCTTGCCCGGGATGTCGGGGCGCTGCGGCCGGCCGCCGACGGCGATCAGGATATGCTTGGCGCTCAGGCGCTGGCCGTCGGCCAGTTCGACCGTATGCGCGTCGTGCAGCCGGGCGCGCTGCATGTGGACCTCGACCCCGGCATTCACGAGGCCCGAGGTATAGGCCCCTTCCAGCCGGTCCAGCTCGCGCCCCAGCTTGCCGTGGAACTCGGCCCAGTCGAAGCGGCCCTCGCCGGCGCCCTGCCAGCCATAGCCGCGCGATTCGGCGGCCGCGGCCCCGGCCTGCGAGGCGAAGATCATCAGCTTCTTGGGCACGCAGCCGCGAATGACGCAGGTGCCGCCCATGCGGCTTTCCTCGGCCAGGCCGACGCGGGCGCCGTATTCGCTGGCCGCGATCCGCGCCGCGCGCACCCCGCCCGAGCCGCCGCCGATGACGAAAAGATCGTAGTCGAATTTCATGCCATGTCCTCGCGCCGCAATTCCACCACCGAGCCGTCCGGGCAGCCGATGATCGCCAGCTCGCAGATATTCAGGAACAGCCCGTGTTCAACCACCCCGGCGATGGAAGACAGCTCGGCCGCCAGCGCCTCGGCATCGGGGATCGCCTCCAGCGCCAGGTCCAGCACCAGGTTGCCCTCGTCGGTGTGCAGGGGCGCGTCGCCGCGCTTGCGCAGCAGGATCGGGCGCTGGGTCAGCTCCAGCCGGTCCAGCGCCCGCTGGATCAGCTTGCACGTCGCCTGCCAGCCGAAGGGAATCACCTCGACCGGCAGGTGAAAGGCGCCCAGCCGGTCCACGACCTTGCCCTGGTCGGCGATGACCACCATGCGGTCCGAGGCGGTGGCGACGATCTTTTCGCGCAGATGCGCGGCACCGCCGCCCTTGATCAGGTTCAGGTCCGGGTCCACCTCGTCGGCGCCGTCGATGGTCAGGTCCAGCCAGCCGATCTCGTCCAGCTCCTCGATCCCCAGCCCCAGCGAGGTCGCAAGTTCGGCCGTCGCCTTCGAGGTCGCCGCGCAGCGCAGCGCGAAGCCTTCCTTCCTGACCCGCTGCGCCAGGCGGCGCACGAAGATCGCGGCGGTCGAGCCGGTGCCCAGACCCAGCCGCATCCCCGGCTCGACCAGCGCCACGGCGGCGCGGGCGGCGGCATCCTTGGAAAGATCGGCGATGGCGGGGTCGGTCATGGCAGGGGTCCTTGGCAGAATGGCAGGCTCGGCGCCCTTATACGCAGAAGCCGCGCCATGGGCTACTGCCGGCTGCGTCTTTTGGCCGCGACGAAACGCCTGTCCGGCGGCGATTGCCTCGGGCCGGCGGCTGACCTAAATCTGGCGGCCATGACGATACCCGCCACATATGCCGCCATCATCACCGCCGCCGGTCGCGGCACCCGCGCCGGAGACGGCCCGCCCAAGCAATGGCGCGCCCTTGCCGGGCAAACCGCGCTGGAGCGCAGCATCGCCGCCTTTGCCGGCTTCCCGCGCATCGTGGTGACGCTGGCGCCCGAGGACATGGCGCGCGGCGTGGCCGAGCTTTCCGGCCCGGTGGTGCTGGTCGCGGGCGGCGCCACGCGCTCGGACAGCGTGCGCGCGGCGCTGGAAAGCCTGGAGGGCAGCGGCGTGACCCATGTGCTGATCCATGACGGCGCCCGGCCGCTGGTCCCGCCCCGCGTGATCGACGGCGTGGTCGCGGCGCTGGAGGCGGGCAGCCCCGCCGCCGCCCCTGCCCTGCCCGTCACCGACGCGCTGTGGCGGGCCGAGGACGGGCGCGTTACCGGCACGGCCAGCCGCGAGGGGCTGTTTCGCGCCCAGACCCCGCAGGGTTTCGCGCTGGACGCCATCCTGGCCGCGCATCGCGCCCATCCCGAGGGCGCGGCCGACGACGTGGAGCTGGCGATCCGCGCCGGCCTGCCGGTCACCGCGACGCCGGGCGACGAGGACAATCTGAAACTGACCTGGCCCGAGGACTTCGCCCGGGCCGAGCGTATTCTGGGGGACGCGATGGACATCCGGCTTGGCAACGGTTTCGACGTGCACGCCTTCACCGCGGGCGACCATGTCTGGCTGTGCGGGGTGAAGATCCCGCATGACAAGGCGCTCTTGGGCCATTCCGACGCCGATGTCGGCATGCATGCCCTGACCGACGCGATCTACGGCGCGCTGGCGCAGGGCGATATCGGCCGGCACTTCCCGCCCTCGGACCCGCAATGGAAGGGCGCGGAAAGCCATATCTTCCTGCGCCATGCCGCGATGCTGGCCCGGCAGATGGGCTATGAGATCTCCAATGCCGACGTGACGCTGATCTGCGAGCGGCCCAAGATCGGCCCGCATGCCGGCGCCATGGCGCTGCGCCTGTCCGAGATCATCGGCGTCGAGCCCGACCGGGTCAGCGTCAAGGCCACCACATCCGAACGGCTGGGCTTTACCGGGCGCGAGGAAGGCATCGCCGCCATCGCCACCGCCACATTGGTCAAGGGGTCGTCATGAACAAGCTGATCGCCACCTTCTTCGGCATCGGCCATTTGCGGCCGGCGCCCGGCACCTGGGGCTCGGCCGCCGCCGTGGCGCTGGGGGTCGCGGCCTATGAATGGCTGCACCCGATGCTGGTGCCCGCCGGCTTCGTGCTGGCGACGCTGCTGGGCTTCTGGGCAGTGCCGGGCGTGCTGGCGCAAAGCGCCGACGGCGATCCGTCCGAAATCGTCATCGACGAGGTGGCCGGGCAATGGCTGGCCATGAGCTTCACCGTGATCCCGCTGGCGCGGCACGGCGTCTCGATCCTCGATGCCTGGCCTGGCTTCGTCGCGCCCTTCCTGCTGTTTCGGCTGTTCGACATCTGGAAGCCCTGGCTGGTGGGCCGGGCCGACCGGCGCGGCGGCACCCTGGGCGTGATGGCGGACGATCTCTGGGCCGGGTTGTTCGCCGGCATCGCCTCGGTCATCCTGGCCGGGCTTTATCATGCGGTGCTGGAGCCGATGCTGTGACTGATCCCGCCGAGATCCTCGATCTCGCCCGCCGTCGCCGGGTGATGATCGCCACGGCGGAAAGTTGCACCGGCGGGCTGATCGCCGGGCGGCTGACCGATGTGGCGGGCTCGTCGGATGCGGTGGACCGGGGCTTCGTCACCTATTCCAACGCCGCCAAGATCGAGATGCTGGGCATCCGCCCCGAGACGCTGGAGGCGCATGGCGCCGTCAGCGAGGAAATCGCCGCCGAGATGGCGTCCGGCGCGCTTGCCCGCTCGCAGGCGGGTGTGGCCGTCGCCGTGACCGGCATCGCCGGGCCAGGCGGGTCCGAGAGAAAGCCCGAGGGTCGGGTCTGCTTCGGCATCGCCGATGCCGGCGGCGTCAGGACCGAGACGGTCGAGTTCGGCCCGCGCGGCCGCGCCGCCGTGCGCGCCGCCACGGTCGAGCACGCGCTGGCGCTGCTGAAGGCGGCGCTCGCCTAGGCCAGCGCCTGCAAGGCGCCGGTCACGTCCTCGAGCCGGGTGTCCCAGCCGCAGACCAGCCGGATGCCGACCGGCTCGTCCTCGGCCGGCTGCTGCGTATGCGGCCACAGATGGTAACAGATACCGCTGGCGCAGGCGCGGCGATGCAACTCGGCCGGGATGGTGGCGAAGACGGCATTCGATTCGACGCGCTGGTCGATGCGCACGCCGGGCAGCCGCGCCAGACCCAGCGCCAGTTCATGCGCCATGGCATTGGCGTGACGTGCCAGTTGCAGCCACAGGTCGCCCTCCAGCCAGGCCAGCACCTGCGCCGCCAGATAGCGGTGCTTGGACACCAGCGCCCCGGCCCGCTTGCGGCGGAACTGGAACTCCTCGGAACGCGCGGGATCGAAGATCAGCACCGTCTCGACGCCCATGCAGCCGTTCTTGGTGCCGCCCAGCGACAGGATGTCCACCCCTGCCCGCCAGGTCAGGTCGGCGGGCGCCACGTCCAGGCTCGCCAGCGCATTGGCAAAGCGCGCGCCGTCCATATGCAACCCCAGCCCGGCATGGCGGGCGATGGCGGCAAGGGCCTCGACCTCCTCGGGGCTGTAGACCGTGCCCCATTCGGTCGCGTTGGTCAGCGTCAGCGCGGCATTGCGCCCGGCATGGACCGAATCGCGGCCATTGGCCGCCAGCGCCTCGGCCAAGGCCTCGGGGGTGATCTTGCCGCCGGCACCGGGGACCGGGATCAGCTTGGCGCCGCCGGTCATGAACTCGGGCGCGCCAGTCTCGCTGGTCTGCACATGCGCGTCGGCATGGCAGAAGACCTTGCCCCAGCCCGGCGCCAGCAACGACAGCGACAGGGCATTCGCCGCCGTGCCCGACGCCACGAAATGCACCGCCGCCTCGGGCGAGTCGAACAGCTCGCGCAGCCGGTCCTGCGCCGCGCGGGTCACGCTGTCCCCGCCATAGGCGGGCACATGGCCTTCGTTCGCACCCGCCAGCGCCGCCATGATGCGGGGATGCACGCCGCCCGCATTGTCCGAGACGAAATTCATGAAAGATCCTCGATGATATGCTCGTCCCAATCGTCCTCGGTCACGGAAAGCTCGCTGACGGTCCAGCCGCGCACCGAGGCGCCAGCGCGATGCACCGATCCGCGATCCCCCGAGATCAGATAGTGCCAGTCGTAGAGCGGCTTGCCCTCGGCGCGCAACCTGTAGGCACAGGTCGAGGGCAGCCACCAGGCGATCTCCTTGAGCTTTTTGGGCGTCAGCACCACGCAATCGGGAACGAATTCATGGCGGTTGGCATAGCTGGAACATTGGCAGGTCTCGCCGTCCAGCAGCCGGCAGGCGACCCGGGTAAAGGCCAGCTCGCCGGTATCCTCATATTCGATCTTGTTCAGGCAGCATTTGCCGCAGCCGTCGCAAAGCGCCTCCCACTCCTCCTTGTCGAGGCGCGCCAGCGGCAATTCCCAGAACCGCTTGCGCATCAGCGGGTCGCCAGGATCTCGCGCGCCCGGGCACTGTCGCGATCCATCTGCGCGACCAGCGCCTCGAGGCTGTCGAACTTCGCCTCGGGGCGCAGATATTCGACCAGCGCCACCGAAAGGTGCTGACCATAGAGATCGGCGGCGAAATCGAAGACATGCACTTCCAGATTGGGGCGGTTTTCGCCGAACATCGGCCGCACGCCCAGGCTGGCCACGCCCTTGTAGCTGCCGCGTTCGGGTCCGGTCAGCACATCGACCAGCACCGCATAGATGCCAAGCGCCGGCAGATGCAACCCGTCCACCGCCATGTTGGCGGTCGGATAGCCCAGATCGCGGCCGCGCTTGTCGCCGTGCAGCACCTCGCCGTCGATGCGGTGCCAATGGCCCAGCATCCGCTCGGCATCGCGGGTGCGGCCCTCGGACAGCGCATCGCGGATCGCGGTCGAACTGTATTGCACCGCGCCATCGCCGATCAGCGGCGCGACGGTGACGCCGAAGCCCATCTCGCGCCCCAGTTGCGCCAGCGTCTGCGCATTGCCCGAACGCTTGCGGCCGAAGCAGAAATCCAAGCCGACGGTGACATGGCGCACGCCCAGCCCCTCGACCAGAACCTCGCGGGCGAAAGCCTCGGGGGTGAGCCCCGCCAGCACGGCGTCGAAGGGCAGCTGGTAGAGATGGTCCACCCCCAGCCGCGCCAGCCGGTTGGCCCGCGATTCCACGTTCATCAGCCGGAAGGCCGGCGCATCGGGCGCGAAGAATTCGCGCGGATGCGGCTCGAAGGTGATGACGCCCAGGGGCGCGTCGCAGGCGGCGCGCGCCGCGTCGATCACCGAGCGGTGGCCCAGATGGACGCCGTCGAAATTGCCCATGGCGACGGTGGCCCCGCGGGCATCGAGCGGCAGAGCTTTCCAGTCGTGATGGATGCGCAATCGGGCCCCCGCTGGGCCGGCGGCCGGCCCTGTCTCAGTCGAATTTGCGGCTTGGCGCCAGGACGACGGCCTCGCCTTTCAGGACGACCGTATCGCCGACGAGGCAGCGGGTTGCAAGGGTCACGCGGCGCTTTGCGTGGTCGATCGCCTCGACGGTCACCTCGGCGCGCACCAGATCGCCGGGCCGCACCGGGGCCATGAATTTCAGCGTCTGGCCGAGATAGACCGTGCCATGGCCCGGCAGCTGCTCGCCGATCACCGCCGAGATCAGCCCGGCGGTCAGCATGCCATGGGCGATGCGGCCCTCGAAGATGGTGTCCTGCGCATAGGCCTCGTCCAGATGCACCGGATTGCGGTCGGTCGAGACCTTGGCGAACATCTCGATATCCTCGTCGGTGACTACCTTCTGGAGGTAGCGCATCATCCCGACCTCGAGATCCTCGATGACGATCGTACCGCGCGGAAGGTTGTCCAGCATCATTCAATGCTCCCGATGAGTGGCTCCATGCCGCATAGCAGCAAAGACTCGGGCGCGCAACAAAATAACGCTGAACCCATCCAAAAGGACGGATTGTTACCGGCCAATCAGCGCAGCCGGCCGATGCTATAGGCCGGATCCTGCGACCGAAGCGCCAGCCATTCGGCAAGCCGCGCCGGATCGGGATTCTCCACATCCGGACCGAACTGGTCGAAGGCGAGGCCGCCGGTGATGAACAGCGCATCCAGCCCCTCGCCCGCGGCGCCGGCTATGTCGGTGGCAATGCCGTCGCCGATCGCCAGGATGCGGGCCTTGTCGTCAAGTCCCAGCCGACGGCGCGCAAGGTCGTAGATCGGCGGATGCGGCTTGCCGAAATAGAGCGAGGTGCCGCCCAGATCCTCGTAAAGCTCGGCCAGCGCGCCGGCGCAGTAAAGTCGCTGCTCGCCCAGGTCGACCACCACGTCGGGATTGGCGCAAAGCAGTTTCAGCCCGCGCTCGCGCGCCAGCATCAGCCGGGCGCGGTAATCCTCGGGCACCTCGGTCAGGTCGTCGAAAAGGCCACAGCAGACGATGCCCTCGGCCTCGTCCAAAGGCACGCGGGTGATCGGCGGCGCATCGCGCCATTCCTCGGGGATGTCGGTGAAGAAGCCCTCGTCCTTGGGCTGGGCGATGGCCCAGACCCGGCGGCCGACGGCGCCCGCGAACATCGCGTCCTGCGCCGCATCGCCCGAGCTGACGATGGCGTCCCAGGCGTCGCGCGGCACGCCCATGCGGTCCAGCTGCGCGGCTACGTATTGCTGCGGCCGCGGCGCGTTGGTCAGCAGCACCACCCGCCCGCCCTGGGCGCGAAAGCCCTGCAAGGCGGCGACGGCGGCCGGAAAGGCCGCGACGCCGTTGTGCAGGCAGCCCCAGAGATCACAGAACAGAACGTCGTAATTCAGCGCGATCTCGTCGAGCGAGCGGATGATCTGCGTCATGAAACGGCCCTCGGGTCAGACGGCCAGTGCCGGGATGATCTGCTTCTTGCGCGACATGATGCCGGGCAGCACCACGCTGTCGCCCGAAACCGTGGCGTTGAAGCTTTTCTCGGCGACATGCTTCACGAAATCGTTCGGCACCAGCAGGGTGGCTTCCTCGTTCAGGATATCGACGATGAACAGCAGCACCTCGTCGGCGCCGTCGGCGGCGGCCACGGCCGGCATGGCGGCGATCAGCGCGTCCTTGCGGTCCAGCAGGACCTGCGGCGCGGTGGTCTCCAGCACCGAGACGCGCAGCTGCTTGCCGCCGAGTTCGTATTCCTTGCTGTCCATGCGCAGCAGGGCTTCCTCGGTAAAGGCCGACACGTCCGACTTGGCCGCGAACATCTCGGCCGCGTATTCGGGGATCGAGACGCCCAGCTCCTTTGCCAGCTTCTCGGCCACGAAACGGTCATGCGGCGTGGTGGTCGGGCTGCGGAATTCCAGCGTGTCCGACAGGATGCAGGTCAGCATGGCGCCCTTGATGGCGCGGGGGGCGCGGGCCAGATCCTCGTCCCCGATCAGATCGTGCATGATCGTCGCGGTGCAGGCCAGCGGGCGGATGGTGATGTTGATCGGCAGCCGCGTGCGGATGCCGCCGGCGAGCAGGTGGTGGTCGATGATCTCGATCACATCGGCCTCGGCCAGCGAATCGGGCAGCTCGGTGGGATTGTTGGTATCCACCACCACGCATTGCTCGCCAGCCGCGACATCCGCGATGATCTCGGGCTTTTCGAGACCCCATTTCGCCAGCATCCAGGCCGCCTCGGTGTTCGGCTCGCCCTGAAGCACCGCCTTGGCGGGGGTCTTGCGAACTTCGGACAGATACCAGGCCCAAATGATGGGCGAGCCGGTCGAATCGGTGTCGGGGGCCTTGTGGCCGAAAACCTTGATCATGGGGATCCCCTGAAGCTTGGGCGGAAAATTCGCCGGGGTTATAGGGGCGCGGGCCGGCAATGTCTATTAAGCCGCCGCTGGCGCCGCTTTCCCGGCTCGCGCCATCCCGCCGCCGGCGGCAAGGCAGCCCGCAACCGGTCACGGCGCCGTCCGCCGGCAGGCGCGGTCAGACGGGGGTCTGCTGGTGCTGGAGGATGCGCCAGTCGCCGGCGCGGCGGATCCAGGTGGTGGTGCAGAGCGCGCGGTAGGTCTCGGCCCCGGCGCGCCGCGCGGTGGCGCGATAGGCCAGCACGCAGACCTCGTCGGTCTCGATGCTGGCGCGCTCGGCCAGGGTCACCTCTTGCCAGCGCGGGGCGGATTGCAGCGCGGCGATCACCGCGGCACGGTTCAGGATGCCGGTCGGCGCAAAGGCCATCAGGCAGGAACCGTCAAGCTTGCGCGCCGCCTCAGCCACGCCGGCCAGCCAGAATTCGCGTTCCTCGCGCCAAAGCTCATCCGCCATCGCCTATCCCCTCCACCGTGATCGGGCTGATGCTCCAGCCCCTGTTTTCCAGCAGCCGCAGCACGCCATGCTCGCCCGGCAGGTGCAGCGCGCCAAAGCCGATCACCACGCCCTTGCCCTGCCCGGCCGCCTCGGCCGCCGCCTGCTCAATGGGTTCGATCCAGCTTTCGTTCCGCCGGTCCATCAGCTTTTCCTGCGCCAGCCGCATCTGCTCATCGACCTCGGCCCGGGTCAGGCCGGAATTGTCATAGGCGTCGAAGCGGCCGAACTCCCAGATCAGCCAGCTGTCGCCCGAGAAATAGGCGTCCGCCAGCGTCACCGCGTAATCGTCGGCATATTCGGCGGCGGGCATGGCGGCGCGGATCATGTCCTCCTCCTCCTTGGAGGTCATGCCCGCAAACAGGGTGAACACGGTATCCCAGGGCTCCAGCGCGCGGACCGGCACCTCTGCGGCTTCGGCGCGTTCCACCAGCAGGTGATCGAGCCCGCCGGGATCGCCCTTTTCCTCGATCACCCGCATCATGCAGGGCGAGACCCCCAGCATGACCGCCACATACCAGGGCCGCAGCCGGCTGGCGATCACCGCCGGCAGGCCGCGTGCCTCGAGCGCGGCCGAAAGCGACCTCCACTCGACGTCGCTGAAGCGCTCGGGCAGGGTCGGTCCCTCGGGATCGACCAGCAGCGACGGGTCCGAGGCCATGGCTTCGGCCAGCTTCGCCTCCTCCTCGGGGCCGGCCTCGACCATCAGCAGGGCGGCCTCGTCGATCTCGGGGCCGAAATGCTCCATGGTCAGATCGTGGCGCGGATCCGCGAAATGATAGGTGCCCAGCAGAGTGACCCGCTGCTCGCCCTTCTCGGCCTGCCAGAACAGGCCATGGCGATAGGGCACGCCCTCGGCCGCCGCGTGCAGTTCGGTCAGCCGCTCGGGCGGCATGCGCTCGAACAGGTTCTGCCCCACGCAATCCTGTGCCGCGGCCGGCAAGGCCAGGGTCACGGCGGCAAAAAGGGCGGTCAGGATCGGCGTAAGGCGCATGGGGGCGGTTCCTGCATCAGCGTGGCGTGCAGCATGGCACGGGTGCGGGCAACGCGCCAGCCTAGCGCGGCAGCGGCAATTCCTGCGGCAAAGGCGCCCCGGCGATCGCCGCGCGCCAGATGCGCTCGACCTGCGCGGCCTTGGCGGCCCAGGTGAAATCGCGCATGGCGCGGGCCTGCGCCGCCGCCGCCATGGCGGGCAACACCGCCGGATCGGCGGCGATGGCCTCCAGCCGGGCACGCAGCCCCGCCACCAGCGCGGCGCGGCGGCCCATCGGAATGCGGAAGCCGGTCGCCTCATCGACCAACTCCCCCGGCCCGGCGTAATCAGCAACCACCGGCACCACGCCGAGCGCCATCGCCTCCAGCACCACGCCGCCACCGAACTCCCGCACCGAGGGAAAGACCAGCAGTTGGGCCTGCCCGGCAATGCCCTGCACCTGCTCATGCGGCAGCCAGCCGTGGAAGCGCACCGCCCGGGCCACGCCTTCGCGCGCGACCTGGTCGCGCAGCGCCTCGGCCTGCGGGCCGTCGCCGACGATGTCCAGCACCATCTGCCCGGCGCGCAGCAGCGGCAGCGCCGCCTCGATCGCCATGTCGGCGCCCTTGTAGGGCACCAGCCGGCCGATAAAGCAGCCGCGCAGCGGCAATGTGCCCGGCTGCGGCGCGGTCAGGCTGAAGCGGGACGGCTCGATGGCATTCTCGGGCAGCCAGATGGTCTTGGCCCGGTAGCGCGCCGGGATCTCGCCCAGCGTATGCAGCGAGCCGCAGATGATGGCCGAGGCGTGGCGCAGCATCGCGCCGCGGCCCGGCAGCGCCTTGTAGGCGCCGCGGACATAGGACAGCCATTCCCGTTCCCGCCGCCGCTCGCTGTCGAAACCCCTGGGCCAGGGCACGCCGCCATTCAGCGGGCCCAAGACGAAGGGCACCCCGGCGCGAGCGCAAAGCGGCGCGATCCGGCTGTTCGCCGTGGGCGTCAGCGGCGTCACCCGATGCACGACATCGTATTCGCCGGCGCGGATCGCCGGGCCGAAGGCACGCCAGACCAGCCGCTCGAAATAGCCGTAGCCCAGGGTCGAAACCGCCGTCTTCATGGTCCAGCCGACGCCCTTGCCCATGCTGAGCCGCTCGGCCAGCCGCCACATCGGCGCGGCCAGCCTTTCGCTGTCTATGGCGGTAAAGTCGCGCCCCTCGACCAGCCCGGCGCGCAGGATGGCCTCGCGATTGCGGATCTGGGTGACGATATGCACATCGGCCACCTCGCGCAGCGCCTGGGCGAGCGACCAGCCGACCAGCGGCACCGAAACCCATTCCGGGTTCGCCGCCTCGGCGATGACCAGGGCCTTCAGACGCCGTTCCACCATCAGTTCCCGCCCCTGCTACGCTCCTTTCGGCCTAGCCGCGGCGCAGAAAGCCCGTCAAGCAGATTTCATGGCCAATTTCCCGAATGCAGACCGTTGACAGGTCGCACGCACGCGCCTAGATGGGCGTCATTGGCACTCACCCGAACCGAGTGCCAACAGCTGCAACACTGCAACCTGAAACACCGGAGTGTTCTACAATGGCTTTCAAACCGCTGCATGACCGCGTTCTGGTCCGTCGCGTCCAGTCGGACGAAAAGACCAAGGGCGGCCTGATCATCCCCGACAGCGCCAAGGAAAAACCCGCCGAAGGCGAGATCATCGCCGTTGGCGAAGGTGCGCGCAAGGATTCGGGCGAGCTGATCGCGCCCGCGGTCAAGGCCGGCGACCGCGTGCTTTTCGGCAAGTGGTCGGGCACCGAGGTCACGGTGGACGGCGAAGAACTGCTGATCATGAAGGAAAGCGACATCCTGGGCATTATCGCCTGATCGTTACTTCCCCATAACCCATTCAAGGAGCAGAGAAAATGGCTGCGAAAGAAGTCAAGTTCAACAGCGACGCCCGCGACCGGATGCTGAAGGGCGTCAACATCCTTGCCGATGCCGTCAAGGTGACGCTGGGCCCGAAAGGCCGCAACGTGGTGATCGACAAATCCTTCGGCGCGCCGCGCATCACCAAGGACGGCGTCTCGGTCGCCAAGGAAATCGAGCTGGCCGACAAGTTCGAGAACATGGGCGCCCAGATGGTCCGCGAAGTCGCTTCGCGCACCAATGACGAGGCCGGCGACGGCACCACCACCGCGACGGTCCTGGCCCAGGCGATCGTGAAAGAGGGCATGAAGGCGGTCGCCGCCGGCATGAACCCGATGGATCTGAAGCGCGGCATCGACCTCGCGACCGCCAAGGTCGTGGAAGCGATCAAATCCGCCGCCCGCCCGGTCAATGACAGCTCGGAAGTTGCCCAGGTCGGCACCATCTCGGCCAATGGCGAGACTTTCATCGGCCAGCAGATCGCCGAAGCCATGCAGCGCGTCGGCAACGAGGGTGTCATCACCGTCGAAGAAAACAAGGGCATGGAGACCGAGGTCGAAGTCGTCGAAGGCATGCAGTTCGACCGCGGCTACCTCTCGCCCTATTTCGTGACCAATGCCGACAAGATGATCGCGGAACTGGAAGACGCCTACATCCTGCTGCACGAGAAGAAACTGTCGTCGCTGCAACCGATGGTCCCGCTGCTGGAATCGGTGATCCAGTCGCAGAAGCCGTTGCTGATCGTGGCCGAGGACGTCGAAGGCGAGGCCCTGGCCACGCTAGTCGTCAACAAGCTGCGCGGCGGGCTGAAGATCGCCGCCGTGAAAGCTCCGGGCTTCGGCGACCGCCGCAAGGCCATGCTCCAGGACATCGCCATCCTGACCGGCGGCCAGGTGATCTCGGAAGACCTGGGCATGAAGCTCGAGAACGTCACCATCGACATGCTCGGCCGCGCCAAGAAGATCTCGATCAACAAGGACAACACCACCATCGTCGACGGCGCCGGTGAGAAGGCCGAGATCGAGGCCCGCGTGTCGCAGATCCGCCAGCAGATCGAGGAAACCACCTCGGACTACGACCGCGAGAAGCTGCAAGAGCGTGTTGCCAAGCTGGCCGGCGGCGTCGCCGTCATCCGCGTCGGCGGCATGACCGAGATCGAGGTCAAGGAGCGCAAGGACCGCGTCGATGACGCGCTGAACGCGACCCGCGCCGCGGTTCAGGAAGGCATTGTCGTCGGCGGCGGCGTGGCTCTGGTGCAGGGCGCCAAGGCTCTCGAAGGCCTGACCGGCGCGAACTCGGACCAGGAAGCCGGCATCGCGATCATCCGTCGCGCGCTGGAAGCCCCGATGCGCCAGATCGCCGAGAACGCCGGCGTCGACGGCGCCGTGGTGGCCGGCAAGGTGCGCGAGTCGAACGACAAGGCCTTCGGCTTCAACGCCCAGACCGAGGAATATGGCGACATGTTCAAGTTCGGCGTCATCGACCCGGCGAAAGTCGTGCGCACTGCGCTGGAAGACGCCGCTTCGGTTGCTGGCCTGCTGATCACCACCGAAGCCATGATCGCCGAGAAGCCCGAGCCGAAAGCTCCGGCCGGCGGCATGCCCGACATGGGCGGCATGGGCGGCATGATGTAATCAGCCCCGCCTTTGGCGAGAAACGAGGGCCGTCCCGCTTGGGACGGCCTTTTCATTAGGCTTTCCGCCCAGCCGCGCATGATGAGGGGGACAGATCGCCCGCAGCGCTGCTGCCTTGTCGGACTTGCCGATGGCACGGCCGCTATCGGCGCCTGGCAGCAAAAAGGCGGGAACCACCTGCGCGACATCCCGATTCGCCTCCCCGCCCGGAGCGGTGGCGCTGCCGCGCCGCACGAGCGGGTTGTGCGAAGCGGTAAGACGATCTGGCAATCCGTCCCAGCCGCCCGAAGCCTCCTGCCCCTAACGCGACGACAGGAGAGGGAGGCCAATGGGATATCCGCGAGCGAGCTGGGAGCGGAGGTTTATGGCAGCATAGGCACCGCGAAGAAAATCCGGGCGCGCTGCTGGAGAGAAAACCGACAATGGTTATCCTTGAGCCACGCCTACCGCCACAACGGCGAGGTGCGGTTTCAAACGGTTGCGCTCATAGCGAGAAATCGGACGGGACAGGCGGTCTCGCCGGTCAGAGCGTTTCCGCCCCATCCACGACGCCGGTCCAGGCTCCGGCAGCCCTCAGGAGGCGGCCGCCTGCTTCTGATCGCGGTCGGCAATCGCCGCGGCGCTGCTCTGCTTGGTCATGAACATGATCGCCAGCCGACGCTTGTCCTGCTGTCGTTGCGTGATCCTTCTGCGGTTCGCGCGCCTGTTCGGGGTTCTGGCCATTCGTATGCCTTTCTTTTTTGGTTATTGGGCAGTCTCGTCCGGCGTCCGGCCGGATGACCGGACGGAATGCCGACGGAACGAGCCGTGATCGGGTTGTCTGAAAAATGGGCAGGTCCGCGCGGCCCGAAAGCCGGCGCGAGGCCCGTGGCGTCTATGCGCCTATTTCTTGCGCCCTTTGGCCGGGGACTTGCCCTTGCCGGTTTCGGACGCTTCCTTGGCCAGCCGTGCCGCGCGCAGCGTGGCGGTTAGTTCCTGACGGCGCTCGGTCTGCTCGCTGACGATCAGCTTGGCCTCCTGCGTCGTCCGGTCCATCGCGGTCAGCGGTGCGGGCGCGCGGAAAAGTTCCTTCAGCCTGTCCTTGGGTGCCATGCGGCCCTCCGGGAAGGGGGAAGGTCCGACCAGGATCGGTCGGACCTGCTGTCGAAATCAGGCCAGCGCCAGGTCGCGCGCCGATTGGCGGCCATCGCGGCCGGTTTCGATTTCGAAGCTCACGGCCTGGCCGTCAGCGAGGTGGTTGATGTTCGCCCGTTCCAGCGCCGAGATGTGCACGAACACATCCTTGCCGCCATTCGCGGGGGCGATGAAACCGAAACCTTTGGTGGCGTTGAACCATTTCACGGTGCCAGTGGCCATCGTGATATCTCCTTCGTGGTTTGTCGCCCGCGACATTGCGGCGACCCGGCTTAGTCAGATCGAAACACAGTCTGAAGCCGGAAAGGAGACAGGATGCGAAGAAATAACGTAGCCCGCGTAACATGGGCGACATTGGCTTCGATTACAAGGGGCGAGCCGATCTTTCCGGACGCGGCGGGCCGAGAAGCGCTCAGCCCTGGTCCTTTTCCGCCAGTTCCAGCCATTCCTCCTCGGCGGCGGCCAAGGCCTGCTGGCGCTCGGCCAGCCCTTCGCTCGCCTTGGCGAATTTGGCCGGGGCGGTCTGGAACAGGTCGGGCTGGGCGAGGAACTCGGTCAGCTTGCCGATCTCGGCCTCCAGCCGCTCGATGACCGCCGGCAGCGCCTCCAGCCGCTTCTTCTCGGTGAAGCTCAGCCCCGCGCGTTCCGCCGCGGGCTTCGGCGCGGGCCTGGCCGCAGCCACCGCCGGCTTCGGCGCCTCGGGCGCGGCGGCGGTTTCCGGGCGCTGCGCGCGATAATCCGACCAGCCGCCGGGATAGATCACGGCGCGGCCGTCGCCCTCCATCGCCACGGTGGTCGTGGCGACGCGGTCGATGAAGTCGCGGTCGTGGCTGACCAGCAGCACCGTGCCGTCATAATCGCCCAGGATGTCTTGCAGCAGGTCCAGCGTCTCGACGTCCAGATCGTTGGTCGGCTCGTCCAGCACCAGCAGGTTCGAGGGTTTCGCCATGATCCGCGCCAGCAGCAGCCGCGCCTTTTCGCCGCCCGAAAGGCTGCCGACCGGCGCCCGCGCCTGCGCCTCGTCGAACAGGAAGTCCTTGAGATAGGCCACGACATGGCGCGGATTGCCGCGCACCATCACCTGGTCCGACCGGCCCGAGACCCGCATGGACGGATCGCCCGCCAGCGCGTCCCACAGCGTCACCGTTTCGTCGATGGCCGAGCGCGCCTGGTCGAAGACCGCGATCTCCAGATTGGTGCCGTGCTTGACCGTGCCGGTATCGGGCGCGATCTCGCCGGTCAGCATCTTGATCAGCGTGGTCTTGCCGACGCCGTTCGGGCCGACGAAGGCCACCCGGTCGCCGCGCAGCACCCGCAGGTCGAAGGGCTTCAGGATCGCCCGCTCGCCGAAGGACTTGGAAATCCCCTTGGCGTCGATCACCCGCTTGCCGGATTGCGGCCCCGCGTCCAGTTCCATGGCCGCGGTGCCCTGGCGGCGGATCTGGCCGGCGCGCTCCTCGCGCAGCGCCGCCAGGGCGCGGACCCGGCCCTGGTTGCGCTTGCGCCGGGCGCTGATGCCCTCGACCGCCCAGCGGGCCTCGGCCTTGATCTTGCGGTCGAGCTTGTGGCGCGCCTCGTCCTCGGCCGCCCAGACGGTTTCGCGCCAATCCTCGAAATGTTCGAAGCCCCGGTCCTGGCGGCGCACCTCGCCGCGGTCGATCCACAGCGTCGCCCGGGTCAGCGCCCGCAGGAAGGCCCGGTCGTGCGAGATCAGCACGAAACCCGCCCTGGTTGCCGCAAGCTGCTCCTCGAGCCAGCCGATCGCCTCGATGTCGAGATGGTTGGTCGGCTCGTCCAGCAGCATGAGTTCCGGCGCCTCGGCCAGCAACCGGGCCAGCGCCGCCCGCCGCCGCTCGCCGCCCGAGGCGGTGGCGACCGGGCGGTCGGGGTCGAATTTCAGCCCCTCGGCCGCCATCTCGACGCGGTAGCCCTCGGCATCGCCCAGGCCGGCGCGCGCGAAATCGCCCAGGGTGGCGAAAGCCGACAGGTCCGGGTCCTGCTCCATATAGCCGACGCGGGTGCCGGCGGGGGTGATGACCTGGCCGGCATCGGGCTCGACCAGCCCGGCCATGACCTTCATCAGCGTCGACTTGCCCGAGCCGTTGCGGCCGACCAGCGCCAGCCGGTCGCCTTGCTGGACGGTCAGGTCCAGCCCGTCAAAGACGGGATTGCCGCCGAAGGTCAGGGAAATATCGGTGAGTTGCAGAAGCGGAGCGCGTGCCATGAGGGGCAGATATGCCGGGCCAGCCGCCGGGTCAACGGGGGACGGATGTGGGCAGAAAGGGGGCTCTGCCCCCGGCCCTGCGGGCCTCCCCCGGGGTATTTTGAAACAGAGAAGCCGTGCAGGAATCACAGCGCCGCCACCAGCCGGCCGGCCAGCGCGTGCAGGTCGCGGCGATAGCCCGAGCGCGCCGAGGGCTGGTCGGGATCCGAGGTCATGGCGATGGCGGCCGGCACGGTCCCCGGAAAGACATAGATCATCTGCCCGCCATAGCCCCAGCCGTAACGCACCGGCCGGCCGGCGATGCGGCTGATGAACCAGCCATAGCCATATTCCTCGCCGTTGAAGATCGAGCGGGTGCGCGGCTGCCAGCTTTCCGCGATCCAGCCCGGCGGGATCACCCCCTGCCCGCCCGCGGCATAGGCGGCGCCGAAGGAGAGCAGGCTGCGGGTGCTCATCGCCATCTGGTTGCCGCCCAGATGGACGCCCTGCGGGTCGCGGTCCCAGGCGGTGATGGAAAAGCCGGGAATCTCCAGCCAGTCGCGCGCCAGCGCCAGGGTCGAGCGCCCGGAGGCCCGCGCCAGCATGGCCGAGACCAGATGCGTCGAGGCGGTGGAATAGAGCATCCCCTGCCCGGGATCGGCGACGAAGGGCGCGGCCAGCGCCGCGCGCACCCAGTTGCGGCTGCTGACCCAGGCCCCGTAATTCGGCCCCGACTGCCGTTCCAGCCCCGCCTGCATCGACAGAAGATGACCCAGCGTCAGCCGGGCGAGGCGCGGATCGGGATCGGCGGGCAGGTCGGCGCGCAGCAGTTCGGCCACCCTCTGGTCGGTGCCGGAAAACAGCCCGCGCGCGATGGCGATGCCGGCCAGCGCCGAGATGATGGATTTCGAGGCCGACTTGATGTTGGTCGGCCTGTCCGGGGTGAAGCCGCCGAAGCCGCGCGCCGCCACCTCCTCGCCGTCGCGCCAGACGGCGATGGCACGCAGCTGCGGCAGGTCCACCGCCTCCAGCACCGCGGCGGGCGCGCCGCGCACCAGGCGCGGCATCGCCAAAAACGGCAGGGCAAGCAGGATTGAACGTCGCTTCATCCGGGTTATATGGGGGACACCGGGTCCGGGCCGAGCAGGCTCACCCATTCGTGACCCCTTTCATGTCCGCCAGCCGCCGCCAGCCGGACCCGCAAGACAGGAAAGCCCATGTCCCAGACCGTCATCCTCTCGACCTGCCGCGTGGCGACCGCGCATGGCAGCCGCTACCTGCAACAGCTTTGCAAGCATTGGGCGCACAAGTTCGAGGTCGAGTTCGACGCCAGCCACGGCCGCATCGCCATGCCCGAGGACCGCACCGTGACGCTGACGGCCACGCCCGAGGCGCTGGAAATCCGGCTGGAGGCGCCCGAGGAAACCACCACGCATATGCGCCACATCGTGGACAGCCACATCGCCCGCTTCGCCTTCCGCGAGGAGCTGGCCTTCGACTGGCAACCGGCCTGAGGGCGGTTGCCGCCCCTTGGCCGGGCCGCTAATCTGCGCCGGTCACGAAAGGCCGGTGCATGAGCGAAGAACAGACCTATCAAGTGCTGGCGCGGAAATACCGCCCCGAGACCTTCGCCGACCTGGTCGGCCAGGACGCGATGGTCCGCACGCTGAAGAACGCCTTCGCGGCGGATCGCATCGCGCAAGCCTTCGTGATGACCGGCATCCGCGGCACCGGCAAGACCACCACCGCCCGCATCATCGCCAAGGGCCTGAACTGCACCGGTCCCGACGGCCAGGGCGGCCCCACGACCGAGCCCTGCGGGGTCTGCGAGCATTGCGTGGCGATCTCAGAGGGCCGCCATGTCGACGTGCTCGAGATGGACGCCGCATCTCGAACCGGCGTCAATGATATCCGAGAAATCATTGAATCGGTTCACTATCGCGCGGCTTCGGCGCGCTACAAGATCTATATCATCGACGAAGTCCACATGCTGTCCACCAGCGCCTTCAACGCGCTCCTGAAGACGCTGGAGGAACCGCCGCCGCATGTGAAGTTCATCTTCGCCACCACCGAGATCCGCAAGGTGCCGGTGACGGTCCTGTCGCGCTGCCAGCGCTTCGACCTGCGCCGTATCGAGCCCGAGGTAATGATCGCGCTGCTGCGCAAGATCGCCGACCGGGAAGGGGCGCAGATCACCGAGGACGCGCTAGCACTGATCACCCGCGCCGCCGAGGGGTCGGCCCGCGACGCGACCTCACTTCTGGATCAGGCCATCAGCCATGGCGCGGGCGAGACGACGGCGGCGCAGGTCCGCGCCATGCTGGGCCTCGCCGACCGCGGTCGGGTTCTGGACCTGTTCGACATGATCCTGCGCGGCGCCGCGGCCGAGGCGCTGGCCGAGTTGCAGGCGCAATATGCCGACGGCGCCGACCCGATGGCGGTGCTGCGTGACCTGGCCGAGATCACGCATTGGGTCTCGATCGTGAAGATCACCCCCGAGGCGCTGGAGGACCCGACCATCGGCCCGGACGAGCGTGCCCGCGGCCAGCAGATCGCGGAAAAGGTGCCGATGCGGGCGCTGACCCGGCTCTGGCAGATGCTGCTCAAGGCGCTCGAGGAGGTGGGCCAGGCCCCGAACGCGATGATGGCCGCCGAGATGGCGATCATCCGCCTGACCCATGTCGCCGACCTGCCCGACCCCGAGGCGCTGATCCGCAAGGTGCAGGCCAGCGCGGCGGCGGGCGAATTCAGCCGCGCCGCCGCCGCCCCTGCCGCGCGCAGCGAGGCGCCCCGCGCGGCCGCCCCCCGCGCGCCCGTCGCCGTCAGGCAGGACGGCAGCGCCGCGGCGCTTGCGGTCTCGCCCGATGCGCTGGCCGGTTTCCCGGATTTCGAATCGGTGATCGAGCTGATCCGGCGCATGCGCGACATGAAGCTCTTGCTCGATGTCGAGGATCACCTGCGCCTCGTACGCTATTCCCCCGGCCGGATCGAGTTCCAGCCAACCGAACAGGCGCCGCGCGACTTTGCGCAGCGGCTGGCGGAACGGCTGCGCGGCTGGACCGGCGGCCACCGCTGGGCGGTGACCGTGACCTCGGAACCCGGCCGGCCGACGATCAGCGAACAGCGCGCGGCGCGCGAGGCCGAGGCCCGCGCCCGTGCCATGCAGAACCCGACCGTGCAGGCGATCTTCGCCGCCTTCCCCGGCGCGAAAATCACCCGGATCCGGCCCATTTCGACCCCGGTTGCGGTTGAAAAGCCGATGGGCGAGGATACATCCCCGCATGAGCTGACCGAAGGCCCGGTGGCCGAGGTCGAGGAATGGGACCCTTTCGAGGACGAGGATTAAGCGATGTTCAAGGGCCTTGGCGACATGGGCGATCTGTCGAAGATGATGGAAGCCGCCCAGCAGATGCAGACCAAGATGGCCGAGATGCAGGAAGGGTTGAACCGCCTGACCGTCACCGGCGAGGCCGGGGCCGGGCTGGTCAAGGCCACCGCGACGGCCAAGGGCGAGCTGACGGCGCTCGACATCGACCCCTCGATCTTCAAGGCCGAGGACAAGGAGGTGGTCGAGGACCTGATCCTGGCCGCGATCAAGGACGCGCAGCGCCGGGCGCAGGACAAGGCGGCCGAGGAAATGGCCCGCCTGACCCGCGAGCTCGGCCTGCCGGCCGACATGAAGATGCCTTTCTGAGCGATGCCGCCCGCCTCCGGCGACGAGATCGAGACGCTGATCGCCACCATGGCGCGGCTGCCGGGGCTCGGGCCGCGCTCGGCGCGGCGCATCGTGCTGCATCTGATTCGCCGCCGCGCCGGGCAGATGGCGCAGCTGGCGGCGCTGATGGCCAGCGTGGCGGAAAACGCCCGCGAATGCCTGGCCTGCGGCAACATCACCCAGTCCGACATCTGCCCGATCTGCGAGGACCCGGCCCGCGCCACCGGCGAGATCTGCGTGGTGACCGAGGTGGCCGACCTCTGGGCACTGGAACGCGGCCGCGCCTTCCACGGCCGCTACCACGTGCTCGGCGGCAGCCTCTCGGCGCTGGACGAGATCGGCCCCGAGGACCTGCGCATCCCGCAGTTGATCCAGCGCATCGCCGAGGAAAACATCACCGAAGTCATCCTCGCCCTCTCGGCCACGGTCGAAGGCCAGACCACGGCGCATTACATCGCCGAGGCGCTGGTCCCCACTGGCGTCGCCGTCACCGGCCTGGCGCAAGGCGTGCCGATCGGCGGTGAGCTTGACTATCTCGACGACGGTACCATCACCGCGGCGCTGCGCGCGCGCCGCAAGTTCTGAAAAGCCAAAGGGCGCGACCCTGCGGCCACGCCCTGCTTTCTCCGTTTTCCAAATACTCCGGGGTCCGCGGCAGCGCCCCGGTCCGGCCGTGCCGTCAGGCGTCCAGCTTCTCGACCGCCTTGGCGGGTTTCGCGATCTCGATGCGGCGCGGCTTCAGCGCCTCGGGGATCTCGCGCACCAGGTCGATGTTCAGCATGCCGTCCTCGTGGCTGGCGCCCTCGACGCGGACATGATCGGCCAGGGTAAAGCGGCGCTCGAAAGCGCGGGTGGCGATGCCGCGATGCAGATAGGTCCGGCCCTCGTCCTCGGCGGCCTTGCGGCCCGAGACGATGACGGCGCCGTCCTTGACCTCGACGGTCAGATTGTCGGCGGAAAAGCCGGCAACGGCAATCGAGATCCGGTAGGCATTCTCGCCGGTCTTCTCGATGTTATAGGGCGGATAGCTGGCGATATCGGCCGACAGGGCACGGTCCATGACATCCGCCATGCGGTCGAATCCGACCGAGGCACGATAAAGCGGGGTAAGGTCGAAATTGCGCATGTTTCGCATCCTTCTTCAAGCGATACAAAGGCTTGCCCCCCGAACCGGGCGGGCAGTCCGTCGGCGCCACAAGGGCCCTCCGACAGCGTTTGAGGTAGGAATGCGCCTCGGGTCTTTCAAGCCCCGCGATCACGCGCCGGCAGCCCCGCAGGACCGACAAGACAAAGGCGCGCGGACCTGCCGCGCGCCCTTCCTTCATCGCCCCACAGCCGCTGCCGGACGGTCCGCGGACAGGCCTGGCATCAGGCGCTTGCGCCGGCCAGCATGCGGGCGATCTCGTCCTTCAGCGCCGCGCGCTTCTTGCGCAAGGCGGTCTCGGCCTCCTCCGACATCGGCGTGTGGCGGCTTTCGGCCCCCGCGACCTGATCGTTCACCGCGTCATATTCCTCGAGCAGCCGGGCAAAATGCGCGTCCGAGACCTTCAACTCGTGGATGCGCGCGGCGTCGTTCGGGAATTCCTCGTGGATGGCGTGGGGTGCTGCCATTTCATCTACTCCGGTACAAAGATAACCAGAGTGCTGGATAGACGTCGCGACGCAGACTGGCAACATCAAGACCGGAAGGATGGAACCGCACCATGGACATGAACACGGCCCCGCCGCTCTTCGGCCCGCTGTCGCCGGCGGACCTCGCCGCCCTGCTCTGGCTGTTCCTTGCCTGGTTCTGCATCGGCTGGATCACCGAAAACCCGCCGAAAGCCCGGCCTTCGGTCACGGTGCTGATGAAGGCCTATCGCCGCGAATGGATGCGACAATTCATCACACGCAACCCGCGCATCTTCGACAGCGCCATCCTGACCACCCTGCGCGAAGGCACGGCCTTCTTCGCCTCGGCATGCCTGATCGCGGTGGGCGGCGGGCTGGCGCTGATCGGCAATACCGACCAGCTTGCCGGCGTGGCGCGCCAGTTCGACCTGGGCCATGTCCCGACGCTGAAATGGGAAATCAAGATCGTCGTGGTGCTGTTCTTCGTGGCCAACGCGCTTTTGCGCTTCGTCTGGTCGCACCGGCTGTTCGGCTATTGCGCGATCATCATGGCCTCGGTCCCGAACGAGCCCGAGGACCCGCGCGCCCTGCCGCTGGCCATGCAGGCGGCCGACATCAACATCACCGCGGCGAAAAGCTTCAACTCGGGGCTGCGCTGCGTCTATTTCGCGCTGGGGGCGCTTGGCTGGCTGGCGGGGCCATGGGGACTGCTTCTGGCCACCAGCTATGTGCTGTTCATCTCGTGGCGGCGCGAATTCGCCTCACGCTCGCGCCGGGCGCTCCTGCAGCTGGTGCCCGGCGAGACGGGCCTGCTGCCAGGCCAGGCCCAGGGCCAGGATCCCCGCCCCTGACAGCGCCACCGCCACCAGGCCCGAGGAGTGCCAGCCCCAGCCCGCAGCCAGCGCCAGCCCCGCCAGCCAGGGCCCCAGCGCATTGGCGGCGTTGAAGGCGGCGTGGTTCATCGCGGCCGCCATGCTCTGCGCTTCGCCAGCGACATCCATCAGCCGGGTCTGCAAGGGCACGACCATGCCGGAACCCAGACCCAGCAGGAAGGACGAGGCCAGCATCATCCCCCAGTTGCCCACCGCCCAGGCCGCGAAAGCCTGGGTCGCGGCCATGAACAGCATCAGCCGCAAGGCCGCGCCCCAGGTGCCATGGCGGATGGTCAGCCGCGCGGCCAGGATGCTGCCCAGCGTGCCGCCGATGCCAAAGGCCGAAAGCGTGGCCGGAATCGCCCAACCCGGCGGCTGCGTCGTCGCCAGCATCGCGGCCGAAAGATAGGAATAGACTGCGAAAAGCCCGCCGAAGCCGATGGCGCCCACCAGCAGAGTCAGCATGACCGCGGGATTGCGCAGCGCCTTCAGCTCGGCCAGCGGTCGGGCATCCTTCGGCGCCCCGACCCGAGGGGCCAGCCGCAGGATCAGCATGCCGGCGAGCAGCGCCAGCACGCCGGGCAGCGCAAAGCCCCAGCGCCAGCCGAGCCCCTGTCCCAGCATCCCTGCCAGCGGCACCCCGGCGATATTGGCGACGGTCAGGCCCAGCATCACCTGCGTCACGCCCTTGGCGCGCTGCTCGCGGGGCAGGGCATCGGCGGCGAACAGCATGGCCACGCCCAGGAAGCCGCCATGCGGCAGCCCGGCCAGGAAGCGCGTGCCGACCAGCGTACCATAGCCCGGCAACAGTGCCGCCAGCAGGTTCATCACGCCATAGACCGCGATCAGTGCCGCCAGATAGCGCCGCCGCGGCAGCCGCGCGCCCAGGATCGAGGTGATCGGCGCCCCCACCACCACGCCAAGCGCATAGGCGGAAACCACATGGCCCGCCTGCGGTTCGGTGACGCCCAGATCGCTGGCATACCACGGCAACAGCCCCATGGCGGCGAATTCCGAGGTGCCGATGGCGAAGGCGCCAAGGCCCAGGGCAAGGATGGCAAGCTTGAGATTGGGCTGCGGCGGCATGGCGGCACCTTCGAGGCTGGCGGATGTGGGAAAGCAGGCCCGCTAGCGTTAACAGATGCGACCATATGCCGCCAAGCCACACGCCGCGAAGCCCAGACATGCAAAGGACGCAAGGCTGGCACGGCGCGCTTCGGCATGGCTTCTTCGTTGCCCAAATACCCAAGACGCTCCGCCGCCGCCAGGCGCAGCGTCGATCCCTGCCGAACATGCGGGCAGCCCGGTCCCGGGCGCCAGGTCGGCAAGGGGTATTTGGGCAACGAAGAAGATGCCGGGCCGGCGCCTCAACCGGACTGCCAGCGCGGCTGGCGCTTGTCGAAGAAGGCGGCGATGCCCTCGGGCGCCTCGTCGCCTTCCCAGACATCGACGAGGGCCTGGATGCTGGCCTCGATCTCGGCCTCGCCGATGGGCGGCCCGAGGCGCCGGGCCAGGCGCTTGGCCGCCGCCACCGCGCCGGGGGCGCAGGAGAGATAGGGCACGACCTCGGCCTCGACGGCGGCGTCCAGCGTCCCGGCATCGGCAAGTCCAGCCAGCAGGTTCAGACGCAGCGCCTCCTCGGCGCTGAACGGCCTGGCGGACATGAAGACGCGCCGCGCCTTGTCCTCGCCCATGCGGGCCAGCACATAGGGGCCGATGGTGGCGGGGATCAGGCCCAGCCGCGTCTCGGTCAGGCCGAAGCGCGCCTCGGGCACGGCGATGGCCACGTCGCAGACCGAGATCATGCCGATGCCGCCGCCGAAGGCATTGCCCTGCACCCGGCCGATCAGCGGCTTCGGCAGCGTGTTCAGCGCGTTCAGCATCATGGCGAGTTCGCGCGCGCCTTCTCGGCGGGTCTCGGCATCGGCGCGCATCTGCTCCTGCATCCAACCCAGATCGCCGCCGGCGCAGAAGCTGCGCCCCTCGGCGGCCAGCACCACGACGCGCACGGCCGGATCGGCGCCGAGCGCCTGCGCGGCTTCGGTCAGTTCGCGGATCATCTGCGCCGACAGCGCATTGTGCTTGTCGGGACGCGCCAGCCACAGATGCGCCACGCCGCGGGCGTCGGTGTCGATGCGGATCGTCTCCATCATGCTTTTCCTCTCATCGCGCGCGCCATGGCGGCGGCCTCATCGACCACCGCCATGTCGAGCCCGGTGTCATGGCCTTGCGCCGCCAGATGCGCGACGACCTTTTCGGTGGCGACATTGCCGGCGGCGCCCGGCGCATAGGGACAGCCGCCCAGGCCCCCGACCGCGGCGTCGAAGACCCGCAAGCCCCGCGCCAGGCTTGCGTCAATATTCTCCAGCGCCCGGCCGGCCGTGTCGTGGTAATGGCCGGCCAGCTGCCCGGGCGGCAGTTCGTCGAGAACGGCGGCCAGCATGGCGTCGATGGTTTCCGGCCGGCCTTGGCCGATGGTGTCGCCCAGGCTGACCTCGTAGCAGCCCATGTCGCGCAAGGCAGCCGCCACCCGTGCGACGTTCGCAGGCTGCACCGGCCCGTCGAAGGGGCAATCCGTCACCACCGAGACATAGCCGCGCAGCGGGATGCCATCCGTCCGCGCCGCCTCGGCCACCACGGCGAAGCGTTCCAGGCTTTCGGCGATGCTGGCGTTGAGGTTGGCCTTGGAGAAGCCTTCCGAGGCGGCGGCGAAGATCGCCACCTCGTCGGCGCGCGCGGCCTTCGCAGCCTCGTAGCCTTTCAGGTTCGGGGTCAGCACCGCATAGCGGATGCCGGGCCGCCGGGCGATTCCGGCCATGACCTCGGCGGCGTCCGCCATCTGCGGCACCCATTTCGGCGGCACGAAGCTGGTGACCTCGATGCGCCGGAAACCGGCCTGCGACAGCAGATCGACCAGCGCGATCTTTTCCGCCGCCGGGATCTGGCGCTTTTCGTTCTGCAAGCCGTCGCGCGGACCGACCTCGAAGATCTCAACCTGGGACATCGGGCACCTCATAGAAATCGCGGGCATAGATCGCGTCGCCCCCGGCCCGGGCGGCGGCGCGGCGATAGGCGGGCCGCGCCGCCATGCGGTCGCGATAGGCCGCCAGCGCCGGATGATCGGCGGCGGGCAGGAAGCGGAACAGCGCCTCGATATTGAAGCCCAGCATGCAATCGGCGGCGGAAAACCCGGAGAGCAGCGTCTCGCGGCCTGCCAGGTGATCGTCCAGCGCCCGGGCGGTGACGGCCAACCGTTTCGTGTCCAGCCGCATCAGCGGGATCGAGCGCGCGCTTTCGGGCCGCAGGAAGATATGGTGGATGTTCAGGGCCTGCAGGATATTCGCCTGCGTCTCGGCGAAATGCACCCATTCCAGGAAATCGCCGCGCTCGGGCTCGCCGGGTTTCGGGGCCAGCCTGTCCTCGCGCTCGGTCAGGTATTGCAGGATGGCGCCGGATTCGAAGATAGCGCGGCCGTCCACCTCCAGCGCCGGGATGCGGCCGGCCGGCGAAAGCGCGCGGAATTCGGGACTGCGCAGGCCGCCATCGGTCAGCGACCAGAGCCGCAATTCGCAATCGAGCCCCAGTTCTTCGATCAGCCAGAGCACGCGCATCGAGCGCGAGCCGGGGACGTGATGCAGGATCATGCGTCTTCTTCCTCCTCCAGCCGGATCAGGGCGGCGCCGGCCTCGACCTGATCGCCGGCGGCCGCCAGCACCTCGGCCACCTTGCCGTCGCGGGCGGCGGTCAGCGTATGCTCCATCTTCATCGCCTCGAGGATCGCCAGAGGCTCGCCCGCCGCCACCTCCTGCCCCGGTTCGACGAAGATCGCCTTAACGAGGCCGGGCATGGGCGAAAGCGTCATGCCGCCGCCCGCCTCCTCGCCGCCGCGGGCCAGCGGGTCGAGGGGGGCGAGCGTCAGCGAGCGGCCGCCGAAGACGCTGGTTCCCGCCGCATGGTTGACGATGCGCGAGCGGCGCGGGCTGCCATCGACCCACCAGCGCCCCCCTTCATAGCCGATCTCATGCGTGCTGCCCTCCAGCGTCACGCGCGCGGAGCCGGGGCCGAGCACCTCCAGCACCGCCTCGCCGCCCTCCCAGGCAATGGTGCGGCGCAGGGGCTGCCAAAGGGTGATGCCGCCGCGGATCCGGGGATCGTCGAGCCCGGCGAGGCCGAGGACTGCCAGCGCCTTCGCCCGGGGATCGGGCGCGGCGGCTGCGACCAGCGCCTGAAGGTCACGGGCGATCAGGCCGGTATCGACCTCGCCCCTGCCGAAACCCTCGTGCCGGGTCAGCGCGATGAGGAAATCGACATTGGTGACCGAGCCCGCCACCTCGGTATCGACCAGCGCCGCTTCCAGCGCCCGCAGCGCGATGGCGCGCGTCGCGCCATGGGTGACGATCTTGGCGATCATCGGATCATACCAGGGCGAGATGGTGTCGCCGGGCCGGACACCGGTCTCGATCCGGGCATGGTCGGGAAAGCGCAGATGCGCAAGGGTTCCGGTGGCGGGCAGGAAGCCCGCGGGCACGTCCTCGGCATAGAGCCGGGCCTCGAAGGCATGGCCGGTGATCGCCAGATCCTCCTGCCTTGCCGGCAGCGGCTCTCCGCTGGCGACGCGCAGCTGCCATTCCACCAGATCGACGCCGGTGATCGCCTCGGTCACCGGATGTTCGACCTGGAGGCGGGTGTTCATCTCCATGAACCAGAAGCCGTCGGGGCGCAGGCCATGGCTGGCATCGACGATAAACTCGACAGTGCCTGCGCCGGCATAGTGGATGGCCTCGGCGGCGCGCACGGCGGCGGCGCCCATGGCGGCGCGCATCTCGGACGTCATGCCGGGGGCCGGGGCTTCCTCGATCACTTTCTGGTGGCGGCGTTGCAGCGAGCAGTCGCGCTCGAACAGGTGGACGGCGCGGGTGCCGTCGCCGAAGACCTGCACCTCGATATGGCGGGGCTTGGGCACGTATTTCTCGATCAGCACCGCCGGGTTGCCGAAGGCGGTGGCGGCCTCGCCCTGCGCGGATTGCAACGCGGCGGGGAAGTCCTGCGCCTGCTCGACCAGGCGCATGCCCTTGCCGCCGCCGCCGGCCACCGCCTTGATCAGCACCGGATAGCCGATCTTGTCAGCCTCTGCCGCGAGATGGGCGGCGTCCTGGTTCTCGCCGTGATAGCCGGGCACCACCGGGACACCGGCCTCGGCCATCAGCGCCTTGGCCGCGTCCTTGAGGCCCATCTTGCGGATGGCGTCGGCCGAGGGGCCGATGAAGGTCAGGCCGGTTGCAGTCACCGCATCGACGAAATCCGGGTTCTCGCTGAGAAAGCCGTAGCCGGGATGGATGGCCTGGGCGCCGGTGTCGAGCGCGGCCCGGATGATGGCATCGCCGCGCAGATAGCTGTCGCGCGGCGCCGGGCCGCCGATATGGACGGCCTCGTCGGCCAGGGCGATATGGCGCGCGGCGCGGTCGGCATCGGAATAGACCGCGACGGTCCGCACGCCCAGCTTGCGGGCGGTGTCGATGACCCGGCAGGCGATCTCGCCGCGGTTGGCGATCAGGATCTTCTGGAACATGGGCGGCTCCTCGTGGCGCGGGCGGCGCCGGGGGTTTCACACCCCCGGACCCCCGTGGAGTATTTGGAAAACGGAGAAATCATCGGCGGACCCCGTCCACCGCCTGGCGGAGCGTGGCGTGGCTGGCAGCGTCGAAGCCGACCAGGGTCACTTCGAGGCCGGCACCATGGCCGAGGATGGTGGCGACGGCGATGCGGGCGGCGCGGTCGGCCGGGAAGCCGTAGATGCCGGTCGAGATCGCGGGGAAGGCGATGCGGGCGATGTCATGAGCCCGTGCGAGGAGCAGGCTGTGGCGATAGGCGCTGGCGAGCAGGTCGTCCTCTCCCGCCCCGCCGCCCTGCCAGACCGGGCCGACGGCGTGGATCACGTAGCGGGCCGGCAAGTCGTAGCCGCTGGTGATCCGGGCCTCGCCGGTGGGGCAGCCGCCGATGCTGCGGCATTCCTCCAGGAGCCGCGGGCCGGCGGCGCGGTGGATGGCGCCATCGACGCCGCCGCCGCCCAGCAGCGTGCGGTTGGCGGCGTTGACGATGGCATCCATGGCGAGCCGGGTGATGTCGCCTTGCAGGGTCGAGATGCGGGGCCTGTCCATGGCCGTCACATCCGGAAGATGCCGAAGCGGGTCGGCTCGATCGGGGCGTTGAGGCTGGCGCGCAGGCTGAGCGCCAGCACGTCGCGGGTCTTGCGCGGATCGACGATGCCGTCGTCCCAGAGCCGGGCCGAGGCGTAGAGCGGGTGCGACTGGCGCTCGAACATCTCGATGGTCGGGCGCTTGAACTCGGCCTCTTCCTCGGGCGTCCATGTGCCGCCCTGGCGCTCGATGCCGTCGCGGCGCACGGTGGCGAGCACGCCCGCCGCCTGTTCGCCGCCCATGACCGAGATGCGCGAATTGGGCCAGGTCCACAGGAAGCGCGGCCCGTAGGCGCGACCGGCCATGCCGTAATTGCCGGCGCCGAAGCTGCCGCCGACCAGCATGGTGATCTTGGGCACATTGGTCGTCGCCACCGCCGTCACCATCTTGGCGCCGTGGCGCGCGATGCCCTCGTTCTCGTATTTGCGCCCGACCATGAAGCCGGTGACGTTTTGCAGGAAGATGAGCGGGATGCCCCGCATCGAGCAGAGCTCGATGAAATGCGCGCCCTTCTGCGCGGCTTCCGAGAAGATCACCCCGTTATTGGCAATGATGCCGATGGGGCAGCCCTCGAGATGCGCGAAACCCGTCACCAGCGTCTCGCCGAAGCGGGCCTTGAACTCGTCGAAGCGCGAGCCGTCCACGACGCGCGCGATCACCTCGCGGATGTCGTAGGGGATCTTGAGGTCGGCGGGGACGACACCCAGGATCTCCTCGGGGTCATGGGCAGGCGGCTCGGGGGATTGCCATTGCACTGTCGGGGGGAGGCTGCGGTTGAGGTTCCCGATGGCGCGGCGGGCGAGGCCGAGGGCATGGGCGTCGTCCTCGGCCAGGTAGTCGGCCACGCCGGAAAGGCGGGTATGGACATCGCCGCCGCCCAGGTCCTCGGCCGAGACCACCTCGCCGGTGGCGGCCCGGACCAGGGGCGGGCCGGCCAGGAAGATCGTGCCCTGGTTGCGAACGATGATGGTGACGTCGGACATGGCCGGGACATAGGCGCCGCCCGCCGTGCAGGAGCCCATGACCACGGCGATCTGCGCGATGCCCTTGGCCGACATGCGCGCCTGGTTGTAGAAGATGCGGCCGAAATGGTCGCGGTCGGGAAACACCTCGTCCTGGTTGGGCAGGTTCGCGCCGCCGGAATCGACCAGATAGATGCAGGGCAGCCGGCATTCCTCGGCGATCTCCTGCGCGCGCAGGTGCTTCTTCACCGTCATCGGGTAATAGGTGCCGCCCTTGACCGTGGCGTCGTTGGCCACGACCATCACCTCTTGCCCATGCACCCGGCCGATGCCGGCGATCACCCCGGCGCAGGGTGCGGCGCCGTCATACATGCCATGCGCCGCCGTGGCGCCGATCTCCAGGAAGGGCGAGCCGGGATCGAGCAGGTTCGCCACCCGCTCGCGCGGCGGCATCTTGCCGCGCGCGACATGGCGCTCGACGGCCTTGGGGCCGCCGCCCGCTGCCGCGGCCAGCGCCGCCTCGCGCACCGTCTCCAGCATGGCAAGATGCGCCGCACGATTGGCGCGGAAGGTTTCCGAGGAAGGCAGGACCGAGGTGCCAAGCTTCATCGCATCATCCTTTCGGTCGAAGGGCCGGAAGGCCGCGCCAATTTGTCGCAGGCCGGCCAAAAGCGGAAATATTGATCCAGATCAACGTCGAAGCCCATGGCGAGGCGCGATGAGCGGGCATGCGACAAGAAGAGAGGATCGCCATGAGACACAAGCTTGCCATCGCCGCGGCACTGGCCGCGCTTGCCTCCCCCGTGCTTGCGCAATCGCAGGGCGAATGGACGCTTGGCTTGGGGATCGCCAACGTGCACCCCAAGTCGGACAACGGGACCTTGGCGGCAGGCACGGTGCCGACCAGCATCGGCGACAGCACCCGCCCCAGCATCACCTTCGAATATTTCATCCGCGACAATATCGGCATCGAGGTGCTGGGCGCGCTGCCCTTCAAGCATTCCATCAAGTCGAACGGGACCGAGATCGGCACGGTCAAGCAGCTGCCGCCGGTCATCTCGCTGCAATATCACTTCGACGCGACGCCGCAGCTGAAACCCTTCGTCGGCTTGGGCGTGAACTTCACCGGCTTCTGGGACGGCGAGGCCAAGGGGCCGCTGGCCGGCAGCGAATTGCGGGTCAAGAACAGCTGGGGGCTGGCCGCCCATGTCGGCGCCGATTACTGGATAAACGAGCGTTCCGCCATTCGCGCCGACCTGCGCTGGATCGATATCGGTGCCGATGTCGAGCTGAACGGTGCCAAGATCGGCACAGTCGACGTCGACCCGGTCGTGGCCGGCATCAGCTATGTGATGAAGTTCTAGGCCTCCACCACGGCCTCGAGGGGGGCGCCGCCAACGGGGGCGTCCCTTTCCCGACGCGCCGCTCATCGCGGTTCCGCCCATGACATGAGCAGCGCCACCTGCCGGGCCGTCTCGTCGCGGATGCAGCGGTCACGGGCCGGATCGCCGCCCGTTTCCCCGGACCGGTCGCAAAGCGCATCGCGGAAGCCGATCCAGCTGCGCTCCATCCGGCGCAGCGGCTCCTGCGGATCGCTTTCCTCCAGCGCCGCCTCATAGACGGCGGTCAGCTTCGCCTCCCATGCCTGATGCGAGGCGTCGAGGCAGTTGGCCATCGGGAAGTCCGGATCGTCGCCGGTGTATTTCTGCCGGGCGTAATCCAGGCAGGCATCCATCCCCGCTCCGGAGCAATCGGCGCGGGCGCCCTGCGTTTCGGCCTTGGCCAGGCATTGGTCGATCGCCGCCGGATCGAAGCCCGAGGCATCGCCGGCCCACACCGGCGCACCCATCAGCAGCAGGAGCGCCAGCGCACGCATCAGGCCAGGTCCATCAACTGGCGGCCGATCAGCATGCGGCGGATCTCGCTGGTGCCGGCGCCGATCTCCATCAGCTTGGCGTCGCGGAACAACCGGCTGACCACCGAGTCGTTCAGGAAGCCCGCGCCGCCCAGGGCCTGCACGGCCTGATGCGCCTGCACCATGGCCTGCTCGCTGGCGTAAAGCACCGCCCCGGCCGCGTCCTGCCGCGTGACCTTGCCGGCATCGCAGGCCTTTGCCACCTCGTAGACATAGGCCCGCGCCGTGTTCAGCGCCACATACATGTCGGCGATCTTGCCCTGCATCAGCTGGAACGAGCCGATGGGCTGGCCGAACTGCTTGCGTTCCTTGACATAGGGCATGACCTCGTCGAGGCAGGCCGCCATGATGCCGGTGCCGATGCCCGACAGGACCAGCCGCTCGTAATCGAGGCCGGACATCAGCACCCGCACGCCCTTGCCCTCGGCGCCCAGCACGTTCTCGAAGGGCACCTCGCAATCCTGAAAGATCAGCTCGCCGGTGTTCGAGCCGCGCATGCCCAGCTTGTCGAAATGCGGGCTGGTCGAGAAACCTTTCATCCCGCGCTCGACGATGAAGGCGGTGATGCCCTTGCTGCCCGCCTCGGGGTCGGTCTTGGCATAGACCACCAGCGTATGGGCGTCCGGCGCGTTGGTGATCCAGTATTTGTTGCCGTTCAGCACATAGCGGTCGTTGCGCTTTTCGGCGCGCAGCTTCATGCCGACCACATCGCTGCCCGCGCCCTCTTCGGACATGGCCAGCGCGCCCACTGCCTTGCCGCTGCACAGGTCGGGCAGGTATTTCGCCCGCTGCTCGTCGCTGCCGTTCAGCTTGATCTGGTTCACGCACAGGTTGGAATGCGCGCCATAGGACAGGCTGACCGAGGCCGAGGCGCGGGCGATCTCCTCGGTGGCGATCACATGCGCCAGATAGCCCATGCCGCTGCCGCCGAACTCCTCGGGCACGGTGATGCCCAGAAGGCCCAGATCGCCCATCTCGCGCCACAGCTCGTTCGGAAAGGCGTTGCTGCGATCCACCTCGGCCGCGATGGGCTTCACCCGCTCCTGCGCCCAGCGATGGACGGTGTCGCGCAGGGCGTTCACGTCCTCGCCCAGGTCGAACTGCATTCCCGCGGTGAACATCGGCCATCTCCTCCATTTATTGAACGAGCGTTCATTTAAATGTCTTATGCCGCCGAGGCGGGGCCCGCGTCAAGCCTTCTGTGCGGCATCTCCTCTTGCGGTCGATCCTGCGCCGGCCGGGGCTTCGTTGACAAGCCTGTCCCCTCGCGCCATCCATGCCGTGCCAAGCCGCAAGGATGCCCGATGAACCCCGCTCCCGATGCCGCCGCGCGGCTGCTGATCCTGCGCCACGCGCCGCTTGCCTGCGCAGGGCTGGCGGGGCGGCGCGACGTGGCGGCGGATTGCAGCGACCCGGCGGCGCTCGACTGGGCGCGGACGGCGCTGCGGGGCGCCGGGACGCATTGGTCCAGCCCCGCCCTGCGCTGCCGCCAGACCTGCGCGGCGCTGGGGCTGGCCCCGGAATGGCACCCCGATCTGTGGGAACAGGATTTCGGCGCCTGGGAGCAGCCCGGCGCCCTGATCCCCGACCTCGGCCCGCTGCCGCCCGAGGAACTGGCACGCCAGCGCCCGCCGGGGGGCGAAAGCTTCCTCGACATGGCCGCGCGGGTGCAGCCGCTGCTGGACCGGGCGCGCGGCACGGTTGCCATCGTCGCCCATGCCGGCACGGTGCGCGCCGCGCTGGCCCTGACGGTCGGGCCGGCGGCGCTGTCCTTTTCGGTGGCGCCGCTGTCGCTGACCATCCTGTCGCGCAGCCCCGCCGGCTGGGCCGTCGAGGCCGTCAACCGGGTCGCGCCATGATCCTGTCGCAGGAAACGCTGGTGATCGCGCTGACCGCCCTGCTGGTCGATACGCTGATCGGCTGGCCCGATGCGCTTTATCGCCGCATCTCGCATCCGGTGGTCTGGATCGGCCGGCTGATCGCGGCGCTGGACCGGCGCTGGAACCGGGACGCATACCGCATCGCCCGCGGCGCGCTGGCGGTGGCGGTAGCGGTCGCCGCAGCGGTGATACCGGCGCTGCTGCTGACCCGGGCGCTGGCGCCGCTGCCCCTCGGCCCCGTCCTGCTGGGCGTGCTGGCCTGGCCGCTGGTCGCCACCCGCTCGCTGCACGATCACGTCGCCGCGGTGGCCCGGCCCCTGGCCGCAGGCGATGTTCCGGCGGCCAAGGCGGCGGTGGCGATGATCGTCGGCCGCGATCTGGACGACCGGCCCGAACCCATCGCCCGCGCCGCGCTGGAAAGCCTGGCCGAGAACACGTCCGACGGCGTGGTCGCGCCCCTGTTCTGGGCGGCGGTGGCCGGGCTGCCGGGAATCGCGGCCTACAAGGCCATCAACACGCTCGATTCGATGATCGGCCATATGAGCCCGCGCCATGCGCTGTTCGGGCGGGTGGCGGCGCGGCTGGACGATCTGGTGAACCTGCCGGCTTCCCGCCTGACCGGGCTCTTGTTCGTGGCGGCAGCGGGGTCGCGGCGGGCCTGGCGGGTGATGCGCCGCGATGCGCACCGCCACCGCTCGCCCAATGCCGGCTGGCCCGAAGCTGCGATGGCCGGCGCGCTGGACGTGCGCCTGTCCGGCCCGCGCCACTATCACGGCGTGGAAAGCCCCGAGCCCTGGCTGAACCAGGGCGCCCGCGATCCCCAGCCGCAGCACCTGCTGCGCGGGCTGGCGCTGTATCGCCGGGCGATGGTGCTGACGGGACTGGCTCTGGCGCTGGGACTGGCGCTTTAGGACCAGTCGAAGAAATCGGCGGGCGCCCGGCCGCGCAATTCCTCGGCCAAGTCGGTGCCCATGGCCGCGCCGTCCGAGGCCGGGCCGATGCGCTCACCCGCGATCACCTCGCTGCCGTCGGGCCGCAGGATCTCGCCGCGCAGCCGCAGCCGGTTGCCGTCCAGTTCCGCCAACCCGGCGATGGGCGTCTGGCAGGAGCCGTCGAGCCGCGCCAGAAAGGCCCGCTCAGCCGTCACCCGCAGCGCGCTGTCCCGGTCCGAGATCGCGGCCAGAAGCGTTGCGATCCGCACATCTTCGCTGCGCCGCTCGACCCCGATGCAGCCCTGCGCCACGGCGGGCAGCATCTCATCGGGTGCGACCGCACCGCGCGCCACATGCAGCATGCCCAGTCGCGTCAGCCCCGCCATGGCCAGGAAAGTCGCCACGGCAACACCGTCCTCGAGCTTTTTCAGCCGTGTCTGGACGTTTCCTCGAAACTCCACCAGCTTCAGATCCGGCCGCCGCGCCGCCAGCTGCGCCCGCCGCCGCAGGCTCGAGGAACCGACGACAGCTCCTTGGGGCAGCTCGGAAATCGCAGCGAACTGGGAACTCACGAAGGCGTCGCGCACATCCTCGCGCGGCAGGTAGCAGTCGATGACCAAACCGTCGGGTTGCAGGGTCGGCATGTCCTTCATGGAATGGACGGCGATGTCGATCTCGCCCGCCAGCAGCGCATCCTCGATCTCGCGGGTGAACAGGCCCTTGCCGCCGATCTCCTTCAGCGGCCGGTCCAGCACGCGGTCGCCGGTGGTCTTGATCACCACGATCTGGAAGGCGTCGGCGGCAAGGCCATGCGCGGCCATCAGCCGGTCGCGGGTTTCATGCGCCTGCGCCAGCGCCAAGGCCGAGCCTCGGGTGCCGATGCGGATGGGGTTCTGGGGGTCGGGCATCTGGGTCATGGCACAGGGCTTAGCGCCCCCCCTCGGCCTTGACAACGGGGACGCGCGCGCCATGAAGGGGCGAGAGGTGAGATTTATGTCCGAAAAAACCATCCTGCGCGCGCTGAAGGGCGAGCGTTTGCCCGTCCCGCCCGTCTGGATGATGCGCCAGGCCGGCCGCTACCTGCCGGAATACCGCGCCACCCGCGCCCAGGCCGGCGACTTTTTGTCGCTATGCTACACGCCGGAGCTGGCGGCCGAGGTCACGCTGCAACCGATCCGCCGCTATGGTTTCGACGCGGCGATTCTCTTTGCCGACATCCTGCTGCTGCCGCAGGCGCTGGGGCTCGACCTGTGGTTCGTGACCGGCGAGGGGCCGCGGCTTTCCACCGTCACCACCGCCGCCGGGGTCGCGGCGCTGAAGCCGACCGGGGCGATCCACGAGACGCTGGCGCCGGTCTATGAAACCGTCCGCATCCTGGCGCGCGAACTGCCCCGCGAGACCACGCTGATCGGCTTTGCCGGCGCGCCCTGGACCGTCGCGACCTATATGGTCGCCGGTCGCGGCACCCCCGACCAGGCCCCGGCCCACGGCTTCAAGGCCGAGGACCGCGCCGCCTTCGCCGCGCTGATCGACCGCATCACCGAGGCGACCATCGACTACCTCTCGGCCCAGATCGAGGCCGGGGCCGAGGTGGTGAAGCTGTTCGACAGCTGGGCCGGCTCGCTCAAGGGCCGGGACTTCGACGATTTCGCGGTCGAGCCCGCGCACCGGATCATCGCCGCGCTGAAATCGCGCCATCCCGGCATCCCGGTGATCGCCTTCCCGCGCGAGGCCGGGCCGCGCTATGCCGGCTTCGCCCGCGCCACCGGCGCCGATTGCGTGGCGCTGGACAATTCGGTCAGCGCCGACTGGGCGGCGGCCGAGGTGCAGAAGGACGGCTGCGTGCAGGGCAATCTCGACCCGCGCCTGCTGGTCAGCGGCGGCGAGGAACTCGTCTCCGAAACGCGCCGGATCGTGCAGGCCTTCTCGCAGGGCCCGCATATCTTCAACCTCGGCCATGGCATCACCCCCGAGGCCGACCCCGAGAACGTCACGCGGATGCTGGCCGCGATCCGCGGCTGACGGGCAAGCCTTGGGCTGGATCCTCGCCACGCTGATCGCCGCCGCGGCCCAGACCGGGCGCAATGCGGCGCAGCGGCGGCTGACCGCCGAGCTGGGCACCATGGGCGCGACCGCCGTGCGCTTCCTCTTCGGCCTGCCCTTCGCGGCGCTGGTGCTGGCGGGGATGGCGGCGCTGGTGCCGGTGCCCCTGCCCGACGCGGCGGTGCTGGGCTGGGCAGTGCTGGGGGCCACCTCGCAGATCGCGGCCACCGCGCTGATGCTGGTGACGATGGAAAGCCGCGGCTTCGGCGTCACCACCGCGCTGATCAAGACCGAGCCGGTGACGCTGGCGCTGATCGGCACCCTGATCCTGGCCGAGCCGCTGAGCCCCGCCCGCATGGCGGCGATCGTCACGGCGACGCTGGGCGTGGTGCTGATGTCGGGCGCCGACTGGCGGCGCGGCGGCTGGCGCGCCGCCGGGCTCGGCATCGCGGCGGGGGCGCTCTTCGGCCTCTCGGCCATCGGCTTTCGCGGCGCGATCCTGGCCCTGCCCTTCGGCGCCGAACCGGTGCGGGCCGCGACGGTGCTGGTCCTGGCCCTCGCGATGCAAAGCGCGATCATGCTGATCTGGCTCGGCACGCTCGACCGCCCGGCGCTGGCCGGCATCGCCCGGCACTGGCGCGGTTCGCTGGGCGCCGGAGCCCTGGGGGCGCTGGCATCGCTGTTCTGGTTCCTGGGCTTCGCGCTGACGGCGGCGGCCAATGTCCGCACGCTGGCGCTGGTCGAGGTGGTGATGGCACAGCTGGTCTCGGGCCGGATCTTCCGCGAGGGCGCCAGCCCGCGCCAGCTTGCCGGCATGGCGCTGATCGTCGCCGGCGTCGCCGCGCTGATCGCGGTCAGTGCCCGGTGACGACCGGCAGCATCGAGCCGACCAGCAGCAGCGCCATCGCCCGGTTGAACAGCCGCAGCCGCGCAGGCTGGGACAGGACACCGCGCAGCCCCTGCCCCATCGCCGCCCAAAGCGCGACCGAGGGCAGGTTCACCAGGGTAAAGACCAGCGCCACCACCAGCGTGCCGCCCACCCCGGCCGAATAGGCCGAAAGCGCCCCCAGCGCCATCATCCAGGCCTTGGGATTCACCCACTGAAAGGCGCAGGCGGCCAGAAAGCTCATCGGCCGCGCCGCCGCGCCCGCGGTTCCGGGCGCCGAAGCATGGGCGATCTTCCAGGCGAGCCACAGCACATAGGCCATGCTGACCCATTTCAGCACCTCGGCCAGACGCGGCGCCCCGGCGATCAGCCGGTCCACGCCCAGCCCCAACAGCGCCACCATGGCGCCGAAGCCCAGCGCCACGCCCAGAAGATGCGGAATGCTGCGGCGAATGCCGAAATTCGCGCCCGAGGCCATCAGCATCAGGTTGTTGGGCCCCGGCGTAACCGAGGTGACGAAGGCGAAGGCGACAAGCGCCACAAGGATCTGGTGCGACATTGCGGATTTCCCAAAAGATCCAGCAATGATATTGTGATTCTGATGCAATTTCCGACCTGATTTGCGAATGAAGGCCGTACAGGAACAATCTGAACTCGAGATTGATCTCATCTCCGCGCGGATCTTGCAGATTCTCGCGCGAAACGGCCGCATTCCGAATCAGCAGCTCGCCGCCGAGGTCGGGCTCTCGCCTTCGGCCTGCCTGCGCCGGGTGCAGGAGCTGGAGCGGCGCGGCGCCATCCAGGGCTATCGCGCGATCATCGCCCCCGCCGCCCGCGCGGCGGGCTTCACCGCCTATGTCACGGTGGGCCTTTCCCGCCATTCGAACGAGGCGCAGCAGGCCTTCGAGCGCGCCTGCCTCGCGGCGCCGCAGGTCCGGGAATGCCACAACATCACCGGCTCGGTCGAATATCTGCTGCGCGTCGAGGTGCGCGATCTGGACGCCTATCGCCGCTTTCATACCGAGGTCCTGGGCGCCTTTCCGCAGATCGCCACCATCACCACCCATGTCGTGATGGGCTCGCCCAAGGATGAGCGGGCCTGAACGCTTCAGCCTCGCATGGGTATTTGGGCAACAGAGAAGATCAGGCCGGGATGGGTCTTCTTCGTTGTCCAAATACCCAAATCGCGGCAGCGCCACCGGATCGGCCTTTCCGCCCCTCGCGCGGCGGGCTAACAAGGGCGCATGACCCTGCCTGCCCTTTCCCCCGATCAGGCCGAAGCCTGGGACGCGCTTGCCGCCGCGCTGGAAGACTCCGGCATCGACCTGGTCTCGGAGGAGATCGCGCCGCCGAAACCCGGCAGGGGCCGGGTCATGGCGGTGATCGGAAAGGCCGGCTCGGGCAAGACCCTGCTGCTCGCCGAACTGACCAAGGCGCTGAAGGCGGCAGGAGTCGATATCGTCTCGGGCGATTACGAGGGCAAGAAACGCAAGGACCGCCGCACCGTGGCCATCCTTGCCCCGACCAACAAGGCGGCCTTCGTGCTGCGCATGCGCGGAGTGCCGGCGACGACGATCCACCGCATCCTCTATACCCCGGTCTATGACCCGGAATACGAGCGCATCGCCGATTGGCTGACCGGCGCGGGCGAGCGGCCCTCGGTCGAGGGGCTGATGGAGGGGCTGACCGAGGCTGCGCTGGACCGCGCGAAGGCCTTTTACGACCAGCACGCCTCGATCCCCGGCGCCCTTGCGGCCGCGGGTCTGCGCGGCTCGGACTTCATCCGCGGGTGGAAGCGGCGCGAGGACGGGCTGGACATCGGGCTGATCGACGAGGCCTCGATGCTGGACGAGCGCCAGTTCGAGGACCTGCGCGAGATCTTCCCGATCCTGATCCTGTTCGGCGACCCGGCGCAATTGGCCCCGGTCGGGCAGTCGGGCGAAATGGTCTTCGACCGGCTCGCGGCTTCGCAGCGGCTGATGCTGGACCGCATCCACCGGCAGGAGGGCGACAGCCCGATCCTCGACCTTGCCCATGCGCTGGCCGATCCGGCGCTGGAATTCGACACCTTCGAGCGCATGATCCGCGAGGCCGCCGCCCGCGATCCCCGGGTGATCTGGGCCGAGCGGGTCGAGAGCGACCTGATGGCGCAAAGCCCGGTTCTGGTCTGGCGCAACATCACCCGCATCAAGCTGATCCAGGCCTTCCGTTCCGCCTATGGCGCTCCGGGCGACGCGCTGCTGCCGGGCGAGCCCTTGATCTGCGACGGGCTGGAACTGCCCTTGAAGCACCGCAAGAAGCGCATCGACCTGGAGGCGCGCGGGCTGATCAAGGGCGCGCAGGTGATCTATCTGGGACCGGGGCGCAAGCCCGGCTTCTCGCGCCTGCATGTCGTAGGCGCCGAGGAGCCGCGGCTTTCCGCCGCCAGCATTGTCAAGATCGAGATGCCGGATGTCGAGGAGCCCTTCATCCCCTTTGCCGCCCGCATGGGCGCGGCCTTCCTGCATGGCGCGGCGGTGACGATCCACAAGGCGCAGGGCTCGCAATGGCCCGATGTGCAGGTCTTTGCCCCCGACATCGCCGCCGCCGCATGGTCGGGCCGCTCGGAAGCCGGCATCGCACTGTGGAAGCGGCTGGCCTATGTCGCCATCACCCGTGCGCAGGAGCGGCTGCATTGGGTGGTGAAATCGCGCCTGGCCCGGCCCTCGGCCCCGTTGCGGACCGATCACCTGGAGGCCCCGGCCAGCGTGCTGGAACTGGCCGCCGAACCCGGGGAATAGCCGAAGGGCGGCTAGCCGCGCCGCGACAGCTTGCGCGCGGCGGTATTGGGGCGCAGCTGGATCATGCGCAGCTCCAAGGCCTCGGCCAGCGCCTCGCGCGGGATGCCGGTTTCCTGCGACAGCCGCAGCAGGCCGAAATGCACTCGCGCCAGTTCCTGATAATAGCGGGTGAAACTGTAATTGATCGAAGCCCCGGCAATGGCACCCAGGACCGGCACGGCCTGCGCCGCCAGCTTCTGCGCCAGCGAGGCGGAAAGCCGCGGCGCCACCCGCGCGATCAGCGCCTGCACGGTCTGGCCGGTGATGGTCATGCGCGCGGCCAGCAGGCCCAGATCGGTGCCGTCGTCATCGGCAAGCGGCCCGGCCGAGGCAAAGACATGCAGCGCCTCGCGCCGCGCCTCGTCCGAGACCGGGTCGAAGCCGTGCTCGGCGGCGATGTCCATGATCGCGCGCAAAAGCAGCGTGACCGTCACCGGCAGTTCCAGCATGGCGCCGCCGATCCCCGCGAGCCCGCCCACCGCGCCCGAGGTGGTCGACAGCATCCGGTTGAACAGGTCGCCGCGATCCCGCAGCATCCCGCGCGAGCGCGAGGCGGCGTCGAAGGCGCGGTTCAGCGCCGCCAGGGTGATCCGGTCCATGCGCCCGCGCACCGGGGCCGGCAGGCGTTCGATCAGCCCCTCGGCCTTACCGCCGACGGCGGTCAGCAGCTCCATCGCCACGCCGCCCGCCTGAAGATAGCGCCGCGCCAGCCGGTCGATCGCGGCATGCACGGTCGGGTCGTCGATCGGAGGCAGCACGGCCTGGCGGACGGGGATTTGGCTTTGTTCGGTCATCCTGCGGCTTCTCTGGGTTGTCTGGCTTGCACCAGAACTGGGCATCGGCAAGGGAACCCGCAAGGCGTCACCGGGGTTCCGACGGAAGAATGCAAACCTGCCGCATAGCGGCGGGACAAGGACAAGGAAGACTGGAATGAGCATCCGCCGCATGATCCCGGCCCTGACATTGACTGCTGCCCTGGCCCTGGGGCAAGCCGGATTGGCGCAAGAGGCCGACCCGGCGACCCAACCGGCGCAGGAACCCGCCCAGGCCACCGCACAGGAATCGACGCAGGACGGAACGCCCGGGGCGGCCCAGGCTGCGGCCTCCGATGCCGTGCCGGAAGCCAGGCTGACCTTGGCCGATCTGGGCAAGGACCAGGGCCTGACCGCCGCCGTCGAGAAGATGGCCGAGGGGCACCAGATGCCCGAATGGCTGCGCGAGGGCGCGGTCATCTCGCCCACCCAGAAGGTGGCCTTCGGCGGCCGGGAATATCTCGCCATGATGGCGTGCCAGCAGCATGACTGCGCGGAAAACCAGTTCGCGGTGCTTTATGCCCCCGACAGCGGCCTGGCCCATGGGGTACTTTCGGTCCGCGACGGCGAGGGGGCGGAACTGCTGACCTGGCTCGGCATGGCGGGCGGGCCCGAGACCATCGACGGCCGCACCATCCTTTACGCCGCGTTGACCGGCAGCCTGGCCAACCACCCGCAGGATTTCACCTATGCCGAGTGATCCGGCGGCTCGACCTCGGTGCAGCCCTCGCGGCGCATCTCGCGCAGGCCGGCGGCGGCTCCGCCGGTCTCGCGCTCGACCGGGCCGGTGATCCCGGCCCAGGCACCGGGCACCAGTTCCAGCCCCAGCACGCGGTCGGGGTTGGTGGGGGGCGGCATCTCAACATCCTCGAGCTTCCAGAAGCCAAAACGTTGATAATAGGGCATGTCGCCCACCAGCATCACCCGCTGCCAGCCCATCTCGGCCGCCCGTGTCAGGCTTTCGCGCATCAAGAGCGCGCCCAACCCCTCGCCCTGCGTGATCGGATGCACCGCCACCGGCCCCAGCAGCAGCACCGGCCGCCCGCCCACGCGCACCGGCCAATAGCGGATCGCGCCCATCAGCGCGCCGAAATCGTTGCGCAGCATCAGGCAAAGCGGCCCGACCGGGGCAACGCCGTCGCGCAGCCGGTAGGAGGACAGCGCCGTCCGCCCCGGAGCGAAGCACAGGTCCAGCAGCGCCTCGACCTCGGGCGTGTCGGCGGGGGTCTCGGGGCAAAGTTCGTACATCCTGCCTCCGCTGCTGGGATCGGGATTCGGGGCTCGGGCCTGACGCGGCGCAGGGACCGCGTAACATGCAGGCGCGGCCGCGAAAACCGCCTGCGGGATCACAAGATGCAAAATCCGCGGGGCAGGGCCAGCGAGAACGGCGAGGCTTGACGTGCCGCGCGCATGGGGTCACTTCTGGGGCCCGCATCACCCAGGGAACAGCGAGGCCAGCCATGTTCTACCGACCCCAGGACGGCCACGGTCTGCCGCACAACCCTTTGAACGCCATCGTGGCGCCGCGGCCTATCGGCTGGATCTCGACCCGCGGCCGGCAGGGCGACAACCTGGCGCCCTATTCCTTCTTCAACCTGACCGCCTATGTGCCGCCGCAGGTCATGTTCGCCTCGACCGCGGCCAAGCCGGACCGGAACGGCACCAAGGACAGCGTGGCGCAGATCGCCGAATCGCGGGTGTTCTGCGTCAACATCGCCGACGGCCCGCTGAAGGATCAGGTCAACGCGAGTTCGGCCGCCTTCCCCGCCGGGGTGAACGAATTCGAGGCGGCCGGCATCGAGCCCGCCGAATGCCAGACCATCGACTGCCCGCGCGTGGCCGGTGCCGCCGCGGCGCTGGAATGCCGCGCCACGCGCATCCTGCGGCTGGCGGGCGAGGCGAATTACATGGTGCTGGGCGTCGTCACCGGCATCCACCTGCGGGAGGATTGCCTGAAGGACGGCCGCTTCGACCTGCACGGCACCGGCTGGCTGTCGCGCATGGGCTACAAGGACTACACCATCACCACCGAGACCTTCGAGATGGAGCGCCCCTGATGAAGAACCGGCCGGAAAAGCGCCGCCGCGACAGCCGCACGGTGCGCGACTATATCCGCACCATCGTCGATTTCCCGCATGAGGGCATCCTGTTTCGCGACGTGACCACGCTGTTCGCCGATGCGCGCGGCTTTCGCATGGCGGTGGACCAGCTGCTGGCCGCCTATGCCGGCGAGGATATCGACAAGGTCGTCGGGCTGGAGGCGCGCGGCTTCATCCTGGGCGGCGCGGTGGCGCATCAGCTTTCGGTGGGCTTCGTGCCGATCCGCAAGAAGGGCAAGCTGCCCGGCGCCGTCATCAGCCAGGCCTATGCGCTGGAATATGGCGAGGCGGTGATGGAGGTCCATGACGACGCCCTGCGTCCCGGCGAGCGGGTGCTGATCGTCGACGACCTGCTGGCCACCGGCGGCACCGCGGCGGCCGGCATCTCGCTTTGCGAGCGGCTGGGGGCCGAGATCGTGGGCTGCGCCTTCGTGATCGAGCTGCCCGAGCTGGGCGGGCGGGCGCTGCTGGAGGGGCTGGGCCACGAGGTCCACGCCCTGACCAGTTTCGAGGGCGCCTGATCCCTTGCGGCAGGCCCCTGCCGGGGTTAGGTGAGGCCCATGGACAAGAAACCGCCCCTGACCCTTTACCTGGCCGCGCCGCGCGGCTTTTGCGCCGGCGTGGACCGCGCCATCAAGATCGTCGAGATGGCGTTGCAGAAATGGGGTGCGCCGGTCTATGTCCGCCACGAGATCGTGCACAACAAGTTCGTCGTGGACTCCTTGCGCGACAAGGGCGCGGTCTTCGTCGAGGAGCTGGACGAATGCCCCGACGACCGGCCGGTGATCTTCTCGGCGCATGGCGTGCCCAAGGCCGTGCCGGCCGAGGCGCGGCGGCGCGAGATGGTCTTTGTCGACGCCACCTGCCCGCTGGTCAGCAAGGTCCATGTCGAGGCCGAGCGCCATCACGCCGAGGGCTTGCAGATGGTGATGATCGGCCATGCCGGCCATCCCGAGGTGCTGGGCACCATGGGGCAATTGCCCGAGGGCGAGGTGCTGCTGGTCGAGACCGTCGAGGACGTGGCCGGGATCGAACCGCGCGACCCCGCGCGGCTGGCCTTCATCACCCAGACCACGCTGTCGGTCGATGATACCGCCGCCATCGTCGCCGCCTTGCAGGCGCGGTTTCCGGGCATCAGAGGCCCGGCCAAGGAGGACATCTGCTATGCGACGACCAACCGGCAGGCCTCGGTCAAGGCCATCGCCGGGCGGATCGACGCGCTTCTGGTGATCGGGGCGCCGAACAGTTCCAACTCGCGCCGGCTGGTCGAGGTGGGCAGCGCCGCCGGCTGCGCCTATTCGCAGCTGGTGATGCGGGCCGACCAGATCGACTGGCGGGCCATCGAGGGGACGCGGGCGGTGGGCGTGACCGCCGGCGCCTCGGCCCCCGAGGTGCTGGTCGACGAGGTGGTCGCGGCCTTTCGGGCGCGCTACGACCTGACCGTCGAGATGGTCGAGACGGCGCGCGAGAATGTCGAGTTCAAGGTGCCGCGGGTCTTGCGCGAAGCCTGAGCCGGGGCGCACGGCTGCGGGGGGCGCTGCCCCCGGCCCTGCGGGCCTCCCCCGGAGTATTTTTGAAACGGAGAAAGGGTCGGGATGAAGCTCTGGTCGATGCCGTCCTCGGGCAACAGTTACAAGGTGCGGCTGCTGCTGGCGCTCCTGGGCCGCGATTGCGAGGTCGTGGATGTCGAATACCTGACCGAGGCGCTGGAGGCGGCCAAGGCGGCGGGGCGGCTGCCCTTCGGCAAGGCGCCGGTGCTGGAACTGGATGACGGGCGGCTGCTGCCGGAATCGAACGCGATCCTGTGCTGGCTGGGCGAGGGCACGCTCTTCGTGCCGGAGGACGCCTTCGGGCGCGCCGCCATGCTGGGCTGGATGTTCTGGGAGCAGAACCAGCATGAGGGCGTGATCGCCGTGCGCGCGGCCTTGCAGGTCTATCCGCATCGCCGCGCGCAGGCGACGCCCGAGCGCATGGCGGAGCTGCTGGAGCGCGGCCATGCGCTGTTGCAGGTGATGGAGGACCGGCTGGCCGGGCATGACTGGCTGGCAGGCGATGCCGTCAGCCTCGCCGATCTCTGCCTTTACGGCTACACCCATACAGCGGGCAGCCGGGGCGGCTTCGACATGGCGCGTTTCCCGGGCATCGGGCGCTGGCTCGATCGCATCGCCGCCCTGCCCGGCTACGAGGGGATCGAGGCATGAATGCGCTGTTCGCCTGGACCGACGGCGCTTGCAGCGGCAATCCCGGCCCCGGCGGCTGGGGCGTCCTGATGCGCGCCATGGAGGGCGACACCGTGCTGAAGGAGCGCGAGCTGTCGGGGGGCGAGGCCGAGACCACCAACAACCGCATGGAGCTGATGGCCGCGATCTCGGCCCTGGAGGCTCTGACACGGCCCAGCGAGATCACCGTGACCACCGACAGCGCCTATGTGAAGAACGGCGTCACGCAATGGATCCATGGCTGGAAGAAGAACGGCTGGCGCACCGCAGACCGCAAGCCGGTGAAGAACGCCGACCTGTGGCAGCGGCTGGACACGGCGCAGGCCCGGCACAAGGTGCGCTGGGAATGGATCAAGGGCCATGCCGGCCATCCCGAGAACGAGCGCGCCGATGAGCTGGCGCGGGCGGGCATGGCGCCCTTCAAGCCGGCGAAGGTCTCGGGGTGAGCCTCGACGCGCTGATTCCGCTGCTGGACTATGCCAGCGTGCTGGTCTTTGCCCTGACCGGGGCGCTGGTCGCCAGTCGCGGGCAGCTGGACGTGGTCGGCTTCATCTTTTTCGCTACGCTGACCGGGATCGGCGGCGGCACCTTGCGCGACCTGGTGCTGGGCCGGGCGCCGGTGTTCTGGGTCGGTCGGCCCGAGCTGCTGCTGCTGACCGCCGGCGCGGCGATCGTGGTGTTCTTTACCGCGCATCGGCTGGAAAGCCGCTATCGCGCCATCCTGTGGCTGGATGCCTTTGCCCTGGCGGTCGCGGTGCCGGCGGGCGTGGGCGTGGCGCTGGAGGCCGGGGTGAGCCCGGTGGTCACGGTATTGATGGGGGTGATGACCGGCACTTTCGGCGGGCTGATGCGCGACGTGGTCGGGAATGAGGTGCCGCTGGTGCTGAAGCAGGGGGAGCTTTACGTCACCGCCGCCTTTGGCGGGGCAGTGACGGCGCTGCTGTTGCTGACGCTTGGCACCGGACGCGGCTGGGCGCTGATCGGCTGCGCGGCCATGGTGCTGCTGCTGCGCGCCGGGGGCATGAGCTTCGGCTGGCGGCTGCCGGTCTACAAGGCGCGGCCGCCGCGGCGCTAGCGTTCGGACCAGACGGCCATTTCGGTGCCGCCCGGCTCGCGGAACTGGAAACGGCGGCCGCCGGGAAAGCCGAAGATCGGCCTCGTGATCGTTGCCCCGGCCTCGGTCACCCGGGCCAGGGCCGCCTCTAGATCATCGGCCTTCAGGATCACCAGCGGCGGGGCCAGCGGGCCGGCGGCGATGCCGCCCGCAAGGCCGGCATCGGCCATCTCCTGATAGTCGGGGCCGTAGTCGTTGAAGCTCCAGCCGAAGGCGCGGGCGAAGAAAGCCTTCGTGGCCGGCAGGTCGGGCGAGGAAAATTCGAGATAGTCGATCTTCATCGGGAAGCCCCTCTGGATGTTCCCGTTTTGTTTACACCCCTGCGCGGCTCAGCGCAAGACCGGCGGGCCGGGGCGGCGCTCGCGCAGGTCCTCGACCCCCATGCGCAGCCCGGCCCCGATGCGATGCGCGAGCGCCGACCAGGCCCTGGCGGTCTCGGGCGGCAGCGTGCGGCGCAGGGTCTCGTCGAAGAGCATGAGCCAGGGGGCGAAATGCTCGGCCCTCACATCGCCGGCGCGCATGTGGACCTGCATCGGGTTGCCGTCATAGCCGCGCTCGTAAAGAATGGCGTTGCGCCAGAAGCGGGCGATCTTGGCCTCGTGCTCGGGCCAGTCGGCAACATGGGCGGCGAAGACCGGGCCCAGCACCTCGTGCCGGCGGATCGCCGCGTAGAAGGTGGCGACGACGCGGTCGATCTGTTCGGGGGTGACGTCGAAACGGGGCGGGATCATGCGGCGGATATGGACCCCTGCGGCCGGTCCTGCAAGCCCGTCACGGATCGCGCATCCCGGAAAGCGGCGGGATCATGGTGCCTGCGACAAGATGCGTCAGCCCGCCCCGCAGCGGCGGCAGGGTCGAGAGCGGCGCGAGCACCAGGTCGCGCAGCCAGGGCAGGCTGCGGCTGCCCGACTGATACATCGGAGTGAAGGCGGCGCTCATCGCCTGGTAGATGCGCACATGCCAGCGGCGCATGGCGGCGTAATCCGGCAAGGCATCCTCGAGCGGGCGGCGCAGGGCATGGGCCAGCGCCAGGGCATCGAGCAGCGCCATGTTCGCCCCCTGCCCCAGCTGCGGGCTGGCGCGATGCGCGGCATCGCCGATATGGACCAGGCCCGGCGCAAAGGGACGGCGCAGCGTGCCGTGTCCGTAGTGCGCCTGGGTCATCTGGGCATTGGTGTGAATTGGCTCCAGGAACGGCGTCATCTGCGGCCAGAGCGCGGCGACCTGGGCGCGCCAATCCGCGACCGGGGTCTGCGGCCAGCGGTCGAGCTCGGCCAGCGGCATGGACCAGAACACCGCAGCACGCGGCACCGGGTCGCCGGGCAGGCAGCCGATGGGCAGCACGCCCGCCATGCGGCCGGCGCCGCGGTAACGCTGCCGCAGCTGGTCGCGGGGGAAATCCGTCCCGGGCCAGGGCACCGTGCCCCAGATCGCGCCATAGCCCAGCGGCCGCGCCTTGAGCGGCGACAGGCGCGAGCCGGCGCCGCTGGCATCGACCACCAGGTCGAAGGGTCCGAAATCGCGCCCGTCGGCCAGCATGAGCCGCCGTCCCGCCCCGTCCGGCGGCGCCGCGGCGATCTCGGCCCCGGTCACCACCGGCAGGCCGAGCGCGGCGACCCGGTCCCAGAGCAGTTGGAACAGCGTGGCCCGGTGGATGCCGCGACCCGGCGCCGCCGCCGGATAGGAGACGTCCAGCACCTTGCGGCCCCGCGCCTCGTGCCCGAGCATCCGGGCGATGGGGCTGGAGAGGCGGCGGGTGTCCTCGCCCGCGCCGATCCGGTCCAGCACGGCCAGCCCAACCGGCTGGATCACCAGGCCCGAGCCCAGCGGGCGCGGCGCGGCAAAACGCTCGAACAGGGTGACGGCGTGGCCCTCGCGGGCCAGCAGCGCGGCAGCGGCGAGGCCGCCGATCCCGGCGCCGGCGATGGCGATCCTGTAGCTCATGGCCGCTTGCTGCCCGAGGCGGGCCGCGGGTGCAAGCCGCGCTTGCAGGGGTCGGGGCGGTTTCCTATAACCCGCGCATGTTCAGCAGGGCCGGGATCTTTCGAATTACTCGCCCGGCGGCGTAGGAGCCCCTCGCCGCCGGGTCACGCATGCCTGCCCAGCCACCGAAGGATTCCCGCCAGATGAGCGACACGACCACCGAGACCCAAGCCGCGCCCGATTACCGCGACACCGTCTTCCTGCCCCAGACCGATTTCCCGATGCGCGCCGGCCTGCCGCAGCGCGAGCCGGAATGGCTGGCCCGCTGGGAGCGCATCGGCATCTACGACCGGCTGCGCGAGCGCGCCGCGGGCCGCGCGCCCTTCATCCTGCATGACGGCCCGCCCTATGCGAACGGCAACCTGCATATCGGCCACGCGCTGAACAAGACCATCAAGGACATCGTGGTGCGCAGCCACCAGATGATGGGCCGCGACGCCCGCTATGTGCCGGGCTGGGACTGCCACGGCCTGCCGATCGAATGGAAGATCGAGGAGAAATACCGCAAGGCCGGGCAGGACAAGGACGCGGTCGACATGGTCGAGTTCCGCCAGGAATGCCGCCGCTTTGCCGAGGAATGGGTCGACATCCAGCGCGAGGAGTTCAAGCGGCTGGGCGTCACCGGCAAATGGGACGCCCCCTACCTGACCATGGACTATCACGCCGAGGCGGTGATCGCGGCCGAGTTCATGAAGCTCTTGATGAACGGCGCGCTCTACCAGGGCTCGAAGCCGGTGATGTGGTCGCCGGTCGAGAAGACCGCGCTGGCCGAGGCCGAGGTCGAATATCACGACCATACCAGCCATACCATCTGGGTGCGCTTTGCCGTCACCGGGTCGGCGGGTATTTGGGCAACGGAGAAACCCGCAAGCGTGGTGATCTGGACCACCACCCCCTGGACCATCCCGCAGAACCGCGCGGTGGCCTATAATCCGGACGTGGCCTATGGGCTTTATCGCGTGGGCGCGGTGGCCGAGAACGCCACCGCGAAAACCGGCGAGCTGCTGGTGCTGGCCGATGCGCTGGCCGAGAGCGTGCGGCAGGCGGCGAGGATCGAGGACTGGCAGCGCGTCCAGGACGTGGCGGCGGCCGACCTGGAGGGGCTGGTGCTGTCGCATCCGCTGCGCGGCGTGGAGGGCGGCGCGGGCGAATGGGACTATGACGTGCCCATGCTGCCCGGCGAACATGTGACCGAAGACGCGGGCACCGGCTTCGTGCATACCGCGCCCAGCCATGGCGACGACGACTATCAGCTTGGGCTGAAGCACAAGCTGCCGATGACCTATAATGTCGAGCCGGACGGCTGCTATCGCGCCGACCTGCCGCTGTTCGGGGGCCAGGCGATCATCGGGCCGGACGGCAAGGAAGGCCCGGCCAATGTCAGCGTCATCAAGCAGCTGGCCTGGGCGGGCGCGCTGCTGGCCAAGGGCAAGATCAAGCATTCCTATCCGCATAGCTGGCGCTCCAAGGCGCCGCTGATCTATCGCAACACGCCGCAATGGTTCGCCGCCATCGACCACGCGCTGACCGACGGTATGGGCGAATATGGCGACACCATCCGCGCCCGGGCACTGACCAGCATCGACAGGCTGGTGAAATGGTGGCCGCAATCGGGGCGCAACCGCATCCATTCCATGGTCGAGAACCGGCCCGACTGGGTGCTGTCGCGCCAGCGCGCCTGGGGCGTGCCGCTGACCTGCTTCGTGAAGAAGGGCGCCAAGCCCGCCGATCCGGACTTCCTGCTGCGCGACCAGCGGGTGAATGACCGCATCATCGCCGCCTTCGAGAAGGACGGTGCCGATGTCTGGTATCGTGCCGGCTTCAAGGACGAGGTGCTGGCCGGCATCGTCGCCGCCGAGGATTACGAGCAGGTCATGGATGTGCTGGACGTCTGGTTCGATTCCGGCTCGACCCATGCCTTCGTGCTGCGCGACCGCGCCGACGGGGCGCCGGACGGCATCGCCGATGTCTATCTGGAGGGCACCGACCAGCATCGCGGCTGGTTCCAGTCCTCGCTCTTGCAGGCCTGCGCGACCAAGGGCCGGGCGCCCTATCGCAATGTGGTGACGCATGGCTTCACGCTGGACGAGAAGGGCATGAAGATGTCCAAATCGCTCGGCAACACCATCGTGCCGGCCGAGGTCATCAAGCAATACGGTGCCGACATCCTGCGGCTCTGGGTGGCGCAGACCGATTACACCGCCGACCAGCGCATCGGGCCCGAGATCCTCAAGGGCACCGCCGACAGCTATCGCCGGCTGCGCAACACGCTGCGCTTCATCCTGGGCAACCTTGCCGGTTTCACCGAGGCCGAACGCATCGACCCGGCCGAGATGCCGGAGCTGGAGCTGGAGCAATGGGTGCTGCATCGCCTTGCGCAGATCGACCGGCAGTTGCGCAAGGGCTATGACAGCTTCGACTTCCAGGGCGTGTTCCAGACCGTGTTCCAGTTCGCCACGGTGGATCTCTCGGCCTTCTATTTCGACATTCGCAAGGACGCGCTTTACTGCGACGCACCCGATGCGCTGCGGCGGCGGGCGGTGCGGACCGTGCTGGACCTGCTGTTCCACCGGCTGGTCACCTGGCTGGCACCGATCCTGCCCTTCACCATGGAGGATGTCTGGCTGAGCCGCTTCCCCTCCGAGGAGGGCTCGGTGCATTTGCAGGACTTCCCGGCCACCCCGACCGACTGGCTGAACGAACCGCTGGCGCGGAAATGGGAAACCATCCGCCGGGTCCGCCGCGTGGTCACCGCCGCGCTGGAGATCAAGCGCAGCGACAAGGTGATCGGCGCCAGCCTGGAAGCCGCCCCGGTGGTGCATGTCGAAGAGGCCGATGAGCTCAAGGCGCTGAAATCGGTGGATTTCGCCGACATCTGCATCACGTCGGACCTGAGCCTGACCGCCGACCCGGCCCCGGGCGAGGCGTTCCGGCTGTCGGAAGTGCCGGGCATCGGCGTGGTTTTTGAGCCGGCCGAGGGCGAGAAATGCCAGCGCTGCTGGAAGATCCTGCCCGATGTCGGCAGGCACAAGCATCCCGGCACCTGCGCCCGTTGCGACGCGGTACTGAGCGAGCGGTAACCCGCCCGCGGCCGGCCCGCAGCGCGGCGCATCTCCGCGCCGCGCGGCTGCGGGGCATCCGCCGCTAGCGGAGCCAGAGACCGGCCTTCTTCAGCATCTGCCGCGTCCGTCCTTCGCTCAGGGGCGCGCGGCGGTCGAACATGGGGCGGATGCTGCTGCGCCCCACCCCATCCAGCACGATCTTCCTGGCCGGCTCCCAGGTCTCGGCCAGGGGCGCGAGGCGCGGATCGCGCAGCAGCGCCTCGACCGTCTCGACGGCGGCATCGCCCTCACGGGCATAGAGCAGCGACAGGTCTCGGTAATGGCAGGTCACCTCGCCGTCGAGGTCGGCCAGATCCGGAGCCGGGCGCCCGCCGCCGAGCGCATGGATCACCAGCGGAAGCGCCACCTGGTCCAGCAGTACCTCGAGCTTCTGGCAGGCCAGCGCCTCGCCCGGATCGTCGCGGATCGCCAGCGCCCAGTCGAGGAAACACCGGCCGAATTCCTGCGGATCGGCGCCGAAAAACCAGCCGGCATTGAAATAGAGGTAACGTTCCCAATGCTCGTCGGGCTGGCTGCGGTCGAGCGAGCTTTCGTAGTCCAGCCCGAAACGATCATAGAGCGATTTCCAGATCGCGCCATAGCCGGGACCGTAGAGCGGCGGCTCGGGCCAGGTTCCGGTCCGGCGCATCGAGGCAGAGGGGCGCGAGAAGTCGAAGGGCAGCCGGTCCAGCGGTCCCGTCACCAGCGTGTCGCTGTCGAAGAAGATGAACGGCTCACCGGGCGGCAGGACCGCCAGGGCCTCGATCTTGTTGCCATAGGGATAGCGCGCGCCGAAATGCCGGGCGGTAAAGGGCAGGATCTCGGCGCCGAAACCGGCAAGCGCCTGGCGGACGGGCTCGGGCATCAGGGTTTGCGCGCCGGCCCAGGCGCCCTCGGGCCGCGGCTCCGCGACGATCAGCCGGCCGCGCCAGTCGGGCGCATGGCGGCGCAGGCTGGCGGCGAACAGCACGGCTTCCATGCCCAGCCGCATGCCCTGCCCGATCAGCAGGATGTTGAAGAGGGCCGCCTGCACCGGGTCGGGCCGGCCGGCCAAACCCCCGGCGGCCGCGTCGGCCCGGCGCGCCGCACGCTCGGCCTGGCGCGCCTTGCGCCGCGCTTCGCGCTCGGCACGGTTGGCCGCCTGACGCGCGGCCCGTTCGGTCGCACGAGCGGCGGGGCGCAAATCCGTCGGGTCCCGATCCTGGCCCTTCTCCGTCATGGCATTTCCCGTCATGCGAATCTTTACCGCGACAGGTCTTAGCAACAAGACGCCGCTCCATTCCAGAGAGGAATTCAGATTCCCATACTCAACCCGAATGCGATATGGGGCACCGATTAAAGGCCATAAACACGCATAAATTGCACGGGCAGATAAAAATGCGCCATGAACCTCACCAAAAAGGCAGGTTCCCGCTCACCGGCTTTCATTGCAGGGTGGCTTCAGCCGTTGAACGATTTCCACTTTTACAGGTACGGCGAGACCGGGTGAGACGTGGGCACCGTCCTCACCCGGTCGCTACTTTTCCGAATTTGACATCCTGCCAAAGCCCTGTCGATCATTTCTATGAATCCATGGCGCTTTTCCGCCGATACCCTTGGGGAAAGTTGCCTGAACCGCCTGATTTGCAGCCAAACCATCAGGAATATCCGGCGCAATCGCATGACGTGTATTCCTTGATATGAATCACGCCTGGGGTGAGCGGATCGATATTCCACGGCACGGCGAGCCTTAAGGCATCTGGCGACACCTTGCTGCGTCACGGCTCTTGCCTTCTTCGACCTTATCGGTCCTGCCAGCGAATGCAGCGCCGACCGGAGCCAGCCCACGCATTGCGTCATATATATCCGCAGACAATGCCGACTTCGGGGATTTCGGCCGGTTGCCAGACGCAAGGACGACCGGCTAAGTTTCCGGTCCGGTCAGTGGCGTTTCTGGACGCGGATCCCGGAATGCTGCGCTGGCGGCGGGCTTCGCGCAACGGGGCGCCGCGCCGCCTTTCCTGCCAATTGCATTTCACGCCCCGATCGGGGATGACGCCTCCGGACGGCCGGGGCAGCGGCCGGGTTTTGGGGGTGACATGGTCTTGCCGATCGTCGGCATCTGCCGTTTTTCCTTTCTCGGCCGGGGGGATTGGAGTGCCTATGCGCGAACCCAGCGCGGCTCCGCCGCAGAGGCCGAGGCCATGCGCCGCAGCCGCGCCCTGCTTTACGACGAAGCGCGGCTGCGCTTTCGCTTCCGCAGTTTCGAAAGGCTCACGCTGGCCTCGCTGCGGGCGCAGACCGAGCCAGATTTCCACTTCATCGTGCTGAGTTCGACGGCCATGCCGAAGTCCTGGCAGGACCGGCTGCATGCGCTGTGCGCGACGTTGCCGCAAGCGCGGCTGGTGTTCTCCGAGGCCGAGGATGTCGGCAGCGCGCTGGCACCACTTCTGGCCGAGTTCTCATCATCGGGCGAGCCGCCGCTCCAGTTCCGGCTCGACGATGACGATTGCCTTTGCGTCGATTACATCGCCCGGCTTGCAGGCGCCGCGCACACCATGCGCAGCCACGGTGCCTTCGCCTTTTCCCTGCCCCGGGCATTGCTGGCCACGCATTACGCCGGCGCGGGGCCGAAGTATTACGAGTTCGTCCGCCCGTTTCACGCCGCCGGCGCCGCCGCGCGCCTGTCACGACCCGAACGCAGCATCTTTGCCTTCGGCCATTACGCGTTGATGCGCCGCTTTCCCGCGATGCTGGATCACGGACCCATCGGTTCCCTGCAACTGAAATTTCAGGGCCACGACTCGCGCCTGGTCACGCCTGTCCCAGGCAGCGGCCTGACCGCCCTGGCCGAAGCGGATTTCCGCGCATCCCTTGCCCGGCATTTTCCCTTTCTGGATCAAACCGCTCTGGCCGAGTTGGCGGGGCTTCGGGCCGTCGCGGGCTGATCCGCGTCGGGATTTCCGCGGCGATCCGGGAACCCTCGACCCGGAACGGATGTTCAATTTCCACATGCAAATGCAATCCGACCGAAAGGAGTGCCGATGAACTGGGATATCATCGAAGGCAAGTGGAACCAGCTCAAGGGCAGCGTCAAGGAAAAATGGGGCGACCTCACCGATGACGAACTGACCGAAGTCGCAGGCAAGAAGGACAAGCTTGCCGGCAAGCTGCAAGAGAAATACGGCTGGACCAAGGAAAAAGCCGACGAGCAGATCAACAGTTTCTTCAAGGACAAGGGCTGAACGCGTCCACCACCCAGGTCTGACGACAGCCAAAGGCCCCCGGCACCCGTCCGGGGGCCTTTCCACGCCGGAATACCGGCGCCGGACATGAACAAAATGCGAACCAATCGCCCATTGAACCTCCTGCGCCGGCTTCCTATCTTGTCAGCCAGCAGGGGGCGCAGACTGCCTGCCTTAGGGGTTGCGCCTCTTGGCGAGAAAGGACTGATTCCATGAACGAATTCGCCCAAACCACCCATCCGGTCCTGCCCTTGCGGGATATCGTGGTGTTCCCGCACATGATCGTGCCGTTGTTCGTCGGACGCGAGAAATCGGTGCGGGCGCTCGAGGCCGTGATGGAGCAGGACCGCCCGATCCTTCTCGCAGCCCAGAAGGATGCCGCGGTCGATGAGCCCGCTGCCGAGGGGATCTTCCGCACCGGCGTGCTGGCCAATGTGCTGCAACTCCTGAAACTGCCCGACGGGACCGTCAAGGTTCTCGTCGAGGGGCGCGAGCGCGTGCGCATCACCGATTTCGTGCCGAACGACGACTATTTTGAAGCCCGCTGCGAGATGCTGGCCGAGGAACCGGGCGAATCGGATACGCTGACCGCCCTGACCCGCGCCGTGGCCGAAGAGTTCGAGCGTTACGTCAAGGTGCGCAAGAACATCCCCGAGGAAGTCGTCTCGGCCGTGGCCGAGGCGCGCGATCCAGCGCGTCTGGCCGATCTGGTCAGCGGCCATCTGGGCATCGCGCTGGACAAGAAGCAGGAACTGCTCGAGACGCTGGTGATCGCCGAGCGCCTGGAAAAGGTCTATGGCCTGATGCAGGGCGAGATGTCGGTCCTCCAGGTCGAGAAGAAGATCAAGTCCCGCGTCAAGACCCAGATGGAGAAGACCCAGCGCGAATACTACCTGAATGAGCAGATGAAGGCCATTCAGAAGGAGCTGGGCGACGGCGAGGATGGCTCGAACGAGATCACCGAGCTGGAAGAAAAGATCAAGCAGACCAAGTTCAGCAAGGAGGCCCGCGAAAAGGCCGAGGCCGAGCTGAAGAAGCTGAAGTCGATGTCGCCGATGTCGGCTGAGGCCACGGTCAGCCGCAACTATCTCGACTGGCTGCTGTCCCTGCCCTGGGGCGTGAAGTCGCGCATCCGCAAGGATCTCGGCAAGGCCGAGGAGGTGCTGGACGCCGATCACTACGGCCTGGAAAAGGTCAAGGAGCGGATCGTCGAATACCTGGCGGTGCAGAACCGCTCGACCAAGCTGAAGGGGCCGATCCTCTGCCTCGTCGGCCCTCCGGGCGTCGGCAAGACCTCGCTGGGCCGGTCGGTGGCACGCGCCACGGGGCGCGAGTTCATCCGCATCTCGCTGGGCGGGGTGCGTGACGAATCCGAGATCCGCGGCCACCGCCGCACCTATATCGGCTCGATGCCCGGCAAGATCATCCAGGCGCTGAAGAAGGCCAAGACCACCAACCCGCTGATCCTGCTCGACGAGATCGACAAGATGGGCCAGGACTTCCGCGGCGACCCGGCCTCGGCCATGCTGGAGGTGCTGGATCCCGAACAGAACGCGACCTTCGTGGACCACTATCTGGAAGTGGAATACGACCTGTCGAACGTGATGTTCGTGACCACGGCCAACAGCTACAACATGCCGGGCCCCCTGCTCGACCGGATGGAGATCATCCCGCTGGCCGGCTATACCGAGGACGAAAAGCGCGAGATCGCGCGCCAGCACCTGCTGCCCAAGCAGATCAAGGCGAACGGGCTGCGCAAGGGCGAGTTCTCGGTGACCGACGAGGCGCTGACCCATGTGATCCGCTACTATACCCGCGAGGCGGGCGTGCGGTCCCTGGAGCGCGAGATCGCCAAGCTGGCCCGCAAGGCCGTGACCGAGATCCTCAAGGGCAAGGTCAAGTCGGTCGAGGTCACGCCCGAGAAGGCCGAGGAATACCTGGGCGTGCGCCGCCATCGCTATGGCTTGGCCGAAAAGGACGACCAGGTCGGCGTGGTGACGGGCCTGGCCTGGACGCAGGTCGGTGGCGATCTGTTGCAGATCGAGGCGCTGAAGCTGCCTGGCAAGGGCCGCATGAAGACGACCGGGAAACTGGGCGACGTGATGAAGGAATCGATCGACGCCGCATCCTCCTTCGTCCGCTCGATCAGCCCGGAAATCGGGATAAAGCCGCCGAAATTCGAGACGGTGGACATCCACGTCCACGTTCCCGAAGGCGCGACGCCCAAGGACGGGCCCTCGGCGGGTATCGCCATGGTGACCTCGATCGTTTCGGTGCTGACGCAGATCCCGGTCCGCAAGGATGTTGCCATGACCGGCGAGGTGACCCTGCGGGGCAATGTGCTGGCCATCGGCGGGCTCAAGGAAAAGCTGCTGGCGGCGCTGCGCGGCGGCATCAAGACGGTGCTGATCCCGGCCGATAACGAGAAGGACCTGGCCGAGATCCCGGCCAATGTGAAGGAAGGGCTGAAGATCATCCCCGTCAGCCACGTGCGCGAGGTGCTGCAACATGCGCTGGTGCGGCTGCCCGAGCCCATCGAATGGGACGAGGCCGCCGAGGAAGCGGCAGAGGCCACCCGCCTCGCCGCGACCCGTGACCAGGGAAGCGGCGGCGCGGCGGTCGCCCACTGACACCCGAACCGCGCGGGCCTTCCCGCGCGGTTTTTTCTTGACCGAGGCTCCAGCGGAAAGGAGTTCGCTCATGGCAAGATCGGAGGAAAAACCGGAAAGGGAGAGCATGGCCGAGCCGGAGCCGGCGAAGGTGCTGCAAAAGCGGCAGCTCCTGGCGCAGGTGGCACGCCGGACCGGCCTGCGCAACAGCGAGGTCAAGGCGGTCGTCGAAGCCACCCTTGCCGAACTGGACGAGGCCATCGCCGCGGGCATGACGCTGGCTTTGCCGCCGCTCGGCCGCGCCCGCATCAGCCGGCGCAACGACCGTTCGGGTGGCGAGGTCATCACCCTGCGCCTGCGCCGCCGCATCGCTGGCGAGGTGTGATTTTTCGTCGGAAACCTCTTGCAGCCTGCTGCGGCTGCGGCTATCTAGCGCGCATCGGGCGATTAGCTCAGCGGTAGAGCGCTTCGTTCACATCGAAGATGTCAGCGGTTCAAATCCGTTATCGCCCACCATTATTTTCAACGACTTAGGCCTGCGCATATGAAGCGCGCCTAGGTCGATTGAATTTCTCCCTGCGGATATTGGCGCGAAGATCTACAGGATCTGGATATGGTGCGCGTCGTTTGACACGACGATCTGCGGGACGCCGGAGGAACTCGGATAGGTCCAGTAAAACATGCCCATGAGAGGTCAGCCCCAATAGGGTGGGCCGAGATGGAACAGGGTCTCGGCGCTGTCATAGCGGGGGATGAAGTCCCCCAGCTAGGCACTCGATCACAACGCCGATGAGGCGGCTGTGCAGATCCCCCAGCATCGGCTCCAACGTGGTCAGGTTGAACCGGCCCGGCCGTTTCTTTGCCACGCCGAAGTTGCGCCCAGGGACCTTGCCGCCAAATGCGAACCTTTGCAGGTAGAGGAACCTGGCGGCCCTCTCCAGGTCGGTCAGCGTCTCCCGGTCCACGCGCACCAAGCGCTCGAACTCGGCCCTGGTGGTCAGTTGGAATCGCAGCGTGTCCAGGCACTGCGGATAGTGGCGCAGCAAAATCAGGAACAGGTTGACGATGTCCTTGGCGCGGTCGTTAATCACCTCGACCCTGGGCCGAGTCGAGCGGCGTAGGAAGACGCCGTCCATGCCCACGAAAGGCTCGACATAGGTGACGCAGAGCGTGGCGTCGATGATGGTGCAGGTGCGCTTGGCGAGGTTGCGCTTGCCGCCCAGCCAGGGGGCGACAGGCGCGGCCAAGGTGATGTTGGTGAGCACGGCGGCTCCTATAGTTCACAACAGCCCGCAAGAACTTAAAGGGAACAAATGCCGCTGATGCGCCTGGTCGCCGATCAGGGTCGGCCGCTGATCCTGGTCGATAGTCTCGGCTGGGTCTGGGAGCGTTGGGTGATTTCCTCGGTCGAGGAGCGCAAGAGCCTGTTCATGGCCGACGGCGCGCCCCGCAAGATCGAGTTCACCATGTCACTCTTGGCCTATGAGGGCGATGGGCATGTTCACGATCTATCGCACCTTCTACGGCGACATGCTGGATGCGATCTGCAATACTCGGCTGGGATCCGAGCGCCACGTGCCCGAAGGGCTGGAGGTGGGCCCCGGCCTGGCCGTGTTCGGCCCGGTCTATCCGGCCGGGGTGGTAATCACGCTGCCCGAGATTTCCGAACCGGTCGCGGCCGGACTGATCCGGCTTTGGGAGCAGACATGAAGCCCGCGTTCCGAATCGTCGTCGATGGCACCGACCGCAGCGCGGTGATCGGCGACCGGCTGATCAGCCTGCTGGTGACGGACGAGGACGGCAACAAGGCCGACCGGGTCGAGATCGAGCTCGACAACCGCGACAGCCGCATCGCCTTTCCCGAGATCGAGGCGCGGCTGGAGGTCTCGCTGGGCTTTGCCGGCAGCCCGCTGGCGCCGATGGGGTTTATGCCGTCGATGGGGTCTCGGGGCGCGGCCCGGTGCGGACGCTGTCGATCACCGTTACCGCGGTCGACCTCAAGGACGATATCCGCGTGCCGCGCGCCCGTTTCAGGATCGACCGCAGCTTGCCGCAGATCGTCTCGACCGTCGCCGGCGAGGCCGGGCTGAAACCGGTGGTCGGAGACAGCCCGCACGGTATCGGCTGGCCCTTCCTCGCCCAGACCGCCGAAAGCAACCTGCATTTCCTGACCCGGCTCGCGGCCGAGCTCGATGCGACCTGCAAGCCGGCCGGAGGCGCACTGGTGGTTCAGCGCCGGGGCGAGGGCAAGACCGCCGCCGGCGACGCGCTGACCCCGCCCAGGATCACGCCGCAGCGCCTGACGGATTGGAGCTGGTCCTATCGGGGCCGCACCGTCTATCGCTCGGCCGAGGCGGAATGGACCGAGACCGGCACCGGCGTCACGCACAAGGTCAAGCGGGCTCGGGCACGCCGCTGAAGAAGATCCGCCATCCCTTCGCCACCGAGGCCGAGGCGACCCGCGCCGCCGAAGCGGCCCTGCAAGGCGCAGAACGCGCGGCCATGGAGATCACCTGCGCGTTGACCGGCTTCGAGCCGGGATTGCTGGGCGGCGACACAGTCCAGTTGGCAGGGCTGGAGCCGGGGACATGATCGCGTATGCTGTGGGGGAGGCCGCGGGACAACGGCCGCTGGTATCGACGACGAGGCGGAATGGACGGCAGCACGGACACCACCGCGACGAAGCAAGCCCGGGGCACGCCCGGAGAGGTCTTTGCCGCCTTTCTCAAGCTGGGCCTGACCTCCTTTGGCGGTCCGATCGCGCATCTGGGCTTTTTCCGCGATGAGCTGGTGGTGCGGCGGAAATGGCTGTCCGACCATGCCTATGCCGATCTGGTTGCGCTCTGCCAGTTCCTGCCCGGACCGGCCTCCAGCCAGGTGGGCTTCGCCCTCGGGCTGATGCGGGCCGGCTGGCTCGGCGCCCTGGCGGCCTTTGCCGCCTTCACCCTGCCTTCCGCCATCGTCATGGTCATCTTTGCCCTGACGGCGGCCTCGGTATCCGGGGTGGTGGGCGGCGGCGCGCTGCATGGGCTCAAGATCGTTGCCGTCGCCGTGGTGGCGCAGGCCGTCTGGGGCATGGCCAGGACGCTCTGTCCGGACCGAGAAAGAGCCGCCATCGCCGTCGGGGCCGTCGCCATGCTGGCCTTCATGCCCGGCAGCCCCGGCATGCTGGGCGCCATCGGCTTCGGCGCCCTGGCCGGGCTGATCCTGTGCCGGAGAACGGTGATGCCCCCGGGCGGCCATGTCTCGGTGCCGGTCGGTTACGGCCAGGCCGCGATCAGCCTCGCAGCCTTCGCGGCGCTGCTGATCCTGCTGCCGCTGGCCGCCGGCTCATCGGGCGCCTGGGCCGTCTTCGACGGCTTCTATCGGGCCGGGGCGCTGGTTTTCGGCGGCGGCCATGTCGTGCTGCCGCTGCTGCAAGCCGAGATGGTCGAGACCGGCCGCGTCGCGGCGGACGCTTTCCTGGTCGGTTATGGCGCGGCGCAGGCGGTGCCGGGGCCGTTGTTCACCTTTGCCGCCTATCTGGGCGCGGCGCAGGGCCCAGAGCCGAGCGGCCTTGCCGGGGCCGCCATTGCCCTGGTCGCCGTGTTCCTGCCCGGCTTCCTGATCCTGATCGCGGCCCTGCCCTTCTGGGACCGATTTCGGACCATGGCGGCGGTGCAATCGCTCATGCAGGGCGCCAATGCCGCCGTGGTCGGCATCCTGGGCGCCGCGCTTTATGCGCCGGTCTTCACCAGCGCGGTCGGCAACATGCGGGACTTCCTTCTGGCACTGGCCTGTTTCGTGGCGCTCACCGCCTGGAAAGCACCGCCCTGGGTGGTCGTGCTGCTGGCCGCGGCCGGGGGCATCGCGCTCGCGCTGACCGGATGAGCCGCGCGCATCACGGCCTGGTGATCCTGTCCCCTCCAGCGCGTGACGTGCATCACCGGTAAGCGGGCGCGGTTTCTCGGTCATTCAGTGTTTCCGCCGTTCGGCTCAGGGCCAAGGCCGCGAACTCCGGCCACGTCCTTTCGTCAGCCTGGAGGGCGCTCATTCGAGCTTGCCGGCCTCCTTGTAGAAACGCTCGGCGCCCGGATGGAACGGAATGCCCGCACCTTGCGTCGCATTGTCCAAGGTGATCAGCTTGCCCTTGGCATGGCCGGCGGCGAACAGCTTTTGCGTGTTCTCGTTGTAAAGCGCCTGGGTGATGCCGTGGATCAGCTCCTCGGGGTGATC
>NZ_LLWQ01000181.1 GCF_001447385.1 Paracoccus sp. MKU1 | reverse complement strand
ATCGTGCCGCCCTTGATCTGCTGCGTGGTGTTGGTGGTCTGGTCGCACATGATGTCGGTCTGCCCGCCCAGCAGGTCGGTCATCGCCGGGCCGGTGCCCTTGTAGGGGACCGTCACCAGCGGCGCCTCGAGCGCCGACATCAGCATCATGCCGCACAGATGCGAGGCCGAGCCGATGCCGGCATTGGCCAGCGTCAGGTTGTCCGCGTTGTCCTTGACGTAGGAGATGAAGGCGGTGAAGTCGTCCGGCTCGAAGTCCTTGCGGGCGACGACGACCATCGGCACCTCGGTGACCAGGCCGACATAGTCGAAGGCGTTCAGCGTGTCATAGGCCAGGTTGCGGTAAAGCGTGGCCGAGGTCGCCATGCCGATATGGTGCAGCAGCACCGTATAGCCGTCCGGATCGGCCTTGGCGACGTTGCCGGCGCCCAGCGTGCCGCCGGCGCCGCCGATATTCTCGACGATGATCTGCTGGCCCAGGTCGGCCGACATGCGCTCGGCCACCATGCGCGCCACCGTATCGGTCGGTCCGCCGGCCGAGAACGGCACCACCATGGTGATCTGGCGCTGCGGCCAGTCCTGCGCAAAAGCCGGCGCGATCAGCATCGTCGTGGCGCAAAGCGCGCCCAGAAGCCTCGGGTAAGCCATTTCCCCTCCCCCAAACTGTGTATGCTGTGGCCTGCGTCCTCCTCGACGCGGGCCCTGCGGAATGGTGCGGCGGCTTGCGGCCGCGGCACAAATCAAAAACGCAAGGAAGAACGCGCAAGTTGCCGAAACGCACCCCCAATGGGTGAAAAAGGTAACATACCCCGCGAATGATGGGCGGAAATCCACCCATCCGGTGGCTCAGCCGGCCTCGTCCTCGGCCGCATCCAGGATCAGCCGGCGGTCGAGCCCGTATTTCTGCATCTTCTCGTAGAGCGTCTTGCGCGAGATGCCCAGCGTCTCATAGACCGGGCGCAGCTTGCCGCCATGGGCGGCGATGGTGCCGGCAATCAGGCTGCGCTCGAACTCGGCCACCCGGTCGGCCAGGCGCGCGCCCTGCGCCGGGCCCAGCTCGGCGCCTTCCAGCCCCAGCACGAAACGCTCGGCCAGGTTGCGCAGCTCGCGCACATTGCCCGGCCATTCCTTGGCGGCGAGGCCGGAGAGAAAGGCGGCGGGCGCCTCGCGCTCGGGCAGGTTGTGACGGGCGGCAGCCTCGCGCAGCAGTTGCAGGAACAGCAGCGGGATGTCCTCGCGCCGGGCCGAAAGCGGCGGGACATGCAGCACCGCGACGTTCAGCCGCCAGAACAGGTCCTCGCGGAAGCGGCCCTGCGCCACCAGCTCCGCCAGATCGACCTTGCTGACGGCAACGAAGCGCACGTCCAGCGGCACCGGGTCGTTCGAGCCCAGCCGGGTGATCGTCCGCTCTTGCAGCACCCGCAGCAGCTTGGCCTGCAAATCCAACGGCATCGAGCCGATCTCGTCCAGAAGCACCGTGCCGCCGCGCGCATGTTCGAACTTGCCATAGCGCGGCCGCAGCGCGCCGGGAAAGGCCCCCGCCTCATGGCCGAACAGCTCGCTCTCGATCAGCGCCTCGGGCAGGGCGGCGCAATTGATGGCGATGAAGGGCCGCCCGGCGCGGGCCGAGATGTCGTGCAGCGTGCGCGCCACCACCTCTTTGCCGGCGCCGGTCGGACCGATGATCAGCGTATCGGCATCCGAGGCACCGATGGCGCGCAGCCGATAACGCAGATCGACCATGACCTGGGTGCGGCCCGGCAGGCGGGCCTCGACGTCGTCGCGCTTGCCGGCGACGGCGCGCAGCCGGCGGTTTTCCAGCACCAGCCCGCGGTGGTCGATGGCGCGGCGGATCACCGTGGCCAGCTCCTGCACCACGAAGGGCTTCTCGATGAAGTCATAGGCGCCGCCGCGGATCGCCTCGACCGCCAGCGGCACCTCGGCATGGCCGGTGACCAGGATCACCGGGATCTCGGGATCGACCTCGTGCAGCCGGCCCAGAAGCGTCATCCCGTCCATGCCCGGCATGCGGATGTCGCTGACCACCGCGCCGGCAAAGCCCGAGCCGGCCAGCGCCAGCGCCTCCTCGCCCGAGGCCAGCGCCTCGACGGTGAAGCCCGCCAGCTCCAGCGCCTGCGCGGTCGAGCTGCGCATCTGCTCGTCATCCTCGACCAGAAGCACGCGCGGGGTCATGCGGCGGCCTCGGCCGTGCCGGCGGCGGGCAGGATCACGCAGAACTCGGCGCCGGGGTCCATGTTGCGGCAGGCGATCTCGCCGCCGAAATCGCGCACGATATTGGCGGTGATCGACAGGCCCAGGCCAAGCCCCGCCCCCATGCCCTTGGTGGTGAAGAACGGGTCGAAGATGCGCGCGGCGATGGCATCGGGCACGCCCGGCCCGCGGTCGCGGATGCGGATGGCGACGCGCCCGCTCTCGGCCCGCGCCGAAAGGGTGATGCGGCGGTCCGCGCCGCCCTCGACCGCATCGGCGGCATTGGTGATCAGGTTCACCAGCACCTGCTGCAAGCGCGTCGGCCCGGCGCGCAGCGGCGGCAGGTCGGCAGGCACATCCAGCTCGAGCGTCGCGCCGCTGCTGGCCAGCCGGGCGGCGACGATGGTGCGCGTCTCGTCCAGCAGCCCGGCCAGCGCCACCGCGCCCAGCACATCGTCGGGCTTTCTTGCCGCGTGGCGCAGATGCTTGCCGATGGCGGCCATGCGGTCCACCAGCAGCAGGATCTGGGCGATGTTCTCGCGCGCGCGGGCATAGTCGCCGCGCTCGATCAGGATGGCGGCGCTGTCGGCATAGTTGCGCGCCGCCGCCAGCGGCTGGTTGATCTCATGCGAGAGCGAGGCCGACATCTGCCCCAGCGCCGCCAGCTTGCCGACCTGCACCAGGCTGGCCTGGGCGGCGCGCAATTCGGCCTCGGTGGCGCGGCGCTCGGCGATTTCCTGCTCCAGCTGGCTGTTCACCCGCGCCAGGTCGGCGGTGCGCTCGACCACGCGGCGCTCCAGCTCGGCGGTGGCGAATTGCTGCATGGCCAGCCGCTCGGCCGCCTGCGCCCGGCGCTGGCGCCACATCGTCAGCCCGAAGCCCGCGACCGACAGGAGCAGCGCGAGGCTCAGCACCGCCAGCCGCGCCTCGGCCCGCAACTCGGCGCTGTCCAGCAGCACATGCACCGTCCAGCCCGCGCCCGGCATGTCCTCGGAGGCGACGATATAGTCATGGCTGCGCGCATCGTCGTCGCCAAGCGCGGGCGGCAGGCGGAATACCGGCACGCCGTGCAGCTCCAGCCGCCGCATCGGCAATTCGGCCAGCGGCGTGCCGGCATAGCGGCGCGAGGATTCGGTGCGCGCCAGCCGTTCCGGCGTCAGCGGCCGGATGCCGTGGTAAAGCCAGCTCGGCTCGGAGGACAGGAAGGCCGTGCCCTCGGGATCGGTCACCAGCACGCGATACTGGTTGCCGCGCCAGGAGGCCTCGATCCGGTCCACGCCGATCTTGACCGCGACGACGGCGGTGATGCGGCCGGCATCGTCCTGCACCGGGGCCGAGAAGAAATAGCCCCGCACGCCGGACGTGGTGCCGATGCCGTAGAACCGCCCCTGCCCGCCCACCATGGCGTCGATGACATAGGGCCGATAGCTGAAATTCTGCCCGATGAAGCTGGCGGGCCCAAGATAGCCGGAATGGGCGATGGTCTCGCCGTCGGGCAGGATCAGGTAGATGTCGGAGGCCTGCACTGCCTCGTTCTGCTCGGCCAGCCACAGGTTGGTCTGCTGCCGCAGGGCAGGATTGCCCGGGTCGGCGGCAAGCTGGTGGATCAGGTCAAGGTCGCCGACCAGTTGCGGCACCACCTCATAGCGCGCCAGATCGGCGTTGAGCGCGTTCACCGTCAGCCGCAAGGCGGTGGCGGCGCGGGCATGGCCCTCGCGGAAGTAATGCTGATAGGCAAGCTGTGCACCCAGCCAGAGGATGGCCGCGACACAGGCAAGGCCGAGGGCCAGCCGCCAGCGCCCCGTCCCAGGCTTGCGCGCCGCCGGCTCTATCCGCATCTGGATCCCTGCTTCCAGGGCATGGCTCCGTCCCCTGCTGCTCCCTGGGGCGGAATCTGACAGCAAGGCCGGCTGCGCGCAACCGGCCTCGCGCCATGGGGTCAGGACAGCGCCCGCCGCGCCGCCGTCCGGCCGGCCAGCGCCGCATAGGCCGAGGCCGCGACCAGGAAGGTCGCCGGCGCCGACAGCGAGGCCGCCGTGCCGCCCATGAAATGCAGCACCAGCCCCGCGCCCGCGGCCAGCAGCCAGGCGCCCAGCCCTGCCGGATTGACCGCGCGCGCATCCGCCAGGTCGGTGTCTCCGGCACCGCGATCCGTCGCGATATGGACCAGCGCGATGCCGACCCAGGCCACCACGAAGATGCCCTGATAGGCCAGCGCCTGAAGGATATAGGCGAAGACATCGGCCAGCATCAGCGCATAGGCGATGGCGCCGACCACGCAGGCCCAGACCCATTTCGGCAGGCGCAGGCGGAAGGCGGTCTCGGCAAAGCTCTCCATGTTCACCGCGGCGAGGTAATAGTTCGCGGTATTGATCCGGGTCTGCGAGATCCAGACGAAGGCCAGCCCCGCGACGCCCATCAGCTGCACCAGCGCAAACACCACCGAGACTTCCGAGACCGCGCCCTCGGTCGGCAGGCTCGCGGCCAGGAAGATGCCGACGAGGCCGTTGAGCAGGAAGGCCACGGCATAGAAGGGCGCGCCGAAATTGATGGCGGCATGGAAGCCCGCATCCTCGGGCCGGCCGAAGCGGGCGTAATCATAGGTGAACATCATCAGGATCCAGACGCCCATATAGGCGGTGAAACAGTCCCACCAGCCGCCGGCGGGCGCGCCGCCCTGCGGCCCAAGGTTCAGCCAGGCGTCCGAATAGCCGTATTCCGCCACCGCCAGCACCACCGCCGCGCCCAGCCCCAGCAGGTAGAAGGGCAGCAGCACGCCGTTGAACTTGTCCAGCCAGTTCTGGATCGAGCCGAAGATCAGCGCCACCGAATAGACCGCCACCACCAGCGCCGCCAGCGGATAGGAGATGCCGGCATATTCCCGCAGGGCGACGGCGATCACCGAGCCTTCGAACACCGCGTAATAGATCGCGGTGGCAAAGAAGATCAGCGTCGCCACCGCCGCCCCGCTGCGCCCCAGCAGGATGCGCGAGAACAGCGAGACGCTGAGCCCGGTGCGGATCGCGTGCCGCACCAGCACCGCGTTCACCGCCGCATAGGCGATGACCGACAGCACCAGCCCGATGATGGCGTTCCTTGCGCCATAGGCCAGCGCCAGCGAGGCGGCGATGACCAGATAGAACATGGCAGAGCAGACCGACCACCAGGCCATGGTCAGCGGCAGCCGGCCCATGCGCTGGTCGCGCGGCACTGGCCGGTCCGAGAATTCCAGGTCTTCCGAATTGTCCAAAGATCCAGCCATGGCTGAAGCTCCCTGTTTTGGTTCTTGTGATTGGTTCCGGATGGGCGGGGCCTGGTGCGGCCCCGCCCGGCCTCCGTCAGGCCCACGTCAGGCCCACGTCAGGCCTCGGCCAGCGCCCTGGCCTGCTCTCGCGTCCCGGCCGCGGCGCTGGCCATCGTCACGACATAGACGCCGTTCCGGTCCAGTTCTGCGACCCAGCCCGGCTCGATGACGATGGTGGTCGTCACTTCCTGGATGACCGCCGGGCCGGTGACGACATCGCCCGCGCCCAGCTTCGCGCCGTCATAGACCGGGGTTTCGTGCTTGCGGCCCGAGGCGTCGAAGATCATCTCGCGCGTGCCGGACAGCGCCGCATGGGCGCCTGCGCCCTGCGCGATGCGCATCCGCGCCGGCCGCTCGACCGCGCCCGAGATGGCGCTTTCCACGTTCACCACCTCGACCGGGCTGTGCGGCTCGGCATAGGTGTAAAGCTCCTCGTGGCGGGCGTGGAACGCGGCCTTGAGGCGTTCCAGCGCCGCCTCGTCGATGGCGAAGGGCTCGACGCTGACCGTGCATTCATGCACCTGCCCGACATAGCGCATGTCGAGGCTGCGGCGGATGCCGATCCGGTCGGGCGCGAAATCGTCGGCCATCAGGTCGGCGCGACCCTTCTCCTCCAGCCGGGCGAAGGTCTCGTCCAGCCGCCTGGCCGCCTCGGCCCCTTCCAGCCGCGCGGCGATGGGGGCCATGTAGTTGTATTTCACGTCCGAGATGATCTGCCCGAAGGCGCAAAGCCCCGAGGCGAGCTTCGAGACCAGCACCTTGCCGATGCCCATCTCGCGCGCCAGCGCGGTGATATGCGCGCCCGTGGCGCCGCCGGCGCAGTTCAGCACGAAGTCGCGCGGATCGTAGCCGCGCTCGACCGAGACGCGGCGGATCGCATTCACCATGTTGTTGTTGACGATGGTGAACATGCCATAGGCCGCGGTCTCGACGCTGATGCCCAGCGGCTCGGCCAGGTGCTTGCGGATCGCCTCGCGCGCCTTTTCCACGCTCAAGGGCAGGCGGCCGCCGACCAGGCCCTCGGGGTTCAGGTAGCCGAGCACGAGGTTCGCATCGGTCGTCGTCGGCCTGTCACCGCCCTTGCCGTAGCAGGCCGGGCCGGGTTCCGAGCCGGCCGATTGAGGCCCCATCTGCATCAGCCCCATCGAGTCGATCCAGCCGATCGAGCCGCCGCCCGCGCCCAGGGTCTCCACCTGGATCATCGGGATGCCGATGCGATAGCGCAGGAAATCGATGTTCTTCGACACATTGGCCTGCCCGTCGCGGGTCAGGGTGATGTCGAAGCTGGTGCCACCCATGTCGACGGTGATGATGTCCGAAAGCCCGTAGGGCTCGCCCAGATAGAGCGCCGCCCTGGGGGCCGAGGCGGGGCCGGAATTGATCGCATAGACCGACTGGTCCGACACCACCGACCCCAGGGCCAGCCCGCCGTTCGACTGGAAATAACGCACCGGCTGGCGCGCGCCGAGGCTTTGGAAATAGCCGTCCACCGCCTGCACGTAGCGCGACAGGATCGGCGCCAGATAGGCGTTCACGATGGCGGTCGAGGTGCGGGTGTATTCGCGCACCTGCGGATAGAGCTGGCTGCCGACGGTCAGAGGCACATCCGGCATCATCTCGCGCACGATCTCGGCGGCGCGGAGTTCGTGATCGGGATGCAGCACCGACCAGACGAAGCTGATGGCGACCGATTCGACGCCCTCGCGCAGGAAATGCCGGCAGGCCTCGCGCACCTCCTCCTCATCGAGCGGCGTGTGGACGGCGCCGGTCGAGATCACCCGCTCGCTGATCCCGCGCCGCAGGTAGCGCGGTACCAGCATGGTCGCCGGCGGATAGTCCGGGTCGTAGCGATAGCCGTCCTCCTTGTGGCCGAGGCGGATCTCGATGCTGTCCTCGTGGCCCTTGGTGGCGATCAGGCCGGTCCTGGCGCCGGTATGGGTGATCAGCGCGTTCAGCCCGACCGTGGTGCCGTTGATGCACAGGTCGGCGTTCGAGACGAGGTCGCGCGGG
>NZ_LLWQ01000180.1 GCF_001447385.1 Paracoccus sp. MKU1 | reverse complement strand
AAGCCGCGGCGCAGGTCGTCGTCATCCATCGAGGGCAGGTCGTCATGCACCAGGCTATAGGCATGCAGCGCCTCGACCGCCGCCGCGACGGGCAGCGAGTCCCGGTCGCGCAGCCCGAACAGCCGCGCCGATTCCATCGCCAGAAAGGCGCGGATGCGCTTGCCGCCGATACAGGCATAGCGCATGGCATCGGTCAGCTCGCCCTCGGGCAGGCCGGCCATGGCCCCGTCCAGCGCAGCCTGCACCTGCGCCTTCACCTCCTCAAGGCGGCCCAGCATCACAGCCCCTCGGCCGGGACAGTGCCTTGGGGCTGGCCATTGGCGGCCAGCGTGATCTTTTCCACCCGCTCCTCGGCCTCGCGCAGCCGCTTGTCGCAATGCGCCCGCAGCGCCGCGCCGCGTTCGTAAAGCTTGATCGATTCCTCCAGCGTGGCCTCGCCATGCTCCAGACGGCCGACGGTCGCCTCAAGCTCTTTCATCGCCTCCTCGAAGGACATGTTCTCGATCTCGGTCACGCCGCAGTCTCCCTCAGCACATCGACATGGGCGCGCGCCGAGCGGCCCAGAGCGGCCAGATCATAGCCGCCTTCCAGCGCCGATACCACCGGGGCCGAACACCCCGCCGCCGTATCGCAGATCATCCGGGTGATGGCGGTGAAATCACCCTCCTCCCACATGAGCGAGGCCAGCGGGTCCTCGGCATGCGCGTCGAAGCCGGCCGAGACCAGCACCAGCTGCGGCCGCCATGCCGCGACCCGGGCACAGATCGCCCGCCAGGCGGCGCGGGCTTCGCCACCGCCGCTGCCCGGCGCCAGCGGGACGTTGGCGATCTGGCCATGCGCGCCCCGCTCCGACGGCGCGCCGGTGCCGGGATAGAGCGGCACCTGATGGGTCGAGGCGAACAGCGCCCGTTTCTCGTCCCACAGCACGTCCTGCGTGCCGTTGCCGTGATGCACGTCGAAATCCAGCACCGCCACCCGGTCCAGCCCGTGATGCTCCAGCGCCCGCAAGGCCGCGATGGCGACCGAGGAAAAGATGCAGAAGCCCATGGCCTTCATGCGCTCGGCATGATGGCCCGGCGGGCGCATGGCGACGAAGGCGTTGGGCGCCTCGCCCGCCAGCACCGCATCGACCGCCGCGCAGACACCGCCCACGGCATGGCGCGCGGCATCCAGGCTGCCCGGCGACAGATAGGTGTCCGAATCGAGCATGCTCCAGCCCTCGGCCGGCACCTTCCGCCGCAGCAACGCCAGATATTCGGCCGGATGGGCGCGCAGGATATCCGCATCGGCCGCCTCGGGTGCCTCGCGCCGCTCCAGATCCGCCCCGTCCAGTGCCGCCAGAACGGCATCCAGCCGGGCCACCTGCTCGGGATGGCTGGGCGGCGTCACATGGGAAAGCCCCGAAGGGTGCGTATAAAGCAAGCTCATCGGCCAAGAATTATGGACAGCTCCTCCGCCCGGCAAGGAAATGTTCTGCGGCATGCCGAAAACTCGATCCCCCGGCAGGGCAAATGCCCGCCAAAACCGCAGTGGCGGCACCCGGCACTGGCTTCTTTCGTGGCCAAATATCCTCGGGGGGAGTCCATCGGCCCCGGCCGATGGACGGGGGGCAGACAGCCCCCCGGCGACCACGACGAAACCGGCCCCTCAGACCGTCAGGCGTTGCCCGTCATGGCCGGCGATACGCAGCTCCATCAGCGTGCCCTCGGGCATGTCGCGGTCGAAGGCGACCTCGGTGAAATGCTCCGTCCGGCCCAGACGCGGCCCCTCGGTCAGCACCATGCGCGCCGCACCGACCTGGGCCTGCAAATGCCGGGCCAGCGCCGCATCGCCCGCCGCCCGCAGCCGTGCCGCGCGCTCCTTGATCGCCGGGCCGGGCACGCGCGGCATCCGCGCCGCCGGGGTGCCCTTCCGGGCCGAATAGGGAAACACATGCAGGAAGGTCAGCCCGCAATCCTCGACCAGCTTCAGGCTGTTTTCGAACATCGCCTCGGTCTCGGTCGGGAAGCCGGCGATGATGTCGGCGCCGAAGACGATGCCGGGCCGCAGCCGCCGCGCCTCCTCGCAGAAGCGGATGGCGTCGTCGCGCAGGTGGCGGCGCTTCATCCGCTTCAGGATCATGTCGTCGCCCGCCTGCAAGGACAGGTGCAGATGCGGCATCAGCCGCGGCTCGGAGGCGATGGCCAGCATCAGGTTCTCGTCCGCCTCGATCGAATCGATCGAGCTGATCCGCAGCCGCGGCAGGTCCGGCACCAGCCGCAGGATGCGCATCACCAGGTCGCCCAGCCGCGGCTGCCCCGGCAGGTCGGCCCCCCAGGAGGTCAGGTCCACCCCGGTCAGCACCACTTCGTTGAAGCCGCGATCCCGCAGCCGCTTGATCTGGTCCACCACCACCCCCGCCGGCACGGAACGCGAATTGCCGCGGCCATAGGGGATGATGCAGAAGGTGCAGCGATGGTCGCAGCCGTTCTGCACCTGCACATAGGCCCGATGCCGGCCGAAACCGTCGATCAGGTGGCCGGCGGTTTCCTTCACCGACATGATGTCGTCGACCTGGACCTTCTCGGTCTCGCCGATCAGGTCGGGGGCGTGCATGCGCTGCCAGGTCTCGGGCAGCATCTTTTCGTGATTGCCGATGACCCGGCTGACCTCGGCCATGGCGGCGAAGGTCTCGGGCTCGGTCTGGGCGGCGCAGCCGGTGACGATGACCGGGGCGCCGGGATTCTCGCGCGCCAGCCGGCGGATCTCCTGCCGGGCCTTGCGCACCGCCTCGGCCGTCACCGCGCAGGTGTTCACGATCACCGCGCCTTGCAGCCCGGCGGCCTCGGCCATCTCGCGCATGGCCTCGGTCTCATAGGCGTTCAGCCGGCAGCCGAGGGTCGCAAAAACCGGGGGCTTCAGATCCTTCATCCGCGCCAGACCCCGTCGAAGACATGCGCGGTCGGGCCGGTCATCCAGACCCCGTCCTCGCGCCAGTCGATCTCCAGCACGCCGCCCGGCACGTTGACCCTGACCCGCCGCCCGGTCAACCCGCGCCGCGCCGCCGCGACCACCGCCGCGCAGGAGCACGACCCCGAGGCCAGCGTGATGCCGGTGCCGCGTTCCCAGATGCGCAGCACGATCTCGTCCGGCGAGACGACCTGCACCAGCTCGACATTGGTCCGCTGCGGATAAAGCGGATGATGCTCATGCGCCGGGCCAAAGCGTTCCAGGTCCACCGCCGCCGCATCGGGCACGACGAAGGTCATGTGCGGATTGCCCATGCCGGTCGCCACCGGATCGCCCGCGATGGGCAGGTGCAGCGTATCGACATTCTCGGCCAGCGGAATCCGTTCCCAGTCGAGCACTGGCGCGCCCATGTTGACCCGGGTCAGCCGGTTGCCGGCATCCTCGGCTGCAAGCACCGCATGGTCGGTGGCGAGCCGCAGCGCCGATGCGCCCGATTCGTCCATCAGGAAGCGGGCGACGCAGCGCGTGGCATTGCCGCAGGCCGCCGAAAGCGAGCCGTCGGCGTTGAAGAACACCAGTCGCGCATCGGCATTCTCGCCGGGCAGGATGACGGCCATCTGGTCGAAGCCGACACCGCGATGGCGGTCAGCGATGGCGGCGACGGTCGCGGCATCGGGCAGCGCGCCGGTCCGGCGGCTGTCGATCACCACGAAGTCGTTTCCGAGCCCGTGCATCTTCATGAAGGGCAGAGGAATGCTCTGGCCGAGGTTTTGCTGGTGTTCCATGGCGGTGACATACTCCTGCCGGAAAGATTCTGCCAGAGGCGGTGATTTTTCCGCTTGACCCTGTCAGCCGCCGACCGTAGTTAGCCCCCCGTGCGATGGGCCCGTAGCTCAGTTGGTAGAGCAACTGACTTTTAATCAGTGGGTCACAGGTTCGAATCCTGTCGGGCTCACCACTGAACTTCTTTACATGACAAGCGGTTAAACCAAACTGCCTGCGAGGCGGTTTCGGCGCTAACAAGTCCCTGGGGGACACATCGGGGACAATTCGAAGCCGCTCAGAACGCTCCGAATCTACCGCCTGCGAGCTGCCCACCAACCGGCGGCGATAGCCTCGGCCTCGTCACAAAACCAGCGCTCGCCCTTGCTCTCATGGATCCGGGTCTTGGCAGAGGCCGGCGACCAGGGCGTGTGATAGATCCACTCGCCCTTGTTCGAGATGTTGCCCTTGATCGGACAGCCCTCGGGCGCCTCTGCGGCAGCCCGCGCCCAGCGGTCGGCGCGATACTCCCAGGCGGGCAGAGATTCGCTCTGCCAGACGCCCCGGCCGGCGGCACGGGCCTGCCGGCCTGTGCGGGCGTTGGCGCGCGCCCGAGCATTTCCGTCTCTCTCGACCTGCGATTTTCGCTATTCCGCGATTCTCGGCCCTCGGGTCGTCAGAAAGGCCTCTCTGGCTGGGCTTTTGCGACGGCCAGGAATCGCAACCCGCTCCTATTCGATTGCGATTTTGCCGTGTGAGGCTGCCGGGAAACGGAAGCTGCGACGTCGCGACACCCGCGACATTCGCGACAAAGGGCGTGTTTGTCGCAGGTGTCGCGAATGTCGCAGGGGTGTCGATCCGGCATGGATCAAGAGCATTGCCCACCGCCGATGCTGAGGCTGAATCGGGTGGGGCCGGGCCTGGCGGGCGCCGTGCGGTTCACCCGGACCTCCACGCTGCAATCCCGGCTGCTGATCTGGTAGCCGTTCTCGGTGCGGGCGATGCTCTCGATGGGCTGTTGCCTGAGCGCATCTGCAACCCTGTCATCGCCCAGGATGGCATGGATGACCTTGGAACTGTCCCAGTAGCCGCTCAGGGCGGCGGAAGCCGGCGTGGCGGCGATTGCCAGGACGGCGGCTGCGACAAGTGCTTTCATTTCATGGTCTCCGATTTTCGAACCGCCTCATCATGGCGCCGCGGAGTGCAAACGACAAAGCCCCCGCATGATGCGAGGGCTCGCGTCGGCCAATGCGCTCTTGTTCACCCCCTTTCCGGGTTGGGCCGATAAAGCGGCAGTCAGGCCTGCCAGGGCGACGGCCCCGCGCTGCGCGGCCCCGAGGTCGCCAGCACCAGCGGCGGATCCTTGGGAAAGGACCGGATATCGAACCACTTGAAGCAGGTGCCGTCCATGTTCATCTGGTCGCCCGAGGAAATGGGATAACCGTTCGAAGCGTGGCGGATCAGCCCGGCCCGGAACGCCCGTAGGTCCAGCAGCCACCACAGGTCAAAGCCCGTCCCGGCCGCATTGGCATGGCCGTAGAACAGCCAGTCTCCCTCACCGTTCACAATCTTGGCCAGTTCGGTCGGATCGACCTTGTCGCCATCCATGTATTTCGCATGAGTGGTGAAGCCGAAGGCCTTTTCCAGCCATTCGATCATCGCCGCCGCGTTGCGGAAGCGAAAGGTCGGGTAGATGCGCGGAGCGAGCATGCTGTCTTCCTGTCCTTGACGGCCTAGAGTGCCATGCCGCCTTGCGCACCGGTCAAGCCGTCGGCCTCGATGGGGCGGAGGTTCACCGGTATCCGGTCCATCGCCTGAAACGCCCTCGCCGTCAGGTGTGCGATGCGGCGCCGGACGCCGCCCGCGCCATGACATCTCGGTGGATCTCCGAATGCGACAGCGTGCGGCGATCAGCTCAGGGTGCTACCGCAGAACGGCCGCCATCTCCTCCGATTCCCCGATCACGCGGCCTTGGACATGATGGCGGGCGTTTATCGCATGATCAGGATTCCGAGCATGCCGAACCTCGGTTTTCCATCCCCCGCGCATGAAAAAACCCCGAGGCATCGCCGCGGGGTCCGTTCATCGATGGGATGGCCTCAGAGGCCGCGGGCGACGCGCTCGATATCGCCGCGGGCCAGGCCGATATCGGTCAGTTCCCGATCCGTCAGCCGGTGCAGTTCGCGGCGGGTGATGCGGGCGTCGTTCCAGGCGGCGACCATCGCGGTTACGCGGACAAAAACCTGGCCCAGGCCACCGGCAGCAGCACGGCTATGGCTCATCTCGACAGTGGACATCCTGGCACCTTTTTCATCTTGCCCATCCGGCGGGCATGTTTCGGACAAGGCGGATATAGGCCGGGCACCTGACGGGAAGTAGTCGTGATACCGGCAAACCAGCCATGCATTCCGCGCTGCAGCATGGGCTGCGGACGGGCGGGCAGAAATCACGTCCCGAACAAACCGAACATTTCTACCTGCTCCGTTGCCGATCGGCATTATCCGCGACGGTCGCCCGGGCGGGGCGCGGGGAAAGCGCCTTCGCCATAGCAGCACGGCGGAGACAGGGCTGAAGTGCCGGCAGGATCGCTGGCGTCCGCTCCGGTTTTACTGTTCCGGGTTGCAAATGCGCGATGTTTGCGCATAACAGCCACCCGAAACGCATGGAGCCGGGTGCAACTCCCGGCTGGCTCTTCCGGCCGCCGATCCGCCGGACAACCCGAACCTACACCCCAAGATCGAAAACTCGACATGCGGCCCCATTCGGGGCCCTGATCGGTCAGGAACGGATGAGATGATTTCACTTGATGCCTACCGGACCCAATGGTTCGGCAATATCCGGGGCGACCTGCTGGCCGGGCTGGTCGTGGCGCTGGCACTGATCCCCGAGGCCATCGCCTTTTCCATCATCGCCGGCGTGGACCCCAAGGTGGGGCTGTACGCCAGCTTTTCCATCGCGGTGCTGATCGCCTTCACCGGCGGGCGGCCCGGCATGATCTCGGCTGCCACGGCTGCAACGGCGGTGCTGATGGTCACGCTGGTGCGCGACCACGGGCTGCAATACCTGCTGGCCGCCACCGTGCTGGCCGGGCTGATCCAGATCGGCGCCGGGCTGCTGCGGCTGGGTTTCGTCATGCGCTATGTGTCGAAATCGGTGATGACCGGCTTCGTCAATGCGCTGGCGATCCTGATCTTCCTGGCGCAATTGCCGGAACTGGACCCCAGCAGGGTCACCTGGCTGACCTATGTGCTGGTCGCGGCCGGGCTGGCCATCATCTACCTGTTTCCGCTGCTGACCAGGGCGATCCCCTCGCCGCTGGTCGCCATCGTCGTGCTGACGGCGCTTTCGATGGCCTTCGGCTGGGATGTGCGCACCGTTGGCGACATGGGGGTGCTGCCCGACACGCTGCCGGTCTTCATAATCCCGCAGATCCCGCTGACGGGCGAGACGCTGCTGATCGTCCTGCCCTATTCGCTGGCCATCGCGGTGGTGGGCCTGCTGGAAAGCCTGATGACGCAGAACCTGGTCGATGAACTGACCGACACCAAATCGGACCGTAACCAGGAATGCATCGGCCAGGGCATCGCCAATGCCGCCACCGGTTTCATCGGCGGCATGGCCGGCTGCGCGATGATCGGGCAGAGCATGATCAACGTGAAATCAGGCGGGCGCGGGCGGCTTTCGACCTTCACCGCCGGTTTCGTGCTGCTGATCCTGGTGGTCTTTCTGGGGGAATGGGTGGCGCGGATCCCGATGCCCGCGCTGGTCGCGATCATGGTCATGGTGTCGGTCGGCACCTTTTCCTGGTCGTCGCTGAAGAACCTGCGCACGCATCCGCGGTTCTCCTCGGTGGTGATGCTGGCGACCGTGGCGGCGGTGGTCTGGACCCATAACCTTGCCATCGGGGTGCTGGTGGGCGTGCTGCTGTCGGGCATCTTCTTTGCCGCCAAGATCGCGCAGCTGTTCAAGGTCACCACCCATCTCACCCCGGACGGCCGGCGGCGCAGCTATGTGATCGAGGGGCAGTTGTTCTACGGCTCGGTCAAGGATTTCATGGAAGCCTTCGACTTCAACGAGGCGGTCGAGAAGGTGATCATCGACGTCAGCCGCGCCCATATCTGGGACATTTCCTCGGTGCAGGCGCTGGACATGGCGGTGCTGAAGTTCCGCCGCGAAGGGGCCGAGGTCGAGATCGTCGGCATGAACGAAGCATCGGAAACCATCGTCGACAGGCTTGCCATCCATGACAAGCCCGGCGCGATGGACAGGCTGATGGCGCATTGAAGGAGGAAGACATGAGCGAAGAACCACAGAAGATCGTCGCCCTTGTCGATGGCTCGGCCTATTCGGCCAGCGTCTGCGACCACGCCGCATGGCTGTCGGGCCGCACCGGCGCGCCGGTCGAGTTGATCCATGTGCTGGGCCGCCGCGAGGCGCCGGAAAGGCCGGACCTGTCCGGCGCCATCGCGCTTGGCGCCCGCACCGCCTTGCTGGAGGAACTGGCCGAACTGGACGCGCGGCGCGCCAAGCTGGCCGGTCAGCGGGGTCGCGCCATCCTGGAGGACGCCCGCGCCATCCTCGACAAGGCGGGCGTGGCCCAGATCACCACCCGCCTGCGCCACGGCGACCTGATCGAGGCGCTGGCCGAGGTCGAGGCCGATGCCCGCATGATCATGATCGGCAAGCGCGGCGAGGCGGCGGATTTCGCCATGGGGCATCTGGGATCGAATCTTGAGCGCGTCCTGCGTGCCAGCCACAGGCCGGTCTTCGTCGCCTCGCGCGCGTTCAGGCCGATTTCCCGGATGCTGGTCGCCTGGGACGGCGGGGCTTCGGCGGTGAAGGCCGTGGATCACATCGCCCGCAGCCCCCTGTTCCAGGGGCTGGAAACCCATGTGGTCACGGTCGGCAGCGCCACGCCCGAGGCGCTGGAGGGGCTGGCGCATGCCAAGGCTTCCCTGCAGGCCGCGGGGATCATGGCCGAGACCGCGGTCCTGCCGGGGCAACCGGAAACCGCGCTTGGCAAGCTGGTGGATGAGGCGGCCTTCGACATGCTGGTCATGGGGGCCTACGGCCATTCGCGCATCCGCAGCCTGATCATCGGCTCCACCACCACCGCCATGATCCGATCCTGCAAGGTGCCCGTCGTCCTGATGCGCTGACCTCGTCCCCCCGGGTATCATCCCGCCTCGGCGAGAGGAGGCGGGGGCATCCGAACCGAGCTGCAATGCGGCACTGCCGCATCCGGACGGCCGTTTTACGATGCCCCTCCTCCGGAAGCGGGCAAGCCAGGTCCAAGCAAGGGCTGCAACTGCGACTCTGCATCTCGTCACCACGACGGTTGCAGCCGTTCGCAGCGGCGCAGGATATCACCCCGCCATTTCAACTTGCGTTGATCTATCCCGATGTACTATATATCAACATATCTTGAGATGTTGATTCGATGGAAGAGCAACGCGCCCTTGCCGGCTTCGCGGCCCTGTCGCAGGAAACCCGACTGCGCATCGTCCGGCTGCTGGTCAAGGCCGGGCCGGAGGGCATGGCGGCCGGGGCGATCGGCGAGGCCCTGGGCGGCGCCAGCACCTCGCGGCTGTCGTTTCACCTGACCCATCTCGAACATGCCGGGCTGATCCGGTCCCGGCGCGAGGGGCGCTTCATCATCTACAGCGCCGTCTTTGCGACATTGGCAGGGCTGATCGCATTCCTGATGCGCGATTGCTGCGACGGCCACCCGGACATCTGCGCGCCGGTCGCGGCCGCGCTGGATTGTGCCTGCGAACCCACCTTGACCCGAGAGGCCCGATCATGGACGTCGTGATCTATCACAACCCGGATTGCGGCACCTCGCGCAACGTGCTGGCCATGATCCGCAATGCCGGGATCGAGCCGCATGTGGTGGAATACCTCAAGACGCCGCCCTCGCGCGCGATGTTGGTGAGGCTGATCGCCCGCATGGGCATCGCGCCGCGCGAGCTGCTGCGCCAGAAGGGCACGCCCTATGCCGAGCTTGGCCTGGACGACACGGCGCTGCCCGACGCCGCGCTGGTCGACGCGATGCTGGCGCATCCGGT
>NZ_LLWQ01000179.1 GCF_001447385.1 Paracoccus sp. MKU1 | reverse complement strand
CCCATCTGCGATGCCGAAGCAGCTTGCGCCTCGACGGCCCTGCCGCCAACGACCTGACGCATCACGGGATCGAGGGCCAAGCGGTCGGCATCGTTCACATCCTCGTATCCGGCCAGTCGTCCGAACACCGATTGCCGGAACAATCCGTCAAGCCGATGGAGCGTGTTCTTCCCGGTGCGGCTGTCTCGCAGCGCCTCCGACGCCAGATTGGACAGGCCGAGCACGTCATCAAGCTCGCGCATCACCAGCAGGCCACCGTCTGAACTGATCTGCGCACCACGGAACTCCAGACGCACACGGCGGTCGAAATCAACCCGATCTCCCCGCGCCAAGCCCGCACCCTCCAGGTGATCCATGAAACGCGCCCCTCGCAGCCGTCAACGCCATGATTTATATGCGAAATATCACGATTACGACAGCGAAATCAGCGACTTACTTGGAGAATGTGGGATAGCCTGCGTTCTCAGGCATTTGAAGAGCGGAAGTGAATTAGTTTCCCTTGCTGACTTGGTGTCGTTGAATACAATAGCGTTATGGAGAGTGATGTAGAATCCTTTTTTGCGCTGGCCGAAGCACTTGGTATCGGGCTCCTGATCGGCATTGAACGGGAACAGAATGCACAGGCCGGCGACAAGGCCGCGTCTGCCGGGGTGCGCAGCTTCTCCCTGGCCGCGCTCATCGGCGCGCTCAGCATGATGGCGGGCGGTGTGCCGCTGCTGGCGGTGGCGGTCATTGCGGTGGCCGTGACGCGCTTGGTGTCGGTGGCGCAGCGGGGCGATCCGACGACCGGACTGACCACCAGCTTCGCGCTGGTCGCGGTGGTTCTGCTGGGTGCGATGGCCACGGTCACCGCCATGCTGGCGGCGGCAGTCGCGCTGGTCATCGCCTCGCTGCTGGCCGCGCGCGAGGTTTTGCACGGGTTCAGCCGCCAGATCCTGACTCCGCCCGAGTTGCGCGACGGGCTGATCCTGGGTGTCTCGGCGCTGGTGATCCTGCCGGTGCTGCCGAATGTCGATATCGGGCCCGGCGGTGCGCTGAACCCGCGCAACCTGTTCTTGATGGTAGTTCTGGTCATGCTGATCGGGGCGGCCGGTCATGTCGCAACGCGCGTCGTGGGCGTGCGCCTGGGCCTGCCGGTCAGCGGGTTCCTGTCGGGTTTCGTGTCCAGCCTTGCCACCATCGCCACCCTGGGCAAGCGGGCGGGCGAAAAGCCCGAGGACGCAACCAGCGCCGCGACGGGCGCGACGCTGTCCTCGGTGTCTTCGCTGGCCCAGAACGGGATCATCCTTGCCGCACTTAGCCCCGCGATGCTGGGCACCGGAATACCCCTCCTGGTCGGTATGGGCCTGATGGCGGCAGGCATCGGCGCGCTGATGTTCTTCCGCACCCTTGGCGGTGAGTTGAAGCCAGCCAAGATGGAGCTGCCGAACCGGGTTTTCTCGGTCTGGGGCGCGGTCAGGTTCGCGGCCATCGTCGCGACGGTCATGGTTTTCTCGGCGACGCTGAACGACATCTTCGGCAATGCCGCCATCCTGGTGACCATCGTGCTTGCGGGTCTCGTCAGCACCAACTCCGCGGTCGTGGCCCTTGGATCGCTGGTGGCAGCAGGGCAGATTCCGGCCATCGACGGCACCTTGCCGCTGGCGGCCGCCCTGACGGCCAACACACTGGTCCGCATATGGGTGGCGCGGAGCAGCGCGGATAAGTCCTTCCAGCGGGCAGTGATCTGGGGGCTGGTCGCGCAATTGGTTGCACTCTGGGCAGCCTGGTGGATCGGCGGTGTCGTTTGGGACTGGCTTGTCGATACCGCCGAGGAGCTGGTCGAATAGGGTCTGCTCAGAAACTGCCCAGCATCGTCCCCAGCACGATGACAACCACCAGCGACAGGATCGGCCCCAGCACGGCGACGACGAAGATGTCGCCGTAAGCTTCGCGGTGGGTCAGCCCGCAGATGGTCAGAAGCGAGATCACCGCCCCGTTATGGGGTAACGCATCCAGACCGCCGGTCGCAATCGTGGTGACGCGGTGCAGAAGCTCGGGCGAGATGCCCGCAGCGGCACCGGAGGCAAGATAGGTCTCACCCATGGTCTGCAGCGCGATGCCCATGCCGCCGGACGCCGAGCCCGTGATTCCGGCCAGCACACTGACCGAGATCGCGAGCGAAATCAGTGGGTTCCCCGGTGCCATCCCCAGCATCGCATCGCGGATCACCTCGAATGCGGGCAGGCCCGCGATGACCGCCCCGAACCCCACGAGGGCGGCCGTGTTGAAGATCGGCAGGACCGAGGCATTGGCACCCTCCGACAATGTCTTGCCCGGCGCGGCCAGCCGCCGCCGGTTCAGCGCCCAGGTGGCCAGGATCGACAGCGACAGCGCCGCGATGATCGCCCACATGCCCTGCACCGAGGACAGCGTCGTGGGGCCAAAGGGCGGTTCGGCCAGATAGGCGGTGTCAAGCGCGGGGAGGACAAGGTTCAGCATGACGAGATTCAGCGCCACGACCAGCACGATCGGAAGGGCGGCGATGCCAAAGCCCGGCAGGTCCGATTGCGCCATGCCATGGGCCTCACTTCGGTCGAGGGGCGACAGTTCCAGCGTGTCGAAGCCCTCGCCCTGGGCGCGCTCGCGGATCTCGCGGCGCAGGGTCGAACCGCCCTCGGGCAGGGCCGCGGCCGGCGCGTCATAGCCTTCCCCCGCCCGTCGCAAACTGCGTTCACGCCAGCTCAGCCAGGCCTGGCCCACCCCCAGCATGACGGCGCCCGCAATGAGGCCGATACCGGGTGCCGCGAAGGGTGTGGTGCCGAAGAACGGCATCGGAATCAGGTTCTGGATCGCGGGTGTACCCGGAAGGGCGGTCATGGTGAAGGTGAAGGCACCCAGCCCAATCGTCGCCGGGATCAGACGGCGCGACACGCCCGCCTCGCGAAACAGCGCGGCGGCCACGGGAAAGACCGCGAAGGCCACCACGAACAGCGACACACCGCCATAGGTCAGGATCGCGCAGGCCAGAACGATCGAGAGGATCGCGCGTTCGCGCCCCAGCCAGCCGGTGGTAGCCCGCGCGATGGACGTGGCTGACCCGCTCGCCTCCATCATCTTCCCGAAGACCGCACCCAGCAGGAACAGCGGGAAGAGCAGCACGATGAAATTGCCCGCGGCCTGCATGAAGATCTGCGTCAGCGTGGCCAGCAGCGGTTGCCCGGACAATCCCGCCGCCAGCAGCGCCAGAACAGGCGCCAGAACCAGTACGCTGATCCCGCGATAGGCAAGCCAGATCAGGAGACCGAGGACGGCGACGACGATGGCGGCATCAAGCATGGTGGAGGTTCCTTGTTCAGCAATAGGTCGCGGCAAGATCGAGCGATGACCGTTTGCCCAGATCGCCGCCATGGGCCGCGAGCCAGGTGTCCGCTGCGCGCCAGCCGATGCCGTGCAGGCGGATCAGGAACCGCCATTCGGTGTTCATCTTGCTGTGCGAGCCCTTGCCGGCCATCTGGGCATCGTCGTGGATGCGGTGCACGCGCAGCTTTTCCACCTGACGGAACAGGGTTTGACTGTATCGGGCGGGAGGCGCGCGGTCGAGTTCCAGCTGCTGGCGCAGGATCGCCACGCTGCGCATCTGGCTGACGAGGTTGGTGTTGAAGGTGATCTCGTTCAGCCGCCCGACGATGTCGCCGGGTGTCTTCGGCACCTCTTCGCGCCGCGACGGGTTGACGGTGACCAGCATCAGATCGTTGGCGGGACTTTCCTCGATCAGGGGCAGGATCGACGGGTTGGCGGTATAGCCGCCGTCCCAATAGGCGTCCTCGCCGATCTCGACCGCCTGAAACAGCATCGGCAGGCAGGCCGAGGCCATCAGCGCATCCGCGCTGAGGTCATCATTGCGGAACAGCCGCGTCCTGCCGCTGCGCACATCGGTGGCCGAGACGAAGAGCCGCGGCGCCGCAGGATCGGTCAGCGCGGCAAAATCGATCTGATCCTCGAGCAGCCGCCGGAGCGGGTTCACGTTGAGCGGGTTGAACTGGTAGGGCGACATCATCGCCTTGGATGCAGCGAGGAAGGGTTTCGCCCAGGTCGCCGGTGACCAGGGCGCGAAGAATCCGCCGAAGAGATCGGAGGGGACGATCCCGCCCGTCGCCGCCCGGCTGACACCCTTCCAGAAGGCCCAGAGCGCCCGCTGCGCGCCCGCGCGCCCGCCGGTCGCCAGCCCGTGCGCCAGGACGGCTGCGTTCATCGCCCCGGCGCTGGCGCCGCTGACGCCGGCGATGTCGATCCTCGCGTCTTCCAGCAAACGTTCGAGCACGCCCCAGGTAAAGGCGCCATGGGCGCCTCCGCCCTGCAGGGCGAGATCGATGCGGATTTTCTTTTTGGGCAATGGGTCACATCCTGACAGCTCGGCAAATATTCGTCTGCCTATGACAGTTTCGGCCCGACCAGGCAATCGCTGCGCTGATGCGCCAGAAGCAATTGGCCGTCGCTGCCCTGGATCAGGGCCTTAAGCCCGGTGCGCGCGGTGCGCCCGAACGCAGCGAGGTCGGGAGAAAACTCTTTCTCGACGGCCATCATCGCCGCGAGGATGCCGCCGCTGCGAAGGATGAGGTCGAACTGTGCGGGAACCTCGACACCGGTTCCGGCCAGTTCCGCCAGGATGCGTTCGACATGGGAACGAATCCGATCCTCGGCATTCCCGTGATCGTTTTCCTGGGCGTCTTCCAGTGCATGGACGATGAACACATGTGCGCTACGCTGTTGCCGAACAGACTGACCCGCTCGACAATGCCGAGCGCCACCCCACCGGAGTCAGTTATGGATGCGCGAACGTCCGAAGTTAAGCCTTTGATGGCCCCGACGCGGTTTTGCCCTCGGCAGATAGTGGCGGTGTCTGACCCGCAGTGAACCACCAATTCGTCCCCAGTCTGAACATTCACACCAGGATCTATGTCCGCTGTGATTATACGCAGTTGAAAACTAAACTGAACATCGAATAGGCTTGGTTGCTTGAGCCGGTTTACACCCTTGTCCCAGCGCTTACGCCATGGCTGGCCAGACTGCTGTCGGATAAAGTCGGCACCCATTAGATCGTCTCCATTACGGGGCTGAATAACTTGGCTCTTCCGTTCCGCACTTCCTTCAACATGCCTTTGGCGGCCAGCGTGGCTAGTCGATTGTTCCATGCGGTCGTCCCGATATTGTCGTCTGGCCGGAGCTTAGCCAACTCTGGTGCCGAAATCGGATGATGCCGTCCAATGATCTGGATAGTGCTCATCTGTCCAGAGTCCAGCTCCCCGAGAATACGCGGATTGGTAGCATGACTTTCAGAGTCTAGGCTGCATGCCCAAATTGCGTCGTTACGCCCCCGAAGATAAGTCGCAAGCTCTTCCTCAATGGTAGCATTGGCATTGGCTACAACCGGATAGATCATGCCAGAGGCGTTGCGGCAGAAGTCACGAAATCCCATAACGGCTTCTCGAAGAAACGACCCGGTTGCGATATCCACATTCGCGAAATCGAGGAAGGCCACCGTCGGCTCCGACATGGGGCTCGTCTTTTCGATCATCTGCGCAAGCATTTGCCTCCCCATTGCGCTTCCAGCCAAGGTTGCGCTTCCAGCAGGGTCGATCAGCATCTGGTATCGAATCATCTCACCATCCTCACGCATGACAGTGAGATATGTGATTGGGCCGACCTTGTCAAGCGATGCGCTTGTTGCGTGCTCCATAATGTCTCGTGTCGCTGTTGATGAAGTCGGTTCGCAGACCCTCCGATTTTCCGCCGTGCGCCGCCGTGTCCCGCACATCGCCAAATACCTGTTGAGTCGAGCAAAAATCCGGTTCTCTTAATCGATCCCGAACCGGGGTACGACTGAGGCGTCCCCGTACAATGGGGACAGCATGGCGGCAGATCACCGGAATTCCGAGGCTAGGTCACGCGGTGCGCGCATGCTGCGCACCGCGCTCGGCGCGTCGATCGCTCGGCTTCTCGAGGACCCTGGTGTCGTCGAGGTGATGCTGAACCCCGACGGTCGGATTTGGGTCGACCGTCTGTCTCAAGGGCTGGCCGATACGGGGGAGCGGCTCTCTGCCGCCGATGGTGAACGCATCGTTCGCCTGGTGGCCCATCATGTCGGCGCAGAAGTCCATGCGCGGAGCCCCAGGGTGTCGGCTGAGCTTCCCGAAACGGGGGAGCGGTTTGAAGGTCTTTTGCCACCTGTTGTTGCCGCCCCTGCCTTTGCCATCCGGAAACCCGCGGTCGCGGTCTTCACGCTCGGCGATTACGTGACCGCTGGGATCATGACCGATCACCAGGCCGATCTCCTCCGTGGCGCGGTGACCGCGCGGGCCAACATCCTCGTGGCGGGCGGCACATCGACGGGCAAGACCACGCTGACCAACGCTCTCCTGGCCGAGGTTGCGAAGACCTCGGATCGCGTGGTCATCATCGAGGATACCCGCGAGCTGCAATGCGCCGCGCCCAACCTGGTCGCGCTGCGTACCAAGGATGGTGTTGCGACCCTCTCTGATCTGGTCCGGTCCTCGCTGCGCCTGCGCCCGGACCTCATTCCCGTGGGCGAAGTGCGCGGGGCGGAGGCCCTTGATCTTCTGAAAGCCTGGGGCACCGGCCATCCCGGGGGGGTCGGGACGATCCACGCCGGGAGCGCCATCGGCGCGCTGCGCCGCCTTGAGCAACTCATCCAGGAAGCTGTCATCACCGTCCCCCGCGCGCTGATCGCCGAGACGATCGATCTGGTCGCCGTTCTCGCAGGGCGCGGCTCTGCGCGTCGGCTGGTCGAACTGGCCCGCGTCGACGGGCTCGGCGCTGACGGCGACTACAGCATCACCCCCGCAACCACCCCGAAAGGACACCCCGAATGATCCGCCACGCCCGTGCCCTGCAACGTCGTGCCTCGACCGTCGTGACCGCCGCCTATGTCAGCGTTCTGCTGGCCCCCGCGGCCCATGCCTCTGGCTCCTCCATGCCTTGGGAGGCGCCACTCCAGGCCATCCTCCAGTCGATCGAGGGCCCCGTCGCCAAGATCGTCGCCGTGATCATCATCATCGCCACCGGCCTCACGCTGGCCTTCGGCGACACCTCCGGCGGGTTCCGTCGCCTGATCCAGATCGTCTTCGGCCTGTCGATCGCCTTTGCGGCCTCGAGCTTCTTCCTCTCCTTCTTCTCCTTCGGCGGCGGGGCGCTGCTCTGATGGCGGGAAGCTTCGAGAGCCTCGATGCCGTTCCCGGCTTTTCCGTGCCGGTCCACCGGGCGCTGACCGAGCAGATCCTGCTGGGCGGCGCGCCGCGCTCCATCGCGATCCTGAACGGGACGCTGGCCGGGGCAATTGGCCTCGGCCTGCGCCTCTGGCTGGTCGGCATCCTCATCTGGGCCGTGGGGCATCTTCTGGCCGTCTGGGCCGCGAAGCGCGACCCGCTCTTCGTCGAAGTCGGTCGCAGGCATCTGCGTCTTCCTGCCTTCCTCGCGGTGTGAGGGCGCGCCCATGATGAACCTCGCCGAATATCGCAACCGCAATACCCGTCTCGCGGATTACCTGCCCTGGGCGGCGCTGGTCGCGCCCGGGATCGTTCTGAACAAGGACGGAAGCTTTCAGCGGACGGCAAGGTTCCGCGGGCCGGACCTAGACTCCGCGGTCGCGGCCGAACTGGTCGCGGTCGCGGGGCGCATCAACAACGCCTTTCGACGTCTGGGCTCCGGCTGGGCAATATTCGTCGAGGCGCAGCGGTCCGAGGCCGCGACCTATCCCGATAGCCGGTTTCCCGATCCGGCCTCGGCGCTTCTCGATGCCGAACGCAAGGCGGCTTTCGAAGAGGCGGGCGCGCATTTCGTGTCAGGCTATTTCCTGACCTTCCTCTGGCTGCCGCCCGCCGAGGACGCCGCCCGTGCCGAGACTTGGCTTTATGAGGGCCGTGAGCAATCCGGGGTCAATGCCTGGGAACTGCTGCGGGGCTTCGCCGACCGGACCGATCGCGTGCTGTCCCTTCTGGACGGATTCATGCCCGAATGCCGCTGGCTCGATGATGCCGAGACGCTGACCTATCTGCATTCGACGGTTTCGACCAACCGCCAGCGCCTGCGCGTGCCCGAGGTGCCGATGCATCTCGATGCGCTCTTGGCCGATCAGCCGCTGACTGCGGGCCTCGAGCCCTGCCTCGGCGATCAGCATCTGCGCATCCTGACGCTCACCGGTTTTCCCAGTGCGACCACGCCCGGGCTTCTCGATGAGATGAACCGGCTGGCCTTTCCCTATCGCTGGTCCACCCGCGCGATCCTTCTGGACAAGACGGATGCGGTGCGCCTGCTCACCCGTATCCGCCGCCAGTGGTTCGCCAAGCGCAAGTCGGTCGCCGCGATCCTGAAGGAGGTAATGACCAACGAGCAGTCCGCGCTGGTCGACACCGATGCGGCGAACAAGGCGCTCGATGCCGACATGGCCCTGCAGGAGCTCGGCGCCGATGTCGCGGGCATGGCGTATGTCACGGCCACGATCACGGTCTGGGACCGCGATCCGCGCGCCGCCGATGAAAAGCTCCGGCTGGTCGAGAAGATCGTGCAGGGCCGGGATTTCACGGCCATGCCCGAGACCGTCAATGCGGTCGATTCCTGGCTCGGTTCCCTGCCGGGACATGCCTACGCCAATGTCCGCCAGCCCCCGATCTCGACCCTGAACCTCGCCCACATGATCCCGCTCTCGGCGGTCTGGGCGGGGCCGGACCGGAACGACCACCTCGACGCGCCGCCCTTGCTCTTCGGCAAGACCGAAGGGGCGACCCCGTTCCGCCTGTCGCTGCATATTGGTGATGTCGGACATACCCTTGTGATCGGGCCGACGGGTGCCGGGAAATCCGTGCTCCTGGCGCTGATCGCGCTCCAGTTCCGGCGCTATGCGCAGAGCCAGATCTTCGCCTTTGATTTCGGCGGGTCGATCCGGGTCGCGGCGCTCGCCATGTGCGGCGACTGGCATGATCTGGGCGGCGCGCTGACGGATGGCGGCGAGGAGGCGGTCTATCTCCAGCCGCTGGCCCGGATCGACGATCCCGGCGAACGTGCCTGGGCTGCGGGCTGGATCGCGGCGATCCTCGCCCGTGAAGGCGTCACCATCACCCCCGAGGTGAAGGAGCATCTCTGGACCGCGCTGTCCTCGCTCGCTTCGGCCCCGATCGGCGAGCGCACGATCACGGGTCTTGCTGTGCTGCTCCAGTCGACCGACCTGAAACAGGCGCTTCGGCCCTATTGCCTCGGCGGACCCTATGGGCGGCTGCTTGACGCCGAGATCGAGGAGCTGGGCGAAGCCTCCGTTCAGGCCTTCGAGATCGAGGGGCTGGTCGGGACCGGCGCCGCCCCGGCGGTGCTGTCCTACCTCTTCCACCGGATCGGGGATCGTCTCGACGGTCGGCCGACGCTGCTGATCATCGATGAAGGATGGCTGGCCCTTGATGATGAGGGCTTTGCCGGCCAGCTCCGCGAATGGCTGAAGACGCTGCGCAAGAAGAATGCCTCCGTCATCTTCGCCACCCAGTCCCTGAGCGACATCGACGGCAGCGCCATTGCGCCCGCGATCATCGAGAGCTGTCCGACCCGGCTTCTTCTGCCGAACGAGCGGGCGATCGAGCCGCAGATCACGGCCATCTATCGCCGCTTCGGCCTGAATGACCGCCAGATCGAGATCCTCGCGCGGGCCACGCCCAAGCGCGACTACTATTGCCAGTCCCGACGCGGCAACCGCCTGTTCGAGCTTGGGCTATCCGAGGTCGGCCTTGCGCTCTGCGCGGCCTCCTCGAAATCCGATCAGGCCGCCGTCGACCGGCTTCTGGCCGAACATGGCCGGACAGGCTTTCTCGCCGCCTGGCTGCGCCACCGCGGCGCGGACTGGGCGACGGACCTGCTCCCCGATCTTCCCAACCTCACTCCCGGACCCGAGGCCAAGCCGCCACAGGGCCCGGACCACCCCCCAGCAGAGGAGACCTGACCATGACCCGCACCCCCATCGGCCGTTTCGCCGGCGCCTCGATGCTCGCCCTGGCGCTTGCTGCGCCCGTGGCCCTGTCGCCGATCCTTGCGAGCCCGGCCCATGCCTTTTTCGGCTTCGGTCGCATCGTCTATGACCCGAGCAACTATGCCCAGAACGTGCTGACCGCCGCGCGCACGCTCGAGCAGATCAACAACCAGATCCAGCAGCTTCAGAACGAGGCACAGATGCTGATCAACCAGGCCCGCAATCTGGCGAGCCTGCCCTATTCGTCTCTGCAGCAACTTCAGCAGAATGTCGGGCGGACGCAGCAGTTGCTGCAACAGGCCCAGAGCATCGCCTTCGACGTTGGCCAGATCGACCAGGCGTTTCAGCAGCGCTACGGCAATGTCGCGCTATCCGCGACCGACGCACAGCTCGTCGCGGATGCAAGGGCCCGCTGGGAAACCACCGTCGGCAGTCTGCAGGACGCTCTGCGCGTTCAGGCGGGCGTCGTCGGCAACATCGACACCAATCGCGCCGAAATGTCCGCGCTGGTGGGCCAGAGCCAGAACGCCACCGGTGCGCTGCAGGCGACGCAGGCGGGCAACCAGCTTCTGGCCCTGCAATCGCAACAGCTGTCGGACATGATCGCGCTTCTGTCGGCCAATGGCCGGGCCGAAGCGCTGATCGAGGCCGAGCGCGCCACCGCCGCCGAGCAGGGGCGTGTCCAGCGCGAGCGCTTCCTCACGCCGAGCGCGGGCTACCAGCCCGGCAATGCCCGGATGTTCAGCACCAACTGAAACGCGGGGAAGGGGGCCTTTATGGAAGGCAAGGTGCTGGCCCGGATCGGTGCGGTGGTCTTTGTGGCCATCGCCATCACCGCAACGGTGATCGACATGACGCGGCAGGAAGAACCGCCACCCGTGTCCTCACTTCCTGCCCTTCAGCCCCCAACCGATCCTCTGCGCGCCACGCTGCGCCGGTGCCAGCAACTCGGCGAGGCGGCCAGCAACGAGGTGGAATGCCTGTCGGCCTGGGCGCAGTCGCGGGACCGGTTTCTGGGCCACCCGACGACGCCCGCCGCACCCCAAGGGAATGAGGGACAGTGAACCATGGGCGGCACCGGCGTCATCGACAACTTCCTCGGCATCTTCACCAGCTACATCGATAGCGGCTTCGGTCTCCTCGGGGGCGAGGTCGCCTTTATCGCCACCACGCTCATCGTGATCGATGTGACGCTGGCCGCCCTGTTCTGGACCTGGGGCGCGGACGACGACATCATCGCCCGCCTCGTCAAGAAGACGATCTTCGTCGGCATCTTCGCCTACCTGATCTCCAACTGGAACATGCTCGCCCGGATCGTGTTCGAGAGCTTCTCGGGCCTCGGCCTTCTCGCCTCCGGCACCGGGTTCTCTGCCGCCGATCTCTTGCGCCCGGGCCGCGTCGCTCAGACCGGTCTCGATGCCGGGCGTCCGCTCCTCGAGGCCATCTCGGACCTCATGGGCTTTGTCGCCTTCTTCGAGAACTTCATCCAGATCGCCTGCCTGATGTTCGCCTGGGTCCTGGTGCTCCTGGCCTTCTTCATCCTGGCCGTGCAGCTCTTCGTGACGCTGATCGAGTTCAAGCTGACGACCCTTGCGGGTTTCGTGCTCATCCCCTTCGGCCTCTTCGGCAAGACCGCATTCATGGCCGAGCGCGTGCTGGGCAATGTCGTCTCGTCGGGCATCAAGGTGCTGGTGCTGGCCGTCATCATTGGCATCGGCTCGACGCTCTTCTCACAGTTCACCTCGGGGTTCGGAGGGGCGACGCCCACGATCGACGACGCCATGGCGATCGTGCTGGCGGCGCTGTCACTTCTGGGGCTCGGCATCTTTGGCCCCGGCATCGCCTCCGGCCTCGTCTCGGGTGGGCCGCAACTCGGCGCGGGCGCGGCCGTAGGAACCGGCCTTGCCGCAGGCGGCGCGATGATCGCGGGCGGTGCCGCAGCCGGTCTTGCCGCACGGGGCGGCGGCGCGGCGCTCGCCGGGGGTGTCGCAACCGTTCGTGGCGGCGCGGCCGCCGCAGGCGGAGCATCGACGGCCTATAGTCTTGCCTCCATGGGCCAATCCGGAGCGGGCGGTGTCGCCGCGGGTCTGGGCGGCGTGGCCCGCGCGGCGGGTGCGGTCGCGGTCTCTCCGCTGAAACGCGCGACCGCCCGGGCTGCTGACAGTGTCGGCTCCGGCTTCGCCGCAGGCGCGCGGGGTGGGTTCGGAGCGACCGGAGGATCGTCGTCGATGGGGACCGTTGCCGGGACACCGGAGGCCGCCGCTCCTGCGGCCAGCGCGGCCGGTGCTGTTCCCGCCTGGGCGCAGCGGATGCAGCGCAAGCAGGCCCTCAGCCAGGGCACCACGATGGCGGCCCATGCCATTCGTTCCGGCGACGGTCAGGGCGCCGGATCCACCATCAATCTTTCTGAGAGCAATCGCTGATGAACATCTTCAAGAGACCCAGCCCCCATTACGGGAAATCCCCGGAGCCCGAGACCCCCTATCAGAAGGCCGCCCAGGTTTGGGACGAGCGGATCGGTTCCGCCCGCGTTCAGGCCAGGAACTGGCGGTACATGGCCTTCGGCTGCCTGATCCTCGCAGGCGGCTTCGCCTCGGCGCTGGTCTGGCAATCCGCGCGTGGCACCGTCGTGCCCTGGGTGGTGCAGGTCGACAATCTGGGGCAGGCGCAGACCGTGGCCCCGGCGGCAGAAAACTACAGGCCCACCGATCCCCAGATCGCCTGGCATCTTGGCCGGTTCATCGAACAGGTGCGTGCCATTCCTGCCGATCCGATCATCGTGCGGCAGAACTGGCTGCGGGCCTATGACTGGACGACGGACCGCGGAGCTGCAGCCCTCAACGACTATGCCCGCGCCAATGACCCCTTCAGCCGCGTCGGCCGGCAGCAGGTCTCCGTCGAGGTCTCCAGCGTCATCCGCGCCTCCCCGGACAGCTTCCGCGTGGCCTGGATCGAGCGGCATTTCGAGAACGGCCAATTGGCCACGACCGAGCGCTGGACGGCGATCCTGACCATCGTGGTCCAGACCCCGCGCACGGCCGAGCGGCTGCGGGTCAATCCGCTGGGCATCTACGTCAACGCCATCAACTGGTCACGGGAGATGAGCCAATGACCGTTCCCACAATCTGCATGTCTTGGCCTTCGGCGCTGCGCACGCCCGCGATTGCGGCTTTGCTGGCAGCAACCGCCCTTGCAGGCTGCGCATCGCGTCCAAATCCGCAGTTCAGCTATGATGCCGATGTCCCGCCCTTGCCGACGGTTCCTGCGGCGGTCACGGATGATCGACCGCGCCCCTTGCATGTGCCCCCGGCCTGGACGGTCGCGCGGGGCGGACCGGAGGCCGGAACGCCCGCCGGTCGCGTGGAAAACGCCAATGCCGCCGCGCGTGTCGAGCCGCGCCGCGAGGGGTACTACAACGCCATCCAGATCTATCCCTGGTCCGATGGTGCCCTCTATCAGGTCTATGCCGCGCCCGGTCAGATCACCAACATCGCCCTCGAACCAGGAGAGAGCCTGACCGGCGCCGGGCCGATCGCAGCGGGTGATACCGCGCGCTGGATCATCGGCGACACCGAAAGCGGGAGCGGTATGAGCCGCCGCGTCCATATCCTCGTCAAGCCGACCCGCCCGGACATCTCGACGAACCTCGTCATCACCACCGACCGGCGGACCTACATGATCGAGCTTCGGGCTGAGGAAGCACTCTACATGCCTGCCGTGGCCTGGGCCTATCCCGCACCCCCACCGGGGCAGCGCCACGCCGTACCGGCCGCGCCCCAGATTCCGGTCGAGGCGGCGCGGAACTACCGCTACGGGTTGACCGGGGGCAGCCCGCCCTGGCGGCCGATCTCGGTCTTCGATGACGGCCGGCGGGTCTATGTCGTCTTCCCGCGGGGCATCGTGCAGGGCGAAATGCCGCCGCTCTTCGTCATCGGGTCGGATGGCGAGACACAGATCGTCAACAGCCGCATCCACCAGAATGTCCTGATCGTGGATCGACTCTTCGGCGTCGCGGAACTGCGCCTCGGCAGTGGTGAGCGCCAGCAGGTCGTTCGCATCCTGCGGATCGAGCCGCAGCAAGCTGAGGTGCGCCCAGCTGCGACCGGGGAGGCCCCAACATGACCGACAACACCAACGCGACTGTCGAGCCCATGCGCCTGCGTGCGGAACCGCCGCGCGTGACGCGCCTGTCACGCAAGGTTCTGGCGGGTGTCGGCGCTGTGGCGCTCGTCGGCATCGGGGGGGCGCTGATCTATGCGCTGCAGACACGCGATCCGGGGCCGAGCGGCGAAGAGCTCTATTCGATCGACAACCGCCCCACCGCCGACGGGCTGACCGGCCTGCCGCGCGATTACACCGGCCCGCTCCTCGGGCCGCCGCTTCCCGGCGATCTCGGCGGGCCGATCCTCGATGCCCAGAACCGGGGGCAGCCCATTGCTCCCTCTGCGATGGCGATGCCTGCCGTCGATCCTGACGAAGAGCGCCGCCGCGCCGAGGAGGAGGCCGCGCGCCTGAGCTCGGTCTTCTTCCAGTCTGGCCCAAGGCCGAGTGCGGGTCCGGGGACCGCTCCCGGTCTTGCGGACTTCGGTCTCGCCGGGCTTCCGGGTCAGGTGCCCGCGCAGGACAGCCAGACTGCGTTCTTGACCGGCCCGACCGACCGGCAGGTCGTCGCGCTGGACCGCGTCATGGCACCGGCGTCGCCCTACATCCTGCAGACGGGGGCGGTGATCCCCGCCGCGCTGATCACGGGCATAAGGTCCGATCTTCCGGGTCAGATCACCGCCCAGGTCACCGAAAACGTCTACGACAGCCCGACCGGAAGCCTGCTTCTGATCCCGCAGGGCACACGCCTGATCGGGGCATACGATGCGGGCGTGACCTTTGGCCAGCGCCGCGTCCTGCTGGTCTGGAACCGCCTCATCCTGCCCAACGGCCGCTCCATTGTGCTGGAACGGCAGCCCGGTGCGGATGCTTCAGGTTTCGCGGGCCTAGAGGACGGCGTCGATTACCACTGGGCGGAGCTGTTGCAGGCGGCGGGCCTTTCCACGCTGCTCGCCGTCGGGGCGGAGCATGCCGCCGATGAAGAGGATCGCCTGATCCAGGCCCTGCGCGACGGGGCGCAGGACACGATCAATCAGGCCGGACAGGCGATCGTCCAGCGCCAGTTGCAGGTCGCGCCGACGCTGACCATCCGGCCGGGCTTTCCGGTCCGGGTGATCGTCACCCGCGACCTCGTCCTCGAGCCTTACAGGAACTGACCATGACCAAGCTGAAACTCGGCCCCCTCGTCGACGACAGGCCCGTGAAGGTGAGTGTTGAACTGCCCGGGCCGCTGCATCGCGATCTTCTCGCCTATGCCGAGGTTCTGGCCGGGGAAACCGGCCAGCCGGTCTCGGATCCGGTCAAGCTGATCGTGCCGATGCTTGAGCGATTCATGGCCACGGACCGAGGCTTTGCCCGGTCCCGCAAACCCCGATCATGATCCAGCCGGTGGATTGCGCCGCCCGGTCGCCGCGATCATCTCCATCAGCGTGTCGATGACGTCCCGTGTCGCGTCCCATTTGGCGGCCGGATCCATCGCCTGGTTTTCGAGGTTGAGGCTGACCGCGCCGTGCACCGTCGACCAGAACATCAATCCCTGACGCCGCAGATCCGCGCCCGGCAGATAGCCGTGGTCCTGCGACTCCCGCAGGCCGTTCAGCAGCAGCGCCAGAACCCGGCGGCCGTTCTCGCTCGACCAGGGATCGTCCCCGACCCCGAGCTTCGGGGGCGGGGAGAACATCAGCCGGTAAAGGGTCGGATTGTGGAGGGCGAAGCGCGCATAGGCGTAACTGCCCTCGCGGAGATAGCCGAAGGGATCTGACCGCATGCGCTCGGAAACCGCAGCCTTCACCTCGTAGAGGCGGTTGAAGCCTTCATCCCGCATGGCGATGAGCAGCGCGCACTTGTTGCGGAAATGACCGTAGAGCGCAGGCGCCGTGCATCCGACGGCTAGTGCGACCTCTGTCAGCGGCACATCGAAATCGCCCCTTTGCGCGACCAGCCTGATGGTCTCCTCGACCGCACGGCGGCCGATGTCGAGTTCCTGCGCCTTCCGGGGGCGGGCCATCGAAGTCCCCGCAACTTTGCGTGATTACTGAATGACGTTTATTTTTTTCGTTGACGCTCCGGATGTCAAGCGGCAGCATCCATAAATGAACGACGTTAACTTTTAAGGGGTGCGGCGGTGATGGGGACAGACCGAGTCGAGCTGCGCCAAATGGTAGACGGTTCCCTGCTGGACCCGCAGGATAATGGGATCACCCTCATGGCGCGTCGTCTTGTCGCCGGCCGCGGCTCTGGATGAGCCGACATGGCTGGGGACCGGGACAGTCAAGGCCGTTCTGGTAACACCGCCCAGCCGCGGCTTGTCCCTACGGGCGGGGGAAGGGCACCCGTCAGGCTCCGGCAACTCAGGTACTTTCTTGCCGCCGCCGATTACGGGAGCTTCCGCAAGGCGGCCGCAGCCCTGTCCATTCAGGAATCCTCGATCAGCCGGCGCATCCGGGATCTCGAGGATGAACTTGGTGCCTCTCTGTTCCAACGATCGCACGGCGGCGTCCGTCTGACTGTCGCAGGGCAGGAGTTCATGCCGAGCGCCCGCCACGCGCTCCGCCAGATCGACATCGGAGTGACGCGCGTTGCCGCGGTCGGCCGGGCGGAGGAAGGGGTCCTGAAGGTCGGCATCTTCTCCTCGCTTGCATCCGGTTTCTTGTTCGACCTGCTGGGTGCCTTTGGAAAACAGCACCCCAAGGTCCGGGTCCATCTGGTCGACGGCGACCCGGCCGAACATGTCGCGGCCGTGTGCAACCTCGAACTAGACGCCGCCTTCGTCACCGGGGCAGGTCCCCGGGACGGATGCGAAACCGAGCAACTCTGGTTCGAACGGGTCTTTGTCGTCCTGCCCGAAGGTCACCCCCTCGCAGCGAAGGCCTACCTGGCGTGGTCGGACATCGCCCGTGAGCCCTTCATTGTCAGTGACGCCCCACCGGGCCCCGAGATTCACGACTACCTCGTCGCGCATCTTTCCGACCTCGGGCGCCATCCCGATATCCAGTTCCAGAAGGTCGGCCGTGACAACCTATTGTCGCTGGTGGCCCTTGGGCGAGGCCTGACCCTGACGAGCGAGGCAACCATCGGCGCGCAGTTCCGGGGCATTGTATATCGAGTGCTCGCTGGAGAGGTCCTGCCGTTCAGCGTGGTTTGGTCGGCACGCAACGACAACCCGGCGAGCCGTCGGCTGCTGAGCATGGCGCGTTCAATGGCGAAGCGCGCCCCATCAAGTTAGAGTGCTCCCTGAGGTTTCTTCTCAGCTAGCCTGGACGCAGTAGAACAAGAGCTTGAAGGAGCGTCGCTCCCCGATCAGTCGCTGTTCCAAGCTTGCCATATGTGGCCATAATGGACAAAATAGCACTCCCGTAACGTGCTGTTGTAAGCCGGTATGGCTTTCGTGAGCGATTCAAAGGGTAGCTAAATTGTCCCGAAAGGACGCTGTCATGCGAACTATGTCCGCTAGAGAGGCCAAGAATGCATTCGGGTTACTGATCGACACTGCACGCGCTGAGCCGGTGATGATCGAGAAGCACGGCAGGGGGGTAGTCGTGGTGGTGGCGGTAGAAGAATATGAGCGGCTTGCCGAACAAGCGCTGCGGTCGGGCAAGAGCAATCAAAAGCCCACGCGAGATGAGCAGGAGGGCTAAGCACGGTGCAGCGAAGCTTTAGTCAGCATCAGGCGAAGTATTTCGCCAACTTCCTGACCCGGGAAGGCTTCGAGGACGGTGATGCGCTCACCCAATCCCTTTCTTCGGCACGTGTGGATCTCAACCCGCACCAGGTCGATGCGGCCATGTTCGCGCTCAGATCGCCATTGTCGAAAGGGGTCCTGCTTGCTGACGAAGTCGGCCTCGGCAAGACGATCGAGGCGGCCCTGGTCTTGAGCCAGTATTGGTGGAGTCGGCAACGGAACCTGCTTCTTGTCGTTCCGGCCTCGCTTCGCAAGCAGTGGGCAGCGGAGCTCATGGAAAAGTTCTCACTCCCTTCCGAAATCCTCGATTCCAAAAGGCTCAAGGAGATCAAGGCCGCTGGGCGTCCAAGCCCTATCGGTCGGGCGGAAGGCATCATCATCCTTTCCTACGAATTTGCAGCCCGGATGGCTGACGCAATCCGGATGGTCCCATGGCACCTGGTCGTGTTCGACGAAGCCCACAAACTCCGAAACGTCTACCGGGCCGCGGAAACCTCTCGGGCTGCCGTTCTGCGTGACGCGTTGGCCGGTCGACAAAAGCTCCTACTCACGGCCACACCACTCCAGAACAACCTGATGGAGCTGTTTGGGCTGATCAGCATCATCGACGATACCTATTTCGGCTCGGAACAGGCCTTCCGCGCCGAGTTCGGCGGTCGTGAAGAGGTCGCTTCGCAAGCACTGCTTGCGCGCCGCCTCGAGCCGATCTGCAAGCGGACGCTTCGGCGGCAGGTGCAGAAGGCCGGCCTGATCAACTATACCAACCGTCTGGCCAAGACCTTCGACTTCACGCCCGCCCGGCTGGAGACAGACCTCTATGACCTGATGTCGGCATACCTCCAGAGGACCGACACGATCGCACTCGGGCAGAACGGGCGGCACCTCGTGACGCTGATGCTGCGGAAGATCCTCGGATCGTCGTCCTTCGCCGTGGCCCAAACCCTCGACAAGATGGTCAAGCGACTACAGGGCAAGCTCATCGTCGATGACGAGACGCTCGACGATATCGACGGCTTCGCGGAAGAGGCGGAAGACTGGCGTGATGCGGGCGAGGGCGCCGAAGCGGATGCCGTCGAGGATCACGAGGACGACGCCATCGAGCGCATCGATCCCAAGAAGTTGCAGGCCGAGATCGACGAACTGACCCGCTATCGCGATTTGGCGATTTCCATCGCGGACAACGCGAAGGGCCGGGCGTTGCTCGAATGCCTGCCGCATGTCCTGACCGAAATCGTCGGCAAGGGTGGGCAGCGCAAGGCGGTGATCTTCACCGAGTCCGTCCGCACCCAGTCCTACCTGCGCGACCTGCTCGAGGCGAACGGCTTCCCCGGCCAGACAGTCGTTCTCAACGGCTCGAATTCCGACAAGGACAGCAACGCGATCTACAAAAAGTGGCTGGAAAGGCACCGCGGCACCGAAGCGGTTTCAGGCTCCAAGACCGCCGATATGAAGGCCGCCATCGTCGATGCTTTCCGCAATGACCGCACGATCCTGATCGCCACCGAGTCCGGGGCCGAGGGGATCAACCTTCAGTTCTGCTCCCTGCTGATCAACTACGACTTGCCCTGGAACCCTCAGCGGGTCGAGCAGCGGATCGGGCGCTGCCACCGCTACGGTCAAAAGATCGACGTCACCGTCATCAACTTCCTGAACCGCAAGAACCACGCCGAGGCGCGCATCCACCAGCTGCTGGAACAGAAGTTCAAGCTCTTCGAGGGGGTATTCGGGTCTTCGGATGAGGTCCTTGGCGCCATCGAGTCCGGCGTCGATATCGAGCGGCGCATTCTCGACATCGTCCAGTCATGCCGAACCAATGACGAGATCAATGCCGCCTTTGACCGCCTTCAGGCCGAATTCAGCGTCGAGATCGACGAGGCCAAGAAGGACGCGCGCAACAAGCTGCTCGCCGAGTTGGACGACCGGGTGATCGAACGCCTGCTGGGGCGGCGCGAGGCCGTGGTCTCTGCCATCGGCGATTTCAAGCGCGCGCTCCTTGGTCTCGCCCGGGCCGAACTGCCCGATGCTCGCTTTCATGACGACCACGCGCAGCGCTTCGACTACGAGGGTGAGACGTGGTCGACCGAATGGCCAGAGGCCGATGAACGGGGCTGGCGGTTCTTCCGCCTCGCCGATGGTGGCCTGGCTGATTGGCTGATCGCGCAGGCCAAGGACCGGCCGCTGGAACCCGCCTCCCTGCAGTTCGACTACGCGGCCTATCCCGGCAATCTGGCGGATGTGGCCGAACTGCGGGGGCAGTCTGGCTGGATGCGGGTCGCGCGGCTGACCCTGCACACCCCGGCCAAGACCTATGACGAGATCATCTGCGCCGCCTTCACCGACCAGGGCCATGAGGTTCATTCCGAAACGGTCGAGCGTCTGTTGCAGGTTCCGGCCGAGGTGACGGGGGCTGCATTCGGCGACATGCCCGACGCGCACCTGTCCGGCGTCATGGCGGAGCGGCAGACCCACGTGGTCGCCCGCGCGCAGGAGCGTCTGGGCGAGTTCCTGAACGAGGAGGAAGAACGCCTCGACGCCTGGCGCGACGATGCCAAGGTGTCCTTTGATCAGCAGATCAAAGCGCTGACCAAGGAAGCGAATGAGAAGAAGAAGCTGGCGCGGGCAACGTCAGGCCTTGAGGCCAAGCTGGAGCTGCAGCGCGAGGCCAAGCAGATCCAGCGGCAGGTCGACGACCTACAGCACCAGCTTTACACCCGCCTGCGCGAGATCGATGACGAGCGGGAGCGGATGCTGGACGAGATCGCCGATCAGTTGAACCTCACGCCCGCATTGACCACACTGTTTACAATTAGATGGAGCCTTGTCTGATGGCCACTAAGTCCAAGCTCGAACTCACCTGGATTGGCAAGGACATCCGCCCCCGGCTGGAACCGCGCATCCTGATCGAAGAGCCCGAGCTATCCTATCACGCCAAGGCCCGGCGCGATGGGGATATCTTCGACAACCTGCTGATCCAAGCCGACAATCTTCTTGCCCTGAAGGCACTGGAGGCTGACCCGCGGGTCGCGGGGAACGTAAAATGCATTTATATTGATCCGCCCTACAATACAGGATCAGCATTTGAGTACTACGACGATGGCTTGGAGCATTCGATTTGGCTTTCCCTAATGAGGGAGCGTGCATTCATCCTTCGCGACTTGCTGGCAGACGATGGCCTTTTCTTTGCCCAAATAGACGACAATGAATTTCCATACTTCGCGGTCATGCTCGACGAGGTTTTCGGTCGCGAAAATAGAATAAATGTAATTGCTGTTAAAATGAGTGAGGCTTCTGGGGTCAAGATGTCTCACGTGGACAAAAAACTGCCGAAACTCAAGGAGTATGTTCTTGTTTACCGAAAAAGATTTACGCCAAGGCTTTCCGTTGAGAATATTCCAATTGGCGATTGGAATGACGAATACAAAACTATTCTGCTTGGGCTTGATGAAGGGGACTTGACTGAACTAAAGGAAATCATCAACGCCGAGAACCGAGATCAGGCGGGTGTTGATAGGTGTAATGCGATACTTAAGAATGCGCGCACGGAGTCTCTGGCTCAGCATTTCAAGAGGTTAAATGTACCCACAAAGGAGCAAGTTCAGTATAAGTTCGATAATGCTTGGAGAATTATCCAGGCTGTCGGTTCTTCAAGCGTCCTCGCTTTGGCTAAATCTTTGCCTCGCTTGGATCAAGAGATTTCAGCAGGGCTTTCTGCTCGCGGCTTGGTATACTTGTATAAGTCGGACTTCGATCAAGATGCTAAGCAGCCTCGCATTCAGGTTATTTTTGCTGACGAGAATCTCATGCGAAATCCCGGTGATTTTTGGACTGATATCAAGACAACGGGCGGAGTTGGCCAAGAAGGTGGCGTGCTTTTTCCCAACGGAAAGAAGCCCGAAGCACTTATTCGGCGTATAATTGGAATGTGTACACAGCCTGGCGACCTTGTTCTCGACTCTTTCGCGGGCTCAGGCACGACCGGCGCGGTCGCCCACAAGATGGGCCGCCGCTGGATCATGGTCGAACTCGGCGACCATGCCAAAACCCACATTGTCCCCCGCCTGCAAAAGGTGATCGACGGCACCGACAAGGGCGGCGTGACCGAGGCCACGGCGTGGCGCGGCGGCGGTGGCTATCGCTTTGCGCGCCTTGCCCCTTCGCTGATGGAAAAGGACGCCTGGGGCAACTGGGTCATCCGCGCGGAATACAACCCGGCCATGCTGGCCGAGGCGATGTGCAAGCACTTCAACTACACCTACGCCCCCTCGACCGAGCATTTCTGGATGCACGGCCACAGTTCCGAGACGTCCTACATCTATGTCACCACCAACAGCCTGACCGGCGCCCAGCTGCGCGCCCTGTCCGACGAGGTGGGCGAACACCGCAGCCTGCTGATCTGCTGCTCGGCCTATGAAGAGGCGGGCACCAGTGCCCTGTCGAACCTGACCATCCGCAAGATCCCCGGCGCGGTGCTGGACCGCTGCGAATGGGGCAAGGACGATTATTCGCTCAAGATCAGTTCCCTGCCGATGATGCAGGAGGAGGAGGGGGAAGACGCAGGCCCGGCCCCGAGGCGCGCCAGCAAGGCCGACACGTCCACCGGCGACCTGTTCGCCGACGAGGCGGAGGGTTGAGGATGCAGAACGTCGACCCCAAGCGCGCCGTCATCCAGATCACCCAACGCCTGTCCCTGCGCAAACCGCAGGCCGAGGCCCTGCGGCGGCTGGACGATATCGTCGACCTGATCGTCCCGTCCAAGGAGACCGATGTCGCCGCCGCGCGCGATGCCGTGCGCCAGGTCTATGGCCCGATGTCTGACGCCCAGTTCGAGGATTTCGAGCGCGACTTCCCCTCGATCTGCTTCGCGCTGGCCACCGGCGTGGGCAAGACGCGGCTGATGGGGGCGTTCATCAGCTATCTCTACATGATCGGGAAGAGCCGGAACTTCTTCGTTCTGGCCCCGAACCTGACGATCTACGAAAAGCTCTTGGCCGATTTCCAGCCGACCAGCCCGAAATACGTGTTTCGCGGGATCGAGGCCTTCGCGCACCAGGCGCCGCTGATCGTCAACGCCGAGAACTACGAGGAAGGGCGCGGTGTTCGCGGCGCCGACCTGTTCGGCCGCGAAGGGGCGATCATCAACATCTTCAACATCTCGAAGATCAACTCCGAGGTGCGTGGCGGCAACGCGCCCCGGATCAAGCGCCTGCAGGAATACATCGGGGACAGCTACTTCGCCTATCTGTCTGGCCTCGACGACCTTGTGCTGCTGATGGACGAGGCGCATCGCTATCGAGCCTCGGCCGGGGCCAAGGCGATTGCCGAGTTGAAGCCGATCCTCGGCCTCGAGGTGACCGCGACGCCCAAGAGCGTCGGGGCGCGGTCCGCCGAGTTCAAGAATGTCGTCTATCGCTACGAACTGCCGGACGCGATGGAGGACGGCTACGTCAAGGAGCCCGCGGTCGGCACCCGCGCCAACTTCGACCCGAAGTCGGTCGATGACGCGACGCTGGAGCGGATCAAGCTTGAAGACGGCGTGAACTACCACGAACACGTCCGTGTCGCGCTCGAGACCTATGCCCTGCAACACCAGGCCCGCGTAGTGCGCCCGTTCATGCTGGTGGTGACCCAGGACACGACCCACGCCCGGCAAGTCAACGAGTTCGTCCAGTCCGACCGGTTCTTCGACGGGCGCTACAAGGGGCGCGTCATCGAGATCCACTCCAAGCTCACCGGCGAGGAAAGCGACGAGAACGCGCAGCGCCTGCTGAACATCGAAAAGAGCGGCGACACGGATATCGTCATCCATGTCAACAAGCTGAAGGAAGGGTGGGACGTAACCAACCTTTTCACCATCGTTCCGCTGCGCGCCTCGGCGTCGGAGATCCTGACGGAACAGACCCTCGGACGCGGCCTGCGGCTGCCCTATGGCAAGCGCACCGGGGTCGAAGTTGTCGATACCCTTACTGTCATCGCCCACGAGCGGTTCAATGAGCTGATCGAGAAGGCGAAGGAAGAAAACGGCGTCACGCGCAGACTGAAATCGGTGACGATCGGTGAAGGCGGCGATGTGCCAGCCTCTAAGCCGGTGATGGTGACCGCGCCGTCCCTTGTCGAGCAGATGGTCCTGCAAGCCGGTGCTGGCGCGCAGGCAGCGACAAGTCCGTCGGAAGCATCATCGGTGAAAGACGGCCTCGCAACAACGCCGAACAGCTTCCAGGCTCCGCCAGCGCCCACGTTCAAGTATGACAAGCCCGAGGAGATCGGGCTGGCAAAGACCGTCCTTAATGTCGTCCTGCCGCAGATCAGCAAGCAGGTGTCCTCGATCAAGGACCTCGAAGACCCTAAGGTCGTCCAGCGGATCGCAGAGGCTGCCATGGCTGCGCAGAAGTTCGATGAAGGTCTGTTCGCGACGGTGACACCCGAGCAGGCTACGGCCGTCACGGCTGAGGTGTGCAAGCAGTTCGTTCAGCGGACGATCGCCATCCCGATGTTGACCATTACGCCGGAACAGCAGGTTTCTTTCGGCTTCAGGCGTTTCGACGTCGACCTGAAGTCCTGGAACTTTCAGCCGCTTTCGCGTGAACTCCTGATCCAGATCCTCCGCACGGAGCAGAGAACAGTCATTTCGGGCGAAGCCGGAGGTGAGACCCCATCACGGCTGGAGGACTACATCGTCGCCAAGCTGATCGACGTGCCCGAGATCGACTACGACTCTCACGCGGCCATTCTCTATGATCTTGCAGGCCAGGTGGTCGCCCACTTCCGGGCGAAGCACTCCGACGACGAGCAGGTCCGGTCGATCCTTCAGGGCCATGCGCGCCAGATCTCAGAAGCCCTCGTTGCCCAAATGAAACTCAACATGTGGAGGGAGCAGACCACCTATCGCGTCACGCGGGTGTCCGCTTTCGATCAACTGAAGCCGCAGACGTTCGATGGCAGCGGAAAAGACGCGATGCGCGATTTTCGCAGTCCGCCTGAACGCCTGAGCGACATGAAGCGGTTCATTTTCGTCGGCTTCGCGAAGTCCTGCTACAACATGGCAAAGTTCGACTCCGACCCCGAACGTCGGATGGCGGTCATTCTGGAGCAGGACCCCTCCGTGCAGCTCTGGATGAAGCCGGGGCCGAACCAGTTCAGAATCTATGACGAAGATAACGCTTCATATCAGCCTGATTTCGTCGTCGAGACCAAGACCGACAAGCTTATCATTGAGACGAAGCGAGCGTCAGAAATGACCAATGCGCAGGTTGTCAGAAAGGCCGATGCCGCCGCCCTGTGGTGCCACATTGCAAACCGCGCCAATGGACGAAATGCTGGCGATAAACCTTGGTCTTACCTGCTTGTGCCCGAAACCGCTGTGCTGCCGAACGCCACGATCAGCGGATTGATGGCTACGCACACCCGGTCGGTCGATGCTGACCTCTTGTCCAGGTACTCCCTGCAAGACGAAAGTCAGTTTTCCAAGAGTGAGACTGCATAGACAGCATGATCCACTGGAGCAGCGCAACATTGCCATGTTCCTTTGGATTTACTGACCTTCTATTCGGTTGATCATCCGCCCAAAAAAATCTTGCCCGCCGCCGGGAACGCAAGGAAGCCATGTCCAATCTGACCACCCCGCCGCGCGCCATCTTTCGGCAGATCCAAGCAAACCTGAAAGATAGGTACTCCTCGGGGTTTCCTGTGCTGAAGGAACTCATACAGAACGCCGAAGACGCGAAAGCCGGAATGATCCGTTTTGTCGCGCATGAGGGTTGGCCCGAGGCGGATAATCCGCTTTTGAGGGTGCCCGGTTTGCTGGTGTCAAACGATGGCTCGTTTACCGAGAGGGACGGTCGCGGCATCCTTTCCTTCGCTGACAGCGCCAAAGGAGATGATTCAGGGACCATTGGCCGTTTCGGGTTTGGCCAGAAAGCGGTTTTTCATCTATGTGATGCCTTCATCGTTCATGCCTTCGGGCATACGATCCCGTTCTCCGAAGTCGTGAACCCTTGTCTGGGGGTGATCGAAAACACCAAGGCCAAAACATGGGACACGATAGGCCCAACGGATCTTTCCAAGCTTGTTGCCGCATGCTTGGGGATCAATCGAGGCTTGCTGCTCTGGCTTCCTTTGCGGCACGACGACATTCTGCCTGCGCCGAAACTCACCTTCATCGACAACAGACCACAGATCGAGGAACTGATATCGGGGTTTCTTGAAAACCGTGCTGAGCTGCATCTGACGCTCGCAGGGCTGCGTCATCTCAACCGGATCGAGCTTTGGCGGGATACCAAACAGATCGTCGGTCTTGGCCGCGCCCCCGACGCGCAGCGGATGCGCGGCTTTGATCCTGCCGGAGAACTGCGAGCAATCGGCTTCAAGGGAGTGATCAACGAGCAAGGTGCTGCAGCGTCAACCTATGTTGGGCGCGAGGTTTCCGGTGCCCAGGTTAAGCTCGATGCTCTTCGGAACTCAGAGCGTTGGCCGCAATCTCCCGTCTTCACCGAGGCTGGCGAGGAGATACTTCCCGAAAAGGCCGAGGTGCATGCCGCAGTCGTCCTGACTGATCGAGCTAGCGGAACGGAAACCTTGGTCGACTGGGCTGTGTTCCTGCCAGTAGCAAATGCGGCCAGACTTCGTTCAGATCGGAGTTCTGTGCGATTGATGCTGCACGGGTATTTCTTCGTCGACTCGGGCCGCCGGTTCATCGAGGGTTTCGATGCTTCGAGTGCCGCCCCGGCCACGGTGCAAAGCGAATGGAACGCTCTGCTGCGGGACGAGGTTCTTTTGCCTCTTGTTCCGATGGTGATCTTTGACGCCTTTAAGGAAGGTGTGCTTTCGGATGACGACTTGGCCGGGTTGCTGCAAGCGCTCCTGCGCAGTGACTTTGGCCGAACACACCGCAGCGCCATTGCGGCGGAATATGCGCTTGCACCAGTACTGGAGGAGGCCGAGGGCAAGATCACGGCGACCTGGAATCTGCTTCGGGCGGACGCCTCGCTGAGATGGATGCCGGCCGCCAATTCGCGCGGCCGGTTCACCTGTGCAGAGATCCTGCCGGGCCTCACGGACTGGGCGCGAGGGCGTGGGCTCTTACTGGTGGTGCGTCCTGCTGCACTCAGCGAGCGTGACCTTGGTTGGCATCCTGACGAGATCGAAGAGTTGCTCGGGCAACTTTCACCTCGGGTGTTCTTGCAGGGCGGGAACGCGGTTGCTCTGGCGGAGCTACTGGATGTCGTCGTTGGGCAGGATGAGCACTTGCGACAGGCTGCCGCGCCGATCCTGTTGGGCCTGCTTCGCAAGGGATTGCTGGGAAACACGAGCCTCGCCAATGAGGACCATCTTCGCGCCATCCTTGGATTCCTGCCACCGGATCAGGTCATCGGACTTCCAAAATCAGCGGGTCGCTCGCGCCGCATCCTGCGCAGCCTCGCCGAGGCGCGCGATGGTCCGCTTTGCCTTTCTGAGGAACTGTTACCCGATGCGGCGATGCGGCAAAGCATCAGCACAGCCGAGGCGACCGCGCTCTTGCACGGGATTGCACCACTTCTTGAGAGCGGCGGCGATCATGAGGTAGCCGGTGCGGCAGCCCTCTGCATTGTCCGTCTTCTTGGACGGCAGCTGGCCGCGTTCCTCGATGATCCGGCCTGCCGACGACTGCATATCCTGCGGGCCACGAACGGCAGTGGACTTGCCACACTTGTCAGCCTGAGCGATCTCGTCGCCGCGTCACGGGAGCGACGTTTGTTTCGGGACAGTCCGCAGGCGCAGCAATTGGTAAAAGCGCTTTACGAAGCGGCACCGGAGAGAGGGGCCCTGATCATCCGCAAGGTCGAGGCTGACCTGCTTGATGCCATCGGCCACCCCTTCAGCTTTACCGATGCTACGCCAGAGAACGTCGCCGGGCTGATCGTCGGGTCTGGTGTCTTCGGCCCAGCGAGCGCGCGTGGTCGATATCTTCAGAAGCACTTCACAGAAGCACCAGAAGCGCGCCGAGCCATGCGAAGCATGGTGGTGGGCCAGATCTGTGATGACCATACCCGGCTATGTGCACTTGCCGATGGCATGGGCCCGGTTGCCGAGCTCGCGGCTAACCTCGTCGCCGACGAAAGTCACAGCCTGCTTGTGGACCGTGAAATTCTGAATGGCCTAAACGGACACCAACTGCAGCACGTCAAGATTGCCCAGGTCGATGGGGCCGAGCTAGGAGAGCTTCTCCACCGAAACATCGACAAGCTGCGCTCGCCGCCTTTGCACGACGAGACCGTGCTAGCCTTGCTACGATCCGACATCCCCGATGAGTACTTGCGAAACCTGCCGATCTTTCCTTCAAAGGATGGGCACAAGCTGACGGCTTCAGAGATCTGGTGGATCAGTGGAGATTTTCCCGTCCCACCTGCTCTGTCTAGGCATGCGCCAATTCTGCGGCGCCTTAACCAAGCCCCAAGCGACGCTCGCATGGAGCGGCTTGTCTCGCCTTGGACTCCCGCATCGCTGATAGAACTCGCACTGCGTCAATCAAACCCACAGTCTTTCGCCCACGAAATTCTTGGGGCGCTTGCAACAGATGCCTCCTCCCTGCCGCCTGCAATCCATACGACGAAGTGGCTCACGGACCGGCGCGGAGACCTCTGGGCACCGGATGAGATTCTGGATCTTGAACCGGACATTCTGAACGCGGCTCGGCAGTCTTTGGCGAAGAAAGGCGATCTGTCCTTTTTGCCAATTGACGAACTGGCGCCTGAAACGTGCGATCCGGATGCCCAGAGAATTCTCCGCAATTGTCGGGTCATTCCGGACAAGGTTGGTTCTTTGGAGCGGCTGATGTTGCTGATCGAGGACGCACGGCCCGTGGCGATAATGGGCGAGTGCTCGCAGGTCGCATCTGAGCTGGGGCTCATCGCAAAGCAGGGTGTGGACGTCGGCCTCCCGGGCTGGCCGCTCCTTGCCGCGCTTCTGCGCCTGTCTGACCGCCCCGCAGAAGATCTCCTGCGGGCCTTTGACCCCGTCAGGCATGGCGATTGCCAGAGCGCAGCGCAATTCCTGTCTGCTCTGGAAGGCTTGATTGATGACCCGAAGAAGGGCGCTGCCACCTGGTCTGTCTATCGGGCAGCCTTCAAGGACCTTGCGCAGTGGGAGGATTCTGATCGTAAAGCAGTCTTCAAGCTTATCCGGGTGCGCACTGAGGCCAATACATGGGTGGACGCGTCTGCCGTCGCCCACACTGGCGGAGGGATTGTCTCCACGCACTTGTTGCATCGCGAACTGAGTGGCTACTTGCCGACACCGGCCTCTCAGAGCGAAACGAGCAACCAACGTCGCATGGAAAACGGCAAAGAGCTTGACGGGCAAAGTCCCGAAAAGCTGTTGGCGGCATCGGCAACCAGTCTAAAGCCGATCCTGGAATTCGCGCGGCCGCATGTGCCATCAGATCTCCTGCTGCTTCTTGTCGGGCTGGTCGGGCGAACCGACCCCTTCCGCGCCGTTGCGCGGCAAAGCCTTTCAGTGAGCGAACATGATATAGCCCGCATCTGGAGCAGAATTGACAGTGACGTCGCTCTGCACTTCCAACCAGAGACCTTTGGACAGAAATTTGAAGACAAGCGTCTTTCGCGGTTCGTGCAATTCCAATCACTTACGGTGCCACCTTCTGAAATCTCGACCGAGACACTTACCGGAACTATTGCGAACCTCCCGACGGGTGAGGTCAAACCTCTGGGCGTCCTTGGGAACGTCCATGTCGGCTGGAAGAACTTTTGGCACAACAAGCAGCTTATCGCTGCGCGAACGCTCCAGATCGCGGCTTTCTCCGGGACGGCGGTTACATCTGCTGATGTGAAAATGCTGTGCCTGACCTTGGCAGAAGTCTTCATCGGCTACCGCAAAGAGCAGGCAGCTTGCCTAGAAGCGCTCGACCGTCTTGCCGACGAATGTGATCGGCTGGATCAGGCCACAGTCGATGCCGCGAGGGCCGAACTTGAAGATCGCTTGCCGCAGGTCCTGGACGAATTGAGACCTCAGAATGGGTCCGGGCTCTGGGAGGCTCGAAAAGCCTACAGGGACAGGATCGATTCCCATCCTGCCGGAAAGAGGCAAGAAGAAGCCCGACCGGCCGCAAAGCGTGAGCTATGGGAAAAGGTTGCATCCCCGAAGAAGGCTGACGAACTCCTCATCGCCATACGACAGCGGATCAAGGATTATGGTTATGATCCTTCCCGTGTGCTCTTCGAGCTATTCCAGAACGCTGATGATGCGACCCATCAGCATCCAGTCTCTACGGAGGGGCGGTTTCGTCTAGAATATGGCGATGACCGGTTGGCCGTCAGCCATTGGGGGCGGTTGATCAACCACCCAGGCCCGAATGTTGACGAAGGGATAAAAAAGGGCTGGCGCAATGATCTCTTCAACATGCTGTTGATGAATCTTTCGGAAAAGCGCGAGGACGTGACTGGCCGTTTCGGTCTGGGGTTCAAAAGTGTGCACCTTCTTTCGAGGCGGGTGTCGATCGCAAGCCATTTCGTGTCCTGCCGGATCAAGGGCGGTATGCTGCCAGAAGCATGGGCTGAGGGCCGTGAGCTGTCGGTGAGGCGGAGCGCTCATGGGCGGCCGGCAACGGTGATCGAAGTTGAGATAGATCCTGAGGGCCACGAGGATGTAGGACGGGCGCTAGCTGATTTCACGCAGGCGGCGCCGTGGTTGCCAGCGATGAGCCGATCGGTCCGACATATCGAGATCGACGGTTCCGGAGACTGGTCTGCAGAGTTCTGCGAACTGGATGCGCAGCGGATCAGGCTGGTATCGTTCGGTGGGCGCGGTTTCGGCCATGCGCTCGCTCTCGACCTTGGCGAAGAGACAACTCTGTTCCTGCCACTGGACATGCAGGGACCAGTAGCCGCGCCCGAGGGCTTGCCGCGTCTGTGGCTGCTGGCGCCGCTTGCAGAGGTGCTTTCCGTTGGCTGGCTGATGAACGGGAGACGCTTTCGGGTTGATCCGGGCCGCGGTCGCCTGGCTGGTAGCGAAACCGAGCGCCAAGGGATGTTTGCCGAGTTTGGACGCACTCTCGGTCTGCGGCTTGTGGAGCTTCATGATCTGGTTACGCATCATTGGGCTGTTTTGGCCGAACGCGCTGGGTTGTCGGACAGGTCAGAGGATCGTGGCCCACAAGGTTTCTTACGATCGCTCGACCGACTGTTCGCCAAAGATCAAGGCGACCCGCTTGCTAGCCAACTGCATGGGAAGGATCGCGGTTTTGGCAGGCTGATAGCGGAGCGTTCTGCACTGGCCACGGGTCTGCCCATGCCCTTTAGCCCTTTTCTGAGGGCTCATGAAGCTCGCTTCGTAATGATGGGGGCGATAGCTGATCGTAAACTGCTCGCCTCGCTGAATGACTGGCAGGCAATGAGTGTGATCGGCGGCGCTGCCATAGCAGAGGAGGTTGCCGACCGGATTGAAAGCTTGGGCTTTGATCGTCCGAGATCATTCAAGCTGGTCGATCTGTTACGCCACGAGATCGGCGCGGAAAAACGCGCCGCACCTGATCTCGCGCAACGTCTTGGGAGGCTCGTCGATGACGATCTGGTAAAGTCTTTGGACAAGCAGGAAGAAGGCGAACTCTTGGAGTTTCTATCGTCCCTGTTGTTCAAGATGAGTGACGGGAGGTGGCACACGGCAGCCTTGCCCCCGCAAAATGCCACGGACGGGGATGAGGAGGAACGGCGCGTTCTGGGGTTTGCACCTTCTAAGCACCTTGCAGATCGTGATTATGATGGCGCCGCACTGACTTTCTACCGCCTTGCAATGCGCCAAAGCGGCTTTCAGCGCGGACCAATCGCGCTCGCGCAGTGGGCCAAGCTTGCCAGTGACGATGCCCTGCAGTGCGCTGTTCTATCTTACATCCTCGAGGGCAGGCATGGCAGAGAACTGGGGCAATTGTTGGCGGATGATCGCCCCGGTTGGCTCCCAAATACATCGGACGAATTTCGCGCCTGCCCGCTTGGGAAATCAGTTGCTCCCGAAGAATTGCCAGAATTGCTCGGAATCCTCTACCCCATTGAACAGCGCCTTCTTTGGTCCGGTGGGGTTCAACCCGAGGCTGAACATAAACCAACCGACTCTCAAGCATTTCTTCGACGGCTTCACGACTGGTGGCAAGAGAACCACCAGAAGGAACGGATGACCTACGAGGCAAGGGTCTATCCGCATGGCTTCCACCCGCGTAACCTGGCAGCGCAGGATGTTGCATCCCGGCGTGAGGACTGGTTCACGTTTTTTGCGCTGGCGATCTTTCGCACTCTGGGCCGGGCTCCGGAGGGCGCGCATCGCAGCTTTGTCACTAGAGCGAGGCAAACGGGCTGGTGGCAGGAAATGGCCGAGGCTAAACTGCCTAACGACCCCAGCCCATGGCTGCTCAGGCTTGAAGATTTCGCTCGCGCCGACGCGTGGCGAATTGATTATCCTCAGTGGCGTCGGGCTTTGGCTGACCTTTACGTTCTGGCACGCTGGCTTCCTGATTACATCGATGCCTACCGTAACCTGCCAAAGGTTTTACAAACTCAAAAGGTGATCTCGCTAAAAGAAGTGTGGAAGTTGAGCGCATCGCCGATCTGGCAAAGGCGGGGACTTGAAGGCGCACCGCTGACGCAGAGTCTGGGACTTGGGGCCAACTGGTTGATCCGGGAAGGCCTCCGCGCCGGTCTGTGGGGTGAGGATGAACGAAATTGTCTCTATCCCTATGGCTGGGCAGCCTCTGATCGCGTCCGCAGATTGTGTCGCAGCGAGCTTGACCTTGACTTGGGGGAGGCCGGGGACATGGACCAGACCCGTGAGATCTACGGTATTGTAAAAGATCACCTCGGCCCTGACGACGCAGGTTTCTTTGGCGATCTGGATTTGCCAATGCAGATCATCAGCGATGGGCGGCATGAGCAACAATTGCTGATGATCTCTGCAAGACACGGTTTCCTTGGAAGTGATTACGGCGTTCTGGACGACGACCTCATGGTGACGAACTATGACGAAGCTTGAAGCGGATCAGCTGGTTCGCCATCACGTACATGGCGAGGGGTTTGTAGTGGCCGACCTCGGCCCTACGGTGCTGGCCCGGTTCGGCACAGCCATCCATCAGGTCGAGCGCGAGAGTATCAGCCTTCAGCGCTCTCTCGAAACTGCGTTGCTGGGCGGCCAGATGGATGACAGTCGCGCTGTTCTCTGCAGGGCGCAGGCATTGGCCATCGCTTCGGTGAACGATCAATGGGGAGTGTTTTCGCGTTCCCGAGTCCAATTGCTGCCGCACCAGCTTTGGGTGTGCCGACAAGTAACGCGCGCATGGCCAATTCGCTGGCTGGTTGCAGACGATGTCGGGCTTGGCAAGACGATCGAAGCCGGGCTGATCCTTGAGCCGTTGATCGCATCCGGCAGAGTGAGGCGTGTACTGGTTCTTGCGCCAGCACGGCTGGTTCCGCAGTGGCGGGCCCGAATGAAATCGATGTTCGATATCCGTCTGCAGGAGTTTACTGCGGACAGTGACCGAGGTCGTCTCAGTTTCTGGGAAACCGCGCACCAGGTGGTTGCGTCCTTCCACACTCTGCGCATGGAGAAGCCCCGCAAACGCCTGCTGCAAGCCGAGCCGTGGGACTTGGTCATCGTGGACGAAGCGCATCACTTCCAGGCGCAGGAGCGGGCAGCTACTCTGACCTACGGTTTGCTGCGCGAACTCCAGGATGCTGGTCGGATCGATTCACTGGTCTTGTTCACCGGCACGCCACACAGGGGCAAGGACTTCGGCTTTCTGGCACTCATGCAGCTCGTGCGGCCCGATCTTTTCGATCCGGAAAAAGAAATGAAGGAGCAGCTTTCGGCTCTGCCGAATGCAATGATCCGAAATAACAAAGCACTGGTGACTGATCTCGACGGGAACAAGCTGTTTCGCCCGGTGGTAACCCGCTCCATTGACTACGGGTTTTCTGAAGCTGAGGCTGCATTCTATCATACAATGAGCGAATTCATCATCGATGGACGAGCCTATGCAGCAAGTCTTTCCGGCCGCCAGCAGACCGCCCGGATGCTCTTGCTGATCGCCCTGCAAAAGCTTGCGGCCAGCTCAATTGCCGCAATCACTCGGGCTTTGCGGCGCAGGCGAGCTATGCTGGCAAACACCCTTCTGGATGCAACGCCTCGTGACATCAGCGAACCTGAGACTTTCGACGAAATCGCTGAGGCCGAGGAAGCCCGTCCGAGCGAGACCGCAGTCTTGCTGATGCAGGATGAGATTGCCCGCCTCGACGAGATTTTGGCTCTCTCGACCGAGATTGACCGCGAAACAAAGATTGCAACGCTGCTCGACCTGATCGAACGTGATCTCCCTGAAGGTGAGCCCCTGCTCTTGTTTACGGAGTACAAGGCGACGCAAGCACTTGTTCATGAGGCGCTCGAGGCGCGTTTCGGAAAAGGCTGCGTTGGCTTCATCAATGGTGACGAGCGTCTAGTTGTCTCCTCGGCCGCAGGCACTGAAACGGCACTCGTGCTGTCACGCGACGCTGCTGCTGAAGATTTCAACGCAGGTCGGACCCGCTTTCTGATTTCCACCGAGGCCGGCGGCGAAGGCATCGACCTGCAGGAACGCTGTGCCGTGCTGGTTCACATCGACATGCCATGGAACCCAATGCGATTGCATCAACGCGTTGGCCGGCTGAATCGTTACGGTCAGAAGCGTGCGGTAAGTGTCTTCTTGCTGCGTAACCCAGAAACGGTGGAAGCAAGGATATGGTCTCTCCTACAGGAGAAACTTGCGCGGATTCAGGAAACCCTTTCCGCTTCAATGGATGATCCAGAGGACATCTCCCAGCTGGTCATCGGGATGGCTGGGAGCCAGTTCTTTGATGATATCTATTCACAAGGTTCTATGCGCAGCGGTAGTGGCCTTGCAGGCTGGTTTGACCAGAGTACTCAGCAGTTTGGCGGGCGTGATGCCGTTGAGACAGTGCGGGCAATGCTCGGGAATGTCGCTCGATACGATTTTCAGTCGGCAGGGGCGGAAATTCCCAAACTCGACCTTCCTGCATTGGAACCTTTCTTCCGCAACGCCATGGCGCTGGCAGGCCGTCGTGTTACGAAAGGCGACGAGGGCCTTTCAGTCGCCACACCTGAGGCTTGGCGAGGGAGCATCGAGCTACGCGACAGGTACGACGCACTCACCTTTGATCGCTTTATGCGCTCGGACCATTCCCTAACCAGGCTTGTTGGCGTTGGCCATCCTTTGCTTGATCGCGCAATATCGCGCAGCATTGATCAGCCGGTGTTCCTGTCGCGTGCTCGCGGCATTTCAGCGCCACTTCTTGTAGCGCAAGTCGAGGACGAGATCACCGGCACTGGCGCTACAGTGCATAGGATCGTTGTTGGAATCCACGGGACCGGAGATAAGGCCGTGGCGCTCCGCGATTGGGAGCTCCTGATGCGACTCAATGAGCTGGAGCCCATAGAGAATGCCGAACATTCACCCAGCCCTGCTGAGTATGCGGCTCTGGATGAGTTGTGCGAGAAACTTGCGGCTACCGTCCTGGTTTCAGACCTTCCATTCAGGCGTCCCAAGCTTAGACGAATCATCGCACTCTTCCCGGAGCGCCAGTCGATCGACGGGTCTTCGATCAAACCATGAATGCACGAAGTGTCCAACGTGCTCTTGCGAATAAGAGAAGGCTGGACTTCAGGTCCAACCGCTCGCTCAGTCTGGGCAAGTTGAATTCGTTGGCTCACTTGGGTCGGGTTCGATTGTACCGCTGGTCTTCAGATCGAAAAGGCTTACGCGGCTGACCGTGTGAGCAAGTTGAGGCTGAAGCGCGTCCCCGCAACCATCTTTACTTGCGCGCTCGGCAAGTCTTGATCTGATCCTGCCCCCGCAACCAACGATAATTGCGAAACCTCCGCTGACACCGTCGCGGAGGTTTTTGCATTTTTACCCTCATTCCGCAGCGATCGGCTGTTGCGCCCTCCCGCAACCAACGATCCCGGCGATAGCAGGTTGTCCAAAGCCTCGGCCTCCGCAAGGAAGTCGGGGTTTTTCTTGCCCGCCGCAAACCGCAGGATCGCACCGAGGTCGCCGCGCAGGACGATGGCTAGCTCGCCATTGTCGGGAACCAGCGTCACCTGATCGACCAGCGACCGAAAGGTCTCGGCAGCGCGAGTACGACCGTCTTCATCTTGCAGATGTTCGTAGAGTTGGCCGATCCGCTGGGCATAGAGACCGGCCATGTTCGGATGCATCAGGGGAGGCGGCTCGTCGGCATTGGCGAGTTTGTCCGCCAGTTCCGCCTTGCGGGCTTCCAGCCCAGTCATCTTCTCCTTCATCGAAGGGTGATACATGCCATCGGTGATCGCATTGATGATCTGGGAAATCTGCCTGCTGATCTTGTCCAGTTCCCGTTTCCAACCCTCCAGATCGGCGCCGCGCTCGATGCGCAGCCGATTCACCTCCCTGGTGAACTCGGTACAGAACTCCTTGAACAGCGCGGGATCCATCAGATGCTTGCGTAGCCCGTTGAGGATCGAGGCTTCCAGCGCGTCGCGCCGGATGTTGAGCCGGTTGTCGCAGGTGCCCTTGTTGCGCGCCGTCGCACAGCCGAGCAGATCCTTCGAGATCATCGTATAGCCGCCACCGCAGCAGCCGCATTTGACGAGGCCGGCGAAGAGATGCTTCGGGCGACGCCGGTCGTTCAGGGGATTCGGGCTGGTCTCGACCACATCGTAGGCGAGGCGGCTCTGCCGTGCCTTGACCGCATCCCAGACATCCTGGTCGATGAGCCGCAGGTCGGGAACCTCATGGACGACCCAATTGCTTTCCGGGTTCAGGCGGGATACGCGCCGACCGGTGTCGGGGTCCTTGATATAGCGCAGCCGGTTCCAGACCAGCTTGCCGATATAGAGTTCGTTGTTCAGGATGCCGGTGCCGCGCTTCGGGTTGCCGTGGATCGTTGATGGTCCCCATTCGCTGCCCTGCGGCCCCGGTACGCCTTCGCGGTTCAGCGCCATGGCGATAGTGCGCGATGATTTCCCCTCGAGATAATCGGCAAAGATGCGGCGCACGATCCCGGCCTCAGTCTCGTTGATGGTCCGGTCGCCGCGGACGGCTTCCCCACGATCATCGAACTTCTTAACCACGTCATAGCCGTAGCAGAGACCGCCGCCGGATTTGCCATCCTCGACCCGACCGCGCAGCCCACGGCGGGTCTTGTCGGCCAGATCCTTCAGGAACAGCGCGTTCATCGTGCCCTTCAACCCGACATGCAGATGGGTGATCTCGCCCTCGGACAGGGTGAACATCTTAACATCGGCATAGGTCATGCGCTTGAAGATACCGGCGATATCCTCCTGGTCGCGTGAGAGGCGGTCCATCGCTTCGGCCATGATCATGTCGAAGCGGCCGCGCAGGGAATCGGAGATCAAGGCTTGAACACCCGGCCGCAGGATCATGCTGGCGCCGGAGATGGCGTGATCGGTGTATTCCTCGACGACGGTCCAGCCTTCCTTTTCGGCGCGCAGGCGACACATGCGCAGCTGATCGGTGATCGAGGCGTCACGCTGGTTGTCGGACGAGTAGCGGGCGTAGAGCGCGACCTTCATGCGGACACCTCAGTCTGGGAGGCGGCCGCCCGCCAATCGGGCCGTCTCCTGTTGGACGAAATCGCCCGCAGCCTGCCGGGCGAGTTGCCGGACGAGATCGGCGAGGCGGGGGTCGGGGTTGCGGGTGCCAGCAACGCGCGCAACGGCTTCATCGGTGGTCTCGGTGACCAGCCGAAGCTTCGATGCGGTGGTTTGTCGTTGCCGTGCCATTCCCGTGCCGATCCCTGAAGAGCCTGCACAGAGACTACGCAGCATTTCCAATGCGTTACAGAGAAGCGCCCGGCGGCGTTCGGCGGGGAATGGAGGGCTGGGTCGGGCATTGGCGTAGTCCTGAGCAGCATGGCGTCGCAAAAATACTGGCGCGACGATGTGCGAATTTGCGGCTCGCCAGGAGATTTGAACATCTGCTCGCACAGCGCGACGTTCCAGCCATGTCCTGAGGTCAGTCTAATGCGGGCAGGGGGCAGCTGCAATACTTGGCTGGGTCGACAGTTGGACCAGGTGGCCTGACCCCGAGCAAGAAGGGCAATTCTAGAACGGAATCTCGTTGTCCGAAGTGGTGTTTGCTGAGTCCCGGTCGGCCTCGATCCGTTCGATGAAGGAAAGCGATGCCAATACGCAATCGACGATGAACCGCGCCTCCGAAACAGCAAGGAGGTCGTTGTCATGCGCGAAAGAGCGCTTGTTGCGCGCGTCATTGAGACCTTCAAAGAGCTTATGCTGAACGCGCAGGGTCGGTAGTGCAAATTGGCTCACTACACCTTCATCTCGCACCGCTTTGCCATATGCACCGAAAATGGCGTGTAGTGGTGTCGATGGATCGCACGGCATACCTCGATCCGCTAGCAGTGCACGGAACCGCTTCACGCAGTATGTGTGTATGCGATCGAGTGCCACATCAGGCTTGTTGCCGATCAGATCCCCAGCGATCGACGCTCGTAGCTTGGGCAAAGTCGTATCGCTCGAGAAGTCCTTGAACGCCTCGTCCAGATTAAGCGATGAGGAGTTCTCCAACTCGTTGGTGAACTGTTCGAGCCACATCTTGAGTCGCGTCTCCTGATCGGAATTGTCTTCCACGAAACCGTCCAGGCTACAACGATAGTCCCATAGTGCGCGCGAAGGACGCGAGCAACGAGGCGTGGCTCGGCGACCTCGATAAAACCCCTCAGCGTCTTGCCCTTGCTATCGCCCTCGATCTGATAACGTTCGTCAAAAATATTGAAATCGAAGAATTCTTCAAACCATTCACCCATGGTCCGGTCAGAGAAATTCAGAACGTAGCCACCACCACTGTGAAATATCTGGTCGAAGGTGATTCTGTGCTGCGGCGTCAGCCGGCGTGTTCGACCGAGTATTTCCGGTTGCTTATTGGGATCTGGAGCGGTGCTTTGCATCATTCCTCAAGATAGTCCGAGGGGTACAGGTCGCGCAACTTCGAGAGGGCACGTACCGCCGCTTGACATCTCGAACTCGACCGAAGCTGCGCTAGGTTAGGAGCGACCGGCTTGCCCCGCAACTCCGGCTTGTCGCGCTGCTCGACCGAGGCATAGAACGCATCCATATCCACATGGATGATCTTGCCGATATTCCTGTCTGGCTCGGCGGCCTCCCCGATCTGTTCTCCCGATCCCGACATGCTTCGTCGTCAACCTGTCGGAGTTGCCGGTTTTTCGATACCTTCCAGCCGATCGGCGGGCAAAGGTCGTTGCAGGGCCTTCGCCTCGCGCCAGTCGGCCGTCAGCCAGACCTCCACCTCGTCGGAATTGGTCAGGATCACTGGCATTGCCTTGGGATGGATCGGCTTCACCACTTCGTTGGCATCAGTGGTGAGGAAAGCGAAGAGTTCATGTTCGCCCGGTCTCGGCGTGCGGTTCGATCCGCGCGTCCCTTCCCATCGGGTCCAGATCCCGGCGAAGAAGAACAGGGGCTGCGCCTGGTCGAGCGCGAACCAGTAGAGTGGTTTGCGCTTCGTCACCGGATCAGGCACCTGCCCGTATTCCGAGAACGCCGTCGCCGGGACGACGCAACGGTGCTCAACCCCGAGCCACTGTTGCCAGTGCCGTATCCAGGTCTTGCGAACATTGGTGACGCCGGTGTCAGGCGCGTCCGGGGTCTTCAGATGCTCGACCGGCGTGGGCATTCCCCATGTAAGGCGAGCAAGCTCCAGCCCGCCATCGGTTTTGCGCACGACCGGCGCGGGCCGGTCGGGATAGACGTCGAGGATCGGTTCCAGATTGCCGATACTGTCGTGGATGAGCGCCACGAAATCCCGGATCGCCTGCTGGTTGGTGGTCAGATTGTAGAGATTGCACAAACCCGCTTCTCCGATTTTGCGGCCATCATACGCCAGAAGTTCCGGCAAGGCTTCCGATCACATCTTACGAGACTCAGATTGACTCCCGCCGCGCACTAGAACAAACAAAGAACATAACGACAGGATTTGCCCTTGAGAAGATCCGGAGCCTGCCTTCCAGATGCACGAGCTCGCCATCAGTCCAGCCATTGCGGCCCTTCGTGTGCGAATCGCGCAGCTTGAAGGTGATGGCGCTCGCGCGCGGGAAGTGCTGCCCTTCGGCGTTCCGTCTCTGGACCGCAAACTGCCCGGTGGTGGGTTGGCTCTTGGCTGTCTGCATGAGGTTGCGGGCGGCGGCAACGGCGCCGTGGACGGCGCGGCGGCGGCCTGTTTCGTGGCCGGGATCGCCGCGCGGACCCAAGGCAAGGTGCTGTGGTGCGTCGCCCAGCAGGATCTGTTCGCGCCGGGCCTGGAACAGGCCGGCCTGCCGCCCGATCGCGTCATCCATGTCGAGGCCGGCGATGACAAGTCGGTCCTGGCCTGCATGGAGGAAGGCCTGCGGCACGGTGGGCTGGGCGCGGTGGTCGCCGATATTGCCCGGCTGCCGATGACCGCCTCGCGGCGGCTGCACCTGGCCGCCAAGGAAAGCGGCACCATCGGCCTCGCCCTGCGCCGCTGGCGGCGGCAGGCCGAGGCCAGCGATTTCGGCCAGCCGACGGCGGCGATGACCCGCTGGCGGATCTCGGTGCTGCCGTCCCGGCCTTTGCCCGTGCCCGGCGTCGGTCGCGCGCGCTGGCTGATCGAACTGATCCGGGCGCGGGCGGGAGAATCCCTCGATATCGAACTGGAGGCGTGCGATGGCTCGGGTCATCTCGGTCTTCCTGCCGACATGGCCGACAGACCGGCTGCGGCGGAAGGCCGGCGACACAGCGCCGCCAGTTGAGGTGCCGCTCATCATTGCAGGACGTGATCGTAACCGCCGTATCGTGACGGCGGTCGACGCGACCGCGCAGGCGCTCGGCCTGCGGGTCGGCATGCCCGTCACCAAGGCGCAGGCGCTGGTGCCGGGACTGGTGATTGAACCCGCCGACCCAAAAGCCGATGCCGAAAGCTTGGAGCGCCTCGCGCTCTGGGTGTTGCAACGGATCGCGCCGATTGTGGCGGTCGATCCGCCGGACGGGATCGTGATCGACTCTACCGGCGCGGATCATCTGCATGGCGGCGATGCGGCGATGCTCGATGCGCTGATCGGGCGGCTCACCTTGTCGGGTGTGTCTGCACGGGCCGCCATTGCCGACACCTGGGGCGCGGCCCATGCGCTGGCGCGCTATGGGTCCAATCCGGTGCTGATCGCCATGCCGGGGGCCAGCATCGACATGCTCGCGCCGCTGCCGCTGGAGGCTCTACGGCTGTCGCCCGCGATCCCGGCTGGCCTGCGCGATCTGGGGTTTTCCCGGATCGGCGATCTGATCGGCCAGCCCCGCGCGCCCCTGACGCTGCGCTTCGGGCCGGAACTGTCCCGTCGGCTGGATCAGGCCCTGGGCAACAGCGCCGAACCCATCGAGCCGCTGCGCCCCGAGGACATGATCGAGGCGCGGCGCAGCTTTGCCGAACCCATCGCCGCCGCTGAGACCATCGCCCGCTATATTGGAAAGCTGGTCGCAACGCTCTGCGAGGCGCTGGAGGTCCGCGGCCTCGGCGTGCGCCGCCTCGACCTGCTCTGCCACCGGATAGACAGCCGTGTCGAGACCGTCCGCATCGGCCTCGCGCGGCCGGTGCGCGACCCTCAGCGCCTGACCCGGCTGCTCTGCGACAAGATCGAGACCATCGACCCCGGCCTCGGCATCGAGATCATGACGCTGACGGCCACGCTGGCGGAACCCATGACCGAGCGCCAGGCCGTGAGCCACCTGATCGAGGCGCCCGAGCCTGACCTGTCAGGCCTGATCGACACGCTCGCCAACCGGGTCGGCGCCCGCGCGATTTATCGCTTCGCGCCGGTGGCCAGCGATGTGCCCGAGCGATCCGTCTGCCGCATTCCGGCCCTGGCGGAAGAGACCGGCGCGGGCTGGCCCGATCACTGGCCGCGCCCCTCGCGGCTGTTGCCCCGTCCCGATCCGATCGAGACCATGGCGCTGCTGCCCGACGATCCGCCGAACTGGATCTCGTGGCGCGGCGTGCGGCGGCGGGTGCGCCGGGCCGATGGCCCCGAGCGGGTCTTCGGGGAATGGTGGAAGCGCGATGCCGAGCTGGTCGCGGTGCGGGATTATTTCCGCATCGAGGATGACGCTGGCGAACGCTTCTGGATCTTCCGCGCCGGTGACGGCGAGGATGTCGCCACCGGATCGCATCGCTGGTTCCTGCACGGGGTTTTCGGATGAATGCGCCCCGCTATGCCGAATTGCAGGTCACCACGCAGTTTTCCTTTCTGCGCGGGGCCTCTTCGGCCGAGGAATTGTTCGCGACGGCGGCGGCGATGGGGATCGAGGCGCTGGCGGTGGTGGATCGCAATTCGCTGGCGGGCATCGTTCGCGCCCATGAGGCGGCGAAGGCAACCGGCATCCGGCTGATCGTTGGCTGCCGCCTCGATCTCGCCTGCGGCATGTCGGTGCTGGTCTATCCGACCGACCGAGCGGCCTATGCCCGGCTCTGCCGGCTGCTGACGCTTGGCAAGGGCCGGGCCGGCAAGGGCAAGTGCCACCTGGAATGGGCCGATCTCACCGCCTATGGCGAAGGGCTGATCGCGGTGCTGGTGCCGGATGATGCCGATGAATACTGCGGCTTCCGATTGCGCCGTTTGCGCGATGCCTTCGGCGACCGGGCCTATCTGGCGCTGACCCTGCGCCGCAGGCCCAACGACCAGATGCGGCTCTGGGAGCTTTCGCAACTGGCGCAGCGGATCGGCGTGCCGACCGTCGTGACCAATGACGTGCTGTTCCACGAGCCTGGCCGGAGGATGCTGCAGGATGTGGTCACTGCGATCCGCCACAACACCACCATCGACCAGCTGGGCTTTCGCCGTGAGCGTCATGCCGACCGCTATCTCAAGCCGCCCGCCGAGATGCGCCGGCTCTTCGCCCGCTGGCCCGAGGCGCTGGCCCGCACCATCGAGATCGCCGACCGTTGCCGCTTCAGCCTGGATGAGCTGCGTTATCAATATCCGGAGGAACGCGACGATCCCGCACTGACCCCGCAGGAAACACTGGTGCGGATGACCTGGCAGGGCGCGGCCAACCGCTACCCCGAGGGCGTGCCGGATGAGGTGACGGCGGCGTTGCGCCATGAGCTGACCCTGATCGGCAAGCTCGATTACGCGCCCTATTTCCTGACCGTGAACAGTATCGTCCGCTTTGCCCGGTCGCGCGGCATTCTCTGTCAGGGGCGGGGATCGGCGGCGAACAGCGCCGTCTGCTATGTTCTCGGCATCACCGCCATCGACCCCGGCCGCAACGATCTGCTGTTCGAGCGCTTCGTCTCCGAGGAACGCCGCGAACCGCCGGATATCGACGTCGATTTCGAGCACGAACGCCGTGAGGAAGTCATCCAATGGGTCTATGAGAACTATGGCCGTGACCGGGCCGCGCTGACCGCCACCGTGACCCGCTATCGCTCCAAGGGCGCGCTGCGCGATGTCGGCAAGGCCATGGGGCTGCCCGAGGATCTGATCCAGACACTCTCCGGCCAGCTCTGGGGCTGGTCCGAGACCGGTGTCAACGATCAGCAGCTTCGTGAGTTGAACCTCAACCCGGAGGATCGGCGTTTGCGCCTGACCCTTGATCTGGCCGCCCAGCTTCGCGGGGCGCCGCGGCATTTGTCGCAACATCCCGGCGGCTTTGTCCTGACCCATGACCGGCTGGACGAGTTGGTGCCGATCGAACCCGCCGCCATGGCGGATCGCCAGATCATCGAATGGGACAAGGACGACATCGACGCCTTGCGCTTCATGAAGGTGGATGTGCTGGCGCTGGGGATGCTGACCTGCATGCGCAAGGGGCTGGATCTGATCGTGGAACACAAGGGCATCGCCCTTGATCTGGCGACGATCCCGGCCGAAGATCCGCGCACCTATGCGATGATCCGCAAGGCGGACACGCTGGGAACCTTCCAGATCGAAAGCCGGGCGCAGATGTCCATGCTGCCGCGCCTGAAGCCGCGCACCTATTACGATCTGGTGGTGCAGGTCGCCATCGTCCGGCCTGGCCCGATCCAGGGCGATATGGTCCATCCCTATCTGCGCCGCCGCGAGGGGTTGGAAGAGGTCGATTATCCGACACCCGAACTGGAGAAGGTGCTGGGCAAGACCCTCGGCGTGCCGCTGTTTCAGGAACAGGCGATGCGCGTCGCCATTGAATGCGCGGGCTTCACCCCCGGTGAGGCCGATATGCTAAGGAAGAGCATGGCCACATTCAAGCACACCGGCGGCGTCTCGAAATTCCGCGACAAGCTGATCTCGGGCATGGTTGCCAAGGGCTATGAACAGGACTTTGCCGAACGCACCTTCCGGCAGTTGGAGGGCTTCGGCTCCTACGGCTTTCCCGAAAGCCATGCGGCAAGTTTCGCGCTGATCGCCTATGCCTCGGCCTGGCTGAAATGCTGGCATCCCGATGCCTTCTGCGCCGCGCTACTGAACAGCCAGCCGATGGGATTCTATGCCCCGGCCCAGATCGTGCGCGATGCGCGCGACCATGGCGTCGAGTTGCGCCCGATCTGCGCCAATGCCTCCCGCTGGGATTGCACGCTGGAGCCGACCGGCAACGAGGCGCGCTTTGCGGTTCGGCTTGGCCTGCGCATGGTCAAGGGGCTTGCCAATGCCCATGCGGCGGCGATTGTCGCCGCCCGTGCCGATCAGCCATTTGCCTCGGTCGAGGATCTCTGGCGGCGGGCCGGGGTTCCGGTCGCCGCATTGGTCCACATTGCCGAGGCCGACGGTTTCCGCCCGCCCTTCGGCCTCGCGCGCTGCGAAGCGCTTTGGGCGATCAAGGGGTTGCGCGACGAGGAACTGCCGCTGTTTGCGGCAGCCTCGGCACGCGAGGGCCTGACGGTTTCAGAGATATCGGAGCCGTCCATCGCCCTGCGGCCGATGGCGGCTGGCGGCGAGGTGGTCGCGGATTACAGCCATACCGGCCTGTCGCTGCGCCGCCATCCGGTTGCCTTCCTGCGCGAGGCTCTGCGCAAGCGCCGCATGGTCTCCTGCGCCGAGGCGATGGGCGCGCGCGACTGCCGCTGGCTGGAGACGGCGGGGATCGTCCTCGTCCGCCAGCGGCCTGGTTCGGCCAAGGGCGTCATGTTCATCACGATCGAGGACGAGACCGGCATCACCAATCTCGTGGTCTGGCAGAAAGTGTTCGAGTGCTATCGGCGGGCCATTCTCTCATCGAGCATGATTGCCGTCAGGGGGCGCGTTCAGCGCGAGGGCGAGGTCGTGCATCTCGTTGTCCATCGGATCGTCGATCTGTCGCGGGATTTGGCCAGCGTTGGGCAACGCGACGTGGCGGCCCTCCTGCCGGATGGCAGAGGATGCGAACTCCACCAAGAATCTCCGACGCCTGATCTGCGCGGTCAGCCACCGAAGGGGCTGCGGGCGTGCAGTATGGCTGTGCCCGACCCGCACGTCGACGCGATCAGGGTAAAGACGCGGGATTTTCGGTAATGGTCGGAACCTTTACGACACCCAGCAACCTCGCATTGACCGCAGTTGCAGAAAACGAAATCGGCTCTTTGCGGCCGCGCGACCGCACAGAGGCTAACTTCTGCTTTCCTTAGCAAGATTGATCGTACGGTAACAGGGATGCTTGAAAACTTGCCTGCTACACTCAGTCGTCGACCAGCAGCAGATACATCCGCATGCGATCCACCACCGCAGGGTACTCTTCCATGTTTGAGATCTCTGGCTCACGCTCGATAGTGGCGGAATAGGCCTGATGCGTCTGAACGCGGCTCAGAAAGCCGCGCTTGATGTCGCTAAAAGCGAGCTTGTTCGGGGTGTCGAAGCCGCGTCTGATCCCGGCTGCAAGGCAGTCAATGACAGAGACCGGCGTAGCCGTTCCGTCGGCGACGGCAGGTATCTCGCTTGCCGTGCGCGCGGCTAGACCGGCAGCGAAGGAAAGGCTGAGAGGCACTAGCTGAGAGACTAGCTCACGGGCACGCGGGCAAATCGCCTTTTCAGCGGGGTCGCCGCCGAGTTGTCTTTCGATTTCGCGCAAGGGTTCGCCGCATAGCCAGGCCAGAATGCCGGGTTCGAGGTTTCTTACGGCGTCGGCCGTCAGCGGTCCGTCCTTCTTGTTTCCGGTAGCGCCGAGAATTGCTCTACCATCACGGATCAGAATAGCATCGCGCGCATCCTGATCCTCTGCAAGCCAGTTGATGATCCAGGACGTCCAGTCCGGTATTGTCTGGGGTAGCCGTTCAATCTGATCCTCGATCCTTTGCCGCAGCGATTTGAGGATGCCGAGCGGCGCGCCGCTCTGGGTGGCAAGCTCCGCCAGGACCTGATCATCGGCCTCCTTCGCTCTCTCGCCGATAAGCTCGTTCAGTCGCGCGACTTTCGCATCGAACCCCGCTTTCTGATTGATCCTTATGGCCGTGAAGGCAGCCAGTGATCGTCCTATCGAAAAGCGCGTCGTTGCTTCGGTTTCTGCGCCTTCAGGCGCGACCGCAGTGGCTAGGCGGTTCAGGGCATACTCGACGTCGGGATCGACAGCAGCCGCCACATTAATGCGATCAAGAATTGTCTGCAGGGGATCGCTCAGGGACAGGCAGCGGTCGTCCTCTGGCAGTACCGACTTCAGCTTGTCGAGCACCCCTTTTGGGAAGGCCCTACCTTGCCTGAATTGAAGCACGACTTCAGGGATCAGGAGCACGATGCCGTTGGCGAGGTGACCGGCGCGCCCTGCACGGGCCGCAGCATTCAGTATCTCGTGCGCCTCCAGGTCTTCACGCCCTCCTTCGTCCGGGTCGCTGCGCTTGTCCCCGGCAAGAATGGCAATATGAGCTGGAAGGTTCAGACCCTGCGCCAGCGTCGGTGTAGCAACGATGACTTTTGCCCCGTCGGCACGGCGGAACAAGCGTTCTGCCAGATCGCGCTCCAGCCTGAGCATCAGCGCATTGTGGGGCACGGCGGCAGCGGGACCGGCCAAGATCGCATGTTCCAGCCCGCCAAGCTCGATCTCCAGCGCCTTCCATCGCTCTTCTTCATCTTGCGTTTGCTCTGGCGGGTCGCCCAGCAGCGCCGAGATTTCACGCGCAGTGGACGCGGCAGTATCCTTGCGGTTGACGAAGACGATACCTTTCAGGCCGTTGCGCGCCGCAGCAGCCGCAACTTGCGCGGCGACCTTGTTTACATTCGGCGTCAGATAGATCGAACCATCCCGGTTGAGCTTACCGGTTAACGGGACCGGCGCATCGGAAATGGCCGCCAGGGTGCAGCTTGGCGCTGCACCGGCCAGCCAGTTGTGCTGAAGCCCGAAGAGAGCATGCGGCGGGCATTGCAGCGCTTCGGCAGCTGGTTTGCGCAGATGCTTTGCGCGCTTTTTCTTTCGGGCATCCTCCGCGCGCTGAACGGCGATCGCGTTGCGTCTCATCTGCACGATGGCGGCACTCTCATACAGCAGGACGCCGCGCGCCTGTCGGCTCGGCTTCCAAAGCGGATCGGCAAAAACACAGGTCCGACCGGTGAGCTCTTCAATCCACTCTGCGAATGCCGCGCCATTATCAAGCATCGCTGAAAGAAAAAGGAAATCGGCTTCCGGCGCGATGCTGTTGAAGGCAAGGACGCAGAACATTCCGTCCAACGCCCGGCGGAGATTCGATACGGGGCTGAGGAGATGACATTCGTCAAAGACCAGCAGCCCTACGTTTTCAAAAGCCTCGGGCGAATATGACAGAAGTGCAAGACAGCGCTCCGGCGTCATGACCTCGATGCTTTCGAAGTTGGTACCGGGAGCGAACAAGCGATCGAAATCGCTCGAAACAACCGAACCTTCCAGCGATTCCGGGAAGACCTTCTGCAGATCGTCGGTGAGTTGATCCACAAGCGCGTGAGTTGGAGCCAAGAACACAACCGACTTGCCGCTTGCCAGTACAGCAGCAATCTTCAGGCAAGAGACCGTCGTTTTTCCCGCGCCGGTCGGCAGAACGAGCACGGCGGACTTGCCGCTCTCGTGGAATCCTTTCGCTATGGCCTCCCTATGATTGGGCCAAGCGAAAGGTGTGGCATTCGCACGATGCCTCAGCCAGCTTCGCCAATAATCCCGATCTGAACCATTGGGCGGCTGCAGGCGTGTAACCGCCGCGCCCGCAATGGAGTCGTAGGCTGCCAGCAGCAGTGATGCGAGGTGACGTGGTCCCGGATAGGTGGTCTGAAAATTCTGGGACAAATCGCCGAGGCGCCCGTGCTCCAGCGAAGAGAGGGCCAACACGCGGGCGAACGCCGCCCTTGCGCCGTCGAACCGCCCTGCCGCCTTCTCGGGCATATCTTCTGCCAGAACTTCCGCAGCAAACAACTCGACACCGACGACAAGGCTCTCGAAGAGCGCCGTTGTCCCCCGCTGTTCAAGCAGTCCGCCGGAGAAGAACCCCTCCGGACGGCGCTGCGCGCGGTCAAGAATGCTCTGGAAATTGCCGCGCGCCAGGTCACGGATATCTTCGGCCAGAATGGTGCAGACATAGTCCTGCCCTCCATCTTCCGGCCTGATAAAGCGCGCGGCTTCGTGGGCGTCCGCATACTGCTCGGCCACCAGAAAAAGCACCGCCGCCGCGATCGCCGGATGGATGCGATCCCGATCCATGATGGCAACAGACCCGGCAGCATCGGTCTGCGCGAGGTCCTGCGCCAGAATTTGATGCGCCGTGCCGGCAACGAATGCCGCCGCTCTGCGGTGGTCGGCATCACGCCGGACGGACACAACGATCTCATAGGCGTCGGCAATACGGGCGAGAGGCCATTCGCCGTCAGCAGCGCCGTCACCCGCCGCCTCTTCAGCGCCATCGACGCGCCTCATTCTGCGGGCAGCCAGTTCTGCATACTGCGCTGTAAGCAATTGCGGCAGCTCGGCAGGATTCAGGCCTGGCAAGGCTGGCGCAGTACGCATGATTTCCGCTGTCACCGGATCGAACATTGGTGATCGTCCTCCCCGAGCACGTCAATGAAGGCGATCGCCCGACCGGCAATCTCGTCAAACCAGGTGCGCAGTTCCGAAGGCGGCAGGAATGTCGCCCCGATGCGCTGCGCCCCGGTGATCTTTTCAAGCCCCTCATATCCTTTGAACAAAGCTGTGCGTCCCGCCTCCGAGTCGTGGTCAGGGTTGATCGTCAATCCGGCGCGGTAGGCCCTGAATGCCATATCCAGTACGCGCCCTGCAGCCTCCATGACCGCTTCGTCGGGAATCCTGCCGTCAAGCAGCGAAGATGTTGCCGCCACCAGCTCCGAAGCCCTTTTGCCCGCATGGTAGTTTCGGAAGGCAGGCAGAACTTCGTCTCTGAATTTTCGCCGGGGGTCGTTCGAACATTTGTCTTCGAGAATTGTCGCGCGGACGACCGTTTCACCTTTTTCGTCCAGTTCGATCATGAGCCCGTCAAGACCCTGTGTCGTCGCGCTGATGTGCGGGTCTCTCATGAGCACGTTGGCGGCAGCACCCTGTCGGGCGGCGATCCAGGAGATCGCCTCGAAGATCAGACCGTCGCGATGCCATCGGTGAGCGTCCTGCTTTTCCGGCGTGTCTCCGGTCACGGTCAGACGCTGTTTCGCGTCGGAACGGAGCACGTCGATTGTCAAGGCCGGAACCGCTGGCTGCAGGTCCGCGATAATTCGCGCCGCGTGCTTCGCCTGTCCCATCGCGATGATCGCTATGAGCCGCGCTAGTAACTTGACATCACCGACCGTCCAGTGATCGCCGACACAGTGCTCGTTGACCTTGCACGCTGCCGTCGAAATCGCCGTTGGGGACGCAACTCCGGCCTCCGGCCCGGCCGAAACGGTTATCTTGTCGGGGCTGTCTATCTCATGGGCCTTGTTCATCTGGTTAAGACTCTCTTAGCAGCGGCGGCTGCATGCGCGTTCTTTTCAATGACAGTGCTGCGGATGTGCGACAACAACTACATGACTTTATTTGGTTTTACGTGAGAAACGTACTTCAAGTCGAGCAATCTGTTCTGTGAAGTGGCTCGAGGGGTAGCTCGCGATCGGGAACATCGGGAAGTTTGTGGTCATTCGCGCTCACGGCAACGAACGTCCGTTCTCCGCCCCTTCAATCGCTCAAGCCTCTGTTCGGACTGTCACACTATGCAGGCGCAGTGAACGACTACAAGGTTCATCATGGCTGAGATTCTCAGGTGGCAGGGAAAAGCCTTCCCCCTGGTCGGCACTGCGTTGCCGACGCACCCCCATCAGCGGGGAGACCCCGCAACGCCCCCTGAGAGTTCGAGTGCGGGCGGGTTTTCCGTGACGGGTTAAGGACTGGAGGAGTGGCCTCCGGCGCCCGTCGCGGAGATCATCCCGATGGCCAGACAGGACCGCGCCCGTGAAGGCGGCGCCCGCAGCAATCTTTACGACGACATCACCGGCAAGATCATCGCCGAGCTGGAGGAAGGACGGCTTCCCTGGGTCCAGCCTTGGGGGACTGCGGCGAAAGCGCCGCTTGCCATGCCGCGAAACGCCGCGACCTCGCGGCAGTATTCCGGGATCAATGTGCTGATCCTCTGGGGTGCCGTGGTCCAGAACGGCTATCCGACCCAGCATTGGCTCACCTATCGCCAGGCGGCAGCCCTCGGCGGCAATGTCCGTAAGGGCGAGCACGGCACGACGGTCGTCTATGCCGACCGCTTCACCCCGGAAGACGAGAAGCGCCGAGCCCGCGAGACCGGTGAAGAACCGGGACGCGTCCCGTTCCTGAAGCGCTTCACCGTTTTCAACACCGCGCAATGCGAGGGCCTGCCAGAAGATATTGCCGTGGAGGCGCCACCACCGCCGCCCGGTATGATCGAGCCGAAGGTCGAGGCACTGATCCGCGCGACCGGGATCGATTTCCGCATCGGCGGAGATCGCGCCTTCTATGTGCCGGCACTCGATTATGTGCAGGTGCCGCCGCCGGCCGCCTATTTCGAGCCGATTAACTGGCACCGGACGGCGCTGCACGAGATGGGGCACGCCACCGGCCATGCCTCGCGCCTGGGGCGGGATTTCTCGGGCAGTTTCGGCACGAAGAAATACGCCTTCGAGGAGCTGGTCGCCGAGATGAACGCGGCATTCTGCTGCGCCTCGCTTGGTATCGTGCCGACCGTGCGCCATGCCGACTATATCGGCTCCTGGCTGGAGGTGCTGCGCGAGGACAACCGCGCCATCGTCCGCGCAGCTTCTCAGGCCAGCAAGGCGGCCGACTGGCTGCTGTCGCATCTGCCCGACGAAGATGCCGGGGAGCCGGTTCCGGCTGCAATCGAAGGGAGGGTCGCGGCATGATCCTTTTGACCGGAACACAGCGCGACCGGCTTCTGGCCAATGGTCGCCAACGTGATGTGGATCACATCCCCGTCGTGAAATTCTTCAACCCCTTCGGCGCGGGCGTCTGGCTCGCCACTGAGCTGGATCAGGGCGGCGACATCATGTTCGGCCTGGCCGATATCGGCTACCCCGAACTTGGCTCGTGGAGCCTGGAAGAGCTGCGCAGGGTCCGATTGCCCTTCGGCATGGGGATCGAGCGGGATCTGCTCTTCACCGGGGATTTCCCGATCTCGGTCTGGGCGGAGGCTGCGCGGGAAGCCGGCAGCATCCGTGCGGCGGAGCGAGCCCTCTACCGCGCCGGTGCGGCATTCACCTGCACATCCGCAGATACGGAAAGCCAGGATTCCTGATTTCCGGCTGTCGGCTTTGTGGCCTGGCGTCGCGCTCTTCAGAGGAAGAGGGCGGCGCTTCGCTTCGTGACGGGTTGGAGGTCGAGAGAGAGGCTCCCGGCCGCCCGTCGCGGAGAAACCACCATGGCCAAAGCTGCCAGGAAGAAGCCCGTCGCCCCGATGATCGTCTTTTCGCGGGCGCGCGACATTCCGTTCAACCGCATCAGGCTGTCGGACAGCAATGTCCGCGAGACCGATGTCGAGGCGGGTCTGGACGAACTTACCCATGACATCGACCGGCGCGAGGATCTCGTGCAGGGTCTCAATGTCCGCGCCATCCTCGACGAGGACGGCAATGAGACCGGCGAGTTCGAAACCCCGGCCGGCGGCCGCCGCTACAGGTCCATCGCGCGCCTTGTCGAGGCCGGTCGCTTCCCGGCCGAAGGGCTCGTGCCCTGCATCGTCAAGAAGGCCGACGCCAAGACCTCGGCCGTGGACGACTCGCTGGCCGAGAACCTGCTGCGCCTCGCCCTGCATCCGCTCGACCAGTTCAAGGCGTTCAAGCGGATGTTCGACATGGGCATGTCGAAGGAGGAGATCGCCGACGCATGGCGGACCACCCCGCGCTACATCATGCAGCGTCTTCGCCTCGCCACCGTTGCGCCGACGCTGCACGACGCCTATGCGCGCAACGAGATGACGCTGGCGATGCTGGAAGCCTTCACCGTCAACCCCGACCACGAGCGCCAGCAGCAGGTCTGGGAGCGCATCAGCACGTCGTGGCAGAAGGAACCCTGGCAGATCCGCAACATGCTGACCGAGACCACGGTTCCGGCCGCCGACAAGCGCGCCCGCTTCATTGGCGTTGACGCTTACGATGCGGCGGGTGGCCCGGTGCTGCGCGACCTCTTCTCCGAGGAGAACGGCGGCTGGTTGCAGGACGTCACGCTTCTCGACCGGCTGGTCGACGAGAAGCTGCGCACCGTCGCCGACGAGATCGCCGGTCAGGGCTGGAAGTGGATCGACGCGGCAGTCGAGCTGCCCTACGGCCACACCAACGGGTTGCGCAGGCTGGTCGGCGTGACCCAGGAACTGACCGACGAGGAACGCGCCACCCGAGAGGCGCTGCGCGACGAGTATGACGAACTCGAAGCGCAGTATGCCGAAGCCGACGAGCTGCCCGATGAGGTCGATCAGCGGCTCGGGGAAATCGAAGCCGAGCTGGAAGCCTTCGAGAATCGGCCTGTCACCTTCGCGCCGGAAGACATCGCTCGTGCCGGTGTCTTCGTCAGCATCGGCCGCGATGGCGAGTTGATCGTCAGCAACGGCTACGTCCGCTCCGAGGACGAACAACCCGAGACCGTCGATGGCGAGGATGCCACCGAGGGTGCGGACCCGTCCGATCCCGATGCGGTGCAGCGCGCGGTCATCACCGTCGGCGGCGAGCCCGTCCCGGACGCCGATGAAGAGGATGACGATGCCGTCAAGCCGTTGCCCGAGCGACTCGTGACCGACCTGACCGCCTGGCGGACGCTGGCGCTGCGCAATGCGCTTGCCAAGAATCCGCGCGTCGCCATGACGGCGCTGCTGCACAAGCTGGTTCTCGATACTTTCGAGCGCACCGCCACCTCGGGAACCAGCCTCTATGCCGCCGTGCGTCACATCTATCTTCCCACGGATGCGACCGGGCTCGCTGACAGCGCCGCCGCGAAGATGATCGACGAGCGCGCGGACGCCTGGCGGGGGGACATTCCCTCCGGTGATGACGACCGGCTCTGGGACTGGATCGACGGTCTCGACGATGCCAGCCGCCTGGCGCTGCTTGCGCATTGCGTCAGTTTCGGCGTCAACGCGCTCTACGAGCGGCCCAACCCCTATTCGGGGAATGGCATCTCGCAGCACGGTCTCGACCGCCGCATGGCCGAGGCCGAACGGCTGGCGCAGGCCACCGGCCTCGACCTCGTCGAAGCGGGCTGGAGGCCAACGGTCGAGAACTATCTGGGCCGCGTGACCAAGACCCGCATCATCGAGGCGGTGCGCGAGGGTGCCGGCGATCGCGCGGCCGATCTCATCGCGCATCTCAAGAAGGGCGACATGGCGAAGGAGGCCGAACGGCTCCTGGCCGATACCGGCTGGCTGCCGGAGCCGCTGCGCCCCGCCATCGAGGCGCAGGCCGTGGATGGCGCGACCGATCAGGACGAGGACAGCGTGGCGCTGCCCGACTTCCTCGCCGGTGGCCATGAGGACACGGCCGAGGCCGCCGACGATCCGGAGGCCCTCGTCGCCGCCGAGTGACGCGAATCAGCGGGGCGGCCTCCGTCGCCCCGCATTCCATCCCTTCCATCTCAAGGCCCGGCATCTCGCCGGGCCGCTTTCGTTTCAGGAGCAAGATCATGTCCGCTTCCCTCATCTTCGACATCGTGCCGCTCGGCTCGCTCGTGGCCTACAGCGACGGCCAGCCGAAGCCGCCCGCACGTTTCACCAAGAAGCTCGCCGCGTGGAAATCCCGCAACGGGGCCGGTCGTCTCGTGCGCAAGGAACCGGGCCGCGAGCGCCCGACCTACACGACCACGCCGTCCTTCACCCTGCATGAAGGCGATTTCGGCGAAGGCGGCATCATTCTTATCACCGTCATGCGCAGCTACGGCATCGACAGCGATCTGAGCTTCCGGGTGATCGAACGCCCGAAGATCGGTCAAGTCCGCGTTGTGCAGGATGTCGGAGAGAACGTCGAATTGCTGCACCTCGCGGAGAACCACGAGGCGGCCGAACTCTGGCTAGCCAGGAACGGCTACACCCGCGCGCGCCTCGAGGAGATCACCGCCGACGAGGCAGGCGCCGACGCCGTCGAGGGTCGAGCTGCCGCGTGACGTTCGCCGATCCCGTTCATCCGGCCCGCTTGTCCCGTGACGGCGGGCCTTCTTCGTTTCAGGAGAACACAATGGCCATTCCCGATCCCGTTCGAACGAACTTCGACACTCTGCTTCGTGCTGCCGATGACGGCAATCTCGCCCTTATGGAATGCCTCGACGCCGCGACCCGTGAGACACGCTATGTCCTGTGCGCGGTCGGCCGCGACGGGGGTGATTACGTCTTCACGCCGTTCGGCCATCTCGCAAGCGGCAACCCCTATGACGCCTATCTGCCGCCGGATCCCGACGATCCTGCCGGCTTTGTCGAG
>NZ_LLWQ01000178.1 GCF_001447385.1 Paracoccus sp. MKU1 | reverse complement strand
GCCCAATAGCGGCGATGCTTCCATCCTGCTCACCGATCCAGCGTAGCAGCGCCTCAGGCTCGCTGGCCACCTGAGCCTCCCTGACAATCCGCCCATGTTCGCTGATCGCGCAGATCGCGATTTTCTCCAGCGATACATCCAATCCAACAAACAACTTCATCCCGCAGTCCTCCTCCTGGATCCGATACGGGAACGGCGACAGCTTGCCCCTGATCTTGCAAGCGGTAACGGACAGCGCGACGCAGGCCCCGTTACAGCATCTCATTCTCGCGTCATAGCCAGAACATGACGGTTGCGGCGAGTGCGACGGCGGAGAGGAAGACCTTGGGGCACCTGTCGTAACGGGTGGCAACCCTGCGCCAGTCCTTCAGCCTGCCGAACATGATCTCGATCCGGTTGCGGCGTTTGTAGCGGCGCTTGTCATACTTGACGGGCTTGCCGCGAGACTTCCTGGCCGGGATGCAGGGCTTTATCCCCTTGTCTTTCAAAGCATCTCTGAACCAGTCGGCGTCATATCCCCGGTCAGCGAGCAACCAGTCTGCGTTTGGCAAGCTGCCCAGAAGCGCGGCGGCCCCGGTGTAGTCACTGACCTGGCCTGCGGTCATGAAGAAGCGGATCGGGCGCCCATCGACATCGGCGACGGCGTGAAGCTTGGCGTTCATGCCGCCCTTTGTGCGACCGATCAGACGGCCCCTCTGTTCCCCGGCCCCCCCTTTTTCGACCGCAGGCTGGTCGCCGTGCGGTGCGCCTTCAGGTAGGTCGCGTCGATCATCACCGTCTTTGGAACGGCGGCCTCGGCGGCCAGCCCATCCATCATCCGGGCGAAGACCCCCTTGTCGCTCCACCGCTTCCAGCGGTTGTAGAGGGTCTTTGGCGGGCCATATTCCCGGGGCGCATCGCACCACCGCAAGCCATTGCGATTGATGAAGATTATCCCGCTCAATACCCGCCGGTCATCCACGCGCGGCTGGCCGTGGCTCTTGGGAAAGAAGGGCCGCAGTCGCGCCATCTGTGCGTCCGTCAGCCAGAAAAGATTGCTCATCCGTCGGTCTCCCGGCAGACGCTGAATCACGCCGCAAGCGGAAAATCAATGGGTCCCGAACCTAGCTTGATCACCCGGCGCGCGAGGTCCACCCGATCCCATGTCAGTTCCAGAAGCGCGCCAATCCGGCCGGCGGTGGTGACCATCAGCAGGACCGCGAGACGGATGTGCGGCGCAGATGCCGCGGCCAAAACGCGCTCAACCTCGTCGCGAGTCAGGTAGCGGTCCCGAGGTTGCGGGGTGTGCGGCAATTCGATGCGCGGGGCGGATTGGATCAAGCGGCTTTTCTCTGCCCACGAGAGGCAGGTGCGGAGGCAACCAAGGTCGGTCCTGATGGTGCCGTCTTTGCGTCCCGCGCGGCGGGGCTTGGCGATGAAGTTGCGGCAGTCCTCCGCGGTGATCTGGCTGGCAGACAGGTGGCCGAAATCGGGCTAGACGTTCTTGCCGACCTGCCGCATCTACGCCTCCCTCTGTGCGGATCTGACCGGCTTCATGAACACGATCCAGTGCGATTTCGCCGTCTTGCCGCAGCGATTGCCGAACAGCGGCTTCCGATCGGTCAGGGCCAGGATCTCCCGGACACGGATTTCGTGTTCGTTCTATTTGAAAATCAGCGTTCCATTGGGTTTCAGGACGCGGAAGCACTCGCGGAAACCGGCGCGGATATCATCACGCCAGTTCTGGCCGAGCTTGCCATATTTCAGAGCTAGCCAGCCTGTTTTGCCGTTTCCCACGAGGTGCTTTGTGAGGCATAAGCCGCCACCGGTTCGAGGCTATGCCAAACGCCGCGCCGCATCGGCAGGTAGGTGATGTCAGCGCACCCGCCCTGACTGGGACGATCCACCCGCAGCCCGCCCAGCAGATAGGGATAGGTCTTGTAGCCCTTCTTCGGCATGCTGGCTTTTGTCATGCTTCTGGCGCTGGCGCTGACCTCGAATCGATTCTCGATCTGCCGTATGGGCGCGCATTGGCGGCGGCTGCACCGGCTGGTCTATCCGGCGGCGATTTTGGCGGCGGTGCATTGGCTCTGGGCGTTGAAGGTCTGGGAATCCTGGCCGCTGACGATTCTCTTGGCGATTCTGGTGCTGCTCGGCCTGCGTTTGCTGGGCAAAGGCCGGCGTAAGCCTTCCGCCTTGCTGGATGGTTCTTGCTGGTGATTCTTTTGTTTTGTTGTTGTTCTGGGCGCGGCGTTTGGTGATTTTTGTTGTTTTTCAGTGACTTGTCTCTTTTCGTCATTTTTTTGAATTTTGTGTCTTGCGGGTTTGTGGCGGGGGGCCTAAATACCCGCTCACCGAGACGACGGAACGGTCGGAACGGGACGGGATGCGGCGCTTGTTGCGCGGTTCCGGAGACAATCTGGGAATGACTGACCGGACGGGGCGTCAAGCGAATGACGCATCTTCCGCGATTTTGTTTCCTTTGCTTTTTGACATTGCTGTTCTTTGAAGGGATATGCGGGCGGTCTGGTCGTTTTTCGACTGAGGAGTTTGCATATCGGCCTGGTAGGGAAACCGATGATCCAGGTGTCAGCTTCACTGTTTGACGGTTCACGTATGTGGAACGACAAGCAGAGATGATCTCCTGCTTTTTGCGGGGGACAGATGTGCAAGGTTCTTACGTCAAGGATACGGCTCATGCCGTTTCAACTTGAGAGTTTGATCCTGGCTCAGAACGAACGCTGGCGGCAGGCCTAACACATGCAAGTCGAGCGAGGACTTCGGTCCTAGCGGCGGACGGGTGAGTAACGCGTGGGAACGTACCCTTTGCTGCGGAATAGCCCCGGGAA
>NZ_LLWQ01000177.1 GCF_001447385.1 Paracoccus sp. MKU1 | reverse complement strand
ATTACGGCAGTTCCGGCCGCTATGTGGTCACCCTGCCCGGAATCGAGGGCGAGGCCGAGCTGACCTGGCATGCTGGCGGCCCTGGCATCATCGTCGCCGACCACACCTATGCGCCCAACGCGATGCGCGGCTCGGGCGCCGCCGCCGCCCTGGTGCAGCGGCTGGTCGCGGATGCGCGGGCGCGGGGCGTGCTGGTGGTGCCGGCCTGTAGCTATGTGCGCGCCCAGTTCGAACGCCATCCCGATTGGGCCGATCTCTGCGCCGATGCATGAGCCAGCCCACCATCGCCAGCCCGCGCGGCCTGACGCCGGCATCCGCCAGGGCGCGGAGGACGGGCAGGCCAACCTTTTCGGCGGTCTCTGGATCGGCACCCTGGCACAGGCTGCGGGGGCTGGTAAGAGCACGATTTATCGGTATCTTGAAGGAGAATTGCGCATGATGCGGGGGAACATGTCCATCCCGAACGCGATCTGTTTCCCCCCCGACGGGCGCCTGGCCTCTTGCGCCGACACCGGCACCCGGACCGCCTGGCCGCAGCGCCAGGACCCGGGCGCACACCGCCGGCCCTACGCCGAGGCCCGCATCGTCACCGACGAGCGGAGCCGGTTCTGGACCCCGGGCGGGGACCGGCACGAACCGCAGGTCGGGGCATGATGCCCCGCACTTTCGGCACGCTTCCGGATGGCCGAGCGGTGATGCAGGCGACGATTTCGGGCCATGGGCTGACGGCCTCGGTCATCACCCTGGGCGCCTCGCTCCAGGATCTGCGGCTGACCGGGATCGGACATTCGCTGGTGCTGGGCTTTCCCCTGCTCGGGCCCTATCTGGAGGAGGGCCGCTATTTCGGCGCTGTGATCGGACGCTACGCCAACCGCATCGCCAGAGGCCGCGCCGTGATCGACGGGCAGGAATTGCGCCTGGACCGCAACCAGGACGGGCGCCACATGCTGCATGGCGGCCATGACGGCTGCGGCACCCGCAACTGGATGCTGGCCGATTGGGACGAAAGCTCGGTGGCGCTGGCCGATTACCTGCCCTCGGGCCATATGGGCTTTCCCGGCGCCATGCTGATCCGGGCCACCTATTCCATCCTGCCCGGCCCGATCCTGATGCTGACCATCCTGGCCACCTCGGACGACACGACCTACTGCAATTTCGCCCAGCACAGCTATTTCAACCTGGACGGCGCGGAGACCGTGGCCGATCACCGGCTGACCGTCCCGGCCGGAACCTACCTGCCGGTGGACGAGGACATGATCCCGCTGGGCGCCCCCGCACCGGTTCAGGGCACGCATCTGGATTTCCGCAACCCGGTCACCCTGGGCGAGCGGCTGGGCGGACCACGCATCGACCATAATCTCTGCGTCTCCTCGCAGCGCCGGATTACGCCGCGCAAGGTCGCGGTGCTCCAGGCGGGCGGGCTGATGATGAGCCTGCGCTCGACCGAGCCGGGGCTCCAGGTCTATGCCGGCGAACACCTGGCGCCCGGCGCGGCGGGCCTCGGCGGCCGGCCCTATGGCCGCCATGCCGGCATCGCGCTGGAATCGCAGCTCTGGCCGGATGCGCCCCACCATGCCGACTATCCTTCGGCGCGGCTGGAGCCGGGCCAGCTCTATCGCCAGAGCACGGTGATGAGCTTTCACCGCGGTCCGAAAGGTTGACGCAAGGTCAAGGATGGAACTAATGCGGGTCAGGGAGGATTCATGGACCCCGCATCGACCGAACCCCTTTCCGCCGCGGCGGCGCCGGCGCCCTTTGCCGCGCAATTGCACGCCCGCTTGCGCCAGCGCATCATCCGCGGCGAGCTGCCGCCCGGCACGCGGCTCTCCGAACAGGAGATCGCCGATCAATGCGCCCTGTCGCGTCAGCCGGTGCGCGAGGCCTTCATCCGCCTCGCCGGCGAGGGGCTGCTGGAGGTCCGGCCGCAGCGCGGCACCTTCGTCACCCGCATCGACATGGAATGGGTGCTCTGCACGCGCTTCATCCGCGAATCGGTCGAATCCGACATCGTGCGCCTGGCCGCCGCCCGGGCACAGCCGCAGGACCGCGAGGTGCTGTTCCGCCAGATCGCCCGGCAGGAGGCCGAGGCCGACCCCACCGCGCTGGCCCAGCTGGACGAGGAGTTCCACGCCGCCCTGGCCGGGATCGCCGGCAAAGCCATGGTCTGGAACCACCTGCAACAGGTGAAGATGCATCTCGACCGTGCCCGCCACCTGCTGACCGCGATGACGCCCAAGGACACCATGCTGGCCCAGCACCGCGCCGTGGCCGAGGCCATCGCCGCGGGCGACCCCGACCGCGCCGAGGCCGCCATCCGCCAGCACCTGCGCCGCGTGCTGCTGGACCTGCCCGGGGTGCTGCGGCTGTCGCCGGATTATTTCACCCGGACCGACACGCTGGCGGAAACCCTGGCCGCCGAGACCTGACGGCCTTCTGCGTTCCCCCAATACCCATCCGACCGCGCCACGGCCTGCCCGCTTCACCGTTTTCCAAATACTCCGGCACCCGCGCCGTCAGTCACTGCGCCGCACCCTCTGGCGCTGCTCGCCCAGCCCCGCGATGCCCAGCCGCATGACCTCGCCACCCTTCAGGAACACCGGCGGCGTCGCACCCATGCCGACGCCCGGCGGCGTGCCCGTCGTGATCACGTCCCCCGGCATCAGCGTCATCAGCCGCGAGCAATAGGCGACGATCTCGGCCACGCCGAAGATCATCGTCGCGGTCGAGCCCTGCTGGCGGCGCACACCGTCCACCTCCAGCCACAGATCCAGCGCCTGCGGGTCGGGAATCTCGTCGCGCGTGACCAGCCAGGGGCCGATCGGGCCGAAGGTGTCGAAACCCTTGCCCTTGTCCCAGGTGCCGCCGCGCTCGGCCTGCCATTCGCGCTCGCTCACGTCATTGACCACGCAATAGCCCGCGACATGCTCCAGCGCCGCCGCCTCGGACACATGGCTGGCGCGCGAGCCGATGACCACGCCCAGTTCGACCTCCCAATCGGTCTTCTGCGCGCCCGGCGGGATCACCACGTCATCGTCCGGGCCGGCGATGCAGCTGGTCCATTTGTTGAACACCACCGGCTCGGCCGGCACCAGCAGCCCGGCCTCGGCGGCATGGTCGGCATAGTTCAACCCGATGGCGACGAATTTCGGCACATGGCCGACGCAGGGCCCCAGCCGCGGCTGGCCCGAGACGATGGGCAGCCCGTCCATGTCCAGCGCCGAGATCCCGGCCAGTCCCTCAGGCCCCAGCACCGCGCCGGCGATGTCGGCGACATGAGCCGAAAGGTCGCGGATGCGACCCTCCGCATCCAGCAGCCCCGGCTTTTCCCGGCCCGGCGGGCCATAGCGCAGCAGTTTCATCCCTCATCCTTTCGCATGTCCAGGCCCGCTCAGCCGCGGCCGACAAAGGGCATGTTCGTCGCCATCACCGTCATGTGCAGCACATTGGCGCCCTCGGGCAGGCTGGCCATGTGCAGCACCGCTTCGGCCACGTGCGCGGCATCCATCACCGGTTCGGGCCGGATCGAGCCGTCGGCCTGCGGCGCGCCCTGCGTCGCCACGGCGGCGATCATCTCGGTCGCGGCATTGCCGGCGTCGATCTGGCCGCAGGCGATGTTATAGGGCCGCCCGTCCAGAGCCAGCGTGCGCGTCAGCCCGGTCACCGCGTGCTTCGAGACCGTATAGGGTACCGAGCCGGGACGCGGCGCCTCGGCCGCGATCGAGCCGTTGTTGATGATCCGCCCGCCCATCGGCTCCTGCCGCCGCATCTGCCCAAAGGCCGCGCGCGCGCAAAGGAACATGCCGTCGATGTTCACCCGCGCCACGCCCTGCCAATCCTCCCAGGAGATCTCGTCGATCAGGCGCGAGATCAGGATCGCGCCGGCATTGTTGAACAGCACGTCCAGCCGCCCCCATTCCGCCACCGCGCGGGCAAAGGCAGCATCGACCGCCTCGGGCACCGTCACATCGCAGGGCAGCACCAGCGCGTCCGGATGCCCCGCCGCCGTCTCGGCCAGGGCCACCTCGCGCCGGCCGATCAGCCCGACGCGCCAGCCGGCCTCCAGGAACCGCCGGGCGGTCAGCCGGCCGATGCCGCTGCCGCCGCCGGTGATCAGGATGGTTTTCATCTTTCGCACCCCCTCGCCTTTCATGGCGCGGATGCTAGCGGCATGACCCCGCAAGGAAAAGGGCCGCCCGAAAGGCGGCCCCGCGGATCAGGCCTGCGGGTCCCAGCCGCTGATCTGCTTGCTGTCCATGAACTCCTCCAGCCCCCAGACGCCGCCCTCGCGCGCCCGGCCGGACGCCTTGACGCCGCCGAAGGCCGAGCCCCTGCCCCGGCTTTGGCCGTTCATCTCGACCATGCCCGCGCGCAGCTTGCGCGCCAGCCGGTTGCGCCGCGCGCCGTCCTGGGTCTGGACATAATTGGTCAGGCCATAGATCGTGTCGTTGGCGATCCCGACCGCCTCCTCCTCGCTGTCGAAGGGGATGATCGACAGCACCGGGCCGAAGATCTCCTGCCGGGCGATGGTCATGTCGTTGCTGACATCGGCAAAGACCGTCGGACGCACGAAATAGCCGCGATTGACGCCCTCGGGCAGACCCGGCCCGCCGGCGACCAGCCGGGCGCCCTCGTCGATGCCCTTCTGGATCAGATCCTGGATCTTGTCCCATTGCTGCTTGCTGACCACCGGGCCGATATGCCGCCCCGGCTGGTGCGCGCTGGCCACCGCGGTCTCCTCGGCCACCTTCTTCGCCTGCTCGACCGCGGTCTCGTAGAAGGATCGCTCGACCAGCATCCGGGTCGGCGCGTTGCAGGACTGGCCGCTGTTGTAGAAGACATGCCGCGTCCCGCGCACCACCGCCTTCTCGTCGGCATCGGCAAAGACCAGGTTCGCACCCTTGCCGCCCAGCTCCAGCACCACCTTCTTCACCGTGTCGGCGGCGGCCTTGGTGATGGCGATGCCGGCGCGGGTCGAGCCGGTAAAGCTGATCATGTCCACGTCGGGATGCACCGAAAGCTGCGAGCCCACGCCCGCGCCGTCGCCGTTCACCATGTTGTAGACGCCCGGCGGCAGCCCGGCCTCCTCCACGATCTCGGTGAACACGATCGAGGACAGCGGCGCGATCTCGCTGGGCTTCAGCACCACCGTGTTGCCGGCCAGAAGCGCCGGGATCACCTTCAGCGTCACCTGGTTCATCGGCCAGTTCCAGGGCGTGATCAGCCCGACCACGCCGACCGGCTCCCATGCGACCATGCTGGTCGGGGTGTCCGGGCGCAGCGGGCGGATGAATTCGAAGCCCTTGAACGCCTCGATGAAATTCTCGATGTGATAGCTGCCCGCCGCGGTCTGGTCGGCCAGCGCCATGTCCTGCGGCGCGCCCATCTCGGCGCTGATCGCCGCGGCCATGTCGGGCGCGCGGCGCTTGTAGATCTCCAGGATCTTCTCGACATAAGCCAGCCGCGCGGCCGGCGGGGTCTCGGACCAGGCCGGGAAGGCCGCCTTGGCCGCGGCCACCGCCGCATCGGTATCGGCCTGATCGCCCAGGCTGATGACCGCCACCGGCTCCTCGGTCGAGGGGTCGATCACCTCGAGGTCGCGCGGCGCCTTAGGCGCGACCCATTGCCCGTCGATGTAGAATTTCCGCTTGTCGGCAAGTCCGCTCATGACAGCCTCCTCTGATCTGCGATTGCCGGCAGACTGGCACCCGGACGGCCGGGCCGCAACCCGCAGCCGAGGGCGATTTTAACACGACTGAAAAGATCGTGTTGGACAATCCGCCGCACATGACTATCTTGACGCCAAAGAGCCAATGGAAAGGATCTGCAATGTCCCTGCGCATCAACGATACCGCCCCGGATTTCACCGCCAATTCGACCGAGGGCCCGATCAGCTTCCACGACTGGATCGGCGACAGCTATGCGATCCTGTTCTCGCATCCGCGCGACTTCACGCCGGTCTGCACCACCGAATTCGGCACCATGGCCCAGCTGATCCCCGAATTCGAGAAGCGCAACACCAAGGTCCTGGGCGTCTCGGTCGATTCGGCCGAGGATCACGGCAAATGGAAGGCCGATATCGAAAAGGTCGCCGGCGTTCCGGCGAATTTCGCCATCATCGACGATACCGGGCTGGCGGTCGCCAAGGCCTATGACATGCTGCCGGCCGACTACTACCTGCCGACCGAGGGCCGCACGCCGCAGCATTCCGCCACGGTGCGCACGGTCTTCATCATCGGGCCGGACAAGAAGGTGCGGCTGACCATGACCTATCCGATGTCGGTGGGCCGCAACTTCGCCGAGATCCTGCGGGCGCTGGACGCGGTGCAAAAGACCGACGGCGTGCCGCTGGCCACACCCGCGAACTGGGTGCCGGGCCAGGACGTGATCGTGGCGCTGGCGCTGGACGATGCGGCGGCCGAGGCGAAATACGGCCAGCTCGACAAGAAACTGCCCTATCTGCGCTTTGCCAAAGATCCGGCGTAAGGACTGCACAGGGCGCCGCGCCGCCCGGGCCGCTTCAAGAGGTTCGGGCAGCGCGGCGCTTGTGACGCCATGCGATGAACTTGTCGGTCAGCAGGCGCCGTTGCTTCAGCAGCCCGTAAAGGGGATGACGCCCTTCGGCTGAACGGCGGTTGCGCCCGGCTCCGGCGATCTCGCTTTCCGCGCCCGTCGTCGTCACCAGCGGCGGCCAGACGGCCAGCCCCCGGTCGGTGCGGGTCAGCCAGTGCCGGAAGTAATTGTCCACGGCGGCGAAGATCGCTCCATGTTCCGCGACAAAGGCCCTTGCCCCCTGCCTCGACCAGATCAGCGCGGTCGTGGTCATCGGAAAGTAATGCGCACGGGTCAGCGCATGCTGTTGCCCGCCCGCATCGAATTCATGGATGGCGGTATAGATCTTGTGCCGGTTCGCCCCGATATTGATCAGATCCCAGTCCAGATCCTGCCGGCCAAGCCACGCCAGCACCTTCCGCACGCCCTCGGCATAGCCGGGCTGCAACTGCATGTCGTCTTCCAGCACGATGCAATGTTCGGCTCCGCTGGCCAGAAAGCGGCGCGCGCAATCCAGATGGCTCAGATAGCAGCCGATCTCACCGCCCCGCATCGGCCGGCCCAGATAGCGCAGCGCGGCCCCGGCATCGTAGTCGAGAAACTGGTCGACCCGCAGCTTGCGCCCGTCGAAGGCCGGAACGCGCTGGAAAACCTGTCCCGCATGGTTCAATTGCCCGGACGCGGAACGAAGCCGCTCGTCCGAGCCGTCGAGATTGATCAGATAGACGGGCAGATCGCTCATAGTTCTCCCCTGATCGCCAGATCCAAGAAACTGCCGGCCGGCACTTGACCGTGGTGGTGCCGCCGCAATTCCTGCCGTAATTCCTTTGCCCACAGATGCACGCACCAGGCATCCGAGGGCAGATCCGACGCCCTCAGCGCGCCCGGAACCAGAAAACGTCCGGCATCGTCCTTGCTAATCGCGTAGAAGGCCGAAACCGGCAAGGCGTGGCTGATTTCCCCGGTCAGGCGCAGGAAATGCGTCAGCCCGCGGGGGCCCGTCGCCCCCCAGGGCCAGCGCTCTATCGACATCCCCCGCCCGAAGGTCCGCAGCTGGTATTTGAACCGGCGAAAACCCGACATGAAGGGCGGCAGACCAACGGTGTCGGGCTGAAACTGTTGCAGAAGCCGCAGGGTGTCGCTGCTTTCAGGGAGGCGCAGGACGGCATTGTTCACGGTCGAACTGCCCTCATAGCCAAAGATCCAGGGGCTGGCATAAGCGAACGGGCGCAACGCGATGATATCCAGATCGACCCAGATCATATCCGTCTGCGCAAGCAAGGCGTAGCGAAACAGATCCGCATGCAGCGCCGGGCTGCCATTGGCACGGTATCGCAGGATGCGCCGTGACGGAAAAATCCCGTTCGCATCGCGCCAGATGACGCCCGGCGGCAGGTCGGCCAGTGGAGTCGGCGAAAACAAGGTGATCCTATCCCCGTGACGCAGGAACGATTGCAGGCTTGCAATCTCTATAGGTCCCAACCGGTCCCCAACCCAGAACGACGCCAGATCCACCAAGAACACCTCCAGTCATGAAAAATGCCCCCGGCAATTGGGGGCATTCCGTTTGCAAATGGCAAGCCGGGATCAGCCCTCGGCGGCCTCTTCCTTCTTCTCGGGGGCGATTTCCTCGCCGGTCTCCTGATCGACCATCTTCATGCCAAGGCGCACCTTGCCGCGGTCGTCGAAGCCCAGCAGCTTGACCTTGACCTCCTGGCCCTCCTTCAGCACCTCGTTGGGGTGGTTCAGGCGCTTGTTGGCGATCTGGCTGACATGCACCAGGCCATCACGCTTGCCGAAGAAGTTCACGAAAGCGCCGAAATCGACCAGCTTCACCACCTTGCCGACATAGATCTTGCCTTCCTCGGGCTCGGCCACGATCGAATAGATCATGTCATAGGCCTTCTTGATCGAATCGGCATTGGCCGAGGCGATCTTGATGGTGCCGTCGTCGCTGATATCGACTTTCGCACCCGAGGTCTCGACGATCTCGCGGATCACCTTGCCGCCCGAGCCGATCACTTCGCGGATCTTGTCGGTGGGGATGGTCATGGTCTCGATGCGCGGGGCATGGGCGCTGAACTCACGCCGGCCTTCGGACAGCGCCTTGGACATCTCGCCCAGGATATGCATCCGGCCGTCCTTGGCCTGGGCCAGCGCCTGTTCCATGATCTCGGGCGTGATGCCCGCGACCTTGATGTCCATTTGCAGGCTGGTGATGCCGTTTTCCGTCCCGGCGACCTTGAAGTCCATGTCGCCCAGGTGGTCCTCGTCGCCCAGGATGTCGGTCAGCACCGCCCAGCGGCCGTCGTCTTCCAGGATCAGGCCCATGGCCACGCCGGCGACCGGCGCCTTCAGCGGCACGCCCGCATCCATCATCGACAGCGAACCGCCGCAGACCGAAGCCATCGAGGACGAGCCGTTCGACTCGGTGATCTCGCTGACCACGCGGATGGTATAGGGGAAGTCGGTCGGCGCCGGCAGCACGGCTTGCAGCGCCCGCCAGGCCAGCTTGCCATGGCCGATCTCGCGACGGCCGGGGCTGCCGACGCGGCCCACCTCGCCCACCGAATAGGGCGGGAAGTTGTAATGCAGCAGGAAGTTGCTGCGGGAATTGCCATGCAGCGCGTCGATGATCTGCTCATCGTCGCCGGTGCCCAGCGTGGTCACCACCAGCGCCTGGGTCTCGCCGCGGGTGAACAGGGCCGAGCCATGGGTCCGGGGCAGGAAGCCCACTTCGCAGTCGATCGCGCGCACGGTCTTGTTGTCGCGGCCGTCGATGCGCGGGCGGCCGTCGATGATGCCGCCGCGCAGGATGCCCGATTCCAGCTTCTTCAGCGCCGAGCCCAGGTTCGGGTCCAGCAGCTCTTCCTCGGACAGGCCCCCGAGGATCTTCGCCTTGGCGACCTCGATGGCGTCACGGCGCTCGCCCTTGTCGCGGATGGCATAGGCGGCGCGCATATCGGCCTCGCCCAGCGATTTCACCCGGTCATAAAGCGCGCTGTAATCCGGCGAGGCGAATTCGAAGGGCTCCTTCGCAGCGGCCTCGGCCAGGTCGATGATCAGGTCGATCACCGGCTGCATCGCCTCGTGGCCGAACCTCACTGCGCCCAGCATCTCGGCCTCGGTCAGCTCATAGGCTTCCGATTCGACCATCATCACCGCATCGCGGGTGCCGGCGACCACCAGGTCCAGCCGCTGCTCGGGGTTCGAGCGCAGGTGGTCCATGTCCTGGACCTCGGGGTTCAGCACGTATTCGCCATTGGCGAAGCCGACGCGGGCGGCGGCGATCGGGCCCATGAAGGGCACGCCCGAGATGGTCAGCGCGGCCGAGGCGGCGATCATGGCGACGATATCGGGATCGTTGACCAGGTCGTGGCTCAGCACCGTGCACATCACCAGCACTTCATGCTTGAAGCCGGGGGCGAAAAGCGGGCGGATCGGACGGTCGATCAGGCGCGCGGTCAGCGTCTCCTTTTCCGAGGGACGGGCCTCACGCTTGAAGAAGCCGCCGGGGATCTTGCCGGCAGCGTAGTATTTTTCCTGGTAATGCACCGTCAGGGGAAAGAAGTCCTGGCCGGGCTTGGGTTCCTTGGCGAAGGTGACGTTGGCCATCACGCTGGTCTCGCCCAGGGTGGCGATGACCGAGCCGTCGGCCTGACGGGCAACCTTGCCCGTTTCCAGCGTGAGCGTTTCCTGGCCCCACTGGATGGATTTCTTCACTTCATCAAACATCTGGTTTCCTCTGGCGACGCGCCGGCCCTTCCGGTCGCGTCCCGTGTCAAATGGCGGCCCCATTGCCGCCGCCCCTATCCTTCGCATGTGCCCCGGGGCCTGGCGTCACGTCACAGATGGAGACGCCCCATACAGGAAAACAAGGGATATGGAAAGTGGTTTGGGGCCGTCCGCCCCGTGCCGGGACGAATCGAAACGGGCGGCGCCATCGACCGGCAACCGCCCGCTCCCAAAGGCTCAGACCCCGGCCAGCGTCCTTGCCGCGCTGCTGCGCTGCTCGGCCTTGTCAGCGGGCATATCGGATGGCCGGGGCCGGCTATCGAGCGCGGCGATACGCTCGACCACGCTCTGCGCGCCTTCGCGGAGCTGGGCCTTGACCGCCCAGGCCCGGGCCAGCGCCTCGGCATCGGGATCGGGCACCTCGGCCGCAGCCCTTGCCGCCGGGCTGCCGCCCGGCCGCGCCTCGGCCGTCGCCATGCCGGACCCGCCGGCAGGCAGAGCCGCGGCCTTGGCCGGGGTCTGGGCGGTCAGGGTCTGGGCGCTCACGGGCTGCGCGACAGGCGTCATCGTCCCGGGTGCCGGCTCGCCCGCGCCGCCCGGGGTTGCGGCGGCCGCCGGGTTGCCCGCGGATGGCGCAGGATCGGCGGCAACAGCGGAGGCCTGCACCGCCGCTTCGGAGAAATCGAACCGGACGCCATCGTCGGCAGCTGGCTTCGGGCCCAGCAGCGATCCGGCCAGCGCGCCAACATCGTGCACGACAGCCGACAGCGGCGCCGGACCCGCCCTCGACGAGGCGGCGGGTGGCGATGGCAGGGCCGACTTGAAAAGGGAACTGATTACCATGTCGCGATCTCCGTCTGACTGACAGACGCAGGATAGATGCCGGCCGTTAAGAAGCCAAAACGGCAATCCCTTGGATTTTAATCAACCGCCCTTGCCCGCCCTGCCGGGACCGGGCGCAGAACGAAAAACGCCCGCGGCTTTGCCACGGGCGTCGTCCTGCAACCACAAGGCCGCGTCAGGGGGCCGCGGCGCTGCGCGGCCAGCCTTGTCAGCGGCGCAGGCCCAGCTTGCCGATCAGGTCGGTATAGCGGGCTTCGTCCTTGCGCTTCAGATAGTCCAGCAGCTTGCGGCGCTGCGCGACCAGCTTCAGCAGACCACGACGCGAATGGTTGTCCTTCTTGTGGGTCTTGAAATGCTCGGTCAGCGTGGCGATGCGCGAGGACAGGATGGCGACCTGAACCTCGGGCGAGCCGGTGTCGCCCTTCTTGGTCGCAAATTCGGTCATCACGCGGTTCTTTTCTTCAACCGTGATCGACATCGGGGTCTCCTTTCAGGATCAAAGGGTTATGGCTCAGGCCGGGATGTCGTCCAGCACAGGCCCATGGAGATATCCGCCGGAATCGTCCAAGCGGATGCGGGCGTATAGGCGGAATCGGCCGAAAAGGAAAGGGATTTCTGCCGATCAGCCGCGCGGCGCGATTCGGGTCAGGGCGATGTCGGCGACCCGCAGCCCCTCGGCCTGCAACACCCGGCCCGCAGCCACGCCATCGACCCAGATCACCGCCGAGCCATCGGCGTCGCGCTCTAGCACCACCACGGGCTCGGCACCGTGATAGCGCAACTCGATGCGATCCTGATGCGGGTCGAAATCGGCGATCACCGGCAAGGTTTCGCCCGGATCGTCCAGGTCGCCGCCCGGCGCGTCGAGCAGGAACAGATCCTCGCCCGCGCCGCCCTCGGCGAAATCGCCCAGGCCGGGATGCAGCGTGTCGCGGCCGGCACCGCCATGCAGCCAGGCGCGGTCGGGATCGGCCGAGCCGATCAGCAGGTCGTCGCCGTCGCCGCCGTCCAGATCATCCTCGCCGCGGCCGGCCACCAGCGTATCATTGCCGGCATTGCCCGAGATCCAATCGTCGCCGTCGCCGCCGGTCAGGACATCGTCGCCCGCGCCGCCAAAGATCGAATCGTCGCCCGGGCCGCCATGCACGGTGTCGTCGCCGCCCTGCCCGGCCAGATAATCGTCGCCCGCGCCGCCCTCGATGGAATCGTCGCCGCCCGGGCCGAAATCGCCGTCGCCGTAAATCCAGTCGGTGCCGTCGCCGCCCAGCAGCGTGTCGTCGCCCAGCCCGCCATGCAGATCGTCATTGCCACCATAGCCGGTCAGCAGATCGTCGCCGCCCCCCCCGGCCAGCCAATCCGAACCCTCGCTGCCCTCGACGACCAGCCCTTGCGGCCGGCCGGGATCGGTGATGTCGGGATCTTGCGGCTTGTCGGGGTCCGTGCCCTCCTCGGGGCTGCGGGTCATCGCGGTCACATCGACCGCCAGCCCCGCAAACAGCAAGCCGATTAGGCTGCCCAGCAAAAACATGGCACCATCCAAACGAATCACACAACCTTTACGGGCACAATACCCGCTCGCCGCAGCACCTGCATCAGCAATGTTAATAAAGGGTTAACAGGACAAGGGCACCGGTCGGCGTCCTGCCCGGGCTCAACTGTAATCGCGGGCGCCAAAGAGCGCGCTGCCGATGCGGACATGGGTCGCGCCCTCGGCAATGGCGGTTTCGAAATCGGCGCTCATGCCCATCGACAGGCCGGCCAGCCCGTTGCGGGCAGCGATGTCGCGCAGGGCGCGGAAATGCGGCAGCGGATCCCGATCCTCGGGCGGGATGCACATCAGCCCCGCGATCGCCAGATCCAGCGCCCGGCACTGGGCGATGAAGGCATCGGCCTCGTCGGGCAGGACGCCGGCCTTCTGCGGCTCGGCGCCGGTGTTCACCTGCACGAAAAGCTGCGGGCAGCGCCCGCGCGCCTGCACCTGCCGGGCCAGCTTGCCGGCCAGCGAGGGACGGTCGAGCGTGTGGATGGCGTCGAAAAGCTCCAGCGCCGGCTTCAGCTTGTTGGTTTGCAAGGGGCCGATCATATGCAGCTCAACCCCCGGGAAACGCGCGCGCCAGCCGGGCCATTTCCCGGCGGCCTCCTGCACGTAATTCTCGCCGAAGACGCGATGGCCGGCCGCCAGCACCGCCTCGACCCGGTCGGGGGGCTGCACCTTGCTGACGGCGATCAGCGTGACCTCGCCCGCCGCGCGCCCCGAAGCTGTCTCGGCCGCGTTGATGCGGCGCTTGATGTCATCCAGTCCCATGGCGGCATGATTTCCAAAAGAAAAGAGCGGGCGCAAGGCCCGCTCTTCCTGTTTTCCGTATCCCGGAGGATCAGAACTCGAAGCGCACGCCGAAGTCGGCGGTCACGTTCTCGGCATAGTCGCGCTGCAGCGAAGCACCCAGGCGGGCACCGCCCAGATCGTAGTTCACGCCGATACCGAACGCATTGTCGGTCTCGTTGCTGTCGCGGTTGTTGTTGGCGATATAGGCTTCGATGTTGGTGCGGCCATCAGCCAGGGTGTAGTCGCCATAGAGCGCGAAGGTCTGGCCGTAGCCGGCATATTCGGTGTCGGTTTCGTCGTTGGTATCGACATAGCTCAGACCGATGCGGGCGTTTTCCATGACGGCGTAGCGGGCACCGACAAAGAAGATGTCGTTGCCGTCAAAGCCTTCGCCGTTGAACGCGGCGGCAGCCGACAGCTCCAGACGCTCGTTCCAGGTGTAATCCACCGAGAAGGCGAACTCTTCTTCGGCGGGATAAACAGCGCCATCAACCAAACCCGACTGGTCGGGATCGACATACGATGCCTGCACGGTCAGATCGCCCAGGGTGTAAAGGGCGCGGATACCCACACGATCCACCTGCTCGGGACCGTAGCTGTTGACGTAGCCGTTCGAGTCATAGGCGAAGAAATCGCCAGCAACGTCGCTGAAGCCGACCGAACGGTCATAGGAACCGAGTTCGGTCGCGTAGAGCAGGCCGTTCGAGTCGTAGGCGGTGTCGACGTTACCGATTTCAACGGTGAAGCCCTGGGCGCTGACCCACAGCTTGCCGGCGTTGGTCTGGGCCTGGCCATCGTCCGAGCCCTGATCCCACTGGAGACGGAAGCGGGCACCGAAATCAACGCCCGAATCGGTCGAGGACGAGGCGTCGATGTTCATCCGCAGGCGGCTGACAACACGCGACTCGTTCAGGTCCGAGTCGTTTTCGTAGTAGATCACACCGGTCCGGCCATAGCCCGAGATGGTGACTTCGGCGGCGGCCACGCCCGCGGTCAGGAGCAGCGCGGTGGAGGCGATAAGAGCCTTTTTCATGATGTTTCCCTCTTGTCTCTCTCGTATGCCCCACCCGGCAGGCCGGTTTGGGGTATGCCAGTTGTGTCGCGCTTTCCCCCCCTCATTGCAACGGAATCGCATCGGCTTAGCCGGATTCCGAAAGCCTGTGATGCACATGGGCCACACCCCGTTGCAACAGCCCGCAGCCGGCCGATCCCGCCCCCGGGGGGTCTTTACGCGCGCAAGCCATATCACCCGGCAGGCAAGGATCGCGCGGCGCGGCGCGGCCTCTCTTGTCGCAAGGGGCGGAATTGCGCTATGGCTCCCGCAAGGACGATCCGGGGGACACCAGATGACCAGACGCGCCGCACGGCTGACCGCCGCCCTGCTGATCTCGGCCGGGCTTGCCGCCTGTTCGGGCGGGGGCTCGGGCATGGGCTCGGCCGGTTCGGCGACCTCGGCCCCGGGCGGAAACCGCCAGGCGCAGCCGCGGGTCGAGGAACGGCGCGAGACCATCTGGGACGTGTTCTCGGACCGCCGCAACCCGAACGACACGGTGGCGGTGAACAAATACCTGTGGAACGCCAGCCTGGACGTGCTGAACTTCCTGCCGATCCAGTCGATCGATCCCTTCACCGGCGTCATCGTCACCGGCTACGGCACGCCGCCCGGCGGCGGGCGGTCCTATCGCGCCACGATCAAGGTCAGCGACCCGGCGCTGGATGCGCGGGCGCTCAAGGTCTCGTTGCAGGGGGCGGGCGGGGCTGCCGTGGCGCCCGATACCGTGCGCGCGGTCGAGGATGCGATCCTGACGCGCGCCCGGCAACTGCGGGTCCGGGACCGCAACCTCTGATCCCGCCGACCCCGCTGGACCTGCATCGGGCAAGCGGCTAATACCCTGCGGGCAATCTGTCGCCCGGAGGTTTCCATGCCCTATGATCCCGCAATCAGCGAACCGCGCTGGCAAGAGGCGTGGGAGCAGGCCGATACGTTCCGCGCCGTGCGGGACGAGCGGCCCAAATATTACGTGCTGGAGATGTTTCCCTATCCCTCAGGGCGCATCCACATGGGCCATGTGCGCAACTACACGATGGGCGACGTGGTGGCGCGGTTCAAGCGCGCGCAGGGCTTTTCCGTGCTGCATCCGATGGGCTGGGACGCCTTCGGCATGCCGGCCGAGAATGCGGCGATGGAGCAGGGCGGCCATCCGCGCGACTGGACCTATGGCAATATCGCCACGATGCGCAGCCAGCTGAAGCCGCTGGGCCTGTCCATCGACTGGAGCCGCGAATTCGCCACCTGCGACGACGATTACGTCGCGCAGCAGCAGGCGCTGTTCCTGGACATGCTGGAGGCCGGCCTCATCACCCGCAAATCGGCGCAGGTGAACTGGGACCCTGTGGACATGACGGTGCTTGCCAACGAGCAGGTGATCGACGGCAAGGGCTGGCGCTCGGGCGCCACGGTCGAGCGCAAGGAACTGACGCAGTGGTTCTTCAAGATCTCGGACTATTCGGATGAGCTCTTGTCGGCGCTGGACGGGCTGGAGGGCTGGCCCGAGAAGGTGCGGCTGATGCAGGCCAACTGGATCGGCAAGTCGCGCGGGCTGCAATTCCGCTTCCAGACCGTCGATCTGCCCGATTTCCCCAGCATCGAGGTCTATACCACCCGGCCCGACACGCTGATGGGCGCCAGCTTCGTGGCGCTGTCGCCGGATCATCCGCTGGTCAAGGCGCTGGCCGCCTCGGACCACAAGGTCGCGGCTTTCGTCGGGGAATGCCGCCGCATCGGCACGACCGAGGAGGCCATCGAGACCGCGCCCAAGATGGGCTTCGACACCGGCCTGACCGTGCGCCACCCGCTGGACCCGGATTGGCAGCTGCCGATCTGGATCGCCAATTTCGTGCTGATGGATTACGGCACCGGCGCCATCTTCGGCAGCCCGGCGCATGACGAGCGCGACCATGAATTCGCCACGAAATACGGGCTGCCGATCCGCGCCACCTTCGGAGAGCGCGGCATGGACCTGGCCGCCGCCGACGCCCTGGTCGCCAAGGCGCCTTTCGTGCCGCTGAAATCCGAGACCGTGACCTATGTGCGCGGCTTTGCCGGCGCGGCCGACCAGACGGGAGAGGCGGCGGTGGATGCCGCCATCCAGCACGCCGAGGCCAACGGCTATGGCGAGGGCGTGACCAAGTTCCGGCTGCGCGACTGGGGCATCTCGCGCCAGCGCTACTGGGGCTGCCCGATCCCGGTCGTGCATTGCGGCGCCTGCGGCACCGTGCCCGAGGCCAAGCAGAACCTGCCGGTGCTGCTGCCGCAGGATGTCAGCTTCGAGGTGCCCGGCAACCCGCTGAACCGGCATCCGACCTGGGCCGCGACGACCTGCCCGAAATGCGGCGGCGCGGCCCGGCGCGAGACGGACACCATGGACACCTTCGTCGATTCGTCCTGGTATTACGCGCGCTTCACCTCGCCGCATGCGGCCACACCGACCGACCGGGCCGAGACCGATTACTGGATGAACGTGGACCAGTATATCGGCGGCATCGAGCACGCGATCCTGCACCTGCTCTATTCGCGCTTCTTCGCCCGCGCGATGGTCAAGACCGGCCACCTGCCGGAAAGCGCGCAGGAACCCTTCGACGCGCTGTTCACGCAGGGCATGGTCACGCATGAGATCTACATGACCCGGGACGAGCGCGGCCGCCCGGTCTATCACCTGCCCGAGGATGTGGTGGACGGCAAGCTGGCCGACGGCACGCCGGTCGAGGTGATCCCCTCGGCCAAGATGTCGAAGTCCAAGAAGAACGTCGTCGATCCGGTGAACATCGTCGAAGGCTTCGGCGCCGATACCGCGCGCTGGTTCATGCTGTCCGACAGCCCGCCCGAGCGCGACGTGGAATGGACCGCCGCCGGGGCCGAGGCCGCGAACCGCTTTCTCGCCCGCGTCTGGCGGCTGGCCGACGAGATCCCCGAGGGCGGGGCCGATCCCGAGCTGGCCCGCGCCGCGCATCGTGCCATCGACGAGGTGACGAAATCCATCGAGGGCTTCGCCTTCAACAAGGCGGTGGCCAAGATCTATGAGCTGGCAAACAGCATCGGCAAATCGAAGGCTGGCGGCGAAAGCCGGCGCGAGGCGCTGCGCATCATGGCGCAGCTGATGGCGCCGATGGTGCCGCATCTTGCCGAGGAGGTCTGGGCGAAGGCCGGCGGGCAGGGCATGGTGGTCGATGCCGCCTGGCCCAAGGCGGACCCGGCGCTGCTGGTTTCCGACAGCGTGGTGCTGCCGATCCAGATCAACGGCAAGCGCCGGGCCGAGATCGAGGTGCCCAAGGATATGCCCAAGGACCAGATCGAGGCCATCGTGCTGGCCGACGAAACCGTGCAACGCTTCATGGAGGGCCAGCCGCCCAAGAAGCTGATCGTCGTGCCGGGGCGGATCGTCAATGTCGTGGTCTAGGCGGGCGGTCATCCTGGGCGCGCTGGCGCTGGCCGCCTGCGGCTTTTCCCCGGTCTACGGGCCGGGGGGCACGGGCGGCAAGCTGTTCGGCCAGGTCCGCAGCGCCGATCCGCGCACACCCGACGATTTCGCCTTTGCCGGCCGCATCGCCGAGCGGCTGGGACCCGATGCGGAGGCCCGCTTCCTGCTCGACTACACGCTGCGCATCGCCGTGGTGCCGCAGGCCATCACCCCCGACGAGGTGACGACGCGCTATGCGCTGAACGGCACCGCCGATTTCACCCTGACCGAGGCCGGCACCGGCCGCGAGGTGACGCGCGGACAGGTCAGCAGCTTCACCTCATACTCGACCACCGGCACCACCATCGCCACCATGGCCGCCGAGCAGGATGCGCATGAGCGGCTGGCGCGGATGCTGGCCGACCAGGTGGTGACGCGGCTCCTGGCCGTCGAACCCGACGCGGTGCCATGATCCTGAAGGGCGCCGAGATCGGACGCTATCTGGCGCGGCCCGATCCGACGCGCCCGGCGCTGCTGATCCATGGCCAGGACGCCATGCGCGTGGCGCTGAAGCGGGCCGAGGCGGTCAAGGCGCTGGTCGGACCCGGTGCCGAGGAGGAGATGCGGCTGACCCGCATCCCCGGCGCCGATCTGCGCAAGGACCCGGCGGCGCTGCTGGATGCCGTGAAGGCGGTGGGCTTCTTTCCGGGCCAGCGCGTGGTGCTGGTCGATGACGCGCCGGATGCGGCGGCGCCCGCCATCGCCTCGGCCATCGCGGAATGGAAACCCGGCGATGCGGTGATCGTGGTCGCGGCGGGGGGGCTGGGCAAGTCCTCGGCGCTGAGGAAGCTGTTCGAGCCGCATCCCGCCGCGGTGACCGCGCCGATCTACGACGACCCGCCCGGCGAGGAGGAGGTCGGGCGCTGGCTGCACGAGGCCGGGCTGCGCGAGGTGCCGCGCGACGCCATGCGCGACCTGATGGCGCTGTCGCGCGCGCTCGATCCCGGCGATTTCCGCCAGACGGTGGAAAAGATCGGGCTTTACAAGCATGGCGATCCCGAGCCGCTGACGCCGGCCGAGATCGTCGCGCTGGCCCCCGCGACCATTGAGGCCGAGGTCGACGAGCTGATCGATTGCGTGGCCGAGGGCCGGGCGCGGGAGTTCGGCGCGCTGATGCGGCGGATCGAGGGGCAGGGCACGGCACCGGTGACGCTGTGCATCGCGGCGCTGCGGCATTTCCGGGCGCTGCATGCCGGGGCCTCGGACCCGGGCGGGCCGGGGGCGGGGCTGTCGCGGCTGCGGCCGCCGGTCTTCGGCCCGCGCCGCGACCGAATGATTCGCCAGGCGCAGGACTGGGGCATGCGGGCACTGGAGGATGCGATCCACCAGCTGATCGAGACCGACCTGGTGCTGCGCTCATCATCCCGGGCACCGGCCATGGCGCTGATGGAGCGGATGCTGTTGCGGCTGTGCATGATGCCGCGGGGCGGGCGGTGAGCGAGGCGGCAGAGGTCGAGGCGCTGGTGATCGGCGCCGGCCCGGCCGGGCTGATGGCGGCCGAGGTGCTGGCCGGGCAGGGCGTCCGGGTGGTGGTGGCCGAGGCCATGCCAACGCCGGCGCGCAAGTTCCTGATGGCGGGGAAATCCGGGCTGAACCTGACCCGGGACGAGCCCTGGGCGCGGTTCGTGACGCATTATGGGGGCTCTGCCCCCGGCCTTCGGCCTCCCCCGGAGTATTTGGAAAACGGTGAGATGGGGCCGGCCGAGGTCATGGCCTGGGCACGCGGGTTGGGGGTGGAGCTGTTCACCGGCTCGACCGGGCGGGTGTTTCCGGTCGGCATGAAGGCCTCACCGCTGCTGCGGGCCTGGCTGGCGCGGCTGGCCGGGCAGGGCGTCGCGTTGCGGACCCGCTGGCGCTGGAGCGACTTTGACGGCGACGGCTGGCGCTTCGCGGTGCCGGACGGGGTCGAGGTCCTGCGCCCCCGGGCCGTGGTGCTGGCGCTGGGGGGCGCGAGCTGGCCCCGGCTCGGTTCGGACGCGGCCTGGGTGCCGTGGCTTCGCGACAAGGGCGTCGCGGTGACGCCGTTCCGGCCGGCGAACATGGGGTTTCGCGTCGCCTGGTCGGCGCAGATGGCGCGGCATTTCGGCCAGGCGGTCAAGGGCGTGGCGCTGCATGTCGCGGACCGGGTCGGCCGGGGCGAATGGGTCGTCACCGCCGGAGGGATCGAGGGCGGCGGGATCTATGAGGTCGCGGCCGCGATGCGCGACGGGGACGAGGCTTTCGTCGATCTGGCGCCGGACCTAGGCGCCGGGGAGCTGGCGAGGCGCTTTGCGCGCGCGCCCTTGAAGCTCTCGGTCGGCAACCGGCTGCGTCGGGTGCTGGGCGATCCGCTGCGCGCGGCGCTGCTGATGGAATGGGGCCGGCCGCTGCCCGCCGAGCCCGAGCGGCTGGCCATGCGCGCCAAGGCATTGCGGGTGCGGCACGAGGGACCGATGGACATTGCGCGGGCGATCTCCTCGGCCGGGGGGATCGCCGCCGAAAGCCTGACCGGGGAACTGGAGCTGAAGGCGCTTCCCGGGGTCTTTGCCGCCGGCGAGATGCTGGATTGGGAGGCGCCCACCGGCGGCTATCTGCTGACCGGCTGCCTGTCCACCGGGTGCCTGGCGGGACGGGGCGCGGCCGCCTATCTGGCCGCCGCGCGCCGATAGGCGGGGCGGGTGCGCATCATTTCCAGGTAATCCGTCAGCCGGTGCTCGATGATCGGAAAGCGCGCCGTCAGCGCCCAGGTCAGGCAATGCGCCAGGATGATGTCGGGCACGGTCATGCGGTCGCCCATCAGGAAACCGCCCTCGGCCATGCGATGCACCAGCGTGCGCTGGCTGCGTTCGAACTCCCAGCGCAGGGTGTTCTTGATCGCCGCCAGCCGCATCTCCTCGGGCAGCACGAAGCTGTGCCGCGCCGCCAGCCACAGCGCCGCGTCGAATTCGTCCAGCACGAATTGCGTCAGGCTGTCCTGCCGGGCCCGGTCGAGGCTGCCGGCCGGATGGGTCAGCGCGCCATGCTTGTCGGCCAGATAGGTCAGGATCGCGGTGGAATCGGTGATGGGCGTGCCGTCCACCACCAGCACCGGCACCTTGCCGGCGGGGTTGAAGGGCCTGACGCCTTCCGTATGCGGGTTGACGGCGACATGTTCATAGGGCTGGCCGAGTTCCTCGAGCATCCAGAGCACGCGCAGGGCGCGGCTCTTGCCGGTTCCGATCACCTGATACATCCAGATCCCCGCATCGCCTTGAACCCCAAGGCTAACGCCGCCGCCCGATTCAGGCAATCAGCGCCATTGACGCCGCCGCCACCCGGGCGCAGGAATTGCGGGCTGGAGAGGGAGAGCAACATGACCAAGGCAATGCGCGCGCCGCTGTTCACCCCGGTGCTGATCGGCGGCTCGATCATCCTGCTGATCAACTTTGCCCTGCGGGCCAGCTTCGGCGTCTTCCAGATCCCGATCGCGCAGGAATTCGACTGGCCGCGGGCCGAGTTCAGCATGGCCATCGCCATCCAGAACCTGGCCTGGGGCATCGGCCAGCCGATCTTCGGCGCGCTGGCCGAGCGCTGGGGCGACCGCTGGTCGGTCATCATCGGCGCCTTCCTCTATTCCGCCGGGCTGATCCTGACGGCCTACGCGACCGACCCGCTGGCCATGCAAATGCTGGAAGTCATGGTCGGCTTCGGCATCGCCGGCACCGGCTTCGGCGTCATCCTGGCGGTGATCGGCCGCGCCGCCAGCGACGAGAACCGCAGCCTGGCGCTGGGGATCGGCACCGCCGCCGGCTCGGCCGGACAGGTCTTCGGCGCCCCCTTGGCCGAAGTGCTGCTGATGCATTACCCGTGGCAGACCGTCTTCGTCATCTTCGGGGTGATCGTGCTGGCCTGCCTGCTTTTCCTGCCCATGCTGGGCGGCGGCAAGCCCGCCAGCCGCAGCGAGCTGGAGGAAAGCATGGGCTCGGTGCTGAAGCGCGCCTTCACCGACCCGTCCTATCTGATGATCTTTGCCGGCTTCTTTTCCTGCGGCTACCAACTGGCCTTCATCACCGCGCATTTCCCCGCCATGGTGACCGAGATGTGCGGGCCGATCAGCCCGATGGGCACGCTGGCCAGCATCGGCATCACCACCACCTCGACGCTGGGGGCGGCCGCCATCTCGCTGATCGGGCTGGCCAATATCGCCGGCTCGATCTTCGCCGGCTGGCTGGGCAAGCGCTATACCAAGAAATACCTGCTGGCCGGGATCTATACCCTGCGCACCATCGCGGCCGCCGCCTTCATCCTGCTACCGATCACGCCCACCAGCGTCATCGTCTTCTCGCTGGTGATGGGCGGGCTGTGGCTGGCCACGGTGCCGCTGACCTCCGGCCTCGTCGCCTATATCTACGGGCTGCGCTACATGGGCACGCTTTACGGCTTCGTCTTCCTGTCGCATCAGATCGGCTCGTTCCTGGGGGTATGGCTGGGCGGCAAGCTTTATGACATCTACGGCGATTACACGCTGGTCTGGTGGGTCGGCGTGGGCGTCGGCGCCTTCAGCGCCCTGATCCACCTGCCGGTGCGCGAGGCGCCGGCCCGGCTGGAAAGCGCCGCAAAAGCCGCCTGATCCGGCCCGCGGGGCCATTGCGTCCCGCCGGGCAATCGACAAATCTCGGCCCGTCAGACCGGAGGGGGCGGATCATGCGCGCATTGCTGTCGGGAGGGATCATCAGCCTGATCCTGGCCTATACGCTCAGCCAGTTCTATCGCGCCTTCCTGGCCGTGCTGTCGCCGGTCTTGCAGGCCGAACTGGGCGCGGGGCCCGAGGATCTGGCGATCTCGTCGGGGATGTGGTTCCTGACCTTCGCGCTGATGCAGATCCCCATCGGCGGGGCGCTGGACCGCATCGGGCCGCGCCGCACGGTGGCCGTGCTGCTGGCCTTGGGCGGCGCGGGCGGGGCGGCGGTCTTTGCCCTGGCGCAGGCACCCTGGCATCTGCATGTCGCGCTGGCGCTGATGGGGATCGGCTGCGCGCCGGCGCTGATGGGCAGCTATTACATCTTTGCCCGCAACTATCCGGCGGCGCTGTTCGGCACATTGGCCGGGGCGGCGGTGGGCTTCGGCTCGCTGGGCAATATCCTGGGCGCCGCGCCGCTGGTCTGGGCGACCGAGGCCATCGGCTGGCGCGAGACGCTGTGGGCGCTGGCCGTCGTCACGCTGGCGGTGGCGCTGGCGATCCTGGCCCTTACCCGCGACCCGGAGCGGCTGGCCGCCACCGCGCCGCGCGGATCTCTGGCCGAGATCCTGCGGCTGCGGCCGCTGTGGTTCATCCTGCCGCTGTTTTCCGTGAACTATGCCGCCTCGGCCGCGATCCGCGGCCTTTGGGCCGGACCCTACATGGCCGAGGTGCATGGCGCATCGGACCAGCTGATCGGCTGGGCGACGCTGGCCATGGGCGTGGCGATGGTGGTCGGCAATTTCCTGGTCGGGCCGGCGACGCGGCTGGTGGGCTCGATCCGCCGGCTGGCGCTGATCGCCAATGGCGGCGGCGTGGCGGTTATGGCGGGGCTGTGGCTGTTTCCCGCCGAGGGCGTGGCGCTGTCGGTGGCCTTGCTGGCGCTGGTCGGGCTGTCGGGCGCCACCTATACCGTGCTGATGGCGCATGGCCGCGCCTTTCTGCCCCCGCATCTGGTGGGACGGGGCGTCACCTTCCTCAACATGTTCTCGATCGGCGGGGCAGGGGTGCTGCAATTCACCTCGCGCCCGGTCTATCGCTGGGCCAGCGCGCAGGGCAGCGCGGCCGAGGCCTATTCGACCCTGTTCCTGTTCTTCCTGATTCCGCTTACGGTGGGGTTCCTGCTGTATTTCCTGACGCCCGAGACGCCCGATGCCTGAAACGCCCGCCGACCGGATCGACGTGGTCGCCCCGAACCTGAAACGCCGCCTGTCGGGCGTCACGGCGACCGTGGTGCGGCTGATCCCGGTGCAGGCCAGGATGATCGGCATCGTCACAACCGGCCCCGGCCTGCCGCCCGACCTGCCGCATATCCCGCTGGCCCGCGCCGCGCTGTTGCCGCGCGACCGCTGGCGGGTCTGGCACGCCCGCCGCAATACCGAGATGGCGCTGGGGCTGATCCTGCGGCATGTGCTGCGGCGGCGCTATCGGCTGCTCTTCACCTCGGCCTCGCAGCGCAAACACAGCCGCTATACGAAATGGCTGATCTCGCAGATGGACGCGCTGGTGGCGACCTCGGCCAGGGGCGCGGCCTATCTGGACCGCCCCGCCCGCGTCATCCACCACGGCATCGACACCGCCGGCTTCGCACCCCCCGCCGACCGGGCCGCGCTGCGCGAAAGCCTGGGCCTGCCGCCGGACCAGGTGCTGGTCGGCTGCTACGGCCGCATCCGCGCGCAGAAGGGCACCGGCGATTTCGTGCAGGCGATGCTGGCGATGCTGCCCTCGCGCCCCGGCGTGACCGCGCTGGTCATGGGCCGGGCCACGGAAAAGCACCGCGCCTATCTGGCCGCCTTGAAGGCGCAGGTGGCCGAGGCGGGCCTGGCCGAGCGCATCCTGTTTCTGCCAGAGGTGCCGGTGGACCGGATGGCGGCGTGGTATGGTGCGCTGGACCTTTATGTCGCGCCGCAGCGCTGGGAGGGCTTCGGCCTGACCCCGCTGGAGGCCATGTCCTGCGGCGTGCCGGTGGTGGCGACGCGCGTCGGCGCCTTCGAGGAGCTGGTCGCGGACGGCGTGACCGGCAGCCTGATCCCGCCCGAGGACCAGCCCGCCATGCAGGCGGCCATCGCGCGCTGGCTGGACGATCCCGCCGCCCGCCAAGCCGCCGGACAGGCGGCGCGCGCCCATGTCGAGGCGAATCATGCCATCGAAACCGAGGCCCGCGCCCTGGTCGAGGTCTATCGCGGACTGCTTTCGTGAACCGGCTGGGCTTCCTGATCGCCCGCACCCTGCGGGACGAGGGCGCGCTGCAACGCCTCTCGGCGCCGCAATCCGCGGTGCTGGACGATCTGGCGGGCAAGCGCATCGCGCTGGTCGGCAATGCCCGCGCGCTGGCCGAGACCCGGCACGGCGCGCAGATCGACGCCGCCGATCTGGTGATCCGCATCAACCGCGCGCCGATGCCCTCGGCCGAAAGCCACGGCGGCCGCACCGACTGGCTGGCGCTGGCCGTGCGGCTCGCCGCAACCGACCGCGCCCGCCTGGCGCCCGCGCGCATCCTGTGGATGTCGCCCAAGCGCAAGCGGCTGGACTGGCATACCGCGACCAGCCCCGGCTTCTACCTGCATCCGCTGGCCGATTATCAGGCGCTCAAGGCCCGGCTGGGCGCCCCGCCCACCACCGGCGCCATGATGATCGACTTGATCGCACGGTCGGAGATGGCCCGGCTGGAGCTTTACGGCTTCGATTTCTTCGCCTCGCTCTCGCTGTCGGGCCGGCGAACCGCCGACCAGGTTCCCCATGATTTCAAAGGGGAATCCGAATGGGCGCGGAAGTTGATGCTGGCAGATCGCCGGATTGTTCGGCATTAAGCCGAAATCCTGCCAGATCATCGGGCGTTTTGACGGAATCTCGCTTTCCCTTTTCCGCAATACCCCCTATATCGCGGCGTCCTTTGTTGAAGGAGACCCCAATGGGCTACAAGGTCGTTGTCGCCGGCGCCACGGGGAACGTGGGCCGTGAAATGCTGAACATCCTGGCCGAGCGCCAGTTTCCCGCTGATGAGGTTGTCGCTCTGGCTTCGCGCCGGAGCCTTGGCACTGAGGTCAGCTATGGCGACAAGACCCTGAAATGCAAGGATATCGAGGGGTTCGACTTCACCGGCTACGACATCGCGCTGTTTGCCATCGGCTCGGACGCGACCAAGACCTATGCGCCCATCGCCGCATCGCAGGGCTGCGTGGTGATCGACAACTCCTCGCTTTACCGCTACGATCCCGAGATCCCGCTGGTCGTGCCGGAAGTGAACCCGGACGCGGTCGAGGATTACCGCAACAAGATGATCATCGCCAATCCCAACTGCTCGACCGCGCAGATGGTGGTGGCGCTGAAGCCGCTGCATGACCGCGCCCGCATCAAGCGCGTCGTCGTCTCGACCTACCAGTCGGTCTCGGGCGCCGGCAAGGACGGCATGGACGAGCTGTGGAACCAGACCAAGGGCGTCTATGTCCCGGGTCAGGAGGTCGAGCCGAAGAAGTTCCAGAAACAGATCGCCTTCAACGTGATCCCGCAGATCGACGTGTTCCTGGACAGCGGCGACACCAAGGAAGAATGGAAGATGGTCGTCGAGACCAAGAAGATCGTCGACCCCGCCATCAAGGTCACCGCGACCTGCGTGCGCGTGCCGGTCTTCGTCGGCCATTCGGAATCGGTGAACATCGAGTTCGAGGATTTCCTGGACGAGGACGAGGCCCGCGACATCCTGCGCGAGGCGCCGGGCGTGCTGGTCATCGACAAGCGCGAGCCGGGCGGCTACTCGACCCCGGTGGAATGCGTCGGCGATTTCGCCACCTTCGTCAGCCGCATCCGCCAGGACGTGACGGTGGAAAACGGCCTGAACATGTGGATCGTCAGCGACAACCTGCGCAAGGGCGCGGCGCTGAACGCGGTGCAGATCGCCGAGCTTCTGGGCAATCGCTGCCTCAAGAAGGGCTGATCCGATACGGATATGTGAGGGCGTCCCGGCGGGTTTCGCGGGGGCGCCCTCTTGCATTTCCATCGCCCCTCGCGGACCTTGGCCGGGTCATGACGAGGGGGGCCCGATGCGCCATCTGCTGATTTCCACCGCCATCCTGCTGGCCAGTCCCGCGCTGGCCGAGCGGATCGAGACGACGGCCCGCGTCACCGAGGTCACCGTCTATCCCTGGGGTGCCGGCGTCACGCGCGAGGCCAGCCTGGACCTGCCCGCCGGCGCGCATGAGCTGGTGATCCCCGGCATCCCCGAGGGCATCGACCCCGCCAGCCTGCGCATCTCGACCGAGGGCGCGGTGATCGGCGCGACCGGCTTCCAGCAGGAACGCGCCCTGCCGGAAACCCCGGCGAAATCCCCCGAACTGCGCGCCGCCGAAGAGGACGTCCGCCGCCTGAAGGCCGCGCTGGCCGAACGCGATGCCGGCGTGGCCGAAGTCAAGGCCCGGGCCGAAGCGGCCGAGGACACCATCGCATTCCTGATGAAGCTGGCCGAATCCGACGCCGCCGGCACCAGCGACATCGCGGCGCTGACCCGCACGGTGGGCGAGCAGTTGCTGCAAGCGCGCCAGACCGCCATCCGCGCCGGGCTCGAAGCCGAAGCCGCCGATGCGGGGCGCGAGGAACTGGCCGAGGAACTCGCCCGCGCCGAGGCCCGGCTCGAGGCCCTGCGCGGCCCGGATTCCGGACGCGGCGCGCTGGTGATCGCGGTGCAGGGGCAGGGCCAGCCCGCCCGCATCCGCATCACCAGCCTGACCGGCCAGGCAAGCTGGGAGCCGGTCTATGACCTGTCCTTGCAGCGCAAGGAGGGCAAGCTGCGGCTGGATCGCGAACTGCTGGTGCGGCAGAATACCGGCGAGGACTGGCGCGGCGTGCATCTGGTGCTGTCCACCGCGCGACCGATGGACCAGTCGGCGCCCAGCGAATTGCAGCCGGATTTCCCGCGCATCGGCGACCCCGAGGCCAAGCTTTACAGCCGCTCGGCCGCACCGATGGCCGAAGAGGCCGTCATGGATTCGATGGAGCGTGCCTATCCCGCGCCGGCACCCGAGCCCGGGATCGCCGGCTCGGCCCTGGCCGGCATGGTGGGCGAGACCGTGGTCTATGACTATCCGACGCCCGTGGACATGCGCGACGGCGCCGATGCGCTGCGCCTGCCGCTGGATTCGCACGAGCTGGCGCCCGAGATCGTCGCCGAGGCGGTGCCGCGCCGCGACGACAGCGCCTATCTGGTCGCCGATACGGTGAATTCGACCGGGGCGGTGATCCTGCCGGGCGACGCGACCTTCTATGCCGATGGCGCCATGGTCGGGCGCGGCGCGCTGGAGCTGACCGCCGCCGGCGACGAGATGAAGCTGGGCTTCGGGCCGCTGACCGGCATCAAGCTGGAGCGCCGCATTCCCGACGAGATCGAGGGCAATCGCGGGCTGATCTCGAAATCCTCGGAGCGCCGGGAAACCGCGATCCTGCGCCTGCGCAACCTGACGGGCGAGGAATGGCCGCTGCGGGTGATCGACCGCGTGCCGGTCTCGACCCAGGAAAACCTGCGCATCGACTGGTCCGCCGACCCCAGCCCCGACGAGACCGACCCGGACGGCAAGCGCGGGCTGCTGGTCTGGAACGGCAAGATCGGCGCCGGGGAGGAACAGACCATCACCCTGACCACCTCGCTGCGCTGGCCCGAGGGGCAGGTGCTGATCGCCGGCGAGTGAGCCGCCATACGGTTCCATGAGGACACCGGGCCACCCGCCGCTGCCGTCGCGCCGTGGCATGGCCGAAGCCCGTCCAGCCCATCGGGTGACACACCCACGGTGTCCCCCGGCGCCTATAGCGCCAGCTCGCCTCGCTCCAGCGCCTCGGCCAGCCGGTCCACGGCTTCGGCCAGGCGCTCGTCGACCAGATGCAGATATTGCGTCCAGTCCGAGAGATGCGCCAGCTCCTCGGCCCCGTCCGAAATGCCGCGCAGCCCGATCAGCGGGAGACCGAAGCGCTGGCAGGCGCGCAGCACGGCAAAGCTTTCCATATCGACCATCTCGGCGGCGATCGCATCGTAGCCGGCGCCGCTGACGATGCTGGCCCCGGTCGCCAGGCTGGCCGAGGCGATGCCCGGAATCTGCAAGGGCAGCTCGACGCGCACCGGCAGGCCCAGCAGCGGCGTCTCGCCCCGCGCGAAGCCCAGGGCCGAGGCATCCATGTCGCGATATTCCAGCGAGGCGACCTGATAGACGCCCAATTGCTGCAACCGGCGAGAGCCGGCCGAACCCAGCGAAACCACCAGTTCGGGCAGCTCATCCCGCTCGGCCAGCCGCGACAGCGCCGCGGTCAGTTCGACCGCCGCCTCGACCGGGCCGACGCCGGTCATCAGCGGCGAGATCCGCGCGCGCAGCTGCTGGCCATATTCCGCATCCAGCGCCATGACGAACAGCACCCGCCGCCCGGCCAGAAGATCGGGGCTTACCGTCATGGCCATCCCTCTGCGCCCGCCATTCGCCCGATTGCCGCCATGATCCCCTCCAACCGTTTCGCCAAAGGAAGCGCAACCGGACGGGCAGGGCAAGACCCGTGCAATCACCCGGTCAGGGCGCGTGACTTCGCCGCATCCTTGGCCGGTTCGGAACCGTCCGCGGCGCGCGGCGGCGCGCGCCCGACCGGCAGGGCCGGCACCGGGGCGGCAAAGCTCAGCAGCAGGCGCGCGCCGGAAAGCCCGCGCAGCCCCCAGGACAAGAGCCCGCCCGCCGGCCCCGCCATGGCGCCGCGCAGCGGCTCGTCCGGCAGGACGGCGTTCAGCGCCTCGCGCAGGGCGGCAAGGCCGGGGCTTGCGCCGCAGGCATCGGTCCAGACCTGGACATGGCCCTCCAGCGTGCCGGGCGCCGCCTTGCCCCACAGCTCGGCATAGCGGCGGTTGGAGATCAGCAGCTCGCCATTGGCGGCAAAAACCGCCACCGCATCCTCCAGCGCGTCCATCACCTCGGCGCCCAGCGACAGATCGGCGCGGAACTTGCGGGTCAGCGAGATCTCCGAGGTGATGTCCTCGAACAGGAAGGCGACGGCGCCGTCGGGATGCGGCCGGCCGGTCACCCGATAGGTCTGCCCGCCGGGCAGCGACCACATCTCGACATGGTGCCCCGAGGAGGCCGCGGCTTCCAGCGTGTTCATCTGGTTGCGCCAGCTGCGGTAATCCTTGGGCTCGGGCACCATCCGCGCCTCGCGCAGCCGGTCGAGAAAGGCGTAAAGCGTCGGCCGCGCGGTCAGGAAGCCGGTGGCAAGCCCGGTCAGGTCGATCAGCGCCGGGTTGAACAGTTGCAGGTTGCGGTCGCGGTCGAAGATCGCCAACCCGATGGGCAGATCGGCAAAGGTCTTGGTCAGGGTCTGGACGAACTCGCGCAACGAGCGTTCGGCCCGCACCGCCGCATCGGCGGGCAAGGCAATGGCGACGGTCTGCCCGCCGATCTCGTGCAGGTGGCAATCATACCAGCGGCTCTGCCCGTCATGGTCGATCTGCATCCGCCGCGCCCCGCCGGGGGCGGCCGGCTGGACCGGCCGCGCCGACAGGTCGGTGATCCGGGGGAGCGGCCAGATCGTCTGCCCCTGGGCCCCGGCCTCGGCCAGGGTCAGATAGGCCGAATTGGCCCAGGTGACCTGCCCCTGCGAGTCCTGCCGCCAAGCCAGCATCGGCGAATGATCCATGGCGCTGCGCAGAACCTCCAGCTCTTGCTCCATGGCATGCAGGGACAGGGAATCGACCACGATGCCGGCATCCTCGGCCGCCGGATCGGCCAGCGTCAGGCGCAGCAACCCGTCGCCCAGATCCTCGACCAGCAGCCGCAGCGGGCTGTCGCCGGCGCGCTCCCTCAGCTCGATGCGCGCGGCACTGCCCAGATCGGGCAGCAGCGCGCCGAATTCCGGCAGGCGCATGCTCAGCCATGCGCTCAGCCGCTGCCAATCCCCCTCGCCCGGCAGGCTGGCCAGCAGGCTGCGCGCCGGCGCGGTGGCATCGACCAGCATGCCGTCGCGAAACAGGAAGGCGATCGGCTCAAGCCCGCGTTCCAGGCCACGCGCCAAGCGGGCCCCGGCAAGGCGCCGGTCCGCCAGCCGGATCAGAGCCAGGGCCAGCAGGACCGCCAGCGCCGCCGCCGCGAAGGCGACAAGGAAATGCGCAACCATCGGAACATCCCCGAACAATACAGCCAGATACAACTATAGAGGGATATTTTAAGAAGTGGTTAACGCGACCCGAGATCAGGCCAGAATCTCGGGATTCGGCCCCAATGGGGCGCGATTGCCGGTTTCGATCATCTCGCGCGGCCAGGTCACGACGATCTCTGCCCCGCCCTGCGCGCCATTGGCAAAGCGCAGCCGCGCGCCCGAGCGTTCCAGCAGCGCCTTGGCGATGAACAGGCCCAGGCCCATGCCTTCATAGCTGCGGCCGTCCTCGGCCCGCGGGCGGGTGGTCAGGAAGGGGCTGCCGATGCGCGGCAGCAGCGCCGGCGGAAAACCCGGCCCGTCATCGGCGATCCGCACCCACAGATCGCGGCGGTCCGCCCCCATCTCGATGGTCACGCTTTTCCCGGCGAAATCGACGGCATTCTGGATCAGGTTGCGCAGCCCGTGAATCACCGCGGCGTCGCGCTGGACGATCAGCGGCTCGGAGGCGGGCAGGATGGCGATCGCGGCACCGCGGCCGCGATGCGGCGCCGCGGCCTCGGCCAGAACCTCGGTCAGCGGGGCCGAGCGGATCAGCAGGTCGTCGCGCCCGGCGCTGCCCATGGATTTCAGGATGTCGCGGCAGCGGTCGGCGGACTGTCGCAGCAGAGCAACGTCCTCGGCCAGATCCCCGCGCCCGGGCAGGGCCTCGGCCAGTTCGTCGGCCAGTTCGGCGCTGACCAGCTTGATGGTGGCCAGCGGCGTGCCCAGCTCATGCGCGGCGGCGGCGACCACGCCGCCCAGATGTTGCAGCTTCTGTTCCCGCTCCAGCGCCAGACGGGCGGCGAACAGCGCGTCCGAGGTGGCGCTGACCTCGGCGGCGACCAGCCGGGCATAGCCGGCAAAGAACACGGCGCCGATCACGATGGCAAACCAGTGCCCGACCAGCAGCGGCTCGCGCAGCGTGACCAGACCGCCCGGTCCGAAGGTCAGCGGCTGGGCGCAGATCGCCGCCAGCGTCACCATCAGGAAGGTGGCCGCCCCCAGCGCCAGCAGGTGCCGCGGCGGCAGGGCGGTCGCCGCGACCGTCACCGGCGCCAGCAGAAGCAGCGCGAAGGGATTGGCAAGCCCGCCGGTCAGTGCCAGCAGCGCCGCCACCTGCCCCAGGTCGAAGCCCAGCTGCCAGGCCGCCTCGCGCGCGGAGATGCGCCGGTCCGGCCGCACCGTCAGCGCCAGGTTCAGCGCCACCGCCAACCCGATCACCGCCAGCACCGCCGCCAGCGGGAAATCCGCCCCGATCGCCAGCGCCGCGCCGACGGCAGCCAGCTGGCCCGCGACCGCCACCCAGCGCAGCAGGATCAGGGTGCGCAGGCGGATCGGCTCGGGTGCAGGCTGGCCGGGCAAAAGGTCGATACGGCGGGAAACAAGGCCGAATGGCACGTGGGGTCTTCCTGATTGAGACGGGCTTTTGCATTGATACCCATGGCCGGATGGGCGATCAATGCGTCCAGGCGGACGGATACGTGCAGATGAGCAAAGACAGAACGATCCTGATCCTCGGCAGCCTGGCCGCGGTGCTGGTGCTGGTGACCGGCTGGCTCTGGCTGTCGCGTGGCGAGGCCGATCCCCTCGCCCCCTGCCGCAAGGGCGGGATGCAGGCCGGGCCGGGCAATCTGGGTGCGCCCTTTGAACTCACCGATCAGAACGGGCGGCGGGTGACCGACCGGCAGGTGCTGGCAGAGCCGGCGCTGCTTTATTTCGGCTATACCTATTGCCCGGATGTCTGCCCGATGGACAGCGCCCGCAATGCCGAGGCGGTGGCGATGCTGGAGGGGCGCGGAATAGGCGTCACGCCGGTCTTCATTTCGGTCGATCCGAAACGCGACACCCCCGAGGTGCTGCGCGATTTCACCGGAGCGATGCACGAACGCATGATCGGATTGACCGGCAGCCCGGCGGAAATCGCGGCGGTATCGAAAGCCTGGGGCAACTATTACAAGGTGAATGACCAGGAGGATCCGAAAAACTATCTGGTCGATCACATGACCAATACCTATCTTGTGATTCCCGACACCGGCACTGCCGAAGTCTTCGGCCGCGAGCTTTCCGCTCAGGAACTGGCAGAGCGGGCGGCTTGTTTCATTGACGTGACGTCAGGCAGCGGGGTTTGACCCGCTGGATGAAACACTCTAATCAACAGCGAACTTTCAAGGGCAAGTGAATATGGCAGAGGATTATGATATCGGCCCCGACCCCAGCCTTCTGCTGGTCGATGACGACGAGATCTTTCTGAACCGTCTGGCCCGTGCGATGGAAAAACGCGGCTTCAACGTCATCAAGGCCGCTTCGGTGGCCGAGGCCCGCGCCGCGGTGTCCGAACATGCGCCGGCCCATGCGGTGGTCGATCTTCGGCTCGAGGATGGGAACGGGCTCGATGTGGTCGATGCCCTGCGCGAGGCGCGCGAGGATGCCCGGATCGTTGTGCTGACCGGCTATGGCGCCATCGCCACGGCGGTGGCGGCGGTCAAGATGGGCGCGACGGATTACCTGTCAAAACCGGCGGATGCCGATGACGTGACCCGCGCGCTGCTGGCGCGGGGCGAGACCCTGCCGCCACCGCCCGAAACGCCGATGTCGGCCGACCGCGTGCGCTGGGAACATATCCAGCGCGTCTATGAGCAATGCGACCGCAATGTCAGCGAAACGGCGCGGCGCCTGCACATGCACCGGCGGACCCTCCAGCGGATTTTGGCCAAACGCAGCCCGCGTTAATAATCCGGTTCTCAAAAAGATTGCAATTCATATGCGAATGCAAATATTGGGAACACATACTGCCAAAACCAAGGATAATGATATGAGCATCGATCTGGACGCGATGTCCTTGCGCGAGCTTCGGGACCTGCGCAACAAGCTCGATCGCGCCATTTCCACCTTCGAGGACCGCCGCAAGCGCGAGGCGCTGGCGGCGGCCGAAAGTGCCGCGCGCGAATATGGCTTCAACCTCGCCGATCTGACCATCGCCAAGCAGGGGCGTAGCAAGGTGGCGCCAAAATACGCAAATCCCACCGATCCGTCGCAGACCTGGACCGGACGCGGCCGCAAACCGCGCTGGGTGCAGGAGGCATTGGATGCCGGCAAGAAACTGGAAGAAATGGAAATCTGATCCCTTTGCCCCGCATCCTGGATGCGGGGTTCTTCTTTCCGGGATCACGATATTTGGTCGATTTCCGCAATAAGCTCGGAAAAGCGCGACAGATAGGCGTTGCGCGTTTCCAGGGGCGGGCGCAGCCGTATTTCCAGCCCCTGCAATAATTCGGGGCGTGGCGCGGGAAACAGGCGATCGGCCTCGGCCCTGGAAAATCCGGCGATCTGAACGGCTTCCAGCCAGGCCGAGATCCGGTCCGCCCGCTTGATCGCGCGCTTCACCGTCGCCGGCAGTTGCGCCGGCAGGCCGAAACGGCGATGGATCGCCGCCGCCAGCCGCATGTCCATTTCGCCGTATTCCCGGCCGAGCGCCGCCTTGACCGGCGAGATCATGTCGCCGATGACATATTCGGGCGCGTCATGCAGCAGCGCCGCCAGCCGCCAGCGCGGCTCGCAATCGGGGTTGCTGCGGGCGTGGATCTGCTCGACCAGCAGCGAATGCTCGGCCACGCTATAGGCCCAGTCGCCGCGGGTCTGGCCGTTCCAGCGCGCGACGAAGGCTAGGCCATGGGCGATGTCGCCGATCTCGATATCCATCGGCGTCGGGTCCAGAAGATCCAGCCTGCGCCCCGACAGCATCCTCTGCCAGGCCCGTTTCGCGCCTTTCGCCATGCCGTCCTCCGTCTTGTGCCGCGTGAAACTAGCCCCATCGCGCCGGTCGCGCCAGCGGGAGCGGTGGACAGCGAAAAGCCCGCGGCCAGAGAAGCCGCGGGCCGACACGAGCCTGCCTCACGCAGAAGTGATCGCCTCAGGACAGAGGCTGGTCGGCGGGCCGCTGGGTCTGCGCCCGGCGCGCGATCTCTTGCCGGTAGAGCGCCACGAAATCCACCGGATCCATGTTGAAGGGCGGGAAGCCGCCGTCGCGGGTCATGTCCGAGACGATGCGCCGCACGAAGGGGAACATCATGCGCGGGCATTCGATCATCAGGAAGGGATGCAGCTGATCCTCGGGCACGCCCTCGACATGGAAAATGCCGCCGTAATCCAGTTCGCACAGGAACAGCGGCGCCTTGTCCGTGGCATTCGTCGACTGAACGCGGAACTTGCTGATCACCTCATACTGGTGCTCGGCCGGGCGCTTGCGGGCGTCGAGGCTGACCTGCACGCTGATTTCCGGCTGCACCTCGCCCGAGGGCAGACCCTTCTGCGCCACCGCATTCTCAAAGGACAGGTCGCGGATATATTGCGTCAGGATCTGCAACCGCACGGCCGGCTGGGCGGCATTCTGCCCGGGGTTCTGGGCCTCGGGCGCGGCGGTGCCGCTGTTGTTCTCGTCGCTCATGGAGTTCTCCTCGGATCTGAGGAGGTTCTAGCACCCCGCAGGGCGGCGCTCAATGCCGGGTCCAGCCGGAATTGCCGCGCCGCGAAGGCGGGTCTCCGCCCGCGTCGCCCTGATCGGTCAGCCCCTCGCGCACCGGGCCGGGCGGGTCGTCCTGCACCGAATATTCGCCGTCGATCACCCCTTCGTCGCGCCAGCCGGGACCGCGGCGGAAACCGGCCGGATCGGCGCCGAAATCGCCCTCGGCACCATAGCTGCGGCGATAGCTGAAGCTGCTGCCCGACACCTGCATCCGCGAGGCCATCTGCCGCAGGATCAGGCTGCGCACCGCCGGAATCAGCAGCAACACCCCCAGCGTGCTGGTGAACAGGCCCGGCACCACCAGCAGCAGCCCGGCGATCATCACCAGCGCGCCATGGGCCATCGGCCGGCCGGGATCGCGGAACTCCTGCATGGCCCGCTGCACGTCCAGCGCCGCCCGCGCGCCCTGGTGCCGCATCACCGCCATGCCGGCCACGGCCGAGGCCAGGACCAGGGCGATCGTGGGCAGAACGCCGATCACGCCCCCCACCTGGATGAACAGCGCGATCTCGATGATCGGCAGGATCACGAAAGGCAACAGCAGCCACATAACGCCTTTTTCCTCCGGCACTTCTATTTCCGGCTCAAAACTGGACTTGGGCCGATCTCCACCCTACATAAGCATGCGAAAGCGCCGATACAAAGCTCGTTAGGTCCGTTGATGTCGAACCCCCTGCTGCAACTGCTCGTCCTGGCGGCGATCGCCGTGTTCCTGATCCTGCGCCTGCGCGGGGTTCTCGGCACCCGCGACGGATTCGAGCCGCCGCGCGTCCCCGAGGAACCGGTGCAGCGCCGCCGCTTCGACGTGATCGACGGCACCGCCGAGGCGGGCGACAGCGACATCACCGACCATGCCGAACCGGGCAGCCCCAGCGCCAAGGCCCTGGCCGAGATGAAGCGGGTCGAGCCCGATTTCGCCGTGGGTCCGTTCCTGTCCGGCGCCAAATCCGCCTATGAGATGATCCTGATGGCCTTCGAGCGCGGCGACCTGTCCGAGGTGCGCGGCTTCCTGGCCCCGCCGGTGGCCGAGGCCTTCGACGCAGTGATCGAGGATCGCAAGACGCGCGGCCTGACTACCGAGGCGCAGTTTCTCGGCACGCGCGAGACCGCGCTGGCCGGGGCCGAGTTCACCCCGGCGACCGGCATGGCCGAGCTTTCGGTCCGCTTCGTGGGCGAGATGATCATCGCCACCCGCGACGCCCAGGGCAATGTGGTCGAGGGCGATCCCAAGGCCGCCCGCAAGCAGCGCGACACCTGGACCTTCGCCCGCCGCATGGGCCAGGACGACCCCAACTGGCAACTGGTCGCCACGGCCTGAACCATGGCACGGCGGCGAGGACTCTCGGCCGAGGACAAGGCCCTGTGGTCCCGCGTCGCCGCGACCGCGGTGCCGATGCATCCGGCGCGCAAGCAGGCCGAACCGCTGCCGGAACCAAAGCCGCTGAAAAAACCGCCTGCCGCATCGCAAGCGACACCCCTGCCGCTGGCCGGGCTGCGGATCGGCGGCAGGGCCGATGCCGGCTCGACCCGCCTGGATCTGTCGCCGCCCCCGCGCGACGCGCTGCATGCCCAGCCGCTGCGCATGGACCACAAGACCCACCGCCAGATGACGCGCGGCAAGCTCGTGCCCGAGGCGCGGATCGACCTGCATGGCATGACGCTGGCCGTGGCCCAGCCGGTGCTGACCCGCTTCCTGCTGCAAGCCCGGGCCGAGGGCCGGCGACTGGTGCTGGTCATCACCGGCAAGGGACGCGAGGGCGGGCCGGACGCGCCGCTGCCGGTCCGGCCTGGCGCGCTGCGCCACAACGTGCCGCATTGGCTGCACATGCCGCCCCTGAACACGGTGGTGCTGCAAGTGCGCCCGGCGCATCGCCGCCATGGCGGCGAGGGCGCCTATTACGTCTATCTGCGGCGCTAGAACGCCGGCGAGATC
>NZ_LLWQ01000176.1 GCF_001447385.1 Paracoccus sp. MKU1 | reverse complement strand
TGGTCGGCCGAGCATTGGCTGGGCACCGACATGCTGGGCCGGGACGTGCTGTCGCGCATGATCTATGGCGCGCGCAACACGGTCGGCATCGCGCTGCTGACCACCGTCCTCGCATTTGCGCTGGGGGCCGGCACCGGGCTGCTGGCGGCCACCGTCGGCGGCTGGTTCGAGACGGCGAGCTCGCGCCTGGTCGATGTGCTGATGGCGGTGCCCTCGCTGATCTTCGCGCTGCTGATCCTGACCATCGCCGGCACCTCGGTTGTGGCGCTGGTGCTGGTGATCGCGGTCTTGGACAGCACGCGGGTGTTCCGGCTGTCGCGGGCCGTGGCCCAGGGCATCCTGACCATGGATTACATCGAGGTCGCGCGGATGCGTGGCGAGGGCTTGGGCTGGATCATCCGCCGCGAGGTGCTGCCCAATGCCAGCGCGCCGCTGATTGCGGAATTCGGCCTGCGCTTCTGCTTCGTCTTCCTGTTCATCTCGGCCCTGTCCTTCCTGGGGCTGGGCTTGCAGCCGCCGACGGCGGACTGGGGCTCGATGGTGCGCGAAAGCGCCAAGCTGATCGCCTTCGCGAATTTCTCCAGCTGGCAGGCGGCGACCTTCGGCCTGGCACCGCTGCTGCCGGCCGGCGCCATCGCCCTGCTGACCGTGGCGGTGAACCTGGTGGTGGACTGGGTGCTGCATCTGTCCAGCGGATTGAAGGAGTGACCGGATGACACGATTTCTGGAGATCCGCGGCCTGCGCATCGCGGCGGAAACCCGCGAGGGCCGGACCGAGATCGTCAAGGGCGTGGACCTGAACCTGGACCGAGGCGAGATCCTGGGCCTGATCGGCGAATCCGGCGCCGGCAAATCGACCCTGGGCCTGGCCGCCATGGGCCATGTCAAACCGGGCTGCCGCATCACCGGCGGACAGGTCCGCTTCGACGGGCTGGACCTGGCCGGGGCGGATGCGCGGCTCTTGCGGCAGGTGCAGGGCCGGCGCATCGCCTATGTCGCGCAATCCTCGGCCGCCGCCTTCAACCCGGCCTGGCGGCTGATCGCGCAATATTGCGAGGGCCCGGTCCAGCATCGCCTGATGCCCCGTGCCCAGGCCGAATCCGAGGCGGTCACGCTGTATCGCGAGATGCGCCTGCCCGATCCCGAGCGGATCGGGGCGCGCTATCCGCATCAGGTCTCGGGCGGGCAGTTGCAGCGGGCGATGACCGCCATGTCCATGTCCTGCCACCCCGAGCTGCTGATCTTCGACGAGCCGACCACGGCGCTGGACGTGACCACGCAGATCGAGGTTCTGGCCGCGATCCGCGAGGTGGTGCGCCGCCACGACGCAGCCGCGATCTACATCACCCACGACCTGGCGGTGGTGGCGCAGATGGCCGACCGCATCAAGGTGCTGCT
>NZ_LLWQ01000175.1 GCF_001447385.1 Paracoccus sp. MKU1 | reverse complement strand
CCGAACCTCGTGCCCGAGCGCCGCCAGCGCTCGTCCCATGTGATGCGCGCCGCAGCAGGCCTCCATCGCCATCGTGCAGGGCGACAGTTTCGATGCGAAGGCGATCACGCTGTCACGACGCATCCGACGTCGCAGCACTACCTTCCCGCTGTCATCCAGCCCCACCAGGCTGCAGCTGTTCTTGCCGAGATCAATACCGAGGATCACAATGCTCATGGTTCGCTCCTTCCTCCTTTGAACGCCGACAGCCTACACCAGCGGCGGCGGGAGGGGCGGGCCATCCATAAAGGGGGGGACGCAGGGCCAGGCCATTGGCCGCTCCAAAGGCGGCATGGCGACCAAGATTCTGGCCCTCACCGATGCCTTGGGCAACCTCGTGCGCTTCCGTCTGATGCCGGGCCAGCGCTACGACAGCGTCGAGGTGCCGCCGCTGATCAACGGGATCGCTTTCGACGGGCTGATCGCCGACAAGGCCTTCGACAGCAATGCATTGGTTGCCGAGTTGAACGACCGCGGCGCCCGGATCGTGATCTCGCAACACCCCGCCCGTGCGCAGAAACTCAGGATCGACCCCGACATCTACACCTGGCGCCACCTCATCGAGAACTTCGTCTGCAAGCTGAAGGAGTTCAAGCGCATCGCTATGCGTGCCTGCAAACCGATCAGAGCTTCGAAGCAATGGTCTACCTCGTTGCAGCCGTTATCAACTCACGATGAAGCCCCACACGCCCTAAACCCGGCAGCCACGAAGGCTTGCCAATCCCCGTCCCGCCCGTTAGCCAATTCCCGGCGCGGGCGTGGCGGAATGGTAGACGCATGGGACTTAAACTCCCTGGGGCGCAAGCCTGTGCGGGTTCGAGTCCCGCCGCCCGCACCATGCCCGGCGACCTGCGCCGCCTGACAAGCCGTGCCGGAAGATTCCCGATACGCTGAACCGAAGATGCCCCCCGACCGGCGGCATGGGCGGGACCGCCCGCAGATCGGCTCTTGCCGGCGGCAAACGGGCCGAGACCGCAGGCCGCCATCACTAGATGGCCGCCTGCGATCCGCAAAGAGGGCGAGGAAAAGCGCACCGGTTCGCCTGTCCTCGCCACCCGAAAGACCCTCACCACCACGCTTGGGCCGCCCGGGGGTGCTCCCTCTGTCGGTATGTCCTCCTTATCCCGGCTAACGATTCACCGCAAATGCGAACCGTCGGCGATTTTACACAAATCGCCTTGGTTCCCCTGCAAGCCTCAGCTAGGTTCGCGGCGGAATCCGAACCCAGGAGAATACAATGGCGCAGCGCCTCCACCTCGTTTTCGGTGGCGAACTTATCGATCCCACCCGCACCGAGTTCCGCGACACCAAGGACATCCATATCGTCGGCATCTTCCCGAACTACGCCGAGGCCCATGCCGCCTGGAAGGCCGAGGCGCAGCGCACCGTGGACAGCGCCCATACCCGCTATTTCATCGCCCATCTGCACCGGCTGCGCGACGAGGAGCGCGAGGTCAGCCCGACCGAGGAACTGGGCAGCTAAGCCGTCGCGGCACGCGATGTTCCCCTTCCAGGCGACCGCATCCCTGGCTCTCTGGCTGCATCTGCGTCGCCGCGCGGCGCTGGCCAGCGGGCCGGTCGCGCCCATCGGCGCCCCGCCGGGCGAGGGGCCGCTGCTCATGGTGCATCTTTCGGAAAACGCCGAGGATCCGCCGCAGCTCGGCCCGCTCATCAGGGCGCTGCTGGCGCGGCGACCGGGAATGCGATTCGCCTTTACCGGGGCGCCCCCGCCGCCGGGCGCGCTGCCGACCGACCTGCGCGCCGTCGCCCTGCCCCGGCCCCGCGACCCCGCCGCGGTGCGCGAGGTGATCGGGGCGCTGCAACCGCGCGCCTTGCTGATCCTGGGCGACCAGCTTCCCGCCTCGCTGATCTCGGGCATGGCCGAGCAGGGGCTGCCGGTCATCCTGTGCGAAGCGCGGCTGGTGGCCTATACCCGGCGCGGCTCGTGGCGCGGCGCGATCAATCGCGGGCTCATGGGCAGGATCACCCGCATCCTTGCCCCGGACCCCACCGCCGCCGCCGCCGCCCGGCAGCTTGGCGCAGCGCCCGACCGGATCGAGCTGACCGGACCGATCACCGAGACGCGGCCGCCGCTGGCCGCGAACGAGGCCGAGCGGCGGGCATTGGCCCAGATCCTGGCCGGCCGCCATATCTGGCTGGCGGCATGTCCCAGCCTGCCCGAGGCCCATGCCGCGCTGGCCGCGCATCAGGCCGCGCTGCATCACAATCATCGCGCGCTGCTGATCCTGGCCGGCCTGCCGGCCGAGACCATCTCAGAAATCCGCGCCGAGGCCGAGGCGCTCGGCCTGGCCGCCGTGCTGCGCTCGGACGACGAAGACCCCTCGCTGGACGATCACGTGCTGATTGCCGAGGATACGCATGAGATGGGCCTGTGGTACCGGCTGGCGCCGGTCTGCTTCATGGGCGGCACGCTCCTGCCCGGCCCCGGTCTCGCGCCGCGCCATCCGTTCGAGCCGGCGGCGCTCGGTTCGGCCATCATCCACGGCCCGCTCACCGAGGCGCATGGCCCGGAATGGGTGCAGCTCGACGGCGCCTCGGCCGCGCGGCTGGTCGCGGATGCCGCCGCGCTGACCCGGGCGGTCGCGGACTTGTCGGCGCCGGATCAGTCGGCGATGCTGGCCGGCAATGCCTGGTCGGTCAGCACCGGCGGCGCCGCCGTGCTGCGCCGCATCGCCGATACCGTCATCGAGGCCATGGAGAACACGCGATGAGCCGCCGCGCCCCCGCCTTCTGGTTCCAGCCTCCGGGGCTGCGCGCGCGCCTGCTGGCGCCGCTGGGCGCGCTTTATGCCGCCGCCACCGCCCGCCGCCTGGCCCAGGGGGCGCGTGCAAGGCCGGGCGTGCCGGTGATCTGCATCGGCAACCTGAATGCCGGCGGCACCGGCAAGACGCCCACCACCATCATGCTGGCCCAGCTTTTGCAGGCGCGGGGCGTCACAGTGCATGTCGTCTCGCGCGGCTATGGCGGCAGCGAAAAGGGCCCGCTGCGGGTCGAGGAGGCGCACCATAAAGCGGGCGAAGTCGGCGACGAGCCGCTGCTGATGGCCGCCTTCGCGCCGGTCTGGGTCGCGGACGACCGGCTGGCGGGCGCAAGGGCGGCGGTGGAGGCCGGCGCGCAGGCGATCCTGCTCGACGACGGTTTCCAGGACCCGGCGCTGGCCCATGACCTGGCGCTGGTCGTGGTCGATGCGGCCAAGGGCTTCGGCAACGGGCTCTGCCTGCCGGCCGGGCCGCTGCGCGAGCCGGTGGATCGCGGCCTCGCCCGTGCCGACCTGCTGCTGTCGATCGGCGAGGCCCCGGCGCAGGCGCAGTTCGCCGCGGCATGGCGCGCGCGCCTGCCCCTGCCGCATCTGACCGGCCGGCTCGCGCCCTTGCAGACCGGCATGGACTGGCAGGACCAGCGCGTGCTGGCCTTTGCCGGCATCGGCCATCCCGAGAAATTTTTCGCCACCCTGCGCGACCTCGGCGCCGAGGTGGTCCGCGCCGAGGCGCTGGAGGATCACCAGCCCTTCACCCCACAGCTGCTGACCCGGCTCGAGACCGAATCGCGGTTGATCGGCGCGCAGATGGTGACGACCGAGAAGGATGCCGTGCGGCTGCCGCGCAGCTTCCGGCCCAAGGTGCTGGCCCTGCCGGTGCGGCTGCAACTGGACGACACGGCGCCGCTCACCGACCGGCTGGCCGCGCTGGGATTGTGAAAGGCCCCGGAACAGGTCCGGGGCCTTTCGCTTTCACCGTTTTCCAAATACTCCCGCGACCGCGCCGCCCGGAGATCGCTCAGCCTTGCTCGGCCAGCTTGGCGTCGATGATCTTCTTCAGGTCCTCCCAAGGCTGGTTCTGGACCTTTTCGCCGGCGATGATGAAGGTCGGCGTGCCCTCGATCTGGTCGGCGGTGGCATGGGTCTGGAAGGTGGTGACCAGATCCGCGACCTTCTGCTGGTCGTTCCAGCAGGCGTCCATCTGCTCGGCCGTCATGCCGGCCTTGGCGCCGATCTTGCGCAGGTTGGCGGCGATCTCATCGCCCGATTTCGCGTCCAGCCAGTTCTTCTGGTCGCTGAAGATCAGGTCCGAAACGGCATAGTATTTCTCGTCCCCGCCGCAGCGGGCGAGGATGCCGGCCCAGAGGCCCACGGCATCGAAATAGACGTCGCGCTGGATGAACCTCACCTTGCCGGTATCGACATATTCCGCCTTGAGCTTGGGCAGGTTCTCGTCGTGGAAGGCCGCGCAATGGCTGCATGTGAAGCTGGCATATTCGATGATGGTGACCGGCGCGTCTTCCTGACCCAGGGCGATATCGGGCAGGACCTTGCCCTCGGGCATCTGCTCGGCGGCTTGCGCATTGTCGGCGGGTTTCGCCTCTTGCGCCAGCGCAGGCAGCGCGGAAACGGTCAGCGCGGCCGTGGCGGCGGCGATCAGAGAGCGGCGAAGCAGCATCATGGATTGGCCTTTCGGTCGTTGGCGTCCCGGCGGGACAGGATGTTCAGCGCCAGCCGCCGCATGGCAGCGGACAGCGCCGGATTGTCGAAGCCCGAGGCGACAGCCTCGGCCTGGGCGAGCTTTTGCGGATCCGGCGCCGCCGCGCGGCGCGGCGCGGCGCGGAATTCGGCCTGCCCCTCGGCAAAGCCTCCTGCCCCTTCCGCAAAACCCACCGGCGCGGTCTGGGTCAGCACGATGCGCGAAACCGCGTTGAAGCCATAGCAGGCATTCACCCGCGCCCGGATCTGGTCCAGCTGCATGGAGACCAACGGCGCCTGCACGCCCGGCACCAGCAGGGTCAGCGTGGCGCCGAAACCCTTGCCATGGCTGATCCTGACCGGGCGGGCATGGGCGGCAAGCTCGGGGCCGACCACCTCGGGCCAATGGGTCAGCAGCCGGGCTATGGCGAAGCCGCGGCTTTCGCCCGCCGCCTTGACCCGCTGCGCGACCAGCTGGGCCGCCGCCTCGAAGCCGCGCATCCGGCGGCGGGGCTGGGTCTCGGGTTTCTTCTGGGCCATCGGGCGACCATATGGTTTATCTGGCGCGCAGTCTGGACCGCGACGCGCCCGGATACCAGAGAGACGAGGCTGAAAATTGCGTGACCTGAGGGTGATCCCGACCGAGCTGCTGGCATGGTATGACCGCCATGCCCGGGTGCTGCCATGGCGCGTCCCCCCCGGCCAGGGCCGCGCCGATCCCTACCGTGTCTGGCTGTCCGAGGTGATGCTGCAACAGACCACCGTCGCCGCGGTGAAGGCCTATTTCGAACGGTTCACCAGCCTCTGGCCCACGGTCCACGACCTTGCCGCCGCCGGGGATGCCCAGGTGATGGCGGAATGGGCCGGGCTTGGCTATTACGCCCGCGCCCGCAACCTGATCGCCTGCGCCCGCGCCGTCGCGGCCATGGGCGCCTTTCCCGACACGCGCGAGGGGCTGGCCTCCCTGCCCGGCATCGGCGCCTATACCTCGGCCGCCATCGCCGCCATCGCCTTCGACCGGCCCGAGACGGTGGTGGACGGCAATGTCGAGCGCGTCACCGCCCGGCTTTTCGCGGTCGAAACCCCGCTGCCCGCCGCCAAGCCGGAGCTGGTCGCGCTGGCCGCCGGCCTGACGCCCGCCGAACGGCCGGGCGATTTCGCCCAGGCGATGATGGACCTGGGCGCGACCATCTGCACGCCAAGGAGCCCGGCCTGCGGCATCTGTCCGATCATCGGCCATTGCGCGGCCCGCGCGCAGGGCATCGCCGCCGATCTGCCGCGCAAGGCGCCCAAGAAGGCCAAGCCGCTGCGCCGGGGCACGGTCTGGATCGGCTTTGCCGAGAATGCGGTGCTGGTCGAGACCCGGCCGGAAAAGGGCCTTCTGGGCGGCACGCTGGCCTTTCCCTCGACCGGCTGGGACGGCTCGCAGCTGCCGCCGCCCGCTCCGGCCGACTGGCAGGAGATCGGGCTGGTCCGCCATGTCTTCACCCATTTCGCGCTGGACCTGACGGTGATGGCCGCCCGCTTGACCGCCGCACCGGAACGCGGCAGTCTGGCGCCGCTCAGCGAGTTCAGACCTGCCGCCCTGCCCGGGCTGATGCGCAAGGCCTGGGCGCTTGCCCGCCCCGAAACGACAGCCCGGCCCGCGACATCCGGTCGCCGTGGCCGACCACCCCGAAGCCCGTCCTAGCCGCGCCCGCAGCCCGCATTCATTCGACGGACCAAGCAGGCCAGGCCATTTCCCAGTTTCATCCGTGCCCATGCAAACCGCGTTTCGTTCCCGCCTGATCGACGCCCTGCCCTTCTGGCTTTCGCTGGGCATGGTGCCGCTTGCCGTCCTCGCCGCCCGCCTTGGCGGCTGGTGGTTCCTGCTGATGCCGCTTTACGCCTGGTATCTGATGACTCTGCTGGACGCGGTGCTGGGCCTGAACGAGGAAAACCCCGATGCCGACACGCCCGAAGCGCAGCTTTTCTGGTATCGCGCCATCACCATCATCTGGTTTCCGATCCAGGCGGCGATGATCTTCGGCGCGATCTGGCATGCCACGCGCAGCGACCTGTCGGGCTGGGAAAAGCTGGGGCTGTTCTTCGGCATCGGCGTGGCCTCGGGCACCATCGGCATCGTCTATGCCCATGAGCTGCTGCACCAGAAGAACAGGATGGAACGCTGGCTGGGCGATCTGCTGCTGGCCTCGACGCTTTACTCGCATTTCCGCACCGAGCACCTGCTGGTGCATCATTCCTGGGTGGCAACGCCGCGCGACGCGGTCTCGGCCCGCTACAACGAGAGCTTCTTCCGCTTCTTCCTGCGCGTGTTGATCGAATGCCCGAAAAGCGCCTGGCAGGCCGAGAGCCGGCGCCTGGTCCGTGCCGGCCGCTCGAAATTCGACCGCCGCAACCCGTTCTGGCGCTACGCCGCGCTGCAACTGGCCATGCTGGCGCTGGCCCTGATCCTCGGCGGCTGGCAGGGGGTGCTGCTGTTTCTCTGGCAGGCCCTCGTCGCCATCTGGCAGCTCGAGCTGACCAATTACGTCGAGCATTACGGCCTGACCCGCAAATATCTTGGCAACGGCCGCTATGAGCATGTGCTGCCGCGCCACAGCTGGAACAGCACGCACCGGGCGACGAACTGGCTGCTCATCAACCTGCAACGCCATTCGGATCACCATTACAAGCCGGACCGGCGCTTTCCGCTGCTGCAAACCTATGGCGAGGACGAGGCGCCGCAGCTGCCGATGGGCTATCCGGCCATGACCTTCCTGGCAATGGTCCCGCCGTTGTGGCGGCGGCGGATGAACCCCCGAGTCCGGGCCTGGCGGCGGCAATTCTATCCCGAGATCACCGATTGGCGGCCCTATAGCCGCGGCGACCTGCCGATGCCGCGCGGCGCGCTATAGCGCCGCCAGCGCCTGGATCAGGCGTAGCTCCGGCGAATTGCCGATGCGTTCGGCCAGCAGCGCCTCGACCAGGGCCGAGGACCAGCCGGCACCGCTCGCCCCGCGCGACCGAGGGGAAGTCCAGGCTGCGATGGCTGTCCTGCAAATCGGCCAGCCGATGGAAGGCCAGGCAGCCGATCACGGCGAAAGCATCGTAACCCGACACCGGCAGGTCGGTGATGCCGTTATAATAGGGCATCTTTCTGTGCACCTCGGCGTCTTGGGGGTAAAGCACGCCGTCCTTCAACTCCAGGTGTCGCCCGGCATGGCAAGGACATCGGGCTGGAAACCGGGCCAGCCTTCGGGACGGACGCGGCAGGGCGATGCGCGGGGCGGCGGTATGCGAATTGCCCAGCATCAGCACCTTGCGCGCCGTCATTTGCGGAATGTCTCCAGCAGGATTTCCTCACAGATGACATTCTCGGCGGCATCGGTGGCCCTGGCTCCGGTGTTTCGCTGCCGGAAGGCCCGGTCTCTGCCGCAAGCCCGCAGGCAACCAGAAAGGAACCCATCACCGTCGCCACGCCCTTGGCCGTCACCTCGCGCAAATCGTGGTGAAAGAAGCACCCGCGCGCCGCCGGATCGGTAACGATCTCATAGGCGGGGAAATAGTCAACATCCGCATGCGCCGCCGCGAACTGCCCACGGTGGCGATGGCCGCGTCGCGCCCCAGGCCGAACTTCGGCGCGAAGATGCCGGCGGGGGCAGCCGGATCGGCCTCGGCCGCGGCGCTGCGCCAGAAGGCGCTGGCGGGAAGGTCGGAATGGGGATCGCGCATGGGCCGTTCATCCCGCATTGCGGCAAACCGGAAAAGGCCCCGCCCGGCGGCATGCCGCTGGACGGGGCAAGGCAGTCCCGGCCGCGCCAGAGCTCGCGGAGCTTCGGGACTTGGCGAAACCTTGGGGATCAGTGGGTGCGGCCCTCGTCGGCCTCCATCTCGGCGCGAATCTGCTGGCGCAGGATGTCGATGGGCACCATCCGCCCCTCGCGGCGGAAATGCCAATAGGTCCAGCCGTTGCAGCTGGGCGCACCCTCCAGCGCGGCGCCGACCTGATGGATCGAGCCCTTGACGTCATTGCCGATCAGGCTGCCATCGGCGCGCACCTTGGCCTTGTGGCGGTTGTTCAGCGAATAAAGCTCCTCGCCCGGGCGCAGCATGCCGCGCTCGACCACCTGGCCGAAGGGCACGCGCGGCTCGGCGCGTTTGGGCTTGATGGTGGCGATGGCCTCGCTGTCGAACTTGCGGATGCGGGCGATACGCTTCTCGGCCACCTCGCGATAGGCGGCTTCGCGCTCGATGCCGATGAAATCGCGGCCCAGCATCTTGGCCACCGCGCCGGTGGTGCCGGTGCCGAAGAACGGGTCCAGCACCACGTCGCCCGGATTCGTGGACCCGACCAGGATGCGGTGCAGCAGCGCCTCGGGCTTCTGGGTCGGATGCGCCTTGGCGCCGCCGGCATCCTTCAGCCGCTCGCCGCCGGTGCAGATCGGCAGCACCCAGTCCGAGCGCATCTGCACGCCCTCGTTCAGCGATTTCAGCGCCTCGTAGTTGAAGGTGTATTTCGCGCCCTCGGACTTGCTGGCCCAGATCATCGTCTCATGCGCGTTGGTCAGCCGCTTGCCGCGGAAATTCGGCATCGGATTGGCCTTGCGCCAGACCACGTCGTTCAGGATCCAGAAACCCTGGTTCTGCAACTCGGCCCCGACCCGGAAGATATTGTGATAGGAGCCGATGACCCAGATCGCCCCGTCGGGCTTGAGGATGCGGCGCGCGGCGGCCAGCCAGTCGCGGGTAAAGCGGTCATAGGCGGCAAAGCCCGAGAACTGGTCCCAATGGTCGTCCACCGCATCGACCCTGGAATTGTCCGGCCGGTGCAGCTCGCCCTTGAGTTGCAGGTTGTAGGGCGGATCGGCAAAGATCAGATCGACGCTGGCCTCGGGCAGCGCGTTCATGATCTCGATGCAGTCGCCGGCCAGAATCTGGTTGAGCGGAAGGGTTCGCGCCGCAGCGCGGGATTTCGTGTCAAGCTTGGTCATCACTGCCTCGGGTTTCGGCTATTGGGTTGCCGATTTGGATGGGCCGATAATGAGTCACAGCCGATTCGCCGTCAAATTCTTTTTCGAATCAAGAGCTTGTGGTTTCTTCTTTACACAATATCTTGTAGACCGGGGCAAAGCTGCGCCTATGATATGGTGTCACGCCCAGATCTAGCAGCGCCCGGCGATGCGCCGGGGTCGGATATCCGGCATTCACTTCCCAGCCGTATCCGGGATGCTGTTGCGCCAAATCCACCATGATGCGATCGCGCAACAGTTTCGCCAGGATCGAGGCCGCGGCGATGGACAGGCAGCGCGCATCGCCGCCGACCACCGCCTGCCCCGGCAGGTCCAGCTCGCGCGGCAGCATGTTGCCGTCGACCAGCACCAGGCAGGGCCGCTGGCGCAGCCCGGCGATGGCCCGGCACATCGCCAGATGCGAGGCGCGCAGGATGTTCAGCCGGTCGATCTCCTCGACGCTGGCATGGCCGACGGCCCAGTCGCAGCGCGCCATGATCATTTCGGCCAGTGTCTCGCGGCGCTTGGCCGACAGCTTCTTGGAATCGTTCAGCCCGTCGGGGATGCAGGCAGCATCCAGGATCACCGCCGCCGCCGTCACCGGCCCGGCCAAGGGCCCGCGCCCGACCTCGTCCACGCCGGCAACGAACCGCGCCCCGGACCGAAGCGCGGCCTCCTCAAAGGAATAATCCGGCCAGCTCATGCCTCGACGGTGACGGGCGCGATCTCGACCTCTTCCAGGTTCACGCCCTCGCCCTCGCGATCCACGACCAGGAAATCGGCCGGCCGGTCCAGCGGCGTCAGCACGCCGTGCCAGACCCCGGCGCGCAGGTTCACGCCCATGCCTTCCGGCACCAGAAAGGCAATCGGCGCGCCCGGCCGGCCGCCCTCGTCGGGCGCCACGATCGACAGCCAGGGATCCGGCCCCAGCGGCACGAAGGCCTGCGACCCCAGCGGATGCCGCTCCAGCAGCGTGCAGTCATAGGGCAGACTCACCGGCTCGGAGCGGAAGATCGAGATGATCGCCTCGCCGCCGCCGCGTTCGACCGTGGCCAGCGCGTGATGGCGCTCGCAGCGGCCGGCGTTGATCATCTTGCTGGGTGCCTCGCGCGGGGCCAGCAACTCGCCATAGGGGGCGAATTCCTCGGCCGTGATGGGCCTTGCCTTGATCGTCGTCATGTTTCTTCCGTGTCCAAATATCCCGGGGGTCCGGGGGCGGCGCCCCCGGCCCGGCAGCTACAACCGCTCCATCCGCGGCAAGAAGATGGTCAGCAGACCCATCAGCGGCAGATAGGAGCAGATCTGATAGACGAATTCGATCCCCTTCGCATCCGCCACCACGCCCAGCACCGCGGCGGCGATCCCGCCCATGCCGAAGGCGAAGCCGAAGAAGATGCCGGCGATCATCCCGGTCCGCCCCGGCACCAGTTCCTGCGCAAAGACCACGATGGCAGGAAAGGCCGAGGCCAGGATCAACCCGATCACCACGGTCAGGAACCCGGTCGCCACCAGCCCGACATGCGGCAAGACCAGCGTGAAGGGCAGGATGCCGAGGATCGAGAACCAGATCACCTTGAGCGGCCCGATCCGGTCTCCGACCAGCCCGCCCAGCATGACGCCCGCCGCCATACCGCCCAGGAACAGGAACAGCATCACCTGCGCATGCTGGGTGCTCAGCCCGAATTTCTCGATCAGGAAGAAGGTGTAATAGCTGGAAATGCTGGCGGTATAGATGTTCTTGGTGAATGTCAGCAGGGCCAGCACCACGATGGCGACCGCCACCCGCTGGCGCGAAAACGGCAAGGCCGCTGTGGGGCGCGCGGCCGCGGCCTTGCGCCGTCCCTCGGCCCAGTTGCCGATCCGCCACAGGATCGCCGAACCCGCCATGGCCGCGATCGAGAAGATCGCCACCGACGGCCGGCCCAGCGGCACCACGATGAAGGCGGCAAGCAGCGGGCCGAGCGCCTGGCCGAAATTGCCGCCCAGCTGGAACAGCGACTGTGCCGTGCCGAATCGCCCGCCCGAGGCGATGCGCGCCACGCGCGAGCTTTCGGGATGGAACACGGCCGAGCCGATCCCGATCAGCATCGCCCCCGACAGAAGCACCCAATATTCATGCGCCAAGGCCAGCAGCAGGACGCCGACGAAGGTCGAGCCCATGCCCACGGCCAGCGAGCGCGGCATCGGCTTGCGGTCCGTCACCATGCCGACCACCGGCTGGAGCAGCGAGGCGGTGACCTGAAAGGCAAAGGTCATCATGCCGATCTGCCAGTAGGACAGCGTAAACTCCTCGCGCAGCAAGGGATAGATCGCGGCCAGCATGGACTGCATGATGTCGTTGATCATGTGGCAAAGGCTGATCGCGATCAGCACCGTCCAGGCCGTGGCGGAAACGCCCTGGCCGCGGAACATCGAAGCTTCCGACACGGCATCACCTCTTGAGAATCGCCCGATTTGTCCTGCCCGGCCGGCGGAATGTCAACCTGGACAGGCGGAACATGGCCTGAGCGCGCAATTGACCTTGACCCTCACGGGAATTTGCAATCAAAAACTAAACCAATGAGTTTACCAAAGTCCCCCGGTCGGGCAGACCTGCCGCTCGGCTTCGTCGCAGCCCGGCGACGGGGACCCGTTCGGCCAGAGGTATCGAGTTCTGCCGCAACCTCGACGCAAAGACATATTTTAGACATGATAGAACTTCCCAGCCACGTGGCGCAGGCACTTTCGGCAGAACCGCAGGAGCGCAAGCGCCGGAACATGACCTGGCAGGCCGTCCAGGAAGAAGTTCTGACCCGCATCCACAACGGCAACTGGCCCGAGGGCGAACTGATCCCGACCGAGGCGGAGCTGGCGACGGAATTCGGCTGCGCGCGCGCCACGGTGAACCGGGCGTTGCAGACCCTTGCGCAAAGCGGCGTGCTTGAACGCCGGCGCAAGGTGGGCACCCGCGTGGCGCAGCACCCCCGGGTGCAGATGGTGCGCTTCCTGCTGCGGCGCGAGATCGAGGCCGCGGGCAAGGTCTATGGCTATACATTGCTGGATTATCAGGAATGCCCGCCCCCGGCGGATGTCGCGCAGGCCATGCTGCTGCGCACCGACGACCGCCTGTTGCGCGTCAAGGCCCGGTTCAGCGCCGACGAAGCGCCCTATTGCTGCGAGGAACGCTGGATCAACAATTACGCCACCCCCGGCTTGACGCGCGAGGCGCTGGTGCAGATGAGCCCCTGCGAATGGCTGCTGGGCCATGTGCCGATCAACCGCGCCAGCATGGCGATCGGCGCGGCCCTGGCCGGTCCCGACCTCGTGCCCGAGGCCCTGGGCCTGGCGCCGGGCGATCCGGTCCTGCTGGTCGAGCGGATCGACTGGCTGAACAACATGCCGGTCTCGCTGACGCGGCGCTATTTTCCGCAGCATCATCGCTTCGCCGCGACGATCTGAAGGCGGCGTTCAACCCGAGTTGACCGGCTAAAGCTTGCCTTACGCGCGCATTTGGCCAAATGTGCGCGGCAAAACCAGAACACGACAGGCAACAGACCGGATCCGAGCATGCCCCCGACCCGACCCCGCACGGGCCTTTTTTCGCGCCTTTCGCTGGCCGCGGCCGCGCTAGTTCTGCCGCTGTCGCCCGGCTGGGCGCAGGCCGTCCCCGCGACCACGCCGGCCTCCGGCACCGCCGCGCAGGTCGCGGCGCCCAAGCCCCGGGCCCTGACCTCGATCACCCCGGCCGAGATCGAGGCGGCCAGCTATGACGGCGGCGACCTGCCCGCAGGCCAATCCGCGCTGACCGCCAAGGTGCAGATCCTGCTGGACCGCGCCGGCATCTCGCCCGGCGTGGTGGACGGCTGGCGCGGCGGCATGAGCGAAAGCGCCGTCATGGCCTTCCAGCGCCGGTCCGGCCTGCCGATGACCGGCCGCATGGATCACGCGGTCTGGGACCTGCTCCAGGGCTATGCCGCCGCGCCGCTGACCATGGCCTATACCATCACCGAGGAGGACGCGACCGGCCTGGTGGACCGCATCCCCTCGGATTACGCCGAAAAGGCAGCAATGACGTCGCAGGGCTATACCAGCGTGCTGGAGAAGCTGGCCGAGCGTTTCCACATGGACGAGAAGTTCCTGGCCAAGCTGAATCCCGGCGCCCGCTTCCAGCCCGGCGAGACGATCCATGCCACCGTCCCGGCCAAGCCGATCCGCGCCGCCGTCACCCGCATCATCGTGGACAAGGAAACCCGCCGCGTCGCCGCCTATGACGCCAAGGGCAACATGGTCGCGGATTACCCCGCCACCGTCGGCTCGGCCGACACGCCCTCGCCGCATGGCAATCACGTCGTCGACGCGGTGGCGCTGAACCCGACCTATACCTACAATCCGCATCGCAACTTCAAGCAGGGCGAGAACGACCGGGTGCTGATCGTCCCGCCCGGGCCGAACGGGCCGGTCGGCAATGTCTGGATCGACCTTTCGGAACCGACCTACGGCATCCACGGAACCGCCACCCCCTCGCAGCTGTTCCTGAACCAATCGCATGGCTGCGTGCGGCTGACGAACTGGGACGCGTGGGAGCTGGCGCATATGGTCAAGCCCAAAGTCACGACGGTGGAGTTCCTGCCCCCCGGGGTCAGGATCGCCGATGTGACCGGCGCCTCGCCCATGGCCGCGGCAACGCAGACGGCGGCGGTCGCGACGATCGCCGGCACCCGCCCGCCGGCCCGCGGCGACCGCCTGCCGCCGCCGGCCATCGCCGAAGCGCCCTCGATCGTCGCCGAGGTCACGCCAATCCCCGCGGCAACGGCCGTGACCGAGGCCGCCGCCGCGACCGCGGCTGCGACGGTCGTCACGCCCGAGCCCCTGGTCATCACTCCGGAAGCGCCGGTGTCGCAAGAGCCGCTGGTCCCGGACACCCCCCATCCCCTGCCTGTCGAGGAGGAGCCGGAATACCCCTCGGACCCGATGCTGCCGGAAAGCCTGCCGGATCAGGCGCCGGGCAGCGTGACGCTTTACCCGCAGGCCGGGTGACGCCGGATGCGCGGGCTGGCAGCGGTCTTGGCGCTGGTGCTGACGGTCCTGCCGGGCCGGGCCCCGGCCCAGGACGCGCCGGCGCCGCGCCCCGACCGCCCGGCCGAGGAACGCCCCGCCCCGCGTCCCGCACAGGAGACCGCCCCGGCGCCCAAGGAACCGCCCCAGCCCGCACCTGCACCGGAAGAACCCGCCGCGCGCGGCGAGGCCCCCGAGCCCTTCGGCCCGCCGGCGCCGCCGGTTCATACCACCTTGCGGGAAAGCGATTTCGACTATTCCGCCTGCCTGCTGGAACTGACCCTGCTCGGCGCCGGTTACAGCGAGGCGCCGCCGATGCTGGACGCCGAGCAGCGCGATTGCGGCATCGACCGCCCGGTCCTGCTGCGCCAGCCCCTGCCCGGCATCGAGATCCCGGGCGGCGCGCCGATGCGCTGCGACCTGGCCCGGCACCTGGCGCATTGGCTGCGCGATTTCGTCCGCCCGGCCGCGGCACTGTTGCCGGGCCAGCCGCGGCTGGTGGCGCTGGAACCGGGCTCGACCTATCAATGCCGGGCAACGGTCGGGGACAAGGGGGAAACCCTGTCCGAACACGCCTTTGGCAATGCCTTCGACATCGCCGCCTTCCGCTTCGAGGACGGCACCCGCATCGAGGTCGAGCCGCGCCAGGACAGCGGCGATTTCCAGGAGGCCTTCCAGCGCGCGGCGCGCGGCACGGCCTGCCTGCATTTCACCACGGTGCTCGGACCCGGCGCCAATGCGGCGCATGACGACCACCTGCATCTCGACATCAAGGCGCGGCGCGGCGGCTTTCGGCTGTGCCAATAGGGCTCAGCGCCGGACCCGCCCCAGATCCAGATATTCCGGATCGAACCGCGCAAGCCGCACCAACCGCTGCCAGTCGAGGATCTCGATCTCGCTGCCGGTCCAGCGGATCAGCCCATCCGCGCGCAGGTCGCGCACGGCGCGGTTCACATGGATCGGCGTATAGCCCAGGATATTCGCCAGCTCCTTTTGCAGCAGCGGCAAGGTGAAGCGATGGTCCTGCGCCGCCCCGACGCTGGAGAGCCGGATGTAGAGTTCGCACAGCAGATGCGCCAGATGCGCGCTCGACCGCAGCGAGGCCGCCGCGACCAGCCATTGCCGGTGAATCGCCGCGTCGATCACCGTGGACATCCACAAGAGCCGGGTCAGATGTGGAAAGTTCTGCGTGATCTGCCGCAGCTCGGCATGATCGACGAACTCCACCTCGGATGCGCCGACCGAGATCACGTCATGCTCCAGCCCGGCCAACACGAAACCGTGCAGATCGACGAAATCCCCCGGCACATGCAGGGCGGTGATGACCCGCTCGCCCGGGCGGCCGACCAGGTCGTGCTGGCGCGCCGCCATGCCGCGCAGCATCATGCAGCTTTGCGTCGCCAGCCGCCCCCGGGGCACGATCACCTCGCCGGGGCGAAAGCAGACATGCGCGGTCGGAATCGCGCGCAGGCAGGCGATATCGGCCTCGGAGAGCAGGTCCCTTCGTTGCAGGTAGCGGATGAAATATTCGGTGATGGCCATGACGCTCCTCGGCTCGACCGCAGGAGATTGTCAACGCGGCGGCAGCGGTGCAACGATCTCGGGACTCCGGTTAACATTCATCAATCATGCCATAACCCTGCCGGATTCATAGGCTTCTTTCGCCATCAGGCGGGTTGCGGCGCGGGTGCGCCCAGGGCCTCGGCCAGCAGCGCGAAGCTTTGCCGGGCATTGGCGCCCTGCCGGGTGAAGAATCCGTCCAGCGCCGGATAAAGCCGCACCGCCTCGTCCAGCCCGGGATCCGAGCCCGGCGCATAAAGCCCGGCGCGGATCATCAATTCGGATTCGGCATAGGTGCCCAGTGTGGCCCGCGCCCGCGCGATCAGCGCATTTTCGGCCGCGCTGGCCGCCTGCGGCAGAGAGCGCGACACCGAGCGCAGCACGTCCACCGCCGGGAACCGCCCGCGTTCGGCAATGGCGCGGTCCAGCACGACATGGCCGTCCAGCACGCCGCGCAGGATGTCGGCCACCGGCTCCTCCATGTCCGAGCCGGCGACCAGCACGCTGAAGATCGCGGTGATGTCGCCCGAACCTGCGGGCCCCGGCCCCGAGCGTTCGGCCAGTGACATGATCAGATGCGAGGTCGAGGGCGGAAAGCCGCGATAGCTGGGGCTTTCCCCTGCTGCCAGCGCGATTTCGCGATGCGCCTCGGCAAAACGGGTGATCGAATCGGCCAGGAACAGCACATGCCGGCCCTGGTCGCGGAAATGCTCGGCCACGGTCATCGCCGCCCAGGCACAGCGGCGGCGCATCAGCGGCGACTGGTCCGAGGTCGCCGCCACCACCACCGAGCGCGCCATGCCCTCCTCGCCCAGCGTTTCCTCGACGAATTCGCGCAGCTCGCGGCCCCGCTCGCCGATCAGGGCGATCACTACGACCTCGGCGGAAACCCCCTTGGCCAGCGCGGAAAGCAGCGTGGACTTGCCCACGCCCGAGCCCGCGAACAGCCCCATGCGCTGGCCGCGCACCAGCGGCAGCAGCGTGTCGAACACCGCCAGTCCGGTATCGAGCCGACCGCCCAGCCGATTGCGCAAGGCGGCGGGCGGCGGGGCGGGACGAAAGCCGCGCTCCTCGCCCCCCGCGACAAGGGGGCGGCCATCGAGCGGCCTGCCGAAAGGGTCGATGATTCGCCCGATCCAGCCATTCGCCGGCGCGAGCGTGGGTGCAAAGACCAACTCGACCCGCGTGCCGATCGACAGCCCGTCCATCGGCCCTTCGGGCAGGATCGCAGCCTGATCGGAGTGCAGCGCCACGATCTCTCCGCTCAGGCTGTCCCCGGAGCGCCTTGAAAACACGACGCGGTCCCCCAGCGAGGCATGGCTGTTCAGTCCACCCGCCAGGATCAGCCCGGCCTGGATCGCGCTGACCTGGCCGAGATGCCGGGTCAGGCGAACCCGCCGCATCCGCGCCGCGATAGATTGCATTTTATCCATTCCGTCCTCGCGTTTTTCGACGGGCTCCCGCGCCTCGAAAGGGTTTCTAAACCTATCGAGGTTAAGACCGGGTTTATCGGAACCTGAGGAGACGCCTGGATGTTTGACCGGATCGACACCTTGCGGATGGCCAGCACGCTGACCACCCACGCCGCCGAACGGCAAAAGCTGATCGCCCGGAACGTCGCCAATGCCGACACGCCCGGCTTCCGCTCGCGCGATCTGGTCGGCTTTGCCGAATCCTATCGCAGCCATGTCGCCACGGACATGCGCGCCGCGCGCCCGGGTCATCTGACCGGGGTCGGCTGGGGCGGCGGCACCGACCGCATCACGGATGCCGGCGGCGAACCGGCGCCGAATGGCAATACCGTCTCGCTCGAGGACGAGATGTTTCGCAGCGCCGCCGCCAAGCGCCAGTTCGACCTGTCCCTGGCGGTGACCAAATCCTCGCTTGCGCTGGTCCGCACCAGCCTGGGCCGCCGCGGCTGAAGGGGGCGAGGATGACCGGAGCGCTTTCCGCGACCGAACTTGCCGTTTCAGGGATGAAATCCCAGGCCGTGCGCCTGCGTCATATTTCGGAAAACATCGCCAATGCCGACACGCCCGGCTATCGCCGCAAGCTGGTGGCCTTTCAGGAACAGGTCGATTTCGGCCGTCCCACCGGGGCGGTGGCGCCAGGGCCGACCCGCCTCGACCGGCGCGAATTGCCGCGCGTCTATGACCCGGCCCACCCGATGGCCGATGACGAGGGCTATTATTCGGGCTCCAACGTGGACCTGATCGTCGAAATCGCCGACGCGAAAGAGGCCAGCCGCAGCTATGAGGCCAATCTGCGCGTCTTTGAACAATCCCGCCAGATGGGCAGCTCGCTGCTGGATCTGATCCGCCGCTAGGGAGAAATGCCATGATTTCACCGACACTTGCCGCAACCGCCTATGACCGCGCCCGCCATGCGGTCGCCCCGGCCGAGGGCCTGCCGCAGAGCGTGACCAACGCCGCCGCGGATTTCGCCCGGGTGATGGAACAGGTCGACCTGGCCGCGACCGGCGCCATGACCGGCAAGACCGACACCCATGACCTGGTCCACAGCATCGCCCAGGCCGAGATCGCGCTCGAGACCGTGGTCGCCATCCGCGACAAGGTGGTTGAGGCCTATCAGGAAATCCTGCGCATGCCGGTCTGAGGACATGACAATGGATGAGAACCTGATCTTCGACCTGACCCGGCAGGCGCTGTGGATCGCGGTGCGCATGTCGGCGCCGCTGCTGATCGTGGCGTTGGTGGCGGGCGTGGTGATCGGCCTGTTCCAGGCGCTGACCTCGGTGCAGGAGATGACCCTGACCTTCGTGCCCAAGATCGGCCTGATGCTGGTGGTGTTCTGGGTCAGCATGAGCTTCATGACCGCGACGCTGACCAGCTTCTTCACCGACCAGATCCTGCCGCAGATCGCAGGGTCCTAGGCCATGGACAACGCGATCTATGCCGCGCTGACCCGGCAATCCGGCCTGATGCGCGAGATGCACACCGTCGCCAACAACATCGCCAACGCCAACACCACCGGCTTCCGGCGCGAGGGGGTGGTGTTCTCGGAATACATGGTTGCGCTGGACAGGCGCGGCGAGACGCTTGCCATGGCCAATGGCCGCGGCCGGATGGTCGATCTTGCCCCCGGCGGCATGACCCAGACCAATGGCCAGTTCGATATGGCCATCGACGGCGAAGGCTTCCTGATGGTCCAGACGCCGCAGGGCAACCGGCTGACCCGCGCCGGCGCCTTCATGACCAATGCCGAGGGCGAACTGGTCAACGCCGAGGGCCATCAGCTGCTCGACGACGGCGCGGCCCCGATCGTGATCCCGGCCGGAGTGGGCAGCGTCGGGATCGGCATCGACGGCACGATCTCGGCCGACGGCAATCCGGTCGGCCGCATCGGCGTCTTCGCCAGCCCCGATCCGTCGCGACTGCGGCACGAGGCAGGCACGCTTTTCGACCCCGGCGGCACGGTCGAACCGCTTGACGAGGCCGTGCTGCGCCAGGGCTTCCTGGAGGATTCCAACGTCGATCCGGTGCTGGAGATCGCCCGCATGATCGAGGTTCAGCGCGCCTATCAGCTGGGCCAGAGCTTCCTCGACCAGGAAGACCAGCGCATCCGCCAGACCATCTCCTCGTTGACCCGGTGAAAGGACAGACCATGAGAGCACTTCAGATCGCGGCCTCGGGGATGAGCGCGCAGCAGATGCGCGTCGATGTCATCTCGAACAACCTCGCGAACATGTCCACCACGGGCTACAACGCCCGGCGGGCGGAATTCTCGGACCTGCAATACCAGCAGGTCACCCGGCCCGGCACGCTGACCGCGACCAATGGCACCATGGTCCCGGCGGGCGTGCAGCTTGGCCTGGGCGTGCGCCCGGCCAGCGTGACGGTCATGCTGGCGCAGGGTACCCCGGTCCAGACCAACGGCGATCTGGACATCGCCATCGACGGCAACGGCTATCTGGAGGTCACGATGCCCTCGGGCATCTCGGCCTATACCCGCGACGGCAGCCTCAAACGCTCGGCCGAGGGGCAGGTCGTCACCTCGGAGGGCTATCCGCTGGTCCCCGACATCACCATCCCCGAGGATGCCCGCAGCATCGCGATCAATGCCGACGGCCAAGTCTTTGCCTATTTCGACGACCGGGTCGAGCCCGAGAACCTGGGCCAGATCACGCTGGCCAATTTCGTCAACGGAAAGGGGCTGGAGGCGATCGGCTCGAACATGTTCCTGGAAACGGTGGCTTCCGGCCCGCCGCAGGTCGCCACCCCGGGCCAGGAGGGGCTGGGCACGATCCGCGCCGGTTTCCTCGAGGAAAGCTCGGTCGACCCGGTGCGCGAGATCGCCGAGCTGATCAAGGCGCAACGCGGCTACGAGTTGAACTCCAAGGTCATCACGGCCGCCGACCAGATGCTTGGCACAACGGTGCAGGTGCGCTGATGCGGGGCATGATCCTCCTGCTTTTGTTGCTGCCGCAACCGGCACTTGCCGGCTCGGTCGTCGCCAATCGAACGCTGCCGGCCGGAACGGTGATCTCGGCCGGGGACGTGTCGCTGGCCCAGGACCAGCAGGGCGGCGCCGAGGACATTGCCCAGGTCCTGGGCCAGCAGCTGCGGGTCATGGTTTATCAGGGCCGCCGCATCGACCCTTCGGCCCTGACCGCACCGACCCTGGTCGGACGCAACCAGATCGTCACCATCGCCTATGAAAAGGCCGCCCTGCGGATCGAGGCCGAGGGCCGGGCGCTTTCGGCCGGAAGCGCCGGACAGATCATCCGCGTCATGAACAACGCCTCGCGCGTGACCGTCTCGGGGCGCGTGGCCCCGGACGGGACGGTCATCGTCCAGCAAAACTGAAAGTCCTTCCATGCCCCAGTACATGTTCCCCAGACCAGCCCTGCTTCTCGGCACCGTGACCCTGGCCCTGTCGCTTGCAGCCTGCGGCCGGGTCTCGCAGATCGGGCAGGTGCCCGACATGACCGAGCCGGAAAGCAGCGTCGAGTTCCAGGCCATGACCTCGTCGAGCCATGGCATGCAAGACCTGCCCTACAGACCCGACAGCACGGCCTCGCTCTGGACCGCATCGCAGAATTCGCTGGTCGCGAACCGGCGAGCGTCGAACCGCGGCGATATCCTGACCGTGGTGATCGAGATCGACGACCGCGCGGAAATCCAGAACAGCTCGGGGCGCAGCCGCAGCTCGGCCGATAATGTCAGCATCCCCTCGATGATGGGCCTGCCGCAGCGCATCGACGAGATGCTGCCGGAAGGGGCCAGCATGGACGAGCTGGCCGAGGCCAAGGCATCCTCCAGCTTCAAGGGCAGCGGCAATATCTCGCGCCGGGACAAGCTGACCCTGCGCGTCGCGGCCACCGTGGTCGATCGCCTGCCCAACGGCGTGCTGCGCATCCAGGGCACGCAGGAGGTGCGGGTGAATTACGAAGTGCGCGAACTGACCGTCAGCGGCTTCGTGCGTCCCTCGGATATCGGGCGGCGCAACGAGATCGCCTATGACCGAATCGCGGGCGCGCGCATCTCCTATGGCGGCCGCGGCCAGATCAGCGATGTGCAGCAGCCGCGCTATGGCCAGCAGATCGCCGATATCCTCCTGCCTTACTGAAGCGACGGGGGCGCCGTGAAAAAGATCCTGCTCATCCTGATTCCCTTGCTGGCCTTTCTTGGCGGCGCGGTCGGCGGCGACATGCTCGGCAAAGAAAAGCCTTCGGAGCCGGCGGGCCAGGACGCCGACGCTGCCACGAAAGCCGACCATGACCCATCGACCGCGCCCGATCCGGAAAAAGGCGCCGATGGCGGCGGGAGCGGCAAGGCTGAGGCAAGCGAAACGGATCTCGACTGGTTCAGATTCCCCAACCAGTTCTTCGTGCCGATCCTGCGCAACGGCACGTCCTCCGCCGTCATGATCCTGTCGCTGAGCGTCGAGATGCCGGCTTCGGCCCGCGCGGATATCGAGGCGCAAGAACATCGCCTGCGGGACGCATTGCTGAACGCCCTGCTAATCGAGGCGAATACCGGCGCCTTCGATGGCAATTTCACGGCCGAGCCGACCCTGCAACGGCTCCGCGCATCCCTGCTTGCCGCCGGGCAGAAGGCGGCGGGACCGGCTGTGAAGCGCATCCTCATCGAGGATATCGGCAGGCAGATCCAATAAGGCCCGGGCAGAAGCCATAACAGCCGGCCCGTCAGGATCGGCAGCGCACGGAAATCCAAGCGGCCGTGCCCTGGCGCAATCCCGGCCGACCCGATTGTCGCTCTCCCTGCGGGGGCGGACGTTGTTCGAGGAGGCCTCGGCCAGTCCCGTAGCGGGCTGGTGACGTTCACGCGTTGGCGGGGCCCGACTGCGACTGCGACTGCGACTGCGACTGCGACTGCGACTGCGACTGCGACTGCGACTGCGACTGCGACTGCGACTGCGACTGCGACTGCGACTGCGACTGCGACTGCGACTGCGACTGCGACTGCGACTGCGACTGCGACTGCGACTGCGACTGCGACTGCGACTGCGAC
>NZ_LLWQ01000174.1 GCF_001447385.1 Paracoccus sp. MKU1 | reverse complement strand
AGGCCCATATTGCCGACCTCGGCCATGCCGGGATAGCCGCGCGGGCCGCAATTCTTCAGCACCATCACGCAGGTCTCGTCGATATCCAGTGCCTCGTCCTCGATCTTGGCCTTGTAGTCGTCGATATCCTCGAAGACGACCGCCCGGCCGCGATGGGTCAGCAGATGCGGGCTGGCGGCGGAGGGTTTCAGCACCGCGCCATTGGGCGCCAGATTGCCGCGCAGCACGGCGATGCCACCCTCGGGCGTCAGTGCCCGCGCTGCGGGGCGGATCACGTCCTCGTTCCAGTTGACGACCTCGCGCACCTCGTCCCAGATCGTCGCGCCGGAGACGGTCAGCGCGTCGCGGTGCAGCATCCCGGCCTCGGCCAGATGCTTCAGCACCACCGGCAGCCCGCCCGCATAGAAGAATTCCTCCATCAGGTATTGCCCCGAGGGCATCAGGTTCACGATGGTCGGCACACCCCGGCCAAGCCGGTCCCAATCGTCCAGCGTCACATCCACGCCCACCCGCCCCGCCAGCGCCAGCAGGTGAACGACCGCATTGGTCGATCCGCCGATGGCACCATTGGTGCGGATGGCGTTCTCGAACGCCTGTTTCGTCAGGATGTCCGAGGGTTTCAGGTCGTCCTTGACCATCTGCACAATCCGCCGGCCGGACATCTGCGCCATCACCCGCCGCCGTGAATCCACCGCCGGGATCGCCGCATTGCCCGACAGCGCCATCCCCAACGCCTCGGCCATCGAGGCCATCGTGGAGGCCGTGCCCATCGTGTTGCAGGTGCCCGAGGACCGGCTCATGGATTGCTCGGCCTCCAGAAACTCGTCCTGCGTCATCTCGCCGGCCTTCACTGCCTCGGAGAATTTCCACAGATGGGTGCCCGATCCGATCCGCTCGCCCCGGAACCAGCCGTTCAGCATCGGCCCGCCGGTCACCACGATCGAGGGAATGTCGCAGGAGGCCGCCGCCATCATCAGGCTGGGCGTGGTCTTGTCGCAGCCGACCAGCAGCACCGCGCCGTCCATCGGCTGGCCGCGAATGGTTTCCTCGATGGCCAGCGCGGCGAGGTTGCGAAACATCATGGCCGAGGGGCGGAAGGTATTTTCGCTGGCCGAGAACACCGGCACCTCGACCGGAAAGCCCCCGGCCTCCCACACGCCCGCCTTCACCTTTTCGGCCAGTTCGCGCAGATGGCCGTTGCAGGGGGTCAGGTCGGACCATGTGTTCAGGATGCCGATGATCGGGCGGCCGTCGAACAAATCATGCGGATAGCCCTGATTCTTCAGCCAGCCGCGATGATAGATCGTGTCGCGCGAATTGCCGCCATACCATTCCTGAGAGCGCAGCCTGCGGGGCCATTTTGCGGGGGTGAAGCTCATGGGCGTTACTCAGAGGGCTGCGACGGCGACCGGCGCCGCCTCATGGGGTTGCTGGGTCAGGCTATTGCGCAGGGGCAGGCCGAAGGCGGGGCATTCGATCTCGAACATATCGCCGGGCCGGACGGTGACGCCATCGGCAAAGGACAGGGTGGCGGTGCCGAAGAAATGCACATGCACGTCGCCCGGCTGGCGGAACAGCGCGTATTTGAAATGATGATGTTCCAGATTGGCGAGGCTGTGGGACATGTTCGCCTCGCCCGACAGGAAGGGCTTGTCCCAGATCACCGCGCCCTCGCGGATCACCCGGCTGGTGCCCTCGACATGGTCCGGCAGGTCGCCGACCAGCATCTCGGGGCCGAAGCTGGCCGGGCGCAGCTTGGAATGGGCCAGCCACAGGTAATTGCCGCGCTCGGTCACATGGTCGGAAAATTCGTTGCCGAGCGCGAAGCCGAGGCGGAACGGGGTGCCGTCGGCGGCGATCAGATAGATGCCCGCGATCTCGGGCTCCTCGCCCGCATCCAGCGCGAAGCCGGGCGAGGTGAGGCTGGCGCCCGGCGCGACGGCGCCGTGGCCGTTGCCCTTCCAGAACCATTCCGGCTGGACGCCGATCTGGCCATGGCCGGGCTTGCCGCCCTCCAGCCCCATGCGGAACATCTTCATGCTGTCGGTCAGGTCATGGGGATCGGCCTTCTTGTGCATCGCGTTGCGTGTCGAGGCCGAACCCAGATGCGTCAGCCCGGTGCCGGTCAGGTGCAGATGCGCCGGATCGGGGTGATCGACGGGCAGCAGCATCCGCCCCCCGGCCAGCGCGGCGGCCAGATCGACGGCCTCGCCCTGCCCCCGCACCGCGATCTCGGCCTTGAGGCTGCGACCGGCGGCGATGGCGGCGCCCGCCAGGTCCAGCGTCGACAGGGCGCCGGGAACCAGATGCGCCCCACCGTCGTCACGCGCGGCGACCGCGCGGGTTCCGTCGGCCAGTTTCAGTTGCGACAGGAACATGCTCACGCCTCCTTGTTCTTGTTGTAGACGTCGAAGAAGACGGCGGCGAGCAGCACCAAGCCCTTGATGACCTGCTGATAGTCGATGCCGATGCCCAGGATCGACATGCCGTTGTTCATCACCCCCATGATGAAGGCGCCGACCACCGCGCCGACGATCCGCCCCGAGCCGCCCGCCATCGACGCCCCGCCGATGAAGACCGCCGCGATCACGTCCAGCTCGACCGCGAAGCCGGCCTTGGGCGTGGCGGTGTTCAGCCGCGCGGCATAGATCAGCCCGGCCAGCGCGGCCAGAAAACCCATGTTCACGAAGGTGAGGAAGGTCAGCCGCTCGGTGCGGATGCCCGACAGCTTGGCCGCCTTGGCATTGCCGCCCACCGCATAGACGCGGCGGCCGATGGTCGTGCGCTCGGTGATGAAGACGTAAACGACCGTCAGGATCACCATCGACAGCAGCACATTCGGCAGGCCCCGGAACCACGCCAGCTTCCACGTCACGAACAACAGCGCCGCCGCGATGATCGCGTTGCGCAGGATGAACAGGCCCATCGGCTCGTCCTCGATCCCGTAGCGGGCATTGCGGGCACGGGTGCGCAGGCCCAGCCAGACCAACACCAGAACGGTCGCCACGCCCACCGCCATCGCCAGCATGTTTGGGCGGCCCAGGCCGAAGAGGTCGGGGACAAAGCCGTTCGACAGCGCCTGAAAGCTTTGCGGAAAGGGGCCGATGGACTGGCCCGCAAGAAACCACAGCGACAGCCCGCGAAAGACCAGCAGCCCCGCCAGAGTCACGATGAACGAGGGGATCTTCCAATAGGCCACGAAATAGCCCTGCGCCGCGCCGATGGCGGCCCCGCAGGCCAGACAGGCGATGATCGCCACACCCGGCGGCAATTGCCACGACACGATCATCACCGCCGCCAGCGCGCCGACGAAGCCCATGACCGACCCGACCGACAGGTCGATATTGCCGCCGACGATCACCAGCAGCATCCCAAGCGCCATGATGATGATATAGCTGTTCTGCAGGAACAGGTTGGTGATGTTCACCGGACGCAGCAGCACACCCCCGGTCACGATCTGGAAGAACGCCATGATGGCGATCAGCGCGAACAGAAGCCCGTATTCGCGGATATGCCGCGCGATATAGGCACCGATGCCGATGCCGCCGCCTTGGGCGCTGTCGATCTGTGTCATGGCCCCCTCCTTCTTATTCCCTGACGATCAGCGACATGATGGCTTCCTGACTGGCCTGTTCAGCCGTCAGTTCGCCCACGAAGCCGCCCTGATTCATGACGTGGATCCGGTCGCACATGCCCAGCAGCTCGGGCATCTCGGACGAGATCATGATGACGGCCTTGCCCGCCGCGCTGAGCTCGTTGATGATATTGTAGATTTCGTATTTGGCGCCGACATCGATGCCGCGTGTCGGCTCGTCGAGGATCAGCACGTCGGGGTCGGTGAACAGCCATTTGGCCAGCACCACCTTCTGCTGGTTGCCGCCCGACAGGTTCATCACCTTCTGAAAGACCGAGGGCGTGCGGATGCGCATCGCCTTGCGGTATCTCTCGGCCACCTCTGTCTCGCGTCCCTCATCGACCACGCCGCGATGGGCGACCGCGCCCAGATTGGCAAGGATCGTGTTGCGGCGGATGGTTTCCTCGAGGATCAGGCCAAGGGTCTTGCGGTCCTCGGTCACATAGGCCAGCCCCGCCCTGATCGCGCGGTCCACGGTCGAGACATCGACCGCCCGCCCCTTCACCCGGACCTCGCCCGAAATATTGCGCCCGTAGGAGCGGCCGAAGATGCTCATCGCCAGTTCGGTCCGGCCCGCGCCCATCAGCCCGGCGATGCCCACCACCTCGCCGGCGCGGACATGCATCGACAGGTCGTGGATCACCTGCCGGTCGCGCTGTTCAGGATGCCAGACATTCCAATCCTTCAGTTCAAAGATCACCTCGCCCGCGCGGCGAGAGCGATCGGGAAAGCGGCTCTCCATGCTACGACCGACCATGTCGCGGACGATGCGGTCTTCGGTCAGGTCGCCGCCGCGCGCGTCGATGGTGGAAATCGTGGCGCCGTCGCGGATGACGGTCACGCTGTCGGCGACGCGGCGAACCTCGTTCAGCTTGTGGCTGATGATGATCGAGGTGACGCCCTGCGATTTCAGCTCCAAGAGCAGGTCCAGCAGCGCCTGGCTGTCGCTTTCGGACAGGGCCGCCGTCGGCTCGTCGAGGATCAGCAGGCGCACGTTCTTGGACAGGGCCTTGGCGATCTCGACAAGCTGTTGCTTGCCGACGCCGAGGCTGTCCACCCGCACCCCCGGATTCTCGCGCAAGCCCACCTTGGCCAGCAGCGCCTCGGTCTCGCGGAAGGTTTCGGGCCAGTTGATGACGCCGCGCGTGGCGCGCTCATTGCCCAGAAAGATGTTCTCAGCGATGGTCAGCAGCGGCACCAGCGCCAGTTCCTGATGGATGATGATGATCCCGCGATCCTCGCTGTCGCGGATGCTGCCAAAGGCGGCGGGCCGGCCCGCATAGAGGATATCGCCCTCATAGCTGCCATGCGGATAGACACCCGACAGCACCTTCATCAGCGTGGACTTGCCGGCGCCATTCTCGCCACAGATGGCATGGATTTCACCGTCCCGGACCGAGATGCTGACATCGTCCAGCGCCTTCACGCCCGGAAAGGTCTTGGTGATATGGCGCATTTCCAGAAGCGCAGACATGGGGAAACTCCGTCACGGGGGGCCACCCGGCGGATGGCCCCGGCCTTTTGGCTAGCGGATCTGATCGGCGCTGTAATAGCGGCTCTCGACCAGCACCTGTTCCCAGTTCGAGCCGTCCACGCCCACCGGCTCGAGCAGATACGAGGGCACGACCTTGACGCCGTTGTCATAGGTTTCGGTGTCGTTGATTTCCGGCTCACCGCCCTTCAGCAGCGCATCGACCATGCCGACGGTCACGCGGGCCAATTCGCGGGTGTCCTTGAAGACGGTCGAATATTGCTCGCCCGCCAGGATCGACTTGACTGATTGCACCTCGGCATCCTGCCCGGTCACGATGGGCATCGCCTGATCGCCCGAGCCATAGCCCACGCCCTTCAACGAGGACAGGATCCCGATCGACAGCCCGTCATAGGGCGACAGTACGCCATGCACGTCCGTGTCGGTGTAATTGGCCGACAGCAGGTTATCCATCCGCGCCTGCGCCACCGCGCCGTCCCACCGCAGCGTACCGACCGTCTGCATCCCGCTCTGGCCCGAGGGGATCACGATATCGCCTGCCTCGATCAGCGGTTGCAGCACCGACATGGCGCCGTCGTAGAAGAAATAGGCGTTGTTGTCGTCGGGGCTGCCGCCGAACAGCTCGACATTCCAAGGCTTGTCGTCGGGGAACCGCTCTTCCAGACCCGCGACCAGCGAATTGGCCTGCTCGACCCCCACCTTAAAATTGTCGAAGGTGGCGTAATAGTCGATGTCGCCGGTGTCGCGGATCAGCCGGTCATAGGCGATCACCTTGATGTCGGCGGCCTTGGCATTGGCCAGCGCGTTCGACAGGGTGGTGCCGTCGATGGCGGCGATCACCAGCACATCGACGCCCTTGGTGATCATGTTCTCGACCTGGGCAAGCTGGTTCGGGATGTCGTCCTCGGCATATTGCAGGTCGGTGTCGTAGCCGGCTTCCTCGAACTGCCTCACCATGTTCTCGCCATCGGCGATCCAGCGGGCCGAGGATTTGGTGGGCATCGAGATGCCGACCGTCTCGGCCATCGCACCCGCGGCGCCCATCGCCGTCCACGAAACACCGATCGCCAAAGCGATCGCGGCGGTTCTGAATGTCATATCTGTTCCTCCCTCGCAGGCCGCAGCGGCGCCCGCGTCCCCTCCTGTGATGAATCACCCTAGCAACAAAGCCGCATATCGGTAAAATGAGAACTCAGGCATTCTTCATACCGGATTTGACATGTCATTGCCGCATCTGCCCCTGAAGCCCGCACAATTGCGGCTGATCCACCAGATCGCCATCCATGGCCAGTTGCAGATCGCCGCCGAGGCGCTGGCGATGACGCAGCCCGCCGCCTCGCGGATGCTGGCCGAGGTCGAGCGTCAGGTGGGCGCACCGCTGTTCCTGCGCCTGCCCAAGGGCATGGAGCCGACCGAGATCGGCGCGACTTTCCTGCGCCGCGCCCGCGTGATCCTGCGCGAGATGGGCAGCATCGTCACCGACATGCGAAACCTGCGCAGCGGACAGGCGGGAGCGGTGCGGGTGGGCGCGGTGACGGGGCCTGCGGTCAGCTATGTCGTTTCGGCGGTGCGGCAGGCGAAGCTTCAGGCCCCCGATGCGCAGATCAGCGTCGAGGTCCTGCCGTCGCGCGACTTGCTGCGGCTGCTGGTGGCCGGAGAGCTGGACTTCGTGCTGGCCCGGATCCTGCCCGAATTCGACAGCGGGGATTTCAATATCCTGCCGATGCGCGATGAAAAAGTCAGCCTGATCGCCCGCGCCACCCATCCGCTGGCCCGCGCGCAGGCCGTCACGCTGACCGAACTGACCGGCTATGAATGGATCATGCAGCAGCGCGGCGCCCCGATCCGCGAGGCGACGCTGGCGGCTTTCGCCGATGTCGGCCTGTCCGAGCCGGCCGATATCATCGATTCCCCATCGATGCTGTGGACCATCGCCTATCTGGCGCAAAGCGACGCGATCGCCCCGGTCTCGGACGAGGCGGCGGAGCTGCTGATCCGGCCGCCGGTCTCGGCCGGGTTCACTAAGATCCGCTGCGTGCAGGAAATCAGGGTCTCGACCTATTACCTTCTGGACCTGAAGCGCCGGCCTCTGTCGCCGCTGGCGATGCGCCTGCGGGACGAGGTGGCGCGGACCTCGCGCAATCCCATCCTGGATCAGGTCGGGCGATAGGTGGGGGGCCGAAGATCGTGGGCACCTGACCTGCGGCTGTCCGGCAGAGGGTGGGCTGCGTGTCTCACCTGACGGACCGCTGGTCAGAGATGCGCCTGCCAGCGCATCGCATAATCGCGCATCGGCCCGGCATCCCCGGTCACGACCGGCTCGGTCGCCGGCGCCGCGCCCTTTTCGAGGCAGAGCATCACCGCCCCCACCGAGGTGCCCGTGGCCGAGGATGCCGTCTCGACCCCATCAGCGCGCAGCGCCGACAGCATCGCCAGATAATCGGCATTGCGGGCGAACGGGCCTTCGACGATCACCGGCCCGCGCGGGCCGATCAGCGACAGACAGGTCTCGGTCATCAGCGCCAGATACAGCGACAGCGCAAAGATACGTTCGCCCTCGGTCGCCGGTTCGACCGTCCAGCGCATCGGGCGGCCGGGAAACGGCCCCGATCCCGGCTCGACCGAGGGCAGGATCATCACGCCGTCACGCAGCACCCGCGCGCGATCCACCGCATCGGGGCGCGCATCGCTGCCCGCGCGGATCATGTCGTATTCGCGCCCGCCCATGAACCGCGCCGACGGCACCGGCTGACCATGCGCGGCGTGAAACCGCGAGAGGTGGTCGAGGAAGAACCGCCAATGCCCTTCCAGATCGACATGCGGATAGGGCGGACCCGGCAGGACACGGTTCGGGCGGGTGACGACCGCGATCTCGGTCAGGGTTGCGGCCTCGAGAGGACGTATCTGCTTGTGACGCGATATGATCGCGTTTCGGATGGAAACCAGCTGCGCAGAAGCCACCAGGAGGATTTCTGCCAGGCCTTGGGCTATCCGCCGAGTGCCAAGTATCAGCACGGATCTGGCTATCGCGGCAAAAAGATCAAGTTCCGGGAGATGATGGAGCGCCTGCGGACGCTGAACCCGCGTGAGGCGGAGAGACGATCGAGCAGCGCAGTGGTCATCTTCGCGTCTCCAAAGACGGTCGGCCACTCCCCGAATGCCAGGTTGGTGGTGACGATGACGGAGGTCTGCTCGTAGAGCTTGCTGACCAGATGGAACAGCAACTGGCCGCCGGATTGGGCGAATGGCAGGTAGCCGAGCTCATCGAGGATGACGAAGTCGAGCCGCATGAGATGCTCGGCCAGGCGGCCCGCCCGCCCGGCACGGACCTCGGCCTCCAGCCTGTTCACGAGGTCCACAACGTTGAAGAAGCGGCCGCGAGCGCCGTTGCGGATGACGGCTCGCGCGATCGCCACGGAGATATGGGTCTTGCCGGTCCCGGTGCCGCCAACGAGCACGACATTGCGCTGCTGGCTGAGGAATTCCCCGCTGGCCAGATCACGCACCAGCGTCTCGTTGATCGGGTCGTCCATCGGGCTTGAACCGATGGCGCCACGATGGACAACCATCGAAGGTGAACTCCTCGATCTCCCGGGCATAGGGCAGCTTGGCGGTGGTGATCTGGTACTTGAC
>NZ_LLWQ01000173.1 GCF_001447385.1 Paracoccus sp. MKU1 | reverse complement strand
CCATGTCCTCGCCCAGCACCTCGGTGGCCGGGATCACCGGCACGCCGGCCTCGATGGCGACGCGCCGCGCCGAGGCCTTGTCGCCGAGCGCCCGCATGGTGTCGGCGCTCGGCCCGATGAAGGCGATGCCGGCGGCGGTGCAGGCATCGACGAAATCGGGGTTCTCGCTCAAGAGCCCGTAGCCCGGATGGATGGCATCGGCGCCGGATTCCTTCGCGACGCGGATGATCTCGGGGATGGACAGATAGGCCGCCACCGGCCCGAGGCCGCCGCCGATGCGGTAGGCCTCGTCCGCCTTGAAGCGGTGCAGGCTCAGCTTGTCTTCCTCGGCATAGACCGCGACCGTCTTCTTGCCCAGCTCGTTCGCTGCCCGCATCACACGGATCGCAATCTCACCACGGTTCGCAATAAGAATCTTTCGGAACATGCAGAGCCCTTTCGAAAGGGGGGGGGGGCCGGCGAACAACCGGGCACCCCGGGGAAGGGGCGAGAAGGCCCCCAGCCGATGCCGCGGGAGGGAGGCGGCAGCGGATTCTCAGGCCGTGACGGCCATCCACTGCCGCACGGCGGAGGAGCGCTGGATCGTCTCGACCAGCCGCTGGATACGCAGACCGGCCGCGAAGCCGAAAGGCTCGGGGATCTCGCCGGCAATGGCGCGCAGATAACCCTCGATCTCGATGGCCTTCAGGTCGTTGAAGCCGATCTGATGGCCGGGGGCGACGCAGAAGCGGCCATAGGGCGGGTGGTCGGGGCTGGCCTCGATGCGGCGGAAGCCGCGCCGGCCGGGCGCGTCGGCGGTCGAGTAGAAATGCAGCTCGTTGAAGCGTTCCTGGCTGAAGGCCAGCGTGCCCTTGGTGCCATAGACCTCGAAATCATGCTGCATCTTGCGGCCGGTGGCGATCCAGTTGCCCTCGATGGAGCCTTGCGCGCCATTCGCGAAGCGCAGGAAGGCGCGGCCGACATCGTCCACGGTCACGGCACGCATGCCGCCCTGGCCGTCGGGGCGCTGGCCGATCATCGTGATGCAATCGCCCATCACCTCGGCGATCGGGCCGAGCAGGAATTCCGCCGTGGCCAGCGCATGGCTGCCGATATCGGCCAGTGCGCCGCCACCCGCCGGATCGTGGCGGAAGGTCCAGGGGCCGTCGGCATCGGCCATGTAATCCTCGGCATGCAGTCCGCGATAGCCGCGGATCTCGCCCAGCTCGCCCGCTGCGATCATCTCGCGCGCAAGCCGCAGCATCGGGTTGCAGAGATAGTTGAAGCCGACCTGGGTCTTGACGCCCTTGGCCGCCGCCGCATCCGCCATCTGGCGTGCGTCCGAGGCCAGCGGTGCCAGCGGCTTTTCGCAATAGACATGCTTGCCGGCGGAAATGGCAGCCAAGGCCATGTCCTTGTGCAGCGCATTCGGGGCGGTGATGTCGATCACGTCGATCTCAGGGTTCTCGACCATGCTGCGCCAGTCGGCGGTGGCATGGGCGAAGCCGAAATCGGCGGCGGCACGGGCGGCGGCGTCCTCGGTGACGTCGGCGACCGTATGCAGTTCCAGCCGATAGGGCAGGTCGAAGACTTTCTGCGCGCTGGCGAAGCCGAAGACATGGGCCTTGCCCATGAAGCCGGTGCCGATCAGGCCGATACGCAGGACGGGTTTGTCAGACATGGACAGGATCCGGTTTGAAATGACGTTGCACTCAGCCGCCATCCAGATGGCGGACGAGACGACCGATTGATAGGGTTTCGGCACGGCTGTGCGGTGGTGGGCCATTGTGCGGCGGTGCTGGAAGATCCTGCTCCAGGCGCTGCGGCAGGTCCGATATGAATGCGGCACTGCCGTAACGCAGATCCGTCGCCTGTCCGACGCTGTCGCCGAGTTCCGCGAGCCGGCGGCGCAGGTTCTCAAGCATGGGCGAAAGTCGGATTGACGATGAGACCGGGATCAACCGTGCCGTCCAGATAGTCGAGCGCGTTCCGGATGGATGCGATGGCCATGCGTTCGCCGCATTCGGCGGTCAGCCCGGCGATATGGGGCGACAGCACCGCGGTCGGCTGTTCGAACAGGGGCGAACTGCCGGGCGGCTCTTCGTCGAAGACATCGATCCCGGCAGAACCGACCTGGCCCGAGGCCAGCGCTTCGGCCAGCGCCGCCTCGTCCACCACGCCACCGCGCGCCGTATTGGCAAGGACGACGCCCGGCTTCATCAGGGCGATCTCCCTTGCCCCCAGCACCGGCTTGTCGGCCCTGGGCACATGGATCGAGATGCAATCGGCCCAGGCCAGCCCCTCGTCCAGATCGGTGATCTCTGCCACCGAACCTTCGGGCCAGCCCTTGCGCGAGAGATAGGGGTCATGGGCGCGGACCGTCATCTCGAACCCGGCGGCCATGCGGGCAAGGCGCTGCCCGGTGCGGCCATAGCCGATGATCAGCAGGTTCTTGCCCGAGATTTCCTGCTGTTCCAGCCGGTTGCGCCAGCCCCATAGGCCGGGCTCGCGCACCGCGCGGTCGGCCAGCAGCACGCGCTTGGCCCCGGCCAGCAACTGCATCATCGCATGCTCGGCGACCGAGATCGAATTCACGTCGCCGACGATGGTCAGGGCAATGCCGCGGGTGTTCAGCGCGGCGAGATCGACGGCATCGTAGCCGACGCCGTGGCGCGAGACGACCTTCAGCCTTTCGGCCAGCGCCACGGTGGCGGCGGACAGCGGCTGGGTGCGGATCACCAGCGCATCGGCCTTTTGGATCAGCGGCGCGTAGGAGGGTTCCGAGATTTCCTCGACATAATCCACGGTGATGCCGCGGGCGGGGAGTTCGCGCAGCAGCGCCTCTCCGGCGGGATGCAGCTTTCCGGCAACAAGAAGATGCGGCATCAATAGGCTCCTTTCGTGGTGGAGGCGGGGGCGGAGCCGGTCAGGTCGCGCCAGGTCGCGACCGAGACGGCGGCTGCGCCGGCCAGCAGGCGGGTGTCGCCGCCGACCGTGGTCAGGTCGAACCCCCAGCCGATGGCCTTCGCCGCATATTCCGGCGTGCCGCAATGCAGGCAGGCGCGGATGCCGTTCGCCTTGCAGGCGTCCTTGATACGGTGCAGCAGCGCGATCATCTCGGGCTCTTCGCGGTCGAAGGCGGGGGGCAGGCGGCCTTCCTGCGTGCCCAGCGTCAGGTCCGCCGGGCCGACATAGATGCCGTCGAGGCCGGGCGTCGCTGCAATGGCGTCCAGGTTGTCCATGCCCTGCTGGGTCTCGACCATTGCCAGCGCGAGCACCTGATCGTTCGCCGCCACGCCATAGCCGCCATAGGCGAAGGTGGCGCGGGTCGGGCCGAAGCTGCGCTGGCCGTGCGGCGGATAGCGCATGTAGCTGACGAATTCCGCCGCCTCCCCGGCCGAATTGACCATCGGGCAGATGATGCCCTGTGCGCCGGCGTCCAGCGCCTTCATGATCGCGCCCGGCTCGCGCCAGGGCACGCGGACCATCGGCGTCACGCCGGATGCCCGCATGGCTTGCAACATCGGCAGCACGGCGCTGTAGTCCAGCGCGCCGTGCTGGGCGTCGATGGTGATGCTGTCATAGCCCTGCGCCGCCATGATCTCGGCGGTCAGCGGGTTGCCGATGGACAACCAGCCGTTGATGGCGGGGCGGCCCTCGGCCCAGTGTTGTTTCAGCTTGTTGGTGAACATCGCGTTTCCTCCCCTCAGAACACGATCTGCGCGAGCTTGGTGTCGAGGTAATCCTCGATCCCCTCGATGCCGCCCTCGCGGCCCATGCCGGAATGGTTGGTGCCGCCGAAGGGCGCCTCGGATGCGGCCAGCGCGAAGCTGTTGATGCCGACCATGCCGGCCTTCAGCCCCGCCGCCATGCGCCGCGCCCGGTCGGGCGAGCGGGTGAAGGCATAGGCAGACAGGCCCATGTCCGACGCGTTGGCGCGGCCGATCACCTCGTCCTCGGTCGAGAAGCGGGTGATGGCGGCGATGGGACCGAAGTTCTCCTCGGCAAAGACCTTCATGTCGTCGGTGACATCGGTCAGCACGGTCGGCTCGAAGAAGAAGCCGCTGTTCAGATGCGCGGGGCGCTTGCCACCATGGGCCAGCGTTGCGCCGCCCCGCAGCGCGTCGGTGACGATGGATTCGATTTCTGCCAGCCTGCTGCCGTTGATCAGCGGCCCCATGCTGGTGTCGGGGTCCAGCCCATCGCCCAGCTTGATCTGCGCCGTGCGAGAAACGAAGCCGTCCACGAAGGCGTCATGCAGGCTGTCATGGACGAAGATCCGGTCCGGGGTCACGCAGACCTGCCCGCAATTGGCGAACTTGGTCGGCACGGTCAGGTCCAGCGCGGCTTCCAGATCGGCGTCGTCATGGATGATCAGCGGCGCGTTGCCGCCAAGCTCCATCGAAACCTTCTTCACCGTATCGGCGGCATCACGGATCATCTGCTGGCCGACGCGAGTCGAGCCGGTCAGGCTGACCTTGCGCACCCGGCTGTCCGCCATGATCGGCGCATAGGTTGCGCCGGTCGAACCGACGACCAGATTCACCGCGCCGTCGGGCAGTCCGGCCGCGCGCAGGCAATCGACCATCACCATCGCCACGCCCGGCGTCTGCGAGGACGGGCGCAGCACCACCGGGCAGCCGGCGGCCAGCGCCGGGGCCAGCTTGCGGGCGGGCAGGGCGGCGGGGAAGTTCCAGGCGGTGAAGGCGCCGACGATGCCGACGGGTTCGCGCGTCACCTCGAAACGGCCGCCGGGGACGCGGCTGTCGACGATGCGGCCATAGATGCGGCGCGCCTCCTCGGCGAACCAGCGGAACTGGTCGCAGGCAAGGGCCCATTCCCGGCCCGCCTGCGCGATGGGCTTGCCGGTCTCGGCCGAGATCATCCGCGCGGCCTCGTCGGCACGGCGGATCATCTCGTCCGCGGCCTTGTGCAGCGCGTCGGCGCGGGCGAAACCACCCATCTCGCGCAGCTTGGGCAGGGCGCGTGCAGCGGCATCCAGTGCCGCCTGCGTGTCCTCGGCCGTGGCAAGGGCCACCCGGCCCAGCGGCTTTTCGGTAACCGGAGAAATGACTTCTCCGCTGACGGTGCCGGGGGTCCAGCGACCGTCGATGAACAATCCGAATTGCGAATACATGGCTTATCCGATCTCCGAAGTCTTGACCGTGCGGCCTTCGGCGGCGGAAAGGATCGCGGCCTCGGCCAGCAGCAGCGCCTGCCTGCCGTCCTCGAACCCGACCGGCACCGGTTTGCCTTGCTCGATGGCATCGACGAAGGCGCTGATCTCGGCCGCGAAGGCATCGGCATAGCGGTCGATGAAGAAGTTCTTCAGCGGCGCGGCCCGGTCGGTGAATTCCGCGCCATAGAGCCGCACATGATCCAGCGTCCGGTTTTCCGAGATCGCCATGCCGGCGCTGCCGAAGGCCTCGACGCGCTGGTCGTAGCCATAAACGGCACGGCGCGAGTTGGTGATGATCGCCTGCTTGCCCGATTCGGTCTTCAGGACAACGGTGACGGTGTCGTAATCGTCGCAGCGCTGCATCAGGGCTGGGTCGACCAGGCGCGAGCCGGTGGCGGTGACCTCGGTCACCTCCTCGCCCAGGATGAAGCGGGCCATGTCGAAATCATGGATGGTCATGTCGCGGAAGATGCCGCCCGAGGCCTCGATATAGGCATCGGGTGCCATGCCCGGATCGCGCGAGGTGATGGTGACCTGGTGCAACTCGCCGATCCGGCCCGATTCGATGGCCTGCCGCACGCCGGCGTGGCCGCTGTCGAAGCGGCGCACGAAGCCCAGCATGATCGGCAGGCCGGTGCCGGCAATTTTCGTTGCGCAGGCGTTCACCCGGTCCAGCGACAGGTCGATGGGCTTCTCGCACAGGATGGCCTTGCCCGCCGCGACCGACTGCTCGATCAGATCGGCATGGGTGGCGGTCGAACTGGCGATCAGCACCGCATCCACCTCGGCCGAGGCCAGCGCCGCTTCGACCGAATCGAATTGCGGCACGCCCAGCTGGGCTGCGACTTCGGCGGCTGCGGGGGCATGGATGTCATAGACGCCTGCCAGCCGGGCGCGCGGATGGGCGGCGATGTTTTCGGCATGCATACGGCCGATGCGGCCGGTGCCGAGGACGGCGATTCCTGTCATGGGTTCCTCCCGAAATTCGTTTCGCAATAATCATTGCAGAACTATTGCATTGTCAATCATCATTCCGTATCGTTCGGAAAACACCATCCGCAGGAGGAGGCGAGATGCCACGCAAGACCGTGCGCCTGACCATGGCCCAGGCCCTTGTTCGTTACCTTTGCAACCAGTTCACCGAGATCGAGGGCGCGCGTGTTCCGCTGTTCGCGGGCGTCTTCGGCATCTTCGGCCATGGCAACGTGACCTGCCTGTCCGAGGCCCTGGAGCAGGTGCAGGACCAACTGCCGACCTGGCGCGGCCAGAACGAACAGTCCATGGCGCTGGCCGCCATCGGCTTCGCCAAGGCCAAGCGTCGCCGCCAGGTGATGGTGGCTGCAACCTCGATCGGGCCGGGGGCGCTGAACATGGTGACGGCGGCGGGCGTCGCCATGGCGAACCGGCTGCCGGTGCTGCTGATCGCGGGCGACACCTTCGCGAATCGCCTGCCCGACCCGGTGTTGCAGCAAGTCGAGCATTTCGGCGACCCGACCATCACCGCGAACGATGCCTTCAAATCGGTCGTGCGCTACTGGGACCGGATCACGCTGCCCGAGCAGCTGATCCAGTCGCTGCCGCAGGCGGTGGCGACCATGCTGGACCCCGCCGATTGCGGCCCGGCCTTCATCGGGCTGGCACAGGACACGCAGGAATTGGCCTATGACTATCCCGAGGTCTTCTTCGAGCCGCGCGTCTGGTCGATTCCGCGCCCGCGTCCCGACCGCGATGCCGTGCAGGCGGCTGCGGAACTGCTGAAAACGGCCAGAAAGCCGCTGATCATCTCGGGCGGCGGCGTGCGCTATTCGCTGGCCGAGTACGCCTTGGCCGATTTTGCTGCCAAGCGCGGCATCCCGGTGGTCGAGACCATCGCCGGCAAGGGCGCACTGACGCATGACCATCCGGTCCATGCGGGGCCGATCGGCATCGTCGGCTCGACCTCGGCCAATGCGCTGGCGAAAGAGGCCGACGTGATCCTGGCCATCGGCACCCGGTTGCAGGATTTCACCACCGGTTCCTGGACGGCCTTCGCCGAGGATGGACGGTTCATCTCGGTCAACGCGGCACGCTTCGATGCCATCAAGCACCGTTCGCTGGCCGTGGTCGGCGATGCGCTGGAAACCATCGGCGAGCTGGACGCGGCGCTTGGCGATTACGCGGCCGATGCCGGGCTGATGAAACGCGCCAAGACCCTGTTCGCCGAATGGAACAAGCTGCTGGACGAGCATCAGGCGCCGACCAATGAGCTGGTGCCGTCCTATGCGCAGGTTGTCGGCGTGCTGAATCGCGTGGCTGGCCCTAACGACACGCTGATTGCGGCGGCGGGCGGCACGCCGGGCGAGGTGACGAAGGGCTGGCGGGTCAAGAACCCGAACACCTTCGATTGCGAATTCGGCTTTTCCTGCATGGGCTACGAGATCGCCGCCGGCTGGGGCTGCGCCATGGCGCAGGAGGGGCCGGGTGCGACCGGCGGCACGCCCATCGTCATGCTGGGCGACGGTACCTACATGATGATGAATTCGGACATCTATTCGGCGGCGCTGACCGGGCACAAGATGGTCGTGGTGGTCTGCGACAACGGCGGCTTCGCGGTCATCAACCGGCTTCAGCAGGCGAAGGGTGTGCCCGGTTTCAACAACCTGCTCGCCGATTGCCGGATCCAGAACCGCGACAACCCGCTGCATGTCGATTTCGTGAAACATGCCGAGGCGATGGGCGCCCGCGCCGTCAGGGCCGAAAGCCTGGCCGATCTGGAAGGCGCGATGACGGATGCGCTGGCCCATGACGGGGTGACGGTGATCTCGATCGTCTCGGATGCCTGGAAATGGGTGCCGGGGGATGCGGATTGGGATGTCGGCGTGCCCGAGATCTCGAATTTCGAAACCGTCCGCGCCGCCCGTGCGGCGCAGGAAAAGATCCGCGAAGCGCAGCGCCTGGGTGTGTAAATGAAAGCAAAGCTTGGCATCGCGCCCATTGCGTGGTGGAACGACGACCTGGCGGAACTGTCCGATGACGTCAGCCTAGAGGAATGCCTGCGGCAGGCGTCAGAGGCCGGCTTCATCGGCATGGAAACCGGCCGGCGCTTTCCGATGGACATGGCCGAACTGGGGCCGATCCTCGACCGTTTCGGGATCTCGGTCTGCGGCGGCTGGTTCTCGGGCCTGCTGCTGGACGGCGATATCGAGGCGGAAAAGGACCGCATCGCGCAGCAGATGGAATTCTTCATCGCCGCCGGTGCGCCCTGCATTGTCTACGGCGAGACCGCGCGCTCCATCCAGGGCGTGCGTTCCGCGCCGCTGGCCACCAAGCCGAAGCTGACCGAGGTCGAGATGGCCGCCTATGGCCGCAAGATCAGCGATTTCGCGGATTGGTGCGCGGGGCAGGGGATGCCGATCTCGTATCACCACCACATGGCGGCGGCGGTCGAGACCGAGGAGGAGCTTGACCTGTTCATGAAGCATTCTTCGGTGCCGCTGCTCTACGATGCGGGCCACATGGCCTTTGCCGGCGGCGATGTGATGCGGGTGATCGAGAACCACCATGCCCGCATCAGCCATGTCCATACCAAGGAGATCCGCCGCGCGGTCGTGGATGGGCTGGACCGGACACGCGAAAGCTTCCTCGATGCGGTGATCAAGGGCGCGTTCACCGTGCCGGGCGATGGCTCGCTGGATTTCGAGGCCATCGTCAAGGCATTGGCGGCCAAGGGCTACGAGGGCTGGTTCGTGGTCGAGGCCGAGCAGGACCCGGTGGCGAACCCGCCGCTGGAGATGGCGAAAAAGGGGCACAAGGAACTGCTGCGCGTGATGGCGGCGGCTGGCTATGAGGTGGTGAAATGAACCGCATCGATGGAAAGATCGCCGTCGTCACCGGCGGCACGCAGGGGCTTGGCGCGGCCATCGCGCGGCTGTTCGCAGAGGCAGGCGCGGCGGGCATCGTGATCGTCGGCCGTGGCCTCGATAAGGGCCGAAAGGTCGCCGCCGAGATCGCGCAGGCGACCGGCGTTCCGGTCGAGATGGTCGCCGCCGACCTGGGCAGGATCGAGGACGTGCAGGCCATCATCCCCGCCGCCGACAAGCGTTTCGGCCGCGTGGACATCCTGGTCAACGCCGCCGGCCTGACCGACCGCGGCAATCTGCTGAACACCACGCCGGAACTCTTCGACCGCATGTTCGCGGTCAATGCCCGCGCGCCGTTCTTCCTGATGCAGGACGCGGCCAAGGTGATGACCCGCGAAGGCATCGAGGGTCGGATCGTCAATATCGGCTCGATGTCCGCGCTTGTCGGGCAGCCCTTCCTTGCGCCCTATGCGGGCTCCAAGGGGGCCTTGGCGACGCTGACCCGCCATGCCGGCTTTGCGCTGATGCGGCACCGCATCCATGTCAACCAGCTGGACATCGGCTGGATGAACTCGGACCACGAACGCGCGCTGGTGCTGTCGGAAACCGGCGATCCCGATTTCATCGACCGCGCGGCGGCGCAGAAACCTTTCGGCCGCATCCTCGACCCGGCCGAGGTCGCGCGCGCCGTCCTGTGGATGGCGTCCGACGACAGCGGCATGATGACCGGGGCGGTGATCCCCTTCGACCAGTCCGTCCATGGCGGCTATGACGACGCGCCGGTCCCGGCGGTAAAACTGGAGGCATGACGATGCAGACCATCAAGGGACCGGGCGTCTTCCTGGCCCAGTTCGCAGCCGATGAGGTGCCCTATAACTCGCTGCCCAGCCTAGCCAAATGGGCGGCGGAGAAGGGCTTCAAGGGCGTCCAGATCCCGACCTGGGACACGCGCCTGATCGACATGAAACAGGCCGCCGAAAGCGATGCCTATTGCGACGAGATCAAGGGGATGCTGGCCGACAACGGGCTCCAGATCACCGAGTTCGCCTCGCATATCACCGGGCAACTGGTGGCGGTGCATCCGGCGCATGACGTCATCATGGACAGCTTTGCGCCCGAGCCTGTGCGCGGCAACCCGACTGGGCGCCGCGCCTGGGCCGAGGAGCAGCTGCGTTTCGCCGCCCGCGCCTCGCAGCGGCTGGGAATCGACCGGCACGTGACCTTCTCGGGCGCGCTGCTGTGGCCCTACCTTTACCCCTACCCGCAATGGCCCGAGGGGTTGGTCGAGGAAGGTTTCGGTGAACTTGCAAGGCGTTGGACGCCGATCCTCGATGATTTCGACGCGCATGGCGTGGATGTCTGCTATGAGATCCACCCCTGCGAGGATCTGCATGACGGCCATAGCTGGGAATATTTCCTGGAGAAGATCGGGAACCATCCCCGCGCCAACCTGATGTATGACCCCAGCCATTTCGTGTTGCAGGCGCTGGATTACCTGGCCTTCATCGACCACTACCACGAGCGCATCAAGACCTTCCACGTCAAGGACGCCGAGTTCCGCCCGGACGGCAAGTCCGGCGCCTATGGCGGCTATCAGCCATGGAGCAAGCGCGCCGGCCGCTTCCGTTCGCCCGGCGACGGGCAGGTCGATTTCGGGGCGATCTTCACCAAGCTGACCACCCATGGCTTCGACGGCTGGGCGGTGCTGGAATGGGAGTGCTTCGTCAAGAACCCCGAGGACGGCGCCCGCGAAGGCGCGCAATTCATTGCGGACCACATCATCCGGGTGTCGGACCGCGCCTTCGACGATTTCGTGAAATCCGGCGCCAATCGCAGCGCCAACCGGGCGATGCTCGGACTGGAGGAATGACCATGTTGCGTCTTGGAATGGTGGGCGGCGGACAGGGCGCCTATATCGGCAATATCCATCGCCTCGCCTCGCGGCTGGACGGGCAATGGCAGTTGGTGGCCGGGGCCTTCGACGTCGATCCCGAGCGTGGCCGCGCCTTCGCGATCTCGCAAGGGCTCGACCCCGCCCGCAGCTATGGCACCTATGAGGAACTGATCGCGGGCGAGACGGCGCGGGAGGACCGGGTGGACGCGGTGGCGATCTGCACGCCGAACTTCACCCATTATCCGATCGCCAAGGCGCTGATCGAGGCAGGCTTCGACGTGATCTGCGAAAAGCCCCTGACCGCGACGCTGGAGGATGCCGTGGCGCTAGAAAAACTGGCGCGGGAAAGTGGCCGCTTCGTCGGCGTGACCTATACCTATTCCGGCTATCCGATGGTGCACGAGGCCCGCGTCCGCGTCGCCCGTGGCGAGTTGGGCGCGATCCGCACCGTGCAGGTCGAATATCCGTTGGAATGGATGGCGACCGCCATCGAGCAGTCGGGCAATGCCCAGGCCGCCTGGCGCACCGATCCCAAGAAGAACGGCCGCGGCGGCTCCATCGGCGATATCGGCACCCATGCCTATCACCTGGCGGGCTTCGTCACCGGCTTGACGCTGGAAAGCCTGACCGCCGACCTGGCCACCTTCGTCGGCGGGCGGGCGCTGGACGACAACGCCCATGTGATGATGCGCTATCAGGGCGGGGCGCGGGGCCTCTTGTGGTCCTCGCAGGTGGCCATCGGCAATTCCAACGGCGTGCGGCTGCGGGTGTTCGGCGAAAAGGGCTCGCTGCAATGGTTCCAGGAGCAGCCGAACGAACTGGTCTTTACCCCGCTGGACGGCCGGGTGCAGATCATCAAGCGCGGCGCCGATGATCTGTCCGAGGACGCCAAGTTGCGCATCCGCACGCCCCCCGGCCATCCCGAGGGCTATCTGGAAGCCTTTGCCAATCTCTATGCCGGTTTTGCCGAGGCGATCCGTGCCCGGCAAGAGGGACGCGAGCCCAGCCTGCTGGGACAGAACCTGCCGCTGGCCTATGACGGGCTGAAAGGCGTGGCCTTCGTCGAGGCGGTCGTGGACAGCCACGAGGCCGAGGGCCAGCCCTGGCTGACGCCGGTGGCGGTCTGACTGTCGCGGCCCCGGCTTGGGGTCGCGCATCCTGCCGGGGAGGGGAGGGATATGAAGACGCTAGACGTTATCATGATCGGCCGTTCGTCGGCCGATCTCTATGGCCAGCAGGTTGGCGGCCGGCTGGAGGATATGGGGTCGTTTGCGAAGTATATCGGCGGGTCTCCGACGAACATCGCCTTCGGCGGGGCTGGCGCTGCGCTCCGCCGTGATCGCCGAGCTCGGCTTGGTCGATGACAGGACCACCGCCACGCTGATCCGGCAGTTCTCCATCCCGACAGGCGGAGGCTTAAACCGATGAGGTCCCGCGAACGCCATCGCCGCCATCGAGGCGCATGACCGCCCACCCTTGGCATCGTGGTTCTGGACCTGGATGCGCTCCAAGCGAAGCCAGCCGCCCGCTTCGAGGCCGCCGGCTTCGGCCAAGTCAGGGGCTTCGCCGTCGGCCGCCCCATCTTCGGCGCGGTCGCGCGGCAATGGCTGAAGGGCGAGATCGGCGATCAAGCCGGCCGGGATGGCCGGGCGCTTCGCGCGGCTGAGCGGCAGCTGGGACCAGCTGCGCGAAAGCGCGCTGACCACTCGAACATGCGCTCTTGGGGCCGAGGAAAACCGATGCCGGTCCGGAGTGCTCGCGCAGCTCGAAACCCGGACCGAGGATGGAAGCGACATACAGCATGGGCAGGAATTACGGGTCTTTTGTCATTCCTGCCAACCGCTCGCTTTGTTATCCTTGCTCTATCGCCAAGGGATGACGGTCACCGCACAAAAGGGAGCAACCGGCATGAGCGATCTTGCGCCAGGGCGGCGGCTGGACCCACCCGATGATGGCGCGCTACTCTCCCGCTGGGCCATAAGGCCCCAGAACAGCGGATCAGGACGATGAGGTTTCGGTTTATGTTCTGGGCCATTCTGGGGCTGGCCGTCCTCTCGGCGGCAGGCGTCGGCGCGTGGATCGCCACGCTGCCGCCCGCATCGGTCGCCGTGGCCCCGCCGGTGCCGCAGGCAGAGACCGATGCCATGCTCGATATGCTGAAACCGCCCAAGCGCGCGCGGCCGCTGGTCGCCATCGTCGGGATCAACGATGCCACCGAACTCACCGATTACCTGCTGCCCTACGGCATCCTGAAACGCGCCGATGTCGCCGAGGTGGTGTCGCTTGCAACCGGGCCGGGGCCGGTGCGGCTGTTTCCCGCGCTGACCGTGCAGCCCGACATGATCATCGCGGCATTCGACGCGGCGCATCCCCAGGGCGCGGATTATGTGATCGTGCCCGCCATGAGCCGCGACGACGATCCGGCGGTGATCGGCTGGTTACGGGATCAGGCCGAGAAGGGCGCGACGATCATCGGCATCTGCGCCGGCGCCAAGGTCGTTGCCGCTGCGGGACTGCTGAACGGCAAGCGCGCCACGACGCATTGGTATTACCTGGACCGGATGCGGAAGATCGACCCGACCGTCGCCCTTGTCCCGGATCGGCGGATGGTCGCGGACGAGGGGGTGGTGACGACGACTGGCATCACCGCCTCGATGCCGACGATGCTGATGCTGATCGAGGCGATCGCCGACCGGGCCAAGGCGGAAGCGGTCGCCCGCGACCTGGGCATCGCGACGTGGGATGCCCGGCATGCGAGCGGCGCCTTTCGGCTGACCCGCCCCTTCGCAACCACGGTGCTTGCCAACCGGCTGGCCTTGTGGAACCGCGAGGAACTGGGGATCGGCCTCGCGCCGGGGATGGACGAGGTCTCGCTGGCGCTGGTGGCAGATGCTTGGTCCCGCACCTATCGCTCGCATGCGACGAGTCATGCGTCGTCCGGCGTGGTGGAGACGCGGAACGGCATCCGCGTCATCCCCGACCGATCCGGCGCGACCTGGCCGGAGGAGCGGCGCGTCTCGATCCTTCCCGACAGCAAGCCCGCCGAGGCCCTTGACCGGACGCTTGACGCGATCACCGCGCGTTATGGCGCGCGCACCACCAATGTCGTGGCCATGCAGATGGAATATCCGAGGTAAACCGACTGCCACCAGTGAATCCGAACCACAGGGAGGAACCCATGCCCAGCACGATCCGACTGCACCGCGTCATCGCGGCCAGACCCGAGAAGCTCTATCGCGCCTTCCTCGAACCCGACGCGGTGGCAAGCTGGCTGCCGCCATACGGCTTTCTCTGCACCGTCCACGAGTTGGAGGCGAAGGTGGGGGGCCATCACCGGATGTCGTTTCGCAACTTCACCACCGGCCACAGTCATTCCTTCGGCGGCAAGTACCTGGAACTCGTGCCAGACAAGCGCCTCGTCTATACCGACAGGTTCGACGATCCCAACCTGCCGGGCGAGATGACGGTCACGGTGGAGCTGAAACCCGTGTCCGTCGGCACCGAGGTGACCATCGAGCAGCAGGGCGTGCCGGATGTGATCCCCACCGAGGCCTGCTATCTCGGCTGGCAGGACTCGCTGCGCAAGCTCGCGAAGCTCGTCGAGCCGGAAATCAACCAGTAGGCGCGGAATGGGGAGGGGGGCGGATTTCCCTGCCCCTCGGCATCCCGGCAATCACGCGGAGCTTTGCGATGACCCCCACCATCACCGCCTTTGCGCAGTCCCCGGATCGCGGCCGAGGGCTGGCGCGGGACATGCGCGTCCGCTGGGCGCTTGAGGAAGTCGGCCAGGTTTACGAGGTCCGCCTGGTTTCCTTCGACGAGATGAAGCGGCCCGCGCATCTGGCGCTTCACCCTTTCGGGCAGATCCCGACCTATGAGGAGGGTGATCTGGCGCTCTTCGAGTCGGGCGCGATCGTGCTGCATATTGCGCAGACCCATGCGGGCCTCTTGCCCGAGGGTGCGAATGCGCGGGCGCGGACGATGACTTGGATGTTCGCCGCGCTCAACACCATCGAGCCGCCCATCGTCGAGTGGGAACAGGCCCGCTACCTTGAACACGACAAGCCCTGGTATGAGGCGCGCCTTCCCCTCCTGGGGAAACGCATCCGTGGCCGGCTGGAGCAGCTTTCCAACCGGCTTGGCGATGCTGACTGGCTTGACGGTGCGTTCAGCGCCGGAGACCTGCTGATGGTGACGGTGCTGCGACGGCTGGAGGGAAGCGGCATGGTGGACGCGTTTTCGAACCTCTCCGCCTATGTCGCGCGGGGCAAGGCGCGCCCGGCCTACCAGCGCGCCTTCGATGCGCAACTGGCGGTTTTCACGGCATCGAATGGCTGAGCAGGGTGCGCTTCCGGTAGATTCCTGCCAAACTGAAGCCGATAGGAGATCTCGCAGCATGGCGAAATTCGTCCTCGGAATGAACCTGTCGCTGGACGGCTATGTCGATCACGATCAATTTGCGCCCGACCCGGTGCTGTTTCGGCACTGGACCCAGCAGGTGGGCGGCCTGACCGGCAGCCTCTACGGCCGCCGCATCTACGAACTGATGCGCTATTGGGACCAGGACCATCCCGAATGGACCCCGGAGGAACGCGACTTCGCCGATGCCTGGCGGCGCCAGCCGAAATGGGTCGTATCGCGCTCGCTGACATCGGTCGGACCCAATGCCACGCTTGTTTCCGACGATATCGAGGCGGCGATACGCGGGCTGAAGGCGCAGCATGACGGAGAGATCGACGTCGCCGGGCCGGAACTGGCGCAAAGCCTGACCGAGCTAGGACTGATCGACGTATACCGGCTGTATTTCCACCCCGTCGTGCTTGGCGGCGGCAAGCCCTTCTTCGCCGGCCACCGGCCGCCGCTGCGCCTGACCGCAAGCGACCGGATCGGCGAGAATGTGATCAGGCTGACATATATTCCTGCCTGATCGCGTGCCCATCCAACGGGCGGCGCGATGTTTCAGGGGCCGGTCTTGCCGGGCTGTCCCTTGCCACCTGACAATCGTACAAGCGGCTTGCCGAGATTTGCGCCCCGGAACAGATCGGCAAGCGCGGGGGCAGTCTCAAGGCCGGTGTTGAGCGGGTCTGGGCAAAATCGTCCTGCGGTGGTGAGCAGGAGCGACGGTGATATGGCCGGGAACGGAAACGGTGCGGCCCGCGCCAAGTGCAATGGCGGCGCTCGCATCCAGCCGCTGTTCCGCGGCCGGACCTGTGTCAGCAGCACTCGCAGATGCATGCCTTGCCCGCCATCCTTGGATCGCCCAATAACCTTCCGGCTGCCAGCCGCGGGCGACGACACGCAATGCCTCGGCCAGCCGAGCGACCAGGGCGCGGCCGTGACCGACGATCCTGAACGCTTTCCCATGCCGCGGCATAGGGGCGGTTCTATACCGGGCGGCTTTGTCGCCTCGCATTGGCCGAGGTCTCGGGCTCGCCCCATCTGTCCCGTCGCGGGCATGAGAGCTCTATCGCCTCTTGCCGTTCAGGATCGACAAGGATAACGCAACTTCCGGTCGCCATGCGGATGGGGCGCAGGGCTGATCGGCCAAAGCCGGGGTTGCCCGCTAGCCCTCCTGCGCCCGCAGCACGCGGGCCGGGCGCGCCGACAGTGGGCGCAGCGCAAAGGCGATGCCGGCCAGCATGACCGCAGCCACGCCGCCCAGCACGATCGCCACCGCAGAGACCGGCTCGAACACGTAACGTGTCTCCATCACCAGGGTGATCACCGCCCAGCCTGCGAGCCCGCCGGCAAGGATCGCCACGAGGCCCGCCGCGGCCCCCATCAGCGCCGAGCGCAGCGCGAAAGAGGCGAGGATGCGCCCCCGCGTCGCGCCCAGCGTGCGCAGGATCGCCGCCTCGTAGACCCGCGCCCGCTCGCCCGCCGCGGCGGCGCCGATCAGCACCATGAACCCGGTCAGCAGCGTCGCCGCCGCCGCCCAGGCTGCGGCCGAGGCGATGGCGCCGAGCGCATCGGTCACCCGGTCCACCGCGTCGCGCACCCGGATCGCGGTCACGTTCGGAAAGGCGCCCGCCAGGTCGCGCAGGATGCGGCCCTCGGCCTCTGCCTCGGCATAGACCGTGGCGATATGGGTATGGGGGGCGCCGCGCAAAGCGTTCGGGTTCATCGACATGACGAAGCCGAGGCCGCCGGTCGAGAAATCGACCGCGCGGAAGCTGGTGATCCGGGCCTCGATGTCGCGGCCCAGGATGTTCACCGTGATCCGGTCGCCAAGCGCCAGCCCCAGTTCCGCGGCCTCCTCGGCCCCGAACGAGACCTGCGGCGGGCCTTCGTAGCCTTCGGGCCACCATCTGCCGGCGGTTACCGTGGTGCCCTCGGGCGGCTGTTCGGAATAGGTGACGCCGCGATCCCCGCGCAGCACCCAGTGATCGCCCGCGACCTCGGCGGCGGGCCGGCCGTTGATGCGGGTCAGGATGCCGCGCAGCATCGGCGCGCTTTCCACCCGCTCGACGCCGGGGTCGGCATCCAGCCGGGCGTTGAACGCCGCCATCTGGTCGTTCTGGATGTCGAGGAAGAAATAGGCCGGCGCGCGCGCGGGCAGGTCGCGGTCGATGGCGGCGCGCAGGTTGGCCTCGATCTGCCCCACGCTGGCCAGCACCGCCAAGCCCAGGCCTAGCGAGAGGATGACCGAGGTGGTTTCCTGCCCCGGCCCGCCGATGGCCGACAGCGCAAGCCGTAATGTCGGCCGCCCGCGCAGGGCGGGCCGGCGCGCCAGGAACCGCGCCGCGCGGCGCACCAGCACGGCCGACAGGACCAGCACGCCCAGGGCCGCGACGATGCCGAAGGCCGCCCCCAGCGCCAGCTGCGGCACGCCGGAAAACAGCGCCGCTCCGCCGATCAGCACGGCCGATAGCGCCGCCGACACCGCCCACCATACCGGCCTGGGCCAGCCGGGCGCCGCGCCCGCCGCTTCGCGGTAAAGCGCCGCCGCCCGGATCCGGGCAGTGCGCGCCAGCGGCCAGAGCGTAAAGAGCAGCGCGGTCGCGACCCCGTAGAAGGCCGCCTCGGCCAGCGGCGCGGGCCAGGGCGCGAAGACCGCCGGCACCGGCAGCAGGTGCTCGATCATTGGCGCCAGCGTCAGGGGGATGGCCGCGCCAAGGATCAGCCCCGCCCCGACGCCCAGGGCGGTCAGCGCTGCGATCTGGAACAGATAGGTCAGGAACACCACCCGCTGATCGGCCCCAAGGGTGCGCAGCGTCGCGATGGTGGCCGTCTTGCCGGCCAGATAGGCGCGCACCGCCGCCGAGACGCCGACCCCGCCGACCGCCAGACCGGCCAGCCCCACGATCACCAGGAAGGCCCCGATCCGGTCCACGAAGCGTTCGATCCCGGGCGCGGCGCGGCGGCTGTCGCGCCAGCGCAGGCCGGTATCGGGAAAGGCGGCCATCGCCTCTTGTCGCAGCGCATCGAGGTCCGCCTCCGGCGGCAAGAGCAGTCGGTATTGCGTGTCGAACAGCGTGCCCGGCCCGATCAGCCCGGAATCCGCCAGCGCCGGGCTGGCGACCAGCGTGCGAGGGCCAAGGCCGAAGCCCCCGGCGGCGCTGTCGGGTTCGCTTACCAGCACCGCCGCCAGGCGAAAGGATTGCAGGCCCAGCCGGAACGCGTCGCCGATGCCAAGGCCCAGCCGGTCGGCCAGCACCCGGTCCATCACCGCGCCGGGCAGGCCGTCCTTGCCGGCCAGCGCCTGTCCGAGCGGCATCGGCGGGTCAAGCTCGACCGTTCCGACCAGCGGATAGGCACCGTCCACGGCCTTCACCTGGGTCAGGCCATGCTCGGCCCCGTCGCCCTCGCCCGCGACCGCCATCGAGCGGAAATCGATCACCTCGGAGGTGCGCAGCGCGACCCGGTCCATGAAGGCGCGCTCGGCCTGGGACGCATGGCGATAGGTGAACTGCATCTGCGCATCGCCGCCCAGCAGGATCGCGCCCTGTTCGGCCAGCCCCGCCTGGATCGAGGCGCGCACGATGCCCACCGCCGCGATGGCCGCGACGCCCAGGATCAGGCAGGCCAGGAAGATGCGGAAGCCGCGCAACCCGCCGCGCAGCTCGCGCCGGGCAAAGCGCAGGGCCGTCCGGGCGCTCATGGCCAAACCGCGCGGGGGCTGCCGAACCGGGCCGTCATTCCGCCGCCTTCTGCGCTGCGGCCTCGCTCTCGATCCGGCCATCGGCCAGGTGCACGACCCGGTCGCAGCGCGCCGCGAGTTCGGGCGCGTGGGTGACGAGGATCAGCGTCGCCCCGTGCCGGTCGCGCAGCCCGAACAGCAGGTCCATGATCGCCCCGCCGTTCGTGCCGTCCAGGTTACCCGTCGGCTCGTCCGCCAGCAGGATCGCGGGCCGCGTCACCGCCGCGCGGGCCAAGGCCACGCGCTGCTGCTCGCCCCCCGACAGTTGCGCGGGATAGTGCCCGGCGCGTTTGTCCAGGCCCACGGCCGCCAGTTCGGCGGCAGCGCGTTCGAAAGCGTCCCTCGCGCCCATCAGCTCCAGCGGCACCGCGACGTTTTCCAGCGCCGTCATCGTCGGGATGAGGTGGAAGGATTGGAAAACCACGCCCATATTCCCCCTGCGGAACCGGGCGAGCGCATCTTCGTCCAGGGCCGCCAGATCGCGACCCAGCGCCCGGACGCTGCCCCCCGTGGCCCGTTCGAGCCCGCCCATGAGCATGAGGAGAGAGGACTTGCCCGAACCGGACGGACCCACCAGCCCCAATGTCTCGCCCCGCGCCACGTCGAGGGTGATGCCTCTCAGGATATCCACCGGACCGGCGTTTCCCATCAACGTGAGCCGCGCCTCGCGCAGCGAAACCACCGGCTCCGTCATCGCCCGTCCTTCACCTGACCGTCCTGTCTGGGGATATGGGGTCGGGCGGAGTTTCCGCAACCGCATGATGGCCGTGGTTTCCGCAGCTTTCATCGGCCTGATGATGCTGGTGCTGCCGGCGGCGGCAGAGCCCTTGCGGCTGGTGGCCCTGGGCGACAGTTTGACGCAGGGCTACGGCCTGCCGCGGGCCGAGGGCTTCGTGCCGCAGCTGGAGGCCTGGCTGCGGGCCGAGGGGCGCGAGGTGACGGTGCTGAACGCCGGGGTCTCGGGCGACACGACCGCAGGCGGGCGGGCGCGGGTGGGCTGGGCGCTGGCCGACGGGGCGGATGCGATGATCGTGGCCCTGGGCGGCAACGACCTTCTGCGCGGCATCCTGCCCGAGGTCAGCCGCGCCAATCTGGACGCGATCCTGACCGAGGCGGCCGCGCAGGGCGTGCCGGTGCTGCTGGTCGGGATGGAGGCGCCGGGCAATTACGGTCCCGAATATCGCAAGGCCTTCGACGCCATCTACCCGGATCTTGCGGAAGCGCATGAGGTGCCGTTGGTGGGCAGCTTCCTTGCGCCGTTGCTGGAAGGCACGGGCGATCCCGCGTCCTTGGGCGACTATCTGCAACCCGACGGCCTGCATCCGAATGCCGAGGGTGTGGCACGGATCGTGGAAGGGCTCGGCCCCGAGGTGCTGCGGTTCCTGGACGGCATTGAAAAGAAGGAATGATCTCACCGTCAGATTTCGGCGAGGCCGGAGCCTAATGCCGGGATCGGTGTTCGTCCAGAAGGCGGCATTGAGGAGCGGCCGGTGCGGCAGAAGGAACTGGCCGCCGTGCTTCTGCTGGGCAGATCGTCCTTGTCCGGGACCTCGCCCGTCTTGAAACCGACGGTCTGGTCCGCGGCGCGCCAGATCCGCAGGACGGTCTCGCCAAGGCTCCGAGCCCCCTGCCGGGGCAACCCTGGCCCGGCCTGCTCTTGCCGTCATCGATGAGCAGCGGATCAGCATCGTTCGGGAGGTTCTGCAACACATTCTTGACCGGCTGGAGCCAGAACGAGCCGACAAAGGCAACAGCCCATGGCCATAGATCAGGAGATGCAGGCTTGGCGAACCGCGCAAACCTCGGCGCCGCCCTGGTTGCTGGCCATGTTCATGCTCAGTGGCACCATGGGGGCGCTGCGGGTTGGGGGGCGGCCTTCGGCAGCACCGCCGGCACGGCGCAGATGACGCTCAGCACCTCTACTGTCGGCCTGACGCTGGCCCAGGTTCTCTCCGGGTCCGCTACCGAGCTGTCTGGCATGTAAGTGCCGCGGGGCTTAACCTGATACGAGCGAGGCGGCGCTATCTTCCTCGATGCCGTCATCCTCGCCGCCACCGTCATCCGGTGCAGGCCCGTCCAGGAGCGCCCTTCGAAGTGATCGAGGCAAGTTCCTCCTTGAGCTGCCGGTGCGCCCGTTTGCAGACCCAGCGCGCCTTGATGGCGCCGGTGAGCTGCTGAGCGGGGTGTCGGCAGACTGACCTGGCCATGGCTTCGCCACCGGAAAAACGCGCGCCGCAGGGAACATTTTCCGCGGCGCTGCATCCAATCCGGCATGGGCCTGGTTCTACGGCCCCGGATCGGAAAGGAAACGATATGCGTATTCTCGCCTCTCTTTTGTTCGGCGCCCTCGCCGCTGGCCCCGCGCTGGCGCAGGACGCGGCCATGACCGCGCCACCGGCGGCGCCTTTCGTCCAGGTCAGCACGCTGGTGCCGCTGCCGGATTTCATTCCAGGCCTTGGCACGCTCTATGTCGATCCCGCCAGCCTGCCTGCCGGGCCGTTCCTCGGCTATGACCATGACGGCACGCTCTCGGCGACCATCTACATGGTGCCGATCGAGGATTTGCAGGCGGGGACGGCCTTCGACGATCTGCCGGTGGGGAGCCAGACCGTCACCAGCGTCGACGTCTACTACAACGCTGGCCATCCGGGGGTGGAAAAGCCCCATGCCCATGTCGTTCTTTACCATGACGCCGGCGCGCATGACCGGCTGGCCAAATGAAGCTGTCACGCCGCGTTCTTCTCGGGGGCGGCCTGGCCGCCCTTGCCGGCCATGCCGCGCCGGCCGAGCGGGTAGAGATCGCCATGCGCGGCAGCGCACGCGGGGAAAGGGTGTGGTTCTCGCCGCAGGGTGTCGCGATCATGCCCGGCACGATCCTGCACTTCGTCAACCGTGATGCGGGCAACAGCCATACCAGCACCGCCTATCACCCCGATCTCCTTGGCCGCCAGCGCCGCATTCCCTCGGCCGCCGCGCCTTGGGACAGCGATTTCCTGTTGCCCGACCAAGCGTTCGAGATCACCCTGACCGTGCCCGGTGTCTATGATTACTACTGCCAGCCGCATGAGATGGCCGAGATGGTGGGGCGGATCGTGGTCGGCCGGCCCGGCGATCCGGGCTGGGAGGGCTCCGCCCCGGAAAGCGAGGATCTGATGCCCGAGGTTCTGGCGGCCTTTCCCCGGGTCGAGGCGATCCTGGCGACGGGCCGGGTCGAGCAGGGGCGCGCGCCATGATCCGCGCCCGCCTGCTGACCCGGCCGGATGACGATCCCGACTGGCAACTGGTCGCTGCCGCGCGCGTCCATGACGAGGCGGCGATCCGCGAATTGGTGCGGCGGATGAACCCGCGCCTGTTCCGTATCGCCCGCGGCATCCTGCCCTCGGATGCCGAGGCCGAGGAGGCGGTGCAGGACGCCTACCTCGCCGCCTTTACCCGGCTTGACAGTTTTCGCGGCGAGGCGCGGTTTTCCACCTGGATCAGCCGCATCGCCATCAACGCCGCGCGGATGCGCGCCCGCCGGCCGCGCCCCGAAAAGGACCATGTCACCGTGACCGACGATCTTGCCTCCTCCGCCGAAGTGCTGGTCTTTCCGGGTGCTGAAACCGCCGAAGCCGGCATGGGCCGACATGAGGTCCGCGCGCTACTGGAGGAGGCGCTGGCCAGTTTGCCGCCCGATCTTCGGCTGCCTTTCCTGCTGCACGAGGCCGAAGGCCAGCCGGTGTTGGCCATCGCGCGCGATCTGGCGCTGAACCCGATCACGGTGCGCACCCGGCTGTTTCGTGCCCGACGGCAGTTGCGCCTGACGCTGGAGGCCCGCCTGCGCGGCGGGTTCGACGCGGTCTTCCCCTTCGACGGGGCTCGCTGCGCCATGATGGCCGATCGCGTGGTCGGGGGCTTGCGCGCAAAGGCGGGTCGGTGATTCTGTGTCCGGTCCAGGACTGACAATCCCCTCGCCGCTGATCCCGCTCGTGCAACCAGCAGGCGGCGAGCTTGCGCTGCCCCCCTGCCTCGATTGGTGCGCGTGATCGTGCGGATTTCCTGATCGCCCTGTGCAGAGGTGCGGGCCGCTCGGGGCCCGTCTCGTCCTGACGCAGACTGGCGGGGGCGGGCAGCCGCCTCTCGCCCGGCCCGCTGCTGGGGTGCTGCATATTTGCGACAGGCTTGCGCAATCCGAGATTGGCGGGCCAAGGCGGATTGCTATGACCGAGAATTTCCGTAAAGTATTTTTCCCATCCGCGCCTTCCGGCCTCGAAGGCTTACCGGAGCCGCATGCGATGAGCTATCGCCATTCCATGACCTGCTATACCGAGGGCATCCGGCCCACGATGCCCGTGCAATGGCGCGGCCTCGACGGCTTGGTCAGCGTCTATTGGGAGGCCGAGGGCCAGACCGGCGCACAGGGCTACTACCTGTCGCCCGACCCGCGCATCGTCTTCTTCTTTAACGACGTATCCGCGCATATCCGCATTTCGAACCGCGACGACGGCATCGGCCGCCATTGCCGTCCGATGACTCGGGCGATCTATGTTCCGGCGGGGATGCCGATGTGGACCCGCTTCACCGCGCCGCATGCCTTTTCGCATCTGGACCTGCATGTGCATCAGGACCGGCTGCTGCGCTTCCTGTCGCCGCCGCTCGGCCGCTCCGAGGCGCTGAGCGTCCTGCGCCGCCCGGTCGAGATCCAGGACGCCGCCGCCATCGACGCGCTGGCACGGCTGCTGGTGGACGAGGTGGCGACGCCGCGCAAGCATGGCGTCTATGCCGAAAGCCTGGTCGGCAGCATCTTCGGCTATCTGCTCGACCTGCCGCAGCAGGCCGAGGAGCGCCCCGCGGCGCTGTTGACGCAGGCGCAGATGAAGCGTTTGCGGGCGCGGCTGGGGACCAGCCCCGAGCGGCGGCTGACCGTGGCCGAAATGGCGGAAATCGTCGGCCTGTCGGAAAGCTGGTTCGCGCATGTCTTCAAGAACACCACCGGCACGACGCCGCTGCAATGGCAGCTGGGCCAGCGCATCGAGCTGGCCCAGCGGTTGCTGTTGGAATCCGACCTGCGACTGACCGACATCGCCGCGCAACTCGGCTTTTCAGATCAGGCGCACCTGACGCGGGTGTTCCGCAAGTCCTGCGGCGAGCCACCCGCCGCCTGGCGCCGGACACGGCTGGCGGTCTAGGATCCGGGCGCGGGGTCCCGCCCGCAGGGCGGGCAGGACGGCGTGGAATTACCAGGTCCGGCGCAACGTGGCAGTGATCTCGCGGCCGGGGTTGTAGGTGATGGCGCCCGATGCCGCCTCGCGATGCTTTTCGTCCAGCAGGTTGGTCACGGTGACCGAGAGTTCCGTGTCCTCGCGCAGCGCATAGCTGTAGGCGGCATCGATCAGCACGGCGGCATCGGACTTGGACCGGTTGTCGTCACCGCTATAGGCCGTGCCTTCGTAGCGCGCGCCGATGCCGAAGGTCATGTCGCCACGCGCACCTTGGCCTTGCAGCGTATAGTCCAGCCAGATCGAGGCCAGGTGCCGGGGCACGTTGCCGAGGCTGTTGCCCTGATAAGGCGACAGCCGGTCGGTGATCTCGGTATCCGTATAGGAATAGGCCGCGACCAGGTTCAGGTCCGGGTTGACCTCGGCGCGAGCCTCCAGTTCGATGCCGCGGGCGCGGATCTCGCCGATGGTGCGGGGCACGGGCGGGCTTTCGCTGGTGTCCTGCCGGGTGATGTTGGTCTTGCGCAGATCATAGGCCGCCGCCGTGAACAGCGCATTCATCCCGGCCGGGCGGTATTTCAGGCCCAGCTCATACTGCTCGCCCTCCTCCGGCTCGACGGTCAGCGCCGCCGGCAGCACCGATTCGGCATAGCTGACATAGGTCGAAAGCTCGGGGGTGATCTTGTAGGTCAGGCCCAGGCGCGAGGTGGTCTTGTTGAAATCGGCCTGGGTCGTGGTCCCGTCGAGCGCCGTGCGCGACAGGTCCATCCGGTCGTGGCGCAGGCCGATGGTGGCGATCAGCCGATCCGAGAAGGTCAGCTCCTCTTGCAGGTAGACCGACGCGATGCTGTCGTCCGTCCTGGTCCCGGTATAGGGGGCGAGCGCGTCCAGATCGATCCCGCCGGTATAGACCGGGTCGGTGTAGTCGATCGGCGAAGCCGGCGCATACCAGGTCCTCGAATTGGCCGAGAGGTCGCTGTATTGCAGGCCGACCAGCGTGCGGCTGCCGATACTGCCGAAATCCGTGTCGTATTGCAGATGCGCATCCGCGACGAATTGCTCGCCCGAGGAGGCGTTCGCGAAATAATAGCGGTCCGCCGGGTTCAGCCCGTCGGCATCCCAGATATAGACATAGCCGAAGCCGCGATCTTCGTCGCTGTAGCGCGCATTGGCGCCGAACGTCAGGCCATTGCCGAAGTCATGGTCGAAGAGCACGCTCAGCGAGGTGCGCTCGTTCTCGACATAGTTGAAATCCGGCTCGCCGAAGAAGCGGTCACGCGGGAAACTCGTACCCAGCGGGAAGCCCGATCCCGTCGAGCCGTCGCGCTTCATGTAATCCAGCACCACGCTGAGCGTGGTCTGGTCGCTGGGCCGCCAGGTCAGGCCGCCCATCAGCAGGGTGGCGTCGTTCTTGCTGTAATCCAGCTCTTTGTCCGCCTTCTGCACCCGGCCGGTGAGGCGATAGGACAGGGTGCCGTCCTTGATCAGGTTGTCGCCGAAATCGACGCCGACCTCGCGGTGGTTGAACGAGCCCGCGGTCACATAGGCCTCGCCGAAACGCTGGGTGCGGGGCAGTTTGGTGACATAGTTCACAGCGCCGCCCGGCTCGGAGGGGCCGGTGACGGTCGAGTTGCCGCCCTTGACCACCTCGATCCGCTCATAGGCAAAGGCATCCTCGCGAATGCCGCCAAAGGCTTTCTGCATCGGCAGCCAGTCGCGATAGACCGAGGCATCGAAGCCGCGCAGCTTGTAATAGTCGAAGCGGTCGTCGCCGCCATAGAAGTCGGTCGTCACGCCGGCAGTATAGCGCAACACCTGCTCGGCGGTCTCGGCGCCGCGCTGCCGGATCTCCTTGCTGGTGATGATCGAGACCGAGGCAGGTGTGTCCAGCAGGTCCGTCGCCATTCTGCTGCCCGCCATCGTCCGGCTTGCGACGATCGAACCGGCGTCGTCGTCGGTGCGGTTCGCCTCGATGGTGACGGTGTCCAGAATGATGCTGCGGCTATCCTGCGCCCGCGATACCTGGGGCTGGAAGGCGACAAGCGCGGTGCAGCCCAGCAATGCGGCGGTCAGGCAGCGCTGCCGGGCGTTTCTGAATCGGGATTCAATCGGCATGACAAGGGTCCAGTTTCGTTGTGATGACGATGCTGGGCCAGGTGCTGGCCAAGGGGACTGGCGGCGAATCCGGCAGCGGGTCCGTCGGGCGCCCAGCATCTTTCGCCGCGCGTCCTAGCCCGGATCTTGCGCCGCTGTATTGAATATTCCTATGCTTTTTGTCGGAATCCACGGGAAAATGTTGTCTGTTTTAGTCGGAAACCGATCTTGCGCTTGACGCATCCGGCCCGAAGTGAAACCTCGGCCGCGTTCCTCCCGCGATCGCGAGACTTGCCATGCTGTCGAAAACCCGCATCTGCCTGACCCTGGCCGCTGCCATGCTGGCGTTGGCCGCCACCCGTGCTGCCTGGGCTCAAGGGGATGGGGGCGGCTTTCCCATCACCGTCGAGCACGCCTTCGGCATCACCACCATCCCGGCGAAGCCCCAGCGCGTCGCGAGCGTGGCCTGGGCCAATCACGAGGTGCCGCTGGCTCTTGGCGTGGTGCCGGTCGGCATGGCCGCCGCCAGCTTCGGCGACGATGACGGCGACGGCGTGCTGCCCTGGGTCGAGGCGCGGCTGAAGGAACTGGGCGCCGACACCCCTGTCCTGTTCGACGAGGGTGATGGCATCGACTTCGAGGCCGTGGCCGCCAGCCGCCCCGACGTGATCCTGGCCGCCTATTCCGGGCTCAGCCGGGCCGATTACGATACGCTCAGCCAGATCGCTCCGGTCATCGCCTATTCCGAGGCGCCCTGGGCGACGAACTGGCGCGACATGATCCGGCTGAACAGCGCCGGCCTTGGCATGAAGGCCGAGGGCGAGGCGCTGATCGCGCAAATCGAGGGCCGGATCGCCGAGACCGTTGCCACCCATCCGCAGCTTGCCGGCAAGTCGGCCATGTTCGTGACCCATCTCGACACCACGAACCTGAGCCTGGTCAGCTTCTACACCACGCATGACACGCGGGTGCGGTTCTTTGCCGATCTGGGGCTGCGCTCGCCGCAAAGCGTGGTCGAAGCCTCGGCGGATGGCAGTTTCGCCGGGCAGGTCAGCGCCGAGCGGATCGACAGCTTCGACGACGTCGACATCCTGGTGACCTATGGCAGCCGCGATCTGTTCGAGGCGATGCGGCAGGATCCGCTGATCTCGCACATGCCGGCGGTCAGGAACGATGCGCTGGTGATGCTGGGCAGCGATCCCATGGGCACGGCGGCCAATCCGACGCCGCTGTCGATCCCCTGGGTGCTTGACGATTACGTGGCGCGGCTGGCCGAGGCGGCCGCCGGCAAGGCCCGATGACGGCGCAGGCCGGCGCCATGCCGGGCCGCCGGGCGGCGCGGAATACGCTGGGACTGGCGGCGGTGCTGCTGCTGGTGGCGCTGCTTTGCGCGCTGTCGGTGGCCATCGGCACGCGCGAGGTCGGCTGGGACGACATCGCCGCCGCCCTGGCCGGCCGGGCCGAGACCATCGGCCAGGCCGCCGTCGCCGCACGCCTGCCGCGCACCGCGCTGGCCTTCCTGGCCGGGGCGGCGCTGGGGCTGTCCGGGGCGCTGTTGCAAGGCGTCACCCGCAACCCGCTGGCCGATCCCGGTATTCTGGGCATCAACATGGGCGCGGCGCTGGCGGTGGTGGTGGGCGTCGCCTGGTTCTCGATCACCTCGGCGCAGGCCTATATCTGGGCGGCGATCCTGGGCGCCGGGCTGACGGCGGTGTTCGTCTATGTCATCGGCTCGCTGGGCCGGGGCGGCGCCACGCCGCTGAAGCTGGCGCTGGCGGGGGCCGCGACCTCGGTCGCCTTTTCCTCACTGGTGATCGCGGTGGTGCTGCCGCGCGGCGACATCGCCGGGGGCATCCAGTCCTGGCAGGTCGGCGGCGTCGGCGGGGCGACATTCGCGCGGCTGGCGCCGGTGCTGCCCTTCCTGGCGGCGGGCTTCGCGATCAGCCTGCTTTGGGCGCGCAAGCTGAACGCGCTGGCGCTGGGCGACGAGCTGGCCGCCGGCCTGGGCGAGAATGTCGCCCGCACCCGCGCCATCGCCGGGCTGGGCGCCATCCTGCTATGCGGGGCGATCACGGCGGTCTGCGGACCCATCGGCTTCGTCGGGCTGGTGGTGCCGCATTTCTGCCGCCTGCTGGTCGGCACCGACCATCGCTGGCTGCTGCCCTTCTCGGCGCTGGCGGGGGCGGGGTTGCTGCTGGCCTCGGACATCCTGGGCCGCATCCTGGCCCGGCCGGGCGAGCTGGACGTGGGCATCGTCACCGCCTTTGTCGGCGCGCCGTTCTTCATCTGGATCGTGCGCCGCCAGCGCCTGCGCGAGCTGTGACCATGGCCTCCACCACCCTTGCCGCCATCGCCGCCGCGCGGCATCGTCGCTGCCGCCGGCGCCAGGCCATCCTGGCCGGGCTGGTGCTGCTGATCGCCGGGATGCTGGCGCTGACGCTGATGCTGGGCCAGTCCTTCACCCCGCTGGGGCAGGTGATCCGCGCGTTGGCGGGTGAAGACGTGCCGGGTGCCGGCTTCACCGTGCGGCAGCTGCGGCTGCCGCGCGCCGTGCTGTCGGTGCTGGCCGGGCTGTGCTTCGGCATGGGCGGCGCGGCCTTCCAGATCATGCTGCGCAACCCCTTGGCCAGCCCCGACATCATCGGCATCAGCTCGGGCGCCAGCGCCGCGGCGGTGTTCGCCATCGTGGTGCTGGGGATCAGCGGGCCGGCGGTGCCGATCCTGGCCGTGGCGGCGGGACTGGCGGTGGCGCTGGCGATCTATGCGCTGTCTTTTCGCGGCGGCATTGCCGGCACCCGGCTGATCCTGGTCGGCATCGGCGTCGCCGCCATGCTGCACAGCTTCATCGCCTATACGCTGTCGCGCGCGCCGGCCTGGGACTTGCAACAGGCGCTGCGCTGGCTGACCGGCAGCGTCAACGGCGCCCAGCTGGGCCAGGCGCTGCCGCTGCTGGCGGTGCTGGCGCTGGCGGGCGGGGTGCTGCTGTCCCGGTCCCGCGATCTCGAGGCGCTGCGCATGGGCGAGGACATGGCCGCCGCCCTCGGCGTCCGGGTCGGGCTGACGCGGACGCTGGTGATCGCCTGCGCCGTCGGCATGATCGCCGTGGCGACGGCGATCACCGGGCCCATCGCCTTCGTCGCCTTCCTGTCGGGGCCGATCGCGGCGCGGATCATCGGTAGCGGCGGCTCGCTGCTGCTGCCCTCGGCGCTGGTGGGCGCGGCGCTGGTGCTGGTTGGCGACTATTGCGGGCAATTCCTGATGCCGGGCCGCTATCCGGTCGGCGTCGTCACCGGGGCGCTGGGGGCGCCCTATCTGATCTACCTGATCGTGCGGGTGAACCGCGCAGGAGGCTCGCTGTGACTTCCGAGAACCGACTGATCGCCGAGCGGCTGACCGCCGGCTATGGCGAGGCCGCCATCCTGCGCGACCTGGACCTTGCCGTCGCGCCGGGCCGGATCACCGCCATCGTCGGGGCCAATGCCTGCGGCAAGTCCACGCTGCTGCGCAGCCTGTCGCGGCTGCTGGCCCCCGCGCAGGGCCAGGTGACGCTGGACGGCCGTGCCATCCACCGCATCCCCGCGCGCGAGCTGGCGCGCAGGCTGGGGCTGTTGCCGCAATCGCCCATCGCCCCCGAGGGCATCACCGTGGCCGAGCTGGTCGGCCGCGGCCGCCATCCGCATCACGGCCTGATGAGCCGCTGGAGTGCCGAGGACGACCGCGCCGTCGCCGCGGCGCTGGACGCCACCCAGACCGCCGATCTGGCCGATCGCCCGGTGGACGAGCTGTCCGGCGGCCAGCGCCAGCGGGTCTGGATCGCCATGGCGCTGGCGCAACAGACCGGCATCCTGCTGCTGGACGAGCCGACGACCTTCCTGGACGTCAGCCACCAGGTCGAGGTGCTGGACCTGCTGGTGGACCTGAACGCGGCGCGCGGCACCACCATCGTCATGGTGCTGCACGACCTGAACCTGGCGGCGCGCTATGCCGACCTGCTGGTGGCGATGCGCGAGGGCCGGCTTTACGCCTCGGGTCCGCCCGAGGCGGTGCTGACCGCCGAGACCCTGCACGCCGTCTTCGGGCTGGACAGCCGGGTGGTGACCGATCCGGTCTCGGGCAAGCCGATGATGCTGCCCATCGGCCGGCACCGCGTCGGGACCAGCCGTCCGGTTGCGGCATCGGCCATGCCGGAAGGCGTTTCACACAGAAATCTTGCAGGTTGAGGCAAGCCGCCATCCCGCAGCCTCGCCATGGCGGGTGAGCTCAAGGAAAGCCTGACACGATCCCCTCACGTCCCGCCTGCGGGGGGCTAGAACGACCTTCCCGCACTGGAACGGACCTGTATCATGTTTCCTCCTGGGCCGCCGGCCGCGGCAGGGCGCCCGCGTGGAACTGCTCGCTTTCCGGCCCGTCCCGATTCACGCGCCCAAAGGAGCTCAGCCGGTCCGAGAGCGCAGAAACGCATCGTGCCGCCAGTGCCTCGTTCCTGAAAGCCCGCGGTTCGCCTCAGCGAGTCGAACGATCCACCTTCGCTGCGCCGGCGGGCAGCCGCCATCCGCTGATGTGTTTGAACTGAATCTGCCGCGGCATCAGGACCCCTGCGGGAGGTGGCAGTCGCCGCGCGAGCCGCGTTCGTTCAGCGGCGCGGGACTTGGCCGCCCCCGATCCGCCGGACCATCAATCGCCCGTTGCCGGGTCATCGAGGTGATCGGGCTCAGCCCGCGGTGCAGCTGGTTCCGGCAGGGTTTTGCCGGGCATTTGCGGCTGCCCGTTTTCCGCCACCTGCTTCAACGCGCCCAGCATGCTCACCGCATAGGCGGCATAGGGGCCGATCCAGCGTTCGTGCAGGGCATGGATGGGCAGGGCATCGAGATGGTTCCATCTTTCGCGGCCCCGCCGCTCGACCACGACCAGCCCGGCCGTCTCCAGCACCCGCAGATGCTGCATCACCGTGCAGCGGTCCAGCTGCGGCAGCGCCTCGCACAGCCCGCCGGTGGTTTTCGGCCCCGCCTTCAGCAGGTCCAGCAATTGCCGGCGCGCCCGGTGCCCCAGCGCCTTGAACAGCGCGTCGTCCTGATCCTCGGTTGACATGTTATATGAATATAACATAATGGAGCCCGACACAAGGAGGAGCGTGACATGGAGCTGAAATTCACTGTCGGCGGCCGGATCGCCAAGCCGGTCGAGGAGGTGTTCGAGACCGTGGTGAATCCCGACAGCCTGTCGAAATTCTTCACCACCGGCGGCGCCAGGGGCCGTCTGGCCCCCGGTGCCGAGGTGACCTGGGATTTCCACGATTTCCCCGGCGCCTTCCCGGTGCTGGTGCAGGAGGTCGTCCCGAACGAGCGCATCACCCTGCAATGGGAGGCCGAGGGCGAGCCGCGTGTCTGGACTACCGTGACCATGACCTTCCAGCCGCTGGAAGACGGGCGCACGCTGGTGCGGATCAGCGAATACGGCTGGCCGGAGACCGAGGCCGGGCTCAAGGGCTGCCTGGGCAATTGCGAGGGCTGGACCGGGATGATCTGCGCCATGAAGATGTGGCTGGAACATGGCATCAACCTGCGCGAAGGATTCTATAAATAGGTCTGCGGCGCGGTCTGGTTGAGGGAAGGGGCCGGTGCTGGCGGCGGCCGCGTTTCCGCCATGACCGGGCGATGGGGATCGAAGCCCAGGGGCCCGGCCTGCTCCGCCGGACGGTGGTGTCCTAGCCAAGGATCGCCTTTGCCCGGACGCCTTGCTGCAAAGCGGCGGGTGCATGCGCGTCGCGGTCCTGGCCAAGCTGGGGCCGGCAGATCCGGCGTCGGTAGCCCGGGCCAAGGGCAGCAGATCGGTCGGCGCAGCAGGATGCGCGCCGGGTGCTCGAGGCGTAGTTCATCCAAGGCATCGAGGGGGAAGCCATCGGGTTGCGGCAACCCGTCCTTCCGGATGCCGAGGCGTATCACCGAGCAGCCGGAGATCCGTTGCGGGCCAGATGATCCACTTGCCCTGCTTTGATGAAAAGCCGGGCACGACTGCGGCGAGATGGGATTTGCCAGCCGTTACGCGGCAAGATGAAGCCTCAGGGCAGGGTGTCCGGCCGGCGGATCCGCCGTCCTGGCCAGCGGGGCGAAGCCTTCCGACGGAAACGGCGAGGGGATCCGGTCCCCTCGCCGCATCTCCCGTCAGCTGGCGCTGAGCCAGGCGCTGAAGCGTTCCACCAGTTCCGCCTCGTGATCGACCCAGAATTCATAGGATGAACCCAGCGCGTTCTGCATGTTGTCGGGATTGGTGGGCATGTGCGGCGCCATCTCGGTCTTGCCATCGTGATAGAGCCCGACAAGCTCGGCCGAGGATTTTCGCGCCGGGCCATAGCTGATCCATTTCGCCTGATCCGCCAGCCTCTGGGTGTCGGTGGCGAACTTGATGAACTCCAGCGCCTCCTCCTGCTTCTGCGCGCCTTTCGGGATGACGAAAAGGTTGTACTCGTAGACCTGCCCGTCCCAGACGATCTCGAAGGGCTTGCCCTCGGAGATGGCGGCGCTGAAGATCCGGCCGTTATAGGCCATGGTCATCGCCACCTCGCCGTCGGCCAGCAGTTGCGGCGGCTGCGCGCCCGTCTCCCACCAGACGATGTCCTTCTTGATGCTGTCGAGCTTGGCGAAGGCGCGGTCGATGCCTTCGGGCGTCGAAAGCAGCCCATAAACCTGATCCGCCGGCACGCCGTCGCCCATCAACGCCATTTCCAGCACCGCCTTGGGCACTTTCTTCATCCCGCGCTTGCCGGGAAACTTTTGCGTGTCGAAGAAATCGACGATGGTCTGCGGCTTGGCGTCGGGATATTTCGTCGCGTCATAGGCGAAGATCGTCGAGAACACGATCGAGCCCACGGCGCAATCGGTCAGGCCCTGCGGCAGGAAATCCTCGGTCGCGGGGGTGCCGTCGGGCGCGGGCGGCAGGATTGCCTGGTCGATCGGCTCCAGCAGCCCCTCGTCGCACAGGCGGATCGCGTCGGCATATTCGACATCGGCCACATTGGTGGTGACATTGCCGGCCTCGACCTGGGCCTTGATCGGGATCGCCGGGTTGTCGCTGTCAAGCGCGACGACCTTGATGCCGGTCTTGGCGGTGAAGGGCTTGTGATAGGCCTCGACCTGGCTTTGGCCATAGGTGCCGCCCCAGGACATGACGGTGATCTCCTGCGCCGAGGCGGTCGTGGCCAGCAGCGTCAGCGCGGTGGTCAAGATGAGGGTCTTTTTCATGGATGTCTCTCCTGTCGGATGTTCTTGCTTTTTTGTTGGCAGCGGGAATCGCGGGGACCGGCCCTTCGTCCGGGGCCGTATCGGGGGGCGCCCGGCCCGCGGGGGAGATGCGGGCCGGTCCTGGCGGTTTTGGGCCGCCGTTCCGTGCTCCGCCCGCCGAGGTCCGGCGGGCGGGAATGTCGGGGGTCAGGCGGCCCTGGCCTTGCCCTTCACGATCAGGTGCTCCGGCCCATAGGGGAAGCCGGTGATGTTGCGGTTGCCGCCTTCCTCGATCACCAGGATGTCGTGCTCGCGATAGCCGCCGGCGCCGGGCAGGCCCTCGGGGATGGTGATCATCGGCTCCATCGACACCACCAT
>NZ_LLWQ01000172.1 GCF_001447385.1 Paracoccus sp. MKU1 | reverse complement strand
TGCTATTACAGGCACGACGAGCATTCGCCCACCGAGATCAGGCCGGCACTCGTTGCCGCCGTCACCGATCTCTCCGGCCACCAGACCGGCGCGCATCGCACCTGGCTCGCCCCGGACGGTTCCGGCAAGGCACCTGTTGAGACACCGCGGCGGGCGATGGGCGACCTTCTCGGCCACGCCGTCCGCTTCGGCGCCGCCGATGAGGTTCTCGCCGCCGGCGAGGGCATCGAGACCGTGCTGTCGCCCCGTCAGGTTCTGCCCCGCATGCCGATGCTGGCGGCGCTTTCGGCCGCTCACCTCGCCGCCATCCTGTTCCCGCCGACGCTGCGCCGGCTCTATGTCGTCAGGGATCGCGACCCGGCCGGGGACGGTGCAAGAGACGGCCTGGTTGCCAGAGCAGCGAGCCTCGGGATCGAGGCGATGACGCTCACGCCGCTCAACGGCGATTTCAACGACGATCTGCGACGCCACGGCGCCGATGCCCTCCGGGCGGCCTTGAAAGATCAGCTTCATCCCGAAGACGTCCGCCGTTTCATGGAGAGGTGAGGGTGTGATCGGTCCCGGAGGCGCGGCCCAGCTTCGTCCTCTGCGGGTTTCGGTCTCAGGTCATCGCCAGAAGCATCCTTCGTCGGAGAGTCCCGCACCCACGGCCTTCGGAGAGGGCGATCGGCGCACAAACGGGACGGCAGGCCAATGGCCGGGGGTGAACTATTTTCCGCCGGCGGGGACGAGCCCCGCCTTTGCATCGCGAAAGTCAAAATAGTCCACCCCCGGCCATCAAGACCCTCGCGGAGCGGGCGAGGGCTGACCGGCCGTCCCGCCCGTGCGCTTCGACGCCTGCGAAGGCCGCGATGGGCGCGGTCTCCAGACGAAGGACGCTCCCGATGACGAACGAAACCTATTCCGCAGGCGACGAGCCGGTCCACACCTCCTCCCAGACCGATCACACCCTCACCGAACTCCAGCTCTACGGCTGGCGTCCCTTCCAGGACGAACCCGATCCGAGGCCGCTGCCCGAGGGCAATACCGTCGCTGTAGCCGTCACAGATATCTTCGACGCCCTTGTCTCGACGCTCGGCGACACCCGCTTAGAACCCGACCTCGAAGAGCTGCTCTGGGGGACCGTCAATCTCTTCCACCGCGCCACCAGCCGGGTGGAGCGTGATCTCGACGACAACGAGCAGGCGCAGCGTCGGATGCAGCGGGAACAGGACGGCAGCGAGGTGAAGTCGGTCGAACTCGAACGCCTCACGGCCGAGGGGCAGACCCTGATCGAACGGCGCAACAGCATAGAACTCTTCCGCGACCTCGCCGCCGAGGCTTTCGAGCACCACACCGGCAGCGCCTGGCGGCCGCGTTCCGGCTCGATGGTCAACCATCGCAACCTGACCGCCGCGATGATCGACAGCCGCGACTTCCTTGCCGCAAAACGCCGAGCCGAGACCGAGGTGATGCTGCCCGCCGGCCCGAAGGTAGCCGTGACCGGCGGCGCCGACTTCAACGATCACGGCTTGATCTGGGCGAAACTCGATCAGGTCCATGCCAAGCACGCGGAGATGGTGCTCTTGCATGGCGGCTCGCCGAAGGGAGCCGAACTGATCGCCTCCCGCTGGGCCGATCACCGCAAGGTGCCGCAGGTGGCCTTCCGGCCCGACTGGACGAAGCACGGTAAGGCCGCGCCCTTCAAGCGCAACGACGCCATGCTGGATGTGCTGCCGGTCGGCGTCCTCGTCTTCCCCGGCACCGGGATTCAGGAGAACTTCGCGGACAAGGCCCGCAAGCTCGGCATCCCGGTCATGAAGTTCGACGGCGGCGCGTAAGCGCCGCCGCTCGGCGGCTTTCAGCCGCCGATACTTGACAGCAGGACGGGCGAAGCCTTTGATAAGGCATCCTTGCAGAACCGGCGAAGCAGCATAGTCGCAGGCGGAGCGTATCTCCCGGCAGCCTGTCGTGATCCCCAATCGTTCGCTGGAGGTTTACATGACGCTAATCCTGCTCGCCATCTCGCTCACCATCACGGCTTGCGTGATTGCCTTCAATCTCGCGATTTATGCCTTGCCCGTCATGGCCGCCATTACCGCCGCTCAGTATGCCTGGGGCGCGGGAGCCGGCGTCCTGATGTCCGGCCTCAGTGCTGCTGGCGCCGCCCTGCTGTCGATCGCACTGGTGATCGCGGTTCTCGGCTTCGCCAAAAACCCGGTCCTGCGCCTCATCGCGCTCGCTCTCTTCGCGGTGCCCGCCGTTATCGCGGGCTATGCGCTTGTCTATGGCATCACGAAGAACGCCATCGACTCGGCCCTTGTCCTCAATCTGCTCGGCGGCATTGGCGGCCTTGCCATCGGCGTCTCGGCCGTCGTCAATCTGAACGCCCTCGGCGAGTCGGTGTTCTCGCGCTGAAACGGCGCTTGCGATCGTCTGCTTCCAAGAGGGAAACCCGGCGGCTTGCGCCGCCGGGCTCCGGCTTCCGGCTCGAACATTGGGCGGTCATGTCATCGCTGTCCTCACCGCCATCATGCTCTGTCTGCTTCGCGCTGTGGCTTGGAAATCGGTCATCGGCACGAATCCCATAGCCGTAGCGGTCAACCCCGGCAGCATCGGCGCTTCGTTCCGAAAGTTCAGCCACGAACACCTTCATTGCCACTTCTCGCAATGCAGCGGGACCGGGCCTTCCGCTGTCGAAGCCGCGGCAATGCCATGCTGCGCCTGGAAACCCGATAGCTGCTTCGTTCTCATCCCGGACGACATAGCCTTCCTGCGGCGAGCGCGAGCGCGGCCGGGAAAGAGAAGGCGGGTGGGCCGGTGCTGTGCCGCATGGTCCGGGTCTCGGTGGCCTGTCTGTTCGCTGTCGCCGGCAAGGACGATGGTTCTGCTGTGCGTCCCCGTATTTGTGCTCTCGAAAGCTCCAATCCCTCCGCCTGACTGATCCCCTAAGTCCGTTCGGTTTCCACCAGCAACCCCCGCGGCTCCCAGCCGTGTTGCCGCACAAGCGCGGCTGCCCGCCCCACCTGGGGCCTTAGGGGCAAGCTGCCGAAAGGACGGCAGTTGCGGGAGTCTCCCGACGGCCTTGGCCGGGTCTCGTCGGAGGGATGGTCCCTCCGAGGAGCAACGGAGACTTACAATGCAGAACATCGTCATCCTCGCCGGCAACATCGGTCAGACCCCCGAAACCCGCACCACCCAGGGCGGCACCGGCATCACCCACTTCACCCTGGCCACCTCGCGCCCCCGCTATTCGGAAGGCCGCGTCGTCCGCGACGAGAACGGCTATCGGGTCCAGGACACGGAATGGCACCGCATCACCTGCTTCAACGGCCTCGGCAAGACGGTCCAGCAGCATTGCGAAAAGGGCATGAAGGTTCTGGTTCGCGGCCGTATCCACTACACGAAGTGGACCGACGCCGCCGGGGTTGACCGCTACGGCTGCGAGATCATCGCCGAGACGGTGGATTTCCTGAGCCGCGCGAAGCAGACCGAGAGCGACGACGGCAAGTTCATCGACGACGATGACATCCCGTTCTGAGCGGGACGCCCGGAGCCCGGCGGCGCAAGCCGCCGGGTTTTTCCATGTTCACCGGCGCTGCCGCCGCTTCATCGCAAGATCTATAGCCCTGACGAGCGGATCGACCGCTCGGCAGGGCTTATGAAAGGGGGGCAGGCCGCCCCTCTCAAACTCACCCCATGAAGGGGCAGGGCAGAGCCCCGCCCCCTCAAACTCCCCCACCTATGGAGGGGAAACCCCTCCAAACCTCCCCCTGTCGGCGGCGCCGAATATTGTCGCGGCCCCTGGTCGGGGCCGCGGGCTCTTCTCTCACTGACTTCGGATCATACACCAGCCACTCCGGCGTCAAGGACATCGCGGTCCCCCCAATTTTCAGCCAATGCCCAAAGGCATCGTCAGAAAATCGGCTCCCCCGCTCGCCGCCGCTGACGGTCGCTTCGCGATCCCTGACCCCTCGCGGCTACAGTGCAGGCTCCTTCCGTCAGAGAGCGAAAGGAGACATGACATGAATAATCACAAGATCATCAGCATCGACGGTGGCAGCGCAGCTTACTGGCGCGAGCGCAAGCATGCCTTCCGCCTCATCCGAGAGGCCGAACTGGCGGCGGAGCGGCTGGCCGATGCGCCGATGTATCTGCACGGCGGCTACGATGAGGATGGCGATGTGATCCCCATCGAGAACCTCGGTCCCCATGACGACATGGAGGACGCGATCCGGGCCATCGAGGCCGACGCGACCGCGGTGAGCATCCTCATCGCGCAAGGCCGCACGCAAATCGGCGGACACGAGATTGCGGCGGTGATCCGGGGCCTGGAACCCGACTGGGGAGGCATCGAGGACCCGGTGAGCAATCCGCTCTGGGGACCGGATACCGACTGAGCCTGCGACGAGAGGCGGCGAAAGCCGCTTCTCGTCTTTGCTTCGTCGTCAGGAGCCCTGGCGGCCGGATCGACCGGCCGGCAGGGCTGATGAAAGGGGGCTAGCCCCCTCTCAACACTCTCCCATGAAGGAAGGGGCAGGCCCCTCCTTCAAACATCCTCCCCAAGGGAAGGGCTGAAGCCCCTCCCTTGAACCCACCCATGGGAAGGAGGCGACGGTTCCCTCGCCCTC
>NZ_LLWQ01000171.1 GCF_001447385.1 Paracoccus sp. MKU1 | reverse complement strand
CAGGGCATCGCGGATGCGCAGCCCTTTTCCGGCCGGGCGATAGACAGCATCAGCATCCGCATCACCAATCCGCTTGCCGATTCTGCCTTCAACAGCCGGGTCGAGGACGGCGTACGCCGGGCGCTGCGGCTGTTCCCGGGCAGCAGCTATTCGGACGAGCAGGTCACGCTGGCCCTTGGCGCTGCCAAGCGCATTGCGGGCATCGCCGCTCTCGATCACGAGACCTTGCCGTCAGCCGCGGGCGGCGTCGATCTGGCCATCCTGATCACCCTGCGGGACGATACGCAGCCGGATGCGGGCCGCGGCATGGCCCTGACCGGGGACTGGCGCGATTTTCCGATCCTGCTGGACCGGGACGGAACCTATCTGCGGTTCAAGCTCGACGCCTTCAGCCTATATTACGGCAATGACAATGCCTGGTATGGCCGGCCCGACCTGATGCTGGCCGGCAATCCGCTGCTGCAGGGCAAGGCCGCCGGTCGTGGCTATGACGACTGGGCCGAGGCCTATCTGCATTACGGCGTCTACGGGATCACCCCCCTGGGCGAAGGGCTGTCGTTCTATGGCGGTCTCAGCGCCATGACCACCTGGTCGCAGGGGCAGGAACTGTTCACCGACAAGACCCGCAGCCACACCCAGGTCGAGGACGCCTATCTGGGCATTGTTGGCGGGCATGTGGACGGACGGGGCAACCGGCTGGTCTTCAACCTGACCGCCGGGCGTCAGCGTTTCACCTTGGCCAACGGCTTCCTGATCGCCAACACCGCCGCGAATGGCGGCGAACGAGCGGCGCTCCAGGCCAATGCGCGCTGGTCCTCGGACCTGCTGGTGCTGGGCCAGATCGCCTATAACGACGTGAAGCTCGAGGCGTTCTATCTGGACCCCGACGAACTGCCGCTGCTGGACACCGGCACCCGGATCGGCGGCGTCAACCTGGAGACGACGCCCCTGCGCGGCCTGTCCCTCGGCGCCAGCTATCTGACGGTGCCGAAATCCGGCGCCAACTATTTCGGGCCGGACGGCTCCGTCGCCGGCGGGCGCGAAGGGCTGCGGGTGCATGATCTACGCCTTGCTTATCAGCTGAATCCCGCGGGCGCCTCGGGGCCATTCTTCGGGGCCGAGATCGCCCGCCAGACCAACCGCAATTTCGACATGGACGCGCGCGCGGGCTGGGCGGAACTCGGCTATCACTTTGCCGATGCCCGCTGGTCGCCGACGATCAGCTATCGGGTGTCCTATTTTTCGGGCGACGATCCCGCCACCTCTGCCTATGAGCGCTGGGACCCGTTGCTCTCCGGCGGCACAGGCGAGCAATGGGTGCAGGGCGCCAACCATTTCAAGGTGGTGCAGGACAGCAATGTCATCGCCCATCGCATCCAGGCCCGCTTCAAGGTGACGCCGCGCATCGAGGTGGTGCCGCAGCTCTGGGCGTTCCGGGCCGACCAGCTGAACAATATCGGCGGCAATCCGGCCCTGTCCGTGCTGAGCGACGACGAGTTGGGCTATGAGGCCAATGTCACGGTCAAGTGGTTCAAGTCGAAGAATACCTACATCCACGGCCATGTCGCCTACACTGTGCCAGGATCGGCCGCCAAGGCCGCGCTTGGCGGCAGCGCCAAGGACTGGCTCAGCGTCATGGCCTTCGTCCGCTACGCCTTCTGAGCGGACGGCCAAACCCATCCATTACCAAAGAAACGAGGAATATCGATGAGTGAACCGCATGATAGCGCCGAAGGCATCGAGCGCCGCGCCCTGCTGAAAGTCATTGGTGCGGCCGCTGTGACCGGCGGCCTGGCCAGCCCGCTTGCGGCCGAGACCGCGCAACCGGCGGCCACGCCCACGACTCTTGGCGCCTATGCGATGCCCTGGGATCCGGCGGATCCGGCTCTGCCCGGGCGGCAGAACATTGTGCCGGTGCCCGAAGATTACTTCGTGCCCGGCCGGTTCGCGGGCAAGACCACGCTGGTCACGGGCTGCGCCCGCGGCATGGGGCGCCTGGCCGCTATCCGGCTGGCCCGCGAGGGGGCGAATGTTGTGGGCGTGGACTGGATCGCCGACGAGGGACAGGCGGTGATCGACGCGATCCGGTCCGAGGGCGGCAAGGCGGTCTTCGTGCCGGGCGACATTTCGGAAACCGCGGTCTGCGACGCCATGGTGCGGGCGGCGGTCGAGCATTTCGGCGGGTTGGACTGCGCGCTGAACAATGCCGGGGTGATGGACGCGATCTTTCCAGGCGATCCCATCGACTATGCCAGCCAGAAGGATCTGGTCATGGCACGCATCGACGAGGCCACCGACGACTACTGGGATGTGGTGATGCGGGTGAACGCGACAGGAACCTTCCGCTCGCTACGTGCGGAGTTGCGGCAGATGCTGGCCCAGGGCCGCGGCGGCAGCATCGTCAACGTGGCCTCGGTCGCCGGGCTGCGCGGCTTTGGCGGCACGCCCTCCTATGTCGCCTCGAAACATGCAGTGAACGGGCTGACCAAGAACGCGGCCATCGATTATGCCCCCTATGGCATCCGGGTGAACTCGGTCTGCATGGGCACCACCATCACTCCGATGTACGAGCGGGCCTTTGACCTGCTGCGGCAGCGGGCCGAATCGGGGTTTCACGACAGCGGGCTTGGGATGATGAAGATCAGCAGCCTGATCGAGGCGTCCCAGCAGCCCAGGCGCGGCTCGACCGCCGCAGAACAGGTGGCAGTGATGCTGTTCCTGCTTTCGCCCGAGGCGTCGAACCTGACCGGAGCCAACTATGCCACCGACGGCGGTTTCACCACCTATTGAGCCGACGGCCCGGCATTGGCATCCCCATGCAAGGAGAAAACGACAGATGGAACGCAGAGATGTCCTGAAAGGCGTGACCGGCCTTGCTGGTGCCTTCGCCACAGCGGCGGTCGAGGCCACCACGGCCGGGGCAGCGCAAGCGGAAGCCCCGGCCGCGGCTGCGGGCAAGCCCGGTAACGGGCTGGTCAGGATCAGCCCGCTGGATCCCGACTACCACATCCCGGGCCGTTTTGCCGGCAAGACCTTCATCGTCACCGGCCATGCCCGCGGCATGGGGGCGGCCGCCGCGCTGCGCCTGGCGTGCGAGGGCGCCAATGTCGTCGGCGAGAGCTTCTTCAACCTGCTCAAGCGCGAAAGGATCAGACGCAGAACCTACCGGACGCGCGAAGAGGCAGGCAGGACGTATTCGATTACATCGAGATGTTCTACAATCCGAAGCGCAAGCATGCGAGGAACGGGATGCGGTCACCCGCCGAGTTCGAGCGACGGCAGATGTTGGGGTGTGATGGCGTCTAACAGGCTGCTGAAAATAGTCGGCCCTCGACGCACGATTCGGAACATGATTCACCCTCGGCACGGCAACGGCAACGGCGGGGGTGAAGATGCGCGGGACAGACGAAGCAAGCGGGTCGCTGTTCAGCTATGTCGATCTGGAGGCGCGCATCCCAGCACGGCATCCGCTGCGCAAGATCCGGCAGGTGGTGAAGGAGGCGCTGGCCAGCCTCGATGCCGAGTTCGAGGCGATTTACACCGACTGGGGCCGCCCATCGATCTAATCGGAGCGGCTAATCCGGGCCAGCCTGATCCAGATCCTGTTCTCGGTCCGGTCGGAGTGGCAGTTGATGGAGCAGATGTAGTATAACCTGCTGTTCCGCTGGTTCGTGGGGCTGGGCATTGACGATCCCGTTTGGGGTAAGGGGCGCCCGGAAATCCGTCCGGGGGACGGATTTCAGCCCTGAACGGGCGAAGCCCCGGGCCGAAGGCCGGCCGTCTTCACCAAGAACCGTGACCGGCTGCCGACGACCGAGATGTCGTGCAAGGTGCCGCATCTCCATGCCAAGAACATCCGTCGCGTCGTGACCGAGGAGGTGCGCACCAGGGACATGAGCTTCCTGCAGGGCGTGCTGGCCGGGGCCTTCACCGTGCCGGGCGATCCCGAAGGCGCCATCGACTTCCGGCCGCCGCTGAAGATCCTGGCCGATGCCGGCTATGACGGCTGGCTGGTGATCGAGGCCGAGCAGGACCCCGACAAGCGCAACCCGCTGGATACCAGTCGCTGGGCCTGAAGGCGCTGAAGGCCGCGGCGCGCGAGGCGGGGTTGGATCGGGTCGGGACCGTCTGAGCCTTGCCCTGACGGGACCGCCCTCCGTCCCTTGCGGGGATATCTGGACAAGAAAGTAAGGCTGAATGATGAGCAGGCTGCTTTGCAAACCCTTTGGCACCCATGGCAAGGTGCATGAGATCACCCCGCAATCCGCCGGCTGCCGTAACGTCGGTTTTTCGCTGTATCGGCTGCGGCCGGGCGATACGGCGGCCGAGGCCACCGGGGATCGCGAGCTCATCCTGGTCGTGGTCGAGGGCAAGGCGGCGTTTGCGGCGGCCGGGCAGGATTGGGGCGTGCTGGGCGAACGGATGAGCGTGTTCGAAAAGACGCCGCCGCATTGTCTTTACGTTCCGAACGGGCAGGACTGGCGGGCCGAGGCGCAGACCGATTGCGTGATCGCCGTCTGTTCGGCACCCGGCCATGGCGGGCATGCGGCGCGGCGCATCGGGCCCGAGGGGATCACCTTGACCCAGCGCGGCGATGGCAGCAACAGCCGCTTCATCAACAACATCGCCATGGAGGCCGAGGATTACTGCGACTCGCTGCTGATCACCGAGGTTTTTACCCCCGCCGGAAACTGGTCGAGTTATCCCAGCCATCGCCACGACGTGGATGATTTCCCCCGCATCACCTATCTGGAGGAGACCTATTACCACCGCCTGAACCCGGGGGACGGCTGGAGCATCCAGCGGATCTATACCGACGACGGATCCCTGGACGAGGTGATGCCGGTCAGGGATGGCGAGGTGGTGCTGGTGCCGCGCGGGCACCACCCTTGCGGCGTGCCCTATGGCTTCGAGATGCATTACCTGAACGTCATGGCAGGGCCACGCCGGAACTGGCGCTTTGTCCCGGCTCCCGAAGTGGTGCATCTGATGGGATAGCTTCGGCTCTCTGTTCCGGGGAATGCTGCATTCTCAAGCCAGGAAATAGCGGCGTTGTCGCGACGGCGCCGTGCAAAAGGGCGACTCGTCGCATTGCAGAAGCCTGAAAGCCGTGTCGGCGGTCGGTTGATAGCCGTCATGTGCCGCTGGCAACTGGCAGGATCTATCTTCCCTCCGCTTCTGTCTATAAAATGAGACGGAAGTAGAGGGACGAGACGACCATGACCTCAATTGATTTTCACCAGATCGGACAACGGCTCAAGGCGTATCGGCTGGGGCAAGGGCTGGCGGCCGAGGATGTCGCCGAAGCCTTGGCGGTCTCGCGCGCGGCCGTGTATCGGATAGAAGCCGGCGGCGTCGTTAAGATCGAGACCCTGGAAAAGCTGGCCGGTCTGCTGGAGACCAGCGTGGCCTCGCTGCTGGGGGCGGGGGTCGAGTATTACGACAAGGTCATCAGCTATTTCGAGCGCATGCGCCAAGTCGAGGAAGACGCCGATCAGGTCATCGCCTACTTTCCGCCGACCTCATACCTGCTGACCTCGAACGCCTATACGATGCCGCTGCGGCATGCGCTGCTGGAGGCACAATCCGCCGGTGTGCCGAGCCCTGCCGAGATTGCCGAGGTGGACAGCATCATCGGCATTCTCGAAGAACGCAAGCAGGCGCGGGCCCAGCGAGGGTTGAGCGTGGTGAACTTCGTCAGTGCGCCAGAGGTCGAGCGCTGGCTGCGCATGGGCGTGGTCGGCCGCTTCGGCCTGCCAGCCAGCATCCAGGCCGAGAGAAAGCTGGCCGCCCGGCGCGAGGTCGAACATCTGATCGCGCTGATCGAGAGCGAGCCGATGGGCGTGCAGATCGGCGTGATCGACGCGACCCTACCCAATGTCGCCTTCCAACTGTTCCGCCGCGGCGGCGAAGCGCTGGTCTGCATCAGCCCGTTTCGATTGACGGGCGATCTGCCGAACCTGCGCTCGGGTGTCGCCATGGTGACCGGAGACGTCGAGCCCGTGCGTCTCTATGAGCGGCTCGCCGAGGATCTTTGGCGCCGGTCCCGGAGGGGGGAGAGCGCGATTCGAACCTTGAGGGAAGTGCTGGAGCGGAGTGTTCGGCAGGAACATAGTCTGTGATCCGCGGTTTCGTCGGCGCCATACTCTTTAAATATCAGCATACTAAATGACATAATCTCCCATGTATCATTTTTGAGATTTTTCTTGAATTTGATACAACGCGGATGTAGCGTAACTCATGCATCGGTGAAGGACCGGCGTTCCCGCAAGGAATGCGCGACCCTGTACAGGGCAGGGCGGAGCCCGTGGGACGCCTTCTTCACTCATACCAGGGGAGGTAAACGTGCTCACGAGTAATGCCCAGGAAGGCGGGCAGACCGCCGCGCTGCCGACGGAGGTCGACAGCAAGGCCCGCAAGGCGCTGTGGGGCGCAGCGATCGGTTATGCGATGGACGGCTTCGACCTGCTGATCCTCGGTTTCATGCTGAAGACCATCGCGGTCGATCTGGCGCTGAGCCAGGCGCAGGCCGCTTCGCTGGTGACTGCGACCCTGGTCGGCGCGGTATTGGGGGGCATCGGCTTCGGCATGCTCTCCGACCGGATCGGGCGCATCCGCGTCCTGACCTGGACCATCGTGCTGTTCGCGGTCTTTACCGGGCTTTGCGCGCTGGCGCAGGGCTATTGGGATCTGCTGATCTATCGTACCATCGCCGGCATGGGCTTGGGCGGCGAATTCGGCATCGGCATGGCGCTGGTGGCCGAGGCATGGCCTGCCAGCAAGCGGGCGCGGGCCTCGTCCTATGTCGCACTGGGCTGGCAGACGGGGGTGCTGGCCGCGGCGGTGGTGACACCGATGCTGCTGCCCGAGATCGGCTGGCGCGGCATGTTCGCCCTCGGCATCTTCCCGGCATTCGTGGCCTATTGGATCCGCCATTCGCTGCACGAGCCAGAGGTCTTCGTTGCCAAGACGAAGCAGGCGCCCAAGGAATCCGCCCTGAAACTGCTGGTCAAGGACAGGGAGACCGGCAAGCTCAGCCTTGGCATGGTGATCCTGTGTTCGGTGCAGAACTTCGGCTATTACGGCGTGATGATCTGGATGCCGAATTATCTGGCCAGCCAGTTCGGCTTTGCGCTGACTCAATCGGCGGTCTGGACGTCGGTCACGATCCTGGGCATGGCCGCCGGCATCTTCTGCTTCGGTCACCTGGCCGACCGTGTCGGCCGCCGGCCCGCCTTCTTCAGCTATATGATCATGGCCGCGATCATGGTGGTGGTCTATTCGCGGCTGAGCGACCCGATCGAACTGCTGGTGGTCGGCGCGGTCATGGGCTTTTTCGTCAATGGCATGATCGGCGGCTATGGCGCGTTGATTAGCGAGCTTTACCCGACTTCGGCCCGGGCCACGGCGCAGAACGTGCTGTTCAACATCGGCCGGGCGGTGGGCGGCTTCGGCCCGCTGGTGGTGGGCGCCATCGCGGCGGCCTACAGCTTTCAGGCGGCCATCGCTTTGCTCGCGGCGCTGTATCTTCTCGACTTCATTGCCATGTGGCTGCTCATCCCCGAGCGGCGTGGCGCGCAACTGGATTGACCAGGATGGGTATCATGGAACCGATGACCGTGCGGCCCGACGGGCAGCAGGACGCGGCAGGGGGATGCGCATGCGCCCCCTGGAAGGCCAGCGTCGTCGCGGAACTGGCCGAGGTGGTCCAGAACCGTGCCGTGAATGGCGAATACCGCCATATGGTGGTGCACTGTAGCGCCGAGGCCGCCGCCGCGCAGCCCGGGCAGTTCTTCCAACTGCTTTGCCCGATGCCGCCGGGCGAGGCGCCCTTCCTGCGCCGCCCGATGAGCCTTTACGGTGCCTTCCCGGATCGCCGGCAGGTCGAGTTCCTCTATAAAGTGACGGGGGCGGGGACGCGCGGGCTCGACATGCTGAAGCCCGGCGACCGGCTGGACATCATGGGGCCGCTGGGCACGGGCTACAGGCTGGACCCCGGCCTTCGCCATATCGTGGCGGTGGGCCGGGGCGCGGGGCTGGCGACGCTGGCGCCCCTGGCCCGGGCCGCACGGCTGAACGGAAGCAAGATCACGGCGATATTCAGCGCCCGGCGGCCCGACCTGGTGGTCTCGGTCGATCTGTTCCGCGCCGAGGGTGCCGAGGTCATCACCGTCACCGACCAGGAACAGACCAGCGGCCCGGCCAATGTCGAGCGTATCCTGCGCGGCCTGATCGCCGAGGGGCGCTGCAACGCCTTCTATACCTGCGGCTCCAGCCGGCTGATGCGGGTGCAGCAGCGCCTGGCACAGGAATACGGCTTGCCTGGGCAGGTGGCGATGGAGCAGCAGATGGCCTGCGGTATCGGGCTTTGCTACTGCTGCGTGCGCGACTTCAACGTGGACGGGGCGATCGTCAATCGCCGGGTCTGCTGGGACGGGCCGGTGTTCGATCTGATGGAGGCGCTGCCGTGAGCATGAATGTCGATCTGGCCGTCGATATCGGCGGCCTGCGCCTGAAGAACCCCGTCATGCCGGCCTCGGGAACCTTTGCCGAGGGGCTGGACAAGGTCATGGACTTCAACCGGCTGGGGGCATTCGTCACCAAGACGATCACCCGCGAACTGCGCGACGGCAATCCCTTGCCCCGGGTGGTCGAGCAGCCCGGAAGCCTGATCAACGCCATCGGCATTCCGTCCAAGGGCGTGTCCCATTTCGTCGAGAGGACGCTGCCGCATTACCGGCGCTATGACACACCGCTGGTGGTCAGCATCTCGGCCCCCACGACCGAGGGCTTTGCCAGCCTTGCCGCCGAACTGAGCGCGTTTCCCGGCATCGCGGCCATCGAGGCCAACATCTCCTGCCCGAACATCGAAGAGGATGGCAAGGCCTTCGCCATGCATGCCGGGGCGACCGAGCGCGTCACCCGGGCGCTGCGCGAGGCGACCCGCTTGCCGCTCTGGGTCAAGCTGACGCCCAATACCGGCAATGTTCCCGAGGTGGCGCAGGCCGCCGAGGCCAGCGGGGCGGATGCGGTGGTGGTCGCCAACACGATCCTGGCCATGGCCATCGACCTCAGGACCTTCAAGCCTTGCCTTGGCAATATCATGGGCGGGCTGTCGGGGCCGGCGATCAAGCCCATCGTGCTGCGGCAGGTGTTCCAATGCGCCAAGGCGGTGCGGATTCCGGTGATCGGTTGCGGCGGCATTGCCACCGCCGAGGATGCGGTGGAATACATGCTGGCCGGTGCCAGTGCCGTGCAGGTCGGCACCGCGACCTTCGTGCAACCCGCCGCGATGACCACGATCATAGACGCGTTGGCCGAGTTCTGCCTGCGCCGCGAGATCCCGCGCGTCGCCGACTTGGTCGGCGGTGTGCTGATCGAGGAGGCGGACGAGCGCGATCTCGCCTGGCTCGACCCGGTGGCGGCATCATGATCGGGGTGGCGACGAGTGACCGCTGCGAGGTCTTTTCCGGCGACGCCACGGACCAGCTGCTGGCGCGGGAACTGTTCGACGCGTTGCACGCGGCCGCTTTCGACGGCACCGGCATCACGCGCGAGGCCTATAGCCCGCACGAGTCGCAGGCACTGGGCATCATCGAGGCGAAAGCCCGGAGCCTCGGCCTGACGACAGAGCGCGACGCCGGGGCCAATCTCGTCATTACGCTGGAGGGGACTGAGCCCGACCTGCCCTTTCTCGCCTGCGGTTCGCATCTGGATTCCGTGCCGCAGGGCGGGAACTACGACGGTGCGGCCGGAGTCATTGCCGGGCTCGCCATTCTTGCCGGGTTCCATGCCGAAGGGTTCCGGCCCCGGCGCAGCCTCAAGGTCCTCGGCCTGCGCGGCGAGGAAAGCGCCCGGTTCGGTCGCGCCTATATCGGGTCGAGTGCGCTGCTGGGCGCGCTGCATCCAGGTGAGCTTGAGGCCCGGGATCGCGATGGCCACCGGCTGGGCGATTGCATGGCCGGCGTCGGCGCCGACGTCGCCCGCATCGGGCGGGGTGAGGCGCTGCTGGACCCCGCCCGCATCGCCGGCTGGATCGAACTGCATATCGAGCAGGGCCCGGTTCTGGTCGCCCGCGACCTGCCCATCGGCATCGTCACCGGCATTCGAGGAAACCTGCGCCACCGCGCGGTCGAATGCCGGGGCGAGGCGGGCCATTCCGGTGCCGTGCCGCGCTGGCTGAGGCGCGATGCGGTCTTCGCCTCGGCCGAGCTTGTCGGCCATCTCGACCGGCATTGGCGCACGTTGCTGGAACGCGGCCGCGATCTGGTCGTGACCTGCGGCGAGATGGGAACCGATCCACGTGAGCACGCCATCGCCCGCATCCCCGGCACCACCTGCTTCAGCTTCGAGGTTCGCAGCCAGAGCCGCGAGGCGATGGAGACATTCTACGACATCTTCCGTTCTGAATGCGCGATGATCGGTGAGGAGCGCGGCGTGGTCTTCAGCTTCGATCAACGCATGGAAACCGAGCCGGCGGTGCTGGACGCGGCATGGATCGCCCGGCTGAAGGCGGCAGCAGAGTCGCTGGGGCTTCCGGCCGAGGAAATCCCCAGCGGTGCTGGGCATGACGCGGCGGTCTTTGCCAATGCCGGGATTCCCTCGGCCATGGTTTTCGTGCGCAACCAGCACGGTTCGCATAATCCGCGCGAGGCGATGGAGATCGGGGATTTCCTGGCCGGCATCGCGGTGATGCGCGCCGCCATCCGGGAGGCTCTGGAATGAGCAGCGCCATTTCCCCGTCAGGCGGGCCGCGCTCGGTCACCATCCGTCGGCCCGACGACTGGCATATCCATTTGCGCGACGGTGCGATGCTGCGCAGGGTTTTGCCCTTTACCGCCGCGCAATTCGCGCGCGGCATCGTCATGCCCAATCTGGTACCACCCGTGACGACGGTGGCGGCTGTGGCCGCCTATCGGCGACGCATCCTCGATGCCCTGCCGGCCGGGATGGATTTCCAGCCGATGATGACCTGCTACCTGACCGACGCGACCGCCCCCGACGAGATCGCGCGCGGATTCGAGAGCCGGACCTGGATCGCCGCCAAGCTCTATCCGGCTGGGGCCACCACCAATGCCCATCACGGCGTCACCGACATCGCCGCCCTGGCCCCGGTGCTTGAACGGATGGAGGGCATCGGCATGCCGCTGCTGATCCATGGCGAGGCCACCGACCCCGAGGTCGATATCTTCGACCGCGAGGAACGCTTCATGGACCAGGTGTTGGTGCCGCTGCTGGCACGCCACCAGGGGCTGAAGGTCGTGGTCGAGCATGTGACGACGGCCGAGACCGCCGATCTGGTGCGCGCCCACGCGTCGCGCGTAGCCGCGACCATCACGCCACATCACCTGATGATCAATCGTACCTCGCTGTTCCAGGGCGGGCTGCGGCCGCATCTCTACTGCCTGCCGGTTGCCAAGCGCGAACGGCACCGCCTGGCCCTGCGCAGGGCCGCGACCGGCGGCGAGGCCTGCTTCTTTCTGGGCACTGACACCGCACCGCATCCGCGAGCCGCCAAGCAGGCCGCCTGCGGATGCGCCGGGATCTTCCTGGGGCCGGTGGCGCTGCAATGCTATGCCCAGGTCTTTGCCGAGGAAAACGCGCTTGACCGGCTGGAGGCCTTTGCCAGCGAGAACGGCGCGCGCTTCCACGGGCTTGCGCTGAACGAGGGAACCGTGACGCTGGTCGAGCGGCCCGAGCGCGTCATCGACAGTCTTCCGGTCGGCGAGGACGAGGTCGTGGTCTTCAGGGGCGGCGAGGAACTGCCCTGGTCGATAGAAGGGGTCCGGCAATGAACGTGCAAGACACTGGCCGCGCCGTGGCCGAGCTTCTGGTGGGGGCGGGGGCGATCCATGTCAGCGCCTCCTGCCCGTTCTATCTTGCCTCCGGCTGGGCCAGCCCTGTCTATGTGGATGTGCGGCTTCTGTTCGGCGCGGCTCGGATGCGGGCTGCGGTGACCGAAATCGCTGCGGCCTATCTTGTCGGGCCGCTGGCCGCGCGCGGCTTCGATGCCATCGCCGGGGCCGAGACCGCAGGCATTCCCTTTGCCACTGCGCTCGCCGATCGCGTGGGGATGGACCTGCGCTATGTGCGCAAGCGGCCGCTGGGGGCGGGCCGCAATGCGCAGGTCGAAGGCGGTCCCGTCGAGGGCCTGAACCTGCTGCTGCTGGACGACCTGACCACAGACGGTACCAGCAAGATGAATTTCGCCCGCGGCCTGCGCAGCGCCGGTGCGTTGGTCGAGGATATCCTGACCATCTTCTGCCACGACGCCTTTCCCGGCGCCGATGAGCGGCTGGCTGCTGCTGGCCTGCGGCTGCACGTCCTGGCGACCTGGCAGGATGTGCTGGCGTTGGACCGGGGCATTGCGGCCGCGGATCGTAGCGCGGTGGCGGATTTCCTGGCCGACCCCGTGGGCTGGTCCGCGCGCCATGGCGGTCGCGCCGAACGGGTGGCAGGATCGTAAAGAAATGCCCCGTACAGCAGAATCGATCATCATCCCTGTCGGGTCGGCCGCAGCCGCGTCGCGAAGAAAGGACAGAGAAGTGCAAGACATCCTGAACTGGTTGCAGACACAGCCCGGTGGCATCGCCACCTATGTCGCGTTCAACGAACGTGTCGCGCAGCTTCTGCAATCCGAGCCGGACAATGCCGCCGCCGCACGGCTGCTGGGGCAACTCACCGGCCGCTTCGTCGAGGCGTTCGAGCGCGAGCCGCTGCCCTCCTCCGTGGATCGTGCTGCGATTGAACGGCTCAAGCAATGGCTGGAGCGGCTCGTTGCCGTGCAACAGCGTGGCGCGGACGACAGGCTTGCGCTGTTGAACGAGCTTGCCGTGGCTGAGCTGTCGTAGGCCGTTGCCGCGCGACAGGGCCGATGTCGCCGTTCCAGCAGGTGAACTCGAAGCCATCTGAACACCAGCGCAGGTTCGAGCGCATGACAATCACCTTTCCGTCGTGAACGTGCTGGGGCCGCTCGGAATATTTCTGCGCCAACAGCAGGTTATGGCCTTGTATGATCCGGTAGACCCGCTTGTGGTTGACCGGTGTCATATGGCTGGCAAAACGATTCAGGTCGGACAATGCGAACTCATTTTGCCGCTCTTCTCGCTCTCGCCATCGCTACCGGCTGCGTGGTCGGTTCTGGTGCAGTGGTCAGGGGCGTCGGGCCAGACGATCTCCTGAAACTGCGCGAAGGCCCTGGCCTCAACCACAACATCATAATCGGCCTGCCCGACGGAACGCGCCTTACCCGCCAGAACTGCGTGACGAATAACGGCAAGGTCTGGTGCAGGGTCACGCTCACCGACAGGCCTGGTATTTCGGGTTACGTTTCAGCGGACTATCTGGCGCATCGTTGACGGTTTTCGCTGCTGACTCTTCGGACCGCCTTGCTTGGCTTCTGAGCAGGGCAGAAGCTCTGCAACCGCTTCAGCCCCACCACCTTCAGGCGGGTATTCCTCTTGTTTTGTTCTTTCTGGGCGCCGCAATGGCACTGCGCCCGGCCATGTGAAGCTGTGCGTGTCCGATGAGGCGCAGATCGGCAGTGGTCGCTCAGGTCAGTGAATGACCTGTTGCAGGAACTCACGCGCGCGCGGGCTTTGCGGGTTGGTGAAGAAAGCGCCGGGCGCCGCTTCCTCGATCTTTTCGCCGCGATCCATGAAGACGACCCGGTCGGCGACCTGCCGTGCGAAGCCCATCTCATGCGTGACGCAAAGCATGGTCATGCCCTCTTCGGCCAGTTCCACCATGGTGTCGAGCACCTCCTTGACCATCTCGGGGTCCAGCGCCGAGGTCGGCTCGTCGAAAAGCATCACCCGCGGCTGCATGCACAGCGCCCGCGCGATGGCGACGCGCTGCTGCTGGCCGCCGGAAAGCTGGCCGGGATATTTCCCGGCCTGGTCGGGAATGCGCACCTTGGTCAGGTAATGCATGGCGGCTCTTCCGCCTCGGCCTTGCCCAGGCCGCGCGACTTGCGCGGGGCGATGGTGCAGTTTTCCAGGATGGTCATATGCGGGAACAGGTTGAAGCTCTGGAAAACCATGCCGACCTCGCGGCGAATGGCGGCGACATCCTTGGTGCCCCCGGTCAGTCGGGGGCCGTCGATCATAATTTCGCCGCTGTCGTGCCGCTCGATGCGGTTGATGCAGCGGATCAGCGTCGACTTGCCCGAGCCCGAGGGGCCGCAGATGATGATCTTTTCGCCCTTCGCGACCTCCAGGCTCACATCGCGCAGCGCGTGGAAATTGCCGTAATGCTTGTTGACCTCGGTCAGCCTGATGACGGGGTCCGTGGGAACGGGGCTGTTCATGGCCGGGAACCTTTCTAGCGGTTGGTGGCGATGCGGGTGCACTTGCGCAGGACCGCGACCAGTTGCGAGGCGGAGGTGCAGATCACCAGATAGACCGCTGCCACGGTCAGATACATTTCGACCAGCCGACCGTTCAGCAGCGCCACCTTGGAAGCCGCGCCCACCAGGTCGGTCAGCGACAGGACGTAGACCAGCGAAGTGTCCTGGAACAGGATGATGGTCTGGCTGAGGATGATCGGCGAGGTCACCCGGAACACCTGCGGCAGGATGATATGCCGATAGGTCTGCAAGGTCGAAAGCGACAGCGCGTCGGCGGCCTCGTATTGACCCTTGCCGACCGAGCGCAGGCCGACGCGGATGATCTCGGAATAATAGGCCGCCTCGAACAGCGAGAAGGTCAGAAAGGCCGTCAGCACTCCGCCCACCGGCATCGGCCGGCCGTTGTTGAACATCCAGCCCGCGATCAAGGGCACCAGGAAGAAGAACCAGAACAGCACCATGATCAGTGGGATCGAGCGGATCAGCGCCACATAGCCCTTGGCGAGCTGCGCCAGCACCGGCACCTGCAGATGCTGGGCCAGCGCCAGCCCAGTCCCCAGCACCAGCCCGGCGACGAAGGCGACGGCAGTCAGCAGCGAGAATTGCAGTCCCTTCCACAGGAAAGGCAGGGCATCGACGACGACTGAGAAATCAAGCGCGTTCATAGCGCACCTCCGCGACGCAGGATGGGAAGACGGCGCGCCTTGCGGGCCGGCGCGCTGCCGGGGATCTGGAAGCGGCGGTCGATCCACAGCATCAGCCGATATCTGACCGGCTGGCGGATGAGCCTCGCCAAGGACCGGCTGCGGCGTGGCGACGGCAGCTTGGCCGAGATCGGCGCGGCCTTAGGCTATGGCTCGGCCAGCGCTTTCAACACGGCCTTCGCGCGCGAGGTCGGCCAGCCGCCAGGGCAATATGCTGCGTCGACTGCCCGGATCGCGCCGGAGGGGGCACCTGCCTGAGAAAGGGCAGATCCCTGTCGGTCCTAAACGGACGGTCGCTCGGGCATCATTCTGCACTGCAGCTTTCCCAAACTCGCCAGTCGCATTTGCGGCGGAATGCTGTTCCCAAAAGTTTTGATCTCAGTATCCTCCACAGTCACATCGTAGCTACTCCATCTTGTAGCGAATCCCATAGGGTCCGCAGATCTCGACCAGCAGCCGGTGGAGTTCGGAGATGAGGACCGCCCGCGAGCCGCTCTTGCGCTCGACGAGGCCGATCTGGCGGAACATCTGCGGAGTGCCGAACGGGGCGCAGGTCAGGCCCTCGGCCGCGTCGTCGATGGCGACCTGGGGCACGACCGACACGCCCAGGCCGTTGGCGACGCAAGAGGTGATGGCGGCGATGGTGTCGATCTCGGCCACTTCGTTCAGGGGCAGGTTCAGCCGGGCGAGTTCCAGATCGACCATATGCGCAAGCGGCACGTTCGCGCGAAAGCGGATGAACGGATAGGTCGTCAGCAGCGCCTGGGCGGACAATCGCGGCGATCCGGGGGGCGCGATCACCCACAGCGGTTCGCGCAAGAACGGCCGCCATCGCAGGGCGGCTGGAAAGTTGCCGTGTTCGGCGATCATTGCGGCGTCGAGCCTGCCCGCCAGAACGTCCTGCAGCATCGTTTCGGACGATGCGACGCGCAGCTTGATGCGCAGGTCCGGGTGGGCGGCGCTCATCCGGACCATCGCGCGCGGCAGCAGCGACAGGGCGCTGGTGCGGACCGATCCGATGGACAGGGTGCCGATCAGCTTGCGCCCGGAAATCGCGTCGATGGCATTTTCGGCGGCGCGCACCATCTGGTCGGCCAGTTCCACCATCTGCTGGCCCGCCGCCGTCAGGCGCGGCGGACGCGAGGTGCGGTCGAACAGCGAGGCGCCGACCTCCTGCTCCAGCGCCTGGATCTGCTGGCTGACGGCGGACACGGTCAGGTGGACGGCCTCTGCCGCGCGGGAAAAGCTGCCGGATTCAACGATTGCCAAGAGGGTCTTGAGCTGGCGGGTGTCCATTGTTCCAGTTTTTCTGAAGTTCATCTTTAGAATTACGCGCTTTGTTTCAGAAGATCTACTGGTATGACGCTTTGCATCGGCGCGGCCCCGCTTGCGCCGGCCAAGGAGGGGAAATGTCTGACACAGTCCTGATTACCGGCCCGAGCCTGGCGCCGGACGCCGTCGCAGTGCTTGAGGCAGCCGGCCTGACGCCAGTCTATGTGCCCCCCTACAGCCAGGGCGACGGGCTGACCGAGGCCGTTCGCCGCGCGCGTCCGGTCGGGATCATCTCGCGCATGGGGCGCCTTGATGCGCCCGTCTTCGAGGCCGCGCCGGGCCTGCGCGTCATTTCCAAGCATGGTGTGGGGGTGGACAACATCAACGTCGACCTGGCCAGCCGTCGCGGCGTGCCGGTTCTGGTGGCGACGGGCGCCAACGCGGTGTCGGTCGCCGAACATGCCATGGCGCTGCTGTTCGCCGTCGCCAAGAGGCTGGTGCCGCTGGATGCCGGCCTGCGCGCGGGCCGCTGGGAAAAGCCCGGCTTCAAGGGGCGCGAACTGGCGGGGTCCAGCATCGGCCTGGTGGCCTTTGGCGCCATCGCGCGGCAGACGGCGGTCTTTGCCAAGGCCTTCGGGATGGAGGTCCTGGCCTACGATCCCTTCGCGCCCGCCGCTATCTTTGCGGAAACCGGCGTGGTGCGGATTGACAGCCTGGACGACCTGATCGCCCGCTGCGACGTCATCAGCCTGCATTCGCCCCTGACGCCCGAGACGCGGGCCATGATCGACGCCCGGCGGCTGGCCCTGATGAAGCCCCAGGCCATTCTCATCAACACCGCGCGCGGGGGGCTGATCGACGAGGCCGCGCTGGCCGAGGCCCTGGCCCAGGGGCGCATCGCGGGGGCGGGGCTGGATACCTTCGCGCAAGAGCCGCCCCTCGCCGAGCATCCGTTCTTCTCGGAGCCGCGCCTGGTCCTGACCCCGCATATCGGCGGCGTGACCGAGGCGGCCAATACCCGGGTCGGCGTCGAGGCCGCGCAGGGCATCATCGACATCCTGGCGGGCCGCCCGGTGCCGCCGGCCCGCATCATCAATGCTGCCGCCCTGGTGCAAAGCAAGGCCCACGCCTGACATCGTGAAGGGAATGTTCATGTCCACGGGATTTCGTATCCTTAACCGCCAGCGGGCCGTTTCGGCCGATCTGGTCGAGAAGTTCTCCAGGCTGCCGGTCGCCAATGTCAGCGACAGCATGCACCGCATGACCGCGGCCGGCCCGCGCCTGAGGAAGATGCACCGCGAGGGTGTGCTGGCGGGACCGGCGCTGACCGTCAAGGCGCGGCCGGGCGACAACCTGATACTGCACAAGGCCATCGACATGGCCCAGCCCGGCGACGTGATCGTGGTCGATGCGGGCGGCGATCTGACGAATTCCCTGATGGGAGAGCTGATGCTGGCCTATGCCATCAGGCGCGGCGTGGCGGGCTTCGTGCTGAACGGCGCGATCCGCGACGCGGACCAGTTCATCGCCATGAACCTGCCGGTCTTTGCCGCGGGCATCACCCATCGCGGCCCCTACAAGGACGGTCCGGGCGAAATCAACGTGCCCATTGCCTTGGACGGCATGGTGATCCATCCGGGCGACCTGATGCTGGGCGACAGCGACGGCGTGCTGGCCGTGCCCTTCGAAGCCGCCGAGGAGGTTTATGCCAGGACCGCCGCCAAGCAGGAGGCCGAGACGAAGCAGATGGCCGCCATCGAGGCGGGGACGAACGACCGCTCCTGGGTCGATGCGGCCCTGAAGCGACTGGGCTGCGCGATGCCCGAAGGCAGCTGAGCGCAGGCATTTTTGGGAGGAGAAACCATGACGATCACGAAAACCGCGGCCCTGGCCGCGATCCTGTCGGCCGCTGCGACCGGCGCCGCCCTGGCCGACTGGCCCACCGACCGCCCCATCGAGATGATCGTGGCCTTTGCGCCCGGCGGCGGCACCGACATCATGCTGCGCACGCTGGCGCCGTTCCTTGAAGCGGAGCTGGATACCCAGTTTCCGGTGCTGAACCGGCCCGGCGCCTCGGGCGAGATCGCCTATACGGCGCTGTCGCAGGCCCGGCCCGACGGCTATACGGTGTCCTCGCTGAACAGGCCGGGCTTTCTGACCATGCAGATCGGGCGCAAGCTGCGCTACGATCCCGCCGAGATCTGCCCCATCGCCCGCATCGTCGAGGATCCGGGCACCTTCATCGTCCAGGCCGGTTCCCCCTACAAGTCGCTGGCGGATCTGGTGGCCTTTGCCAAGGAGAACCCCGGCGCGGTCTCGGTCGGAACCACCGGCGTCGGCACCGACGAGCATCTGGCCATGCTGCAACTGGAGCAGGCCGCCGGGATCGACCTGACCGCCGTGCCCTTTGGCGGCGCGAACGAGGCCAAGACGGCGCTGCTGGGCGGCCATGTCGCGATGATCGGGCTGAACGTCGGCGAATATACCCAAAGCGATCACGATGCCTTCCGGGCCTTGGCGCAGTTCTCCGAGGCGCGCTCGACCTTGGCCCCTGACCTCGCAACCGCCTGGGAACAGGGGTTCGACGTGCTGATGTCGTCCGAACGCGGCCTTGCCGCGCGCTGCGACGTGCCCGAAGAGGTCCGCGCGAAATTGGCTGCCGCTGTCGACACCGCCCTGGCGAACCCGGAATTCCAGGACAAGGCCAGGCAGCAGGCACTGCCCCTGGCCTACAAGTCGGGCACGGACTGGCAGGCCGACATGCCGGTGCGCCTGGCCCGCTATACCGAGATCTTCAAGCTGATCGAGGGGGGCCAGTAATGGCCCGCCCGTCCGGCCCCGCAAAGGGCGACCGACCCGACCTGCTGTCGGCGGGCCTGTTCATCGGCTTGGGCGCGCTTGGCCTTTACATGGGCCGAGGCCTGGAGTCCGGAACGCTGGCGCAGATGGGGCCGGGCTTTCTGCCCCGCGCCGTCTGCCTGCTGCTGGTCGCGGTCGGGCTGGCCGTCGGCATTCCGGCCCTGCGGCGCCCCGCCCAGGCGATCGAGGCGATTCGCCTGCGGCCGCTGCTGGTCATCACGGCGGCCGTCGTCGGCTTTGCCTATGCCGCGACGCCTCTGGGGTTCGTGCTGGCCTCGCTGTGGCTGATCCTGGCCGGCTCGCTGGCCGATCCGGGTGGCAGATGGCGCCAGGTGCTGCCCCTGGCCGCCGGGCTGACGCTGTTCGGCGCCCTGGTCTTTATCTACGGGTTGGGCGTGCAAGTCCCCCTGTGGCCGTTCTGACACCCGTCATCGCCTGGGAGGGGACCTGATGACATTCGTTGACCTGCTTATGCTGGGCTTTTCCGAGGCGATCACGCCCGCGAACCTGGCCTTCTGCCTTCTGGGCGCGCTGCTGGGCACGCTGATCGGCGTGCTGCCCGGCATCGGCCCGACGGCGACCATCGCCGTTCTGCTGCCGATCACCTTCTTCCTGCCGCCGCTGGCCGGGATCATCATGCTGGCCGGCATCTATTACGGCGCGCAATACGGCGGATCGACCACTGCCGTCCTGGTCAACCTGCCGGGCGAGGCCTCGGCCGTGGTCACGACGCTGGACGGGTACCAGATGGCGCGGCAGGGCCGGGCGGGTGCGGCGCTGGCCGTCGCGGCGCTGGGGTCGTTCTTCGCGGGCACCGTCGCGACCTTCGCCATTGCGCTGGCCGGGCCGACCCTGTCCCGCTTTGCGCTGAACTTCGGGCCCGCCGAATATGTCTCGCTGATGGTCTTCGGGTTGCTGGCCGCGACCATCCTGGCCAGCGGGCCGGTGCTGAAGGCCATCGGCATGATCCTGATCGGCCTGCTGCTGGGCATGGTCGGCACCGACCAGGCGACCGGCGCGGAACGGCTGACCTTTGGCGCGATCGAACTGTTCGACGGCATCGACTTCATCGTGATCGCCATCGGCATCTTCGGCTTTTCCGAGATCATCGCCAACCTGGAACGCACGGGGTCCGAGGGCGTGAAGCTGGCGCCGCTGTCGCGCCTGTGGCCCACGCGGCAGGACTTCCGCGACTCCTGGGGCGCGGTGCTGCGTGGCACCGGCCTTGGGACGCTGCTGGGCCTGCTGCCGGGTGGCGGGGCGACGCTTGCGTCCTTCAGCGCCTATTCGCTGGAAAAGAAGGTCTCGAAACACCCCGAACGCTTCGGCACCGGTGTGGTCGAGGGTGTCGCCGCCCCCGAGGCCGCCAACAACGCCGCCGCGCAATCCTCCTTCATCCCGCTGCTGACGCTGGGCATTCCGTCGAACAACATGATGGCGATGATGCTGTCGGCCTTCATGATCCACGGCATCACCCCCGGTCCGACCGTGCTGACCAACCAGCCCGAGATCTTCTGGGGTCTGGTCGCCAGCATGTGGATCGGCAACCTGCTGCTGGTGGTCATCAACCTGCCGATGATCGGGCTGTGGGTGAATCTGCTGACCGTGCCCTACCGGCTGCTTTACCCGGCGATCCTGCTGTTCTGCTGCATCGGCGTCTATTCGATGAGCAACCGCATCTTCGACGTGGTGCTGGCGGCAGGCTTCGGGTTGCTGGGCTATGCCTTCCGCAAGGCGAAGTGCGAGCCGGGGCCGCTGCTTCTGGGCTTTGTCCTGGGACCGCTGCTGGAATCGAACCTGCGCCGGACCCTGCTGATTACCCAAGGCGATCCCACCATCTTCGTGGAGCGCCCGATCAGCCTGGCGATGCTGGTTGCGACCGTGTTGCTGCTGGCGCTGATGATCCTGCCGTCCTTCCGGCGCACCCGCGAGGAGGCGTTCCAGGAAGAGGAGGTCTGACCGCCTGAAAGAGCGAGGACACGATACGAGAAAGGAACGGGGTGGTCGAATGACCGCCCCGTAATCCTGTCAGAGCCGGTCCATTGCGGACGGTCGAGTCCTCGCCATGTTGCGTGGCGGCATTTCGTAAAGCTGTAATGGCCCGCATGTCCTCCATCGCGAGTAGCCGGGCCTCCAGATCACCTTTTGTCGTCATCTTGCGTGCACCTCTGACCTTTGAGCGTTCACAATGATGGCCATCTCGGTTGATGCCGGCAGCTTGCGCATGTCGGGATACTGGGTCCGGAACGCGGCCCCAGCGTCTAGGATAAATTCATCATGTGCGAGCCCGTAGGATGGTTGTCCGGAGGGCAATGCGTAGGAGCAGATGCGCATGAATGTTTCCTGTCTTATCGATCTTTGACTGTTTTAGACCATGGCTCTGGAGGACGCTCCTGTTCCGCTCAAGCTGTCCACCTGTTGAACGGCAGCTTTGCGCACCTTTCGGTTCTTTCGCATGGGTATCATCGGCAGGGCGTTACGGCTATCGATATCTTTTCGAGTTTTATCAGAATTATAGCCTCGGTCGGCGACCAGAACGACTGGCTGCGGCAGATTGTCGGCCATCACCAGATCGTAGCCAGTGTAGTCGGAAACATGGCTGGGAGTGATCTCAGTCCTCCTCGGGAGGCCAGCCTGCGCCCGTTAAGCGAAAGCCCACCCAGTCGCTTGCGCTCCATCCCGGAGATCCAGTCCCTGTCGGTGGCGAGCGCCCGCACCACAGGGTCTTTGTCCAGACCTGTCGCGATCCCCGCCGGATCGAGGGCAAGGATGGACATCGGAGCGGTATTGCCAGTCGATAGTGTATTCATTTCGGACATAAGCTATCTGCCGCATGACCGGGAATCATACACTAACAGGTCGCTGAAATAGTCGCGCCGCCGGGATGTTTTCCTCTTCAGGCCGTCAGGAGCTTGGCGCCTTGCGGCTGTTTCAGCGGGCGAGCGGCGTTCTGCCGGATCCCATGGTCAGGCGGCCAGCAGCCTCGGGAGCCGGGCGAGATTGTTGGCGGCCATGGTGAGGATGAAGCGGGATCGCACCTTCTCGAGGCCGCGATAGACGGTCTGGGCCATGCCGCCGACGGTCTTGGCCCAGCCGAAAGCCTCTTCGATGCGTTTGCGATGACGCTGGGATTTGGCGTAGCCGTCGTGTCGGGTGGTTCGCCCGTCTCTCGCCGAATATCGTGATCTCTGCGCAACATGGGGCGTGACGCATGCCTCGCGCAGGTTGGCGACAAAGCCCCCGGCATCGACGCCGCGGTCAGCACCCAGCGTCAGCCTCCGGGTCGATCCCAGGGAGGGGCGATGGATCATGTCGAGCGCCGCGCGCCGTTCGGCTCGGCCATCGGCCCGGGTAAGATCGCCCTGCACGATGAGGCCCGACCGGTTCTCCATCAAAGCATGACCGATGAAGCACAGCATCGCCCCGGTGCCGGGGGACTTCCTGTAGAGCCGCGCATCCGGATCGGTGGTCGAGCCATGGGTGGCATTCGTCCGCCTCTGACCCCGGAAATCGACCTCGGCATTGCGGCTGTGGCGTTGGTTGCGGGGCATCGGATCGGTCTTGGCAGCTACGGTCAAGGC
>NZ_LLWQ01000170.1 GCF_001447385.1 Paracoccus sp. MKU1 | reverse complement strand
CGAAACCACGGTCTATCGGCTCGACGAGCTTTCCGAAGCCGCGAAAGACAATGCCCGCGCCTGGTATCGCGAGGGCGGCTTCGACTACGATTGGTACGATGCCGTCTATGAGGATTTCCGGCGGATCGCGGACATCCTCGGCATCCGCATCAAGACCCGCACCGTCCGCCTCATGGGCGGCGGCGTGCGACAAGAGCCTTGCATCTGGTTTACGGGCTTCTGGTCGCAGGGCGATGGCGCCGCGTTCGAAGGCCACTATTCCTATCGCAAAGGCACGGCGGCGGAAATCCGTGCCTATGCGCCGAAGGATGCGGAGCTGCACCGCATCGCGGATGCCCTACATCAGGCGCAACGCCGCAACTTCTACCAGTTGACGGCCGAGACGACCCATCGGGGGCGATACTATCACGAATACTGCATGGCGATCTCGGTCACCCGCGACAGCCCGACAGGGCAGGGCATGACCGCCGATGCCGAGGAGACCGTCATCGAGGCATTGCGCGATCTCGCGCGTTGGCTCTATCGCCAGCTTGAGCGCGACTACGATGACCTGACTTCGGATGAGGCGGTCGATGAGGCCATCGGTGCCAACGAATACAGCTTCACAGTTGATGGGAATCGCTTCGGCTAAAGCCCGGCTTTCCGGGGTTACAGTACCGACCGCAGGTCCGTCCGTGAGAAATCATCGCCGACAAAGAGCAACGGACAGCCGCGCTCGCTCGCGACCTCATAGGCGAAGCAATCGCCGTAGTTGAGACCGGCGGGATGAACGCCCTTGCCCCAGCGGGCATAGGCTTCGGAGATCCTGCGTGCCGAAGCCTCCGTGACGGAGACGACCTCGAACCCAAGGCCCTCGATCAGGGCGGCAATCTCTTCCCCAACATTGCGGCGCCCGGCCACGATCAGCGTCTCGGCCACGGTTCCGGCCGAGATCAGCAATCCGTCCGCCGCCTCGATCGCCGCCATGCAGGTCTCGGCCTGCGGCTCGTCCAGCACGATCGCCATCAGCGCCGAGGTGTCGACGACGATCACGCCGGCATCCCGTCATCACCATAGAGGAAGTCCTGACTGCGCGCGGCATCGGCGCCGGGCAGTGCCTTGCCCCGCGCCGTGGCCCGGACCCGCTCCATCAGCGCACGCCGGCCTTTCGGGGTCGCTGCGACAGCAACCCGCACGAGGCGGGCGACCTCATGGCCCCGCCGGGTCAGGATCACCTCGTCGCCGGCCTCGGCGCGTTTCACCAGTTCGGTGAGCTGCCCTTTCGCCTCGGTGACAGAAACCCTCATCGCACATCGCTCCAGATGTTCTCCGCTATCCTGCCAAGATGGTCCATAGAATGGTCCATTTCAAGCCCCCAGAGCGAGAGGAGGGCCGGGAGAGGGTGCCTCCGGACGGGTTGAGAGAGGGTCGTCCGGCTGCCGTCCCTTTCCCTCCAGGAGACCGATCATGGCTTTGCCCGAACTTGCTTCTCAATCCGCAACCCGTGTCCCCGACGCGCGCCGCATGAAGTTCCTGCCGCGCCTTTTCGGCCGGCGCCTGCTCATCATCGGCGAGCATGCCGTCTTCCGATTCATGGAGATCCTCAGCCCCGCCGATTACGGCGGCGGGCTCTGGGATTTCTACGAACGCGCCGGCCAGCCGCTCTATCTCGCGCCGACATCAAAGCCCCGTTACCTCCTGTTCTGCGAAGGCAACGGTTTCGAGGGCGAGGTCTCATGCGATGCGGCTGGGATCATCGCCACGCTCTTCGCCTTCTCGCATCTTTCCTTCCGCTACGATGACGACGAACTCGCCGAGGGCTATGGCCGTCTCTACGAACATGCCGCCAATCACCCGGAGGCGGCGGCGATCTTCCAGGCCATCGACTGAAACCCACAAGCGCCCAGCCTGACGGTCGGGCGCTTGTTTCATGCCTGCTTTCGCCACGGCTTCAGAGCGAGAGATGGGCCGGAAGGGGTTTGAGCCGGTGCGGTCGAGAGAGAGCGCTGCCCGGCTTGATCCTGACTTGCTCTCCCGAGGAATCCCCGATGAACATGATTTCCGCATCCGCGGCGGCATCCGCCACCGCGCCGCTTCCGCGCGACCACGACGCCGAGACCGCAGCCCGCATATTCACCGCTGCCGGCCTACTGCTGCCGCATCTGGAGCGCGGTCAGCGCGTCGATGCCGCCACGCTGCGCGGCGCGATGGAAGCGGGTTTCGGCGCTTCCGATGCCACCGGCGCCTGGACCTGGAAGCTGGCCTATGATGCCTGCGAGGCTGCGACCGTCCTCTTCCTGCGCAAATACGGCAATGTGCTTTTCCGTAAAGCCGCCTCGAAGTCGGCGATCCTGCCGCAGCTCGGCAAGATCTCCGGGCTTCTGCCGACGCATACGCGCCGCTCGGAAGAAGCGCAGACCTTCCAGCAGTTCTCCACCCCGATCCCGCTCGGTTTCGCGGCGGTCACGGCGGCGGCGATCACGCCTGCCGACCGTGTGCTGGAGCCCTCGGCCGGCACCGGGCTCCTCGCCATCCTGGCCGAGATCGCCGGCGGCACGCTTCTCGTAAATGAACTGGCCGAGATGCGCGCCGGCCTGCTTTCCTCTCTCTTTCCGGCCCTTTCCGTTACCCGCTTCGACGCGGCCCAGATCGATGACCATCTCGATCCCTGCCTTGTCCCGACCGTCGTGCTGATGAATCCACCGTTCTCGGTCATGGCCAATGTCGAGGGGCGCATGCGTGACGCCGCCTTTCGCCATGTCGCTTCGGCGCTGGCGCGTCTTGCGCCCGGCGGACGGCTCGTGACCATCACCGGCGCGAGCTTCGCCCCCGATAATCCGGCGTGGACCGCCTCCTGGACCCGGCTGCAGGAACGCGGTCGCGTCACCTTTTCCGCCGCCATCGACGGCTCGGTCTATGCCAAGCAAGGCACCACTGTCCCGACCCGGCTCACGGTCATCGACAAGCTGCCGGCCGAAGATGCGGCGGTGTTTCCGGCAGCGCCTGGTGTCGCGCCGGACGTGGCCACGCTGATCGCCTGGCTAGCCGACCTGCTTCCCACGCGGCTGCCGGTCG
>NZ_LLWQ01000169.1 GCF_001447385.1 Paracoccus sp. MKU1 | reverse complement strand
CCCGGAAACCCCGGTCGCGCCCTCCAGCAGTTGGTCGCGCCACTGCTTGATCTGGTTCGGATGAACGGCGAAATCCTGCGCCAGCTCGATCATGGTCTTCTCACCCTTGATCGCAGCTACCGCCACTTTCGCCTTGAATGCCGGGCTGTGATTCCGGCGCGGTCGTCTCGTCATGGTCTTCTCCTCGCTCGCAGCATCATGCTGCAGTTGCTCGGAAAATCCACTTAGCCCACCTGTTCAGATTTCCGAAGCCACCTCTGAATTCATGCTCGATGCCCACCGTCCCGGCGGTGGCGGAATAAAGCCTGTATTCGTCATCCGCGCATCGGTCTGCGCCATGCGCAGGTTGCCGCAGCGGGGAAAGCCGGCGTTCAGCCCGGTCTCGGCCTCGACCCCGGCATAGAGCATGACCGAATGGTCGTGGATATGGCTCTCGCATAGCCCATGCTGAACAGCGACAACAAACCCGCCGCGTGCCAGGTCGAGCCAGCCGTCAACTCGTCCCGCTCGACCAGCATCGTCTCCCAGCCCGCACGGGCCAGGTGCAGCACGATGCCGCCTCCGACCACAAGGGCCTTCACATAGGTTTCATGGCCAGCGATTCCTGATCTCGCCCGTGAGCTGCCTTTACCGATCAGAGCCTGAACCGCGCGCGGCGCCGATATTTCCCGCGACATGTTCTTGGCAAAGCCCGACATGGCGCATTCGGCCAGCCCCAGGACGCAAACGCCCCGGAAAACCGGAGCGTCGCAATCACAGCATCGAGGGCACCACCAGATCCGGCGGCCGGTGGCCGTCCGCGAAAGTCTTGATGTTGATGAGGACTTTCTCGCCCATCTCGACCCGCCCCTCGATCGTGGCCGAGCCCATATGCGGCAGCAGCACGACATTGGGCAGTTCGCGCAGGCGCGGATTAATCTCGTGCCCATGCTCGAAAACGTCGAGACCGGCGCCGGCAATCTCACCCGCTCGCAGCATCCGGGTCAGGGCGTTCTCGTCGATCACCTCGCCGCGCGAGGTGTTGATCACCACGGCCGTCGGCTTCAACAGCTTGAGCCGCCGCGCGTTCAGCAGATGGAAGGTCGAGGGCGTATGCGGCGCGTTCACCGAGACGATGTCCATGCGCGCCAGCATCTGGTCGAGGCTTTCCCAATAGGTCGCCTGCAACTCGGCCTCGATTTCCGGACGCAGACGGCGGCGGTTGTGGTAATGCACCTGCATGCCGAAAACATTGGCCCGCCGCGCCACCGCCTGGCCGATGCGCCCCATGCCGAGAATGCCGAGCCGCCGCCCGCCCAGCCGACCGCCCAGATGTGCGGTGGGCGACCAGCCCTGCCAGCGGCCGGCCTGCATCTCGGCCATGCCCTCGGGCAGGCGGCGAGTCACGCCCAGGATCAGCGCCATGACCACATCCGCCGTGTCCTCGGTCACCACGCCGGGCGTGTTGGTGACCAGGATGCCGCGCTGGCGGGCGGAATGGACGTCGATATGGTCCACGCCGGCGCCGTAATTGGCGATCAGCTTCAGCTTGTCGCCGGCCTGCGCCAGCATGGCGGCGTCGATATGATCGGTGATCGTCGGCACCAGCACATCCGAGACGCGCATGGCGGCGACCAGTTCCTCGCGACTCATCCGGCGGTCGTCAGCATTCAGGGAAACGTCGAAAAGCTCGGACATCCGGGTCTCGACCGCCTCTGGCAGGCGCCGGGTCACGGTAACTTTAAGGCGTGAGCGGGTCGGATCGGTCGCGTGAACGGCGGGCATGGTCGCTCCTCTCTTCCAAAGCCGGGCGGCTTTTGGCAAAGTGCCCGCGATGCGGGGCAGGCACAAGACCCCGCAAAAGCAGGACGGGCAGATGAAGCAAGGACGGGTCTGGCTCGGCGCCGCGATACTGGCGGCGGGGGCGTGTTTGGGATCGGCGGCACTGGCGCAGGCCACCGATCCGGGTGAGACGCTGGACGCGAAGCGGATTCCCGGGCTTTCCGCCGATGCGACGATCAGCCGCCATCAGGACGGCAAGCGCGACCCGAACCGCGGGTCGGTGACCAACCTGCCGCTGCCGCGCTATGTCAGCCTCAAGGGCGGCGAGGGCAATGCCCGGCGCGGCCCCAGCCTGTCGCATCGCATCGACTGGGTGTTCCGCCATGCCGGCATGCCGCTGCGCGTGGTGGCCGAGTTCGGCCATTGGCGCCGGGTCGAGGACCAGGACGGCGCCGGCGGCTGGGTGCATTATTCGCTGCTGTCGGGCGTGCGCACCGCCATCGTGACCAAGGACATGCTGGACCTGCTGGCCCGCCCCGAGCCGCGCGCCAATGTGGTGGCGCGGGCCGAAGCCGGCGCCATCGTGCGGCTGCACGAATGCAGCATCGACTGGTGCCGCGTCTCGGGCGGCGGAGAAAAGGGCTGGGTGCCCAAGACCACGATCTGGGGCGTCGATCCCGACGAGATCCGCGACTGAGCCGGGCATCCGGCGCTCAGCCGCCTTGCCGGCCGCCACATTGCCCGGCAAGGCATCCCGGCAAAACAGGCAGCGCGCAGCGGACCGGATCATGTTCCCGGTCCTGCATTCGCAGCGGACCGACCTATTTTCCGCGACAGATCGCCGAATCCTGTTGCAGGCCTGGCCTGCGGGAGAACAGCGCGCGTCCCAGCATCAGGACATTCGCACCGGCCTGCCGGCATGCTGGCGCCAAAGCGGGTATCAGTCGGCCCCGGCCAGAAGGCCGCGTCCCTTCAGCAATGCCTCGACGCCGGGCTTTCGTCCCCGGAACTTCAGCCACAGCTCATCGGCCGGCAGGGAATCGCCCTTGGACAGGATCCATTGCTCCAGCCGCCGCGCGGTCTCGGGGTCGAAGGCGTCGCCCTTTTCCATGAAGGCTGCGAAGGCGTCGGCATCCATCACCTCGGACCACATATAGCTGTAATAGCCCGAGGAATAGCCGTCGCCGGAAAAGACATGCGCGAAATGCGGCGTGGCATGGCGCATTGGAATGGCCTCGGGCGCGCCCAGTTCCGCCAGCACCTCGGCCTGCCGCGCCATGGGATCGGCCGGCGGCTCGCCGCGGTGAAAGGCCAGATCGACCAGCGCGCTTTCCAGATATTCGGTGGTGGCGAAGCCCTGGTCGGCATTGCCCGCCGCCAGGATGCGGTCGCGCAGATCGGCGGGCAGCGGCGCCCCGGTTTCGGCATGGCGGGCATGGCGGTCCAGCACCTCGGGCCGCTCCAGCCAATGCTCGAAAAGCTGGCTGGGCAGTTCGACGAAATCCCGCGCGACCGAGGTGCCCGACATCGAGGGCCAGCTTACATCCGACAGGATATGGTGCAGCGCATGGCCGAATTCATGGAACAGCGTATGGGCATCGTCCCAGGACAGATAGGCCGGCGCGCCCTCGGCCTCGGGCGGGGTGAAGTTGCAGACATTCACCACGATGGGGCGCTGCCCCTCGCCGATCTTGTGCTGCTGTTGCAGGGACGAGCACCAGGCCCCCGAACGCTTGCCGGGGCGGGCGAAGTAATCGCCGACGAACACCGCCATGAGCCGGCCGTTCCGCGTCACCTCCCACGCCCGCGCATCGGGGGACCAGAGCGGTGCGTCGAATGCGCGCATCTCGATCCCGAACAGCCGCTGCGCCGTGTCGAAGACCGCGCCCAGCATGGCCTCCAGCGTCAGGTAGGGCTTGACCTCGGCCTCATCTAGGTCGTGCTCGGCCTTGCGCCGCCGTTCGGCATAGAAGCGCCAGTCCCAGGGCTCCAGCGCGCCGTTCACGCCATCCTCGCGCAGCATTGCGGTCAACTGCGCGGCATCGGCATCGGCCCGGACCTTGGCGGCGGCCCAGACCTCGGTCAGCAGCGCCTCGACATTTTCGGCGGTTTTGGCCATCTCGGGCTCCAGCTTGTAGCTGGCGAAATCCGCATAGCCCAGGAGCCGGGCGCGCTCGTGCCGCAATTGCAGGATCTCGGCGGCGATGGGGCGGTTGTCGGTCGCGGCCCCGCCCGCGCCCTGCCCCGAGCCGCGCGCGCACCACGCCCGCCAAGCCGCCTCGCGCAGGGCACGCTTTTCGGAATATTCTAGGAAGGGCACGATCAGCGAGCGGTTCAGCGTCACGATCTGGCCCGAAAGCCCGCGTTCGCGCGCCGCCGCCCGCATGGCGCGCACCAGCCAGTCGGGCAGGCCGGCCAGTTGGTCGTCGGCCACGCTCATGGTAAAGTCGCGCTCGTCCGCCAGCACGTTCTGGGCGAATTCGGTGGACAGCACCGCCAGCCGCTCGCGGATCGCTGCCATGCGCTCGCGCGCCGCGCCGGTCAGGCCCGCGCCCGCCCGGCGCAGCCCGCGCAAGGTCAGTTCGGTCAGGCGGCGATCCTCGGGCGCCAGGTCGTCGGCATCCTGCATCACCGCCTCGACCCGGTCGAACAGCCGCGGGTCCATGCTGACCTTGCTGCCATGCGCGGCCAGGCGCGGCGCGATCCGGCGCTGCAAATCCTCGCGCGCCGGATTCGAATCGACGCCGGCCAGGGTGAAGAAGATCGCGCAGAGCCGGTTCAGCGGCTCCTCGGCGCTTTCCAGCGCGGCGACGGTGTTGGCAAAGGTCGGCGGGGCGGGATTGGCGGCGACGGCCTCGACCGCCTCTTCGGCCAATTTCAGGCAGGCGTCGAAGGCCGGGTCGAAATCCTCATCGCGGATCAGGTCGAAACGCGGCAGGCCCTCGGGGCCGGTCCAATGCGTCAGTTCGGGGTTCATGCGAGCCTCCTTTTCCGGTTGGCCGCGAGTGTTTCAGCCTGCGCGGAAATGTCCAGAGCCGCAGGTCGGACAATCGGCACGTCGCGAGATTTTCATCAGCCGATTCTCGCCGTAGAGCCCGTCGAAGATCAGCATGCGGCCCCGCAAGGGCTCGCCGGTGCGGGCGATCAGCTTGATCGCCTCCAGCGCCATCAGGCTGCCGATCACGCCGGGCAGCGGGCCGACGACGCCTGCCTCGGCGCAGGCCGGGGCAAGGCCCGGCGCCGGCGCCTCGGGGAAGATGCAGGTCATGCAGGGCGCGCCATGGCGCGGATCCCAGATGGTCACCTGCCCTTCCCATTGCGCGATGGCGCCGGCGACCAGCGGCACGCCCGCCGCAACGCAGGCCGCGTTCACCGCCACCCGCGACGCGAATGTGTCGGTGCCGTCCAGCACCAGGTCATGTTCGGCGATCAGCGCGGCATCGGCTTCGGTGATGCGGCGGGTCAGCGCCGCGACCTCGACATGCGGGTTCAGCGCCAGCATGGCGTCGCGCGCAGCCTCGGCCTTGGGCCGGCCGTCGTCGGCGCTGCGGAATATCACCTGGCGTTGCAGGTTCGACAGGCCGACCCGGTCGTCATCCGCCACCGTGATCCGCCCGACGCCGGCCGCAGCGAGGTAGAGGCAGACCGGCGCGCCGAGCCCTCCCCCGCCCACCACCAGCACCCGGGCGCGCCTCAAGGCGGCCTGCCCCGGGCCGCCCAGTTCGCGCAGCACGATATGGCGGGCATAGCGGTCAAGCTCGGGGTCCGAAAGCGGGCCGGATCGCGCGGGCGACTGCGGGGCCTCGGGCAAGGGAATAGCCCGGCGATGCAACTGGCGCAGCAGCACGCGATAGCCCAGCACCAGCGCCACAACGCCGCCGCCCAGCACCCAGACCCGGGCATCGCCGCCGACCAGACGCGCGGCTGCGCTGCTGGGCGTCAGCACCAGCGCGGCGACGGCAAGAAGCCACAGCGTCGCGACGCCCGCCCAGCCGCACCATGCCGGCCAGCCAAGCAAGCGCGCCGCGATCAGCACGGCGGCCATGATGACAAGAATCAGCACGGGCTCAGGCCCGACCGGTCGAGCCGAAGCCGCCCTCGCCGCGCGCGGTCTGCTCCAGCGCCTCGGCCGTGACATAGGCCGCGCGGGTCACCGGGGCGACGACGGCCTGGGCAATGCGCTCGCCATGGTGGATGGTATAGGGCTGCTGGCCAAGGTTGATCATAATCACCCCCAGCGGCCCGCGATAATCGCTGTCGATGGTGCCCGGCGTGTTGGGCAGCGTCACGCCATGCTTCAGCGCCAGGCTGGAGCGGGGGCGGACCTGCATCTCGTA
>NZ_LLWQ01000168.1 GCF_001447385.1 Paracoccus sp. MKU1 | reverse complement strand
GTGCGCAGCAGCAGCGCCTCGCGCGAGTTGGGGGTCAGGCCGCGCAGATGCGCCTGGGCGCGGGCCTCGCGCGGGGTCTGCGCCTCCAGCTCCACCGGCTGGCCCGAACTTTGCCAGATGGCATGGAAGGTGCGGAACAGCCCGATGCGGGTGTCCTCGCCATCCATCAGGCTGCGATCCGACAGGATCGCTTCCAGCGTGGCGGCGGCGTAATTGTCGCCGGCGGTCTGGCTGCCGGTCAGCGCACGCGCATAGCGCCGCAGATAGGGCAGTTCCCGGCTGATGGACTGGGCGAGATCCGCTGCGGTCATGGCTACCTCGAAAAAAGCGTCGTGTGTCGGAACTTGATCGGATAGGTAACGGTTAGGCAAGGTGCGCACAAGATTACCGGGAATAACTAAAAAATGAATACCAGGCGTGAGGAACGCAGGCGAGCAGCCATAGAAAAGCAGATCGACGAGAATCTGCGCCGAGTCTACGAGCAGGACGCGACCCAGCAGATTCCCGACAGGTTCCTGCAATTGCTCGACAAATTGCGCGAGCAGGAGTGAGCTGGATGACCGATCGAAAATCGGCGCAAACCGCCCGTTCCGGCTCCCATGGCGATCCTCGGGACGAGCTGGTCGACCATCTGCCGGCGCTGCGGGCCTTTGCGCTGTCGCTGACGCGCGAGGGGGCCTCGGCCGACGACCTGGTGCAGGACACCATCGTCAAGGCCTGGACCCATATCGACAAGTTCCAGCCCGGCACCAATCTGCGGGCCTGGTTGTTCACCATCCTGCGCAACACCTTCTATTCCGCCCGCCGCAAGACCAAGCGCGAGGTCAGCGATACCGACGGGGTCCATGCCGCCCGTCAGGCCACCCGCCCCGAGCATGACGGCCGCCTGGCGCTGAACGATTTCCGCACCGCCTTCGAGCAATTGCCCGACGAACAGCGCGAGGCGCTGATCCTGGTCGGCGCCTCTGGCTTTTCCTATGAGGAAGCCGCGGCAATGACCGGCGTCGCCGTGGGTACCGTCAAGTCGCGCGCCAATCGCGGCCGCCGCCGGCTGGCCGAGCTGCTGCATCTGGAAGAGGGCGAGGAGCTGGAGATGACCGACCGCGCCACGCTGGCGGTGATGGCGCAGAACACCCCGATCCTGCGCTGAGATGCCCTCGTGCTGCGGCGCCTGCTGGACAAGCTGGAATTCACCAAGGGCCTCGGTTTTCGGCTGGGCGGCCTGCTGTCGGTGGCGATCCTGCCCATCGGGCTGATCTCGGTCATCCAGACGCTGCACCTGTCGCGCGAATACCAGCGATCCTCGGAAATCGCGCTTCTGGGCCGCACCGCCACCGCCGCCGCCGGAGAGCGCGCGCTGCTGCAAAGCGCGCTCGGCACCGCCGACGCCTTGGGTCCGGCGGTGCTGGAGACGATGGACCGGCCGCAAGCCTGCTCCGACATCATGCGCGGCCTGGTGCAACGCACGGTGAATTTCGTCTATGCCGGCTTCACCCGGCTGGATGGGGTGACGGAATGCTCCTCGGTGCGCGGGGTGCACGACCTGACCGGCGAATCCGCCTTCCAGCAGTTCATCGACAGCCCCGGCACCCTGGTCACCACCAGCGAGGACGGGCCGGTCACCGGCAAGTCGGTGGTGGTGGTGATCCAGCCGCTTTATCGCGGGGTCGAGCTTCTGGGTTTCATCGCCGTCTCGATGTCGCATGACCTGCTGCGCTCGACCCATGTCTCGGGCCTGGGGACCGAGGGCGCGCGCATCCTGACCTTCAACAACCAGGGCGAGGTGATCTCCTCGGACCGCGAGGGCGATGGCGATGTCCAGGAGGTGCTGCCGCGCGGCAAATCGCTGCCTTCGCTGCTGTCGCGCAGCGAGACCACCTTCCGCGACATCTCGAATTCCGGCGAGCGGCGGGTGTTCAGCGTCGTGCCTGTGGTGCCGGGGCTGGTCTATGCGCTGGGATCGTGGAACCGCAGCGAATCCGGCATCACCGGCATCGACATCACCCGGCGCACGGCGCTGATCCTGCCGCTGATCCTCTGGGCCGCCTCGCTGGCGGTGGCCTATTTCGCCGTCTATCGCCTGGTCCTGCGCCATATCCGCGAATTGCGCGGCCAGATGCGCCGCTTCGCCATCGGCGACCGCTCGGCCCCGCCGCCGGTGCTGGCCGACGCGCCCGCCGAGATCGAGGACATGAGCCAGACCTTCCACAACATGGCCCGCATCCTGATCCGCGACGAGGAGGCGATGGAGACTGCCGTCAACGAAAAGACCGTGCTGCTGAAAGAGGTGCATCACCGGGTCAAGAACAACCTGCAATTGATCGCCTCGATCATCAACATGCAGATCCGGGTGATCGAGCATGACGACGCGCGGCGCGTGCTGCGCTCGGTTCAGGACCGGGTGGCTTCGCTGGCGACGATCTATCGCAATCTCTATCAGGCCGAGCATCTGGATTCGGTCGAGGCCGACCGGTTGATCCGCGACATCATCAACCAGATGACCAATGCCTCTGTCGGGCCGGGGACCGGGCTGCGTATCGATGCGCGGCTGGAACCCCTGGTGCTGATGCCCGACCAGGCGGTGCCGCTGACGCTGCTGGCGACGGAGGCATTCACCAATGCGCTGAAATATTCCGGTGTCTCGGATCCCGAGGCCGAGCCCTGGGTGCGGGTTTCGCTGCGCGCCGACGGGCCGCGCCATGCCGTGCTGGAGGTCGAGAACTCGATCGGCGCCAGCAGCCTGGCCGAGGGCACCGGTCTCGGCAGCCAGCTGATCGAGGCTTTCGCCACCCAGCTGGAAGGCGAGGCCGAGCAGGAGACCGGCGAGGGCCGCTTCCTGCTGCGCCTGCGCTTCCTGGTCGAGAACCTGCACAAGCGCGAAGGTGCCGAGATGCCGCGGGTGGTGCTGACCTCGGCCGCCCGGCCCGGGTCGCGGCATTAGGCCGGGGCGCGCGGGGGCGCTTGTGCCAAGGCCGGATCGCTAGGGGGACGCACCAATCCGGCGCGATGATCCATCCCGGATCGCTTCCTGACCATCCTGGCTCGAACGGCGAAAGCGGCATGGGCGGCGCAGGGTTCGGCGGGCAGGTCGTTTGCCCCTCGAGGTCGGGAACCGGCCAAGCCTGCCGGCCATTGCTGCCCATCCTGCCGCCTGCTAGCGTCGTCGCGGTGGCGCCGGGCGGCAAGGCGGCTCCTCACCGGCTGCCGAATGCGACGCTTGCCATCCGGGAAGGAAACCTCGTGCCCGATCCTGTGAACCTGCTGGCCTTTGCCGCCATTTCGCTGGGCATGGTGCTGACGCCCGGTCCCAACATGATCTATCTCGTCTCGCGCTCCATCTGCCAGGGATCGCTGGCGGGGCTGATCTCGCTGGGCGGGGTGGCGCTGGGCTTCGTGTTCTACATGCTCTGCGCGGCATTCGGGATCACGGCTTTCGTCATGGCCGTGCCCTATGCCTATGACGCCCTGCGGCTCGCCGGGGCTGCCTATCTGCTTTATCTGGCCTGGCAGGCCGTCAGGCCGGGCGGGCGCTCGCCCTTCCAGGTCCACGACCTGCCCAGGGACAGCGCGCGCAGGCTTTTCGCCATGGGGTTCGTGACCAACCTGCTGAACCCCAAGATCGCGGTCATGTATTTGTCGCTGCTGCCGCAATTCGTGACGCCCGGCCAGGGCAGCGTCCTGGCGCAATCCTTGGCCTTGGGAGCGACCCAGATCGCCGTCAGCGTCAGCGTGAATGCCATCATCGCCCTTGCGGCGGGCAGCATCGCGGTCTTCCTGGCTGGCCGCCCGTTTTGGCTGGTGGTCCAGCGCTGGCTGATGGGAACGGTGTTGGCGGGGCTTGCGCTGCGGATGATGGCAGAGACCCGCCGCTGATCATTCCTCCAAGCGGCTGGTGGCGACCCGGTCCCGCGCGTATCGCCTGGCGAGCGGAAACGGCGGCAGCCAGGATTCGCGGCGGACGGTCCAAAGCTCATAGGTCGGCACCAGTTGATCCGGGGCGTCCAGGGCACCCAGATTCACCTCGATCTCGTCCGCGCTGCGCCCAAAGACGGACGAGCCGCAACGCGGACAGAAGAACCGTCCCGCGTAATTGCGGGTTTCGCCCTCGACCGTCACCGCGTCCTGCGGGAACACTGCCGAGGCGTGAAACAGCGCCCCGTGATGCTTGCGGCAGTCGAGACAATGGCACAGGCCGACCCGCCAGGGGCGTCCCGATGCCACGATCCGGACCTTGCCGCACAGGCAACCGCCGGTGAATCGGTCCATGCTGCGCCTCCTTCCAGATCAAGCGGGCCGGCATTCGCGACGCCTTGCCCGCGGTGGCATCCTCATTTCTCCGATGGCCGGCTTTTTCGTGTCGCCTGCCGTAGCTTCTTCGCGGCGATGAAGCGGCGGCGGCGTGACAGCTCTACGTTGATCAGCGCCCCCAGCATCACGGTGAAACCGCCCAGGTAGAACCACATGAGCAGCGCGATCACCGCACCGATCGAGCCATAGATGCGGTTGTAGCTGTTGAAGCTGGCCAGATAGGCCGAGAAGCCATAGGAGGCCGCCGCCCAGGCCAGCGCCGCGAAAACCGAGCCCCAGGTGAAGATCGCCGTGCGCGGTGTCTTCACGTTCGGCCCGTAGCGATAGAGGATGCCGATCACCACCAGCACGATGAAAAAGATCGCCATCCAGGGCACGGCGCCGATCAGCCAGTTGCGCAAGGGCACGTCGGGCAGGAAGTTGAAGGCGATGGGCACAATGACGATGGTGAGCAGCCCCAGCGCGATCACCAGCACGATGACCAGCGTCAGCACATAGGCCAGCAGGAATCCCATGACCGTGGAATGCGAGCGCACGCCATAGGCCGCGTTCAGCCCCCGGATCAGCCCGTCCACCCCGGCCCGGGCCGAGACGGTGGCGATGATGAAGGAAATCGCCGTGGTCCAGCCCAGTTGCGTGCGCCCCGCCGCCACCAGGGCGCTGATCTGGCCATAGATGATCTCGGCGGCGCTTTGCGGGATGAAGCCGTCCGTCGTATGGACATATTGCTCGATCACCTCCGGGTCGTTCCACAGCCCCCACAGCGCAAACAGCGCCGCGAGCCCGGGGAATACCGCGAACATGGCATAGAAGGCCACCCCGGCCGCGATCAGGCTCATGTGGATCTTGTCCATCCGCTCGAAGATCGCCAGGACGAACTGCCACCAATCCCTGATCAAGGTTCCGTCCTCTTTTCCGCTTTGCGCGCCGGAACGGCTCCGGCCGCTCTAGTGGTTCGGGTCCCCATAGCGCAGCCAGACCGCCTTTTCGCCCAGTTTCGCGACGAAGGCGGCATGGGCCTCGGCTTCGGCCTCGGTGATGCGGGGGGCGAGCGGGCGCGGCCGCTGGCCACGCGGCGCCCCGCCCTGCGCCCGCGCTCCGCTGCCGGCGCTGCCGCGCAGCGGGCCGCTTTCCAGCACCAGCCCCGGCTGGCGGCCGCCGCGCAGCGCCAGATAGACCTCGGCCAGCAGCTCGCTGTCCAGAAGCGCGCCGTGCAGCGTGCGGTTCGAATTGTCGATGCGAAAGCGCCGGCACAGCGCGTCCAGCGAGTTCTGCGCGCCGGGGAACATGCTGCGGGCAAGCTCCAGCGTATCGACGGCGCGGCTGTAAGGCATCGCCGGATAGCCGCAAAGCCGCAATTCGGCGTTCAGGAATTTCATGTCGAAGCTGGCATTGTGGATCACCAGCCGGGTGTCCTCGCCGATGAAGGCCGCAAAATCCGCCGCGATCTCGGCGAATTTCGGCTTGTCGCGCAGAAAGTCGTCGCCCAGCCCGTGGACCTCGAAAGCCTCCTGCGGCATCGGCCGCTCGGGGTTGATATAGACGTGGAAGGTGCGGCCCGTCGGCAGGTGGTTCATCAGCTCGACCGCGCCGATCTCGACGATGCGGTCGCCGGTGTCCGGGTCGAAGCCCGTGGTTTCGGTATCGAGGACGATCTCACGCATGGGGCCGTTCTGCCATGATCCGGGCACAGATGTCTATGATCGCCGCCCGAGCGCCTTCCAGCGTATCCGAAGGGATCAGGAAATCCGCCCGCTTGCGCTTTTCCGCATCCGGCATCTGCCGTGACAGGATCATCTGGAAATCCGCCTCGGTCATGCCGGGGCGGGCCAGCACCCGCGCCCGCTGCACCTCGGGCGGGGCCGAGACCACGGCCACCCCGTCCATCTGCGCCTGCGACCTGCCCTCGAACAGCAGGGGGATGTCCAGCACCACGATGGGCGCGTCCGCATGGGCGGCGACGAAATCGGCCCGATCCTCGGCCACCAGCGGATGCACGATGGCCTCCAGCCGCCGAAAGCCCGCGGGGTCCGCCGCCAGCGCCTCGCGCAGCGCGGCGCGGTCGATGCCGCCATCCTTCAGCACCCCCGGGAAAGCGGTCGCCACCGGCGCGACGGCCGCGCCGCCCGGCGCATAGAGCCGATGCACCGCGGCATCCGCGTCCCAGACCGGATGGCCAAGCTCGCGGAACATCTGCGCGGCGGTGGATTTCCCCATGCCGATGCCGCCGGTCAGGCCCAGCCGGTAGCTCATGCCAGCACGGCCCGGCGCAGCTCCTCGTCGACCTCGGGGCGCTGGCCGAACCAGCGCTCGAAGCCGGGCGTCGCCTGGTGCAAGAGCATGCCCAGCCCGTCGACGATCTCGCAGCCGCGCGCCTGAGCCTCCTCGAGGAAGGGCGTCATCAGCGGCGTATAGACCAGGTCGGTGACCAGCGTGCCCGGCGCCAGCGCCTCCAGCGGCACCCGCAGCGGCGGCTTGCCCGCCATGCCCATCGAGGTGGCGTTGACCACGGTCATCGCCCCCTCCAGCATGTTGCCGGCCTGTGCCCAGTCATAAACCACCACCTTGGCACCGAACTCGGCCCGGATCTGCTCGGCCCGGATGCGGGTGCGGTTGGCGATGCGCAGTTCCGGCACCCCGCTTTCCAGAAGCGAGGCGACCACGGCCCGCGCCGCGCCGCCGGCGCCGATCACCGCCGCCGGGCCCAGATCGGGAATCCAGTCCGGCGCGTGCTGGCGGATATTGGCGATGAAGCCGTAGCCGTCGGTATTGTCGGCATGGATCTTGCCGTCGGCGCGGAAGATCAGCGTGTTCGCCGCCCCGATCAGCGCCGCGCGGTCGGTGACCACATCGGCCAGCGCCAGCACGCTTTCCTTGTGCGGGATGGTGACGTTGGCGCCGACGAAGCCCATATGCGGCATGGCGCGCAGCACCTCGGCCAGATGCTCGGGCATGACCGGCAGCGGCACGTAATGCCCGGCGATGCCATAACGGTGCAGCCAGTGCCCGTGCAGCCGCGGCGAGCGCGAATGCGCGACGGGCCAGCCGATCACCCCGGCCAGCGGGGCGTTTTTCGTTGCGGGCGAAGTGTCAACCATGGCAGACCTGCGGTGCTTGGCAGGGGGCGGTGCCCCGGCATCGGGATGGACAGAACGTTGCGTCACAACTGCAATCCGGCCGCCCCGGGGTCAAGCCGTATCGCCCGGCACGCGCATGGCCATGGCAAGAATGCAACCCTGGGGATCTGCGTTCAGACCGCGCTCATCTCGGGCAGGCCGCCCTCGGCCACCAGATCCTCCAGCGTCAGCGATTCGATCAGCAGCAGATAGGACCAGAACACTTGGCCGAACATGCGGCGCAGCCGGCAGGTGGCCTCGTCCGTGCAATCCTCGCAGCGTTGATAGGACCGGCGCGACAGGCAGGGCAGCGGCGCGATGGGTCCGTCCACCTGGCGCAGCAGCTCGCCGATGGAGATTTCCTTGGGCCGCTTGATGAGCACATAGCCGCCGGCCCGGCCCCGGCGCGAGCCGACATAGCCGGCATTGCGCAGTTCCAGCATGATATGCTCCAGAAAACGCTTGGGCGCCCCGGAGCGCTGCGCGATCTCCTCGATCGTCAGGGCATTGCCGCCGGCGGCAACCTCATCTGCCAGGGCCATCAGGGCCTTGATGGCATATTTCGTCTTCTGCGAGATCATAAGGGGAATCCTTAGTGTTCGCCGTGCCGTCATGCAACGATTTCGGCAAGAAATTGCGGGTCGCGCCCGCTTTCATCCAGGAACCATCGCCAAAGCGTTATCGTTTTGTCACATTGTCCGCGCATTTCTGCGGGGCAACAGCAAGGAGTAGATCATGCGCATCGCAGTTCTTGGCGGCGACGGGTTCGTTGGCTGGCCAACAGCCCTGCACCTGTCCGATTTGGGCCATGAGGTCCATATCGTGGACAACCTGTCGCGGCGCTGGATCGACACCGAATTGGGCGTGCAGTCGCTGACGCCGATGGATTCGATCCAGGAACGCTGCCGGATCTGGCATCAGCAGACCGGGCGCCGGATCCATTTCCACCTGCTGAACCTGGCCACCGAATACGAGCGGCTCAAGTCCTGGCTGGCCGAGCATCGCCCCGATGCGGTGATCCATTTCGCCGAACAGCGCGCCGCGCCCTATTCGATGAAGACCGACCGCCACAAGGTCTATACCGTGGGCAACAACATCAACGCCACGCATAACCTTCTGGCCGCGCTGGTCGAAACCGGCATCGACGCGCATCTGGTGCATCTGGGCACCATGGGGGTCTATGGCTATTCCACCATCGGCGCGCCGATCCCCGAGGGCTATCTGGACGTGTCGATCGACACGCCCGCCGGGCCGCGCGCGCAGCAGATCCTGTATCCGACCCGGCCCGGCTCGGTCTATCACATGACCAAGAGCCTGGATCAGATCCTGTTCCAGTTCTATGCCCAGAACGACGGGCTGCGCATCACCGACCTGCATCAGGGCATCGTCTGGGGTACCCATACCAACCAGACCCGCCGGCACGAGCAGCTCATCAACCGCTTCGACTATGACGGCGACTATGGCACGGTGCTGAACCGCTTCCTGATCCAGGCCGCCATCGGCTATCCGCTGACCGTGCACGGCACCGGCGGCCAGACCCGGGCCTTCATCCATATCCAGGATTCGGTGCGCTGCATCGAACTGGCGCTGATGGATGCGCCGGCCTCGGGCGAGCGGGTGCGCATCTTCAACCAGATGACCGAAACGCATCGCGTCCGCGACCTGGCCGAGCTGGTGGCCCGCATGACCGGGGCCGAGGTCGCCTATCTGCCCAACCCGCGCAAAGAGGCCGATGAGAATGAGCTGGTGGTCAAGAACGACCAGTTCCTGGCGCTGGGCCTCAAGCCGATCACGCTGGCCGAGGGCCTGCTTTCCGAAGTGGTCGATGTGGCGCGGAAATATGCCCATCGCATCGACCGCTCGCGCGTGCCGGCGGTCTCGGCCTGGACCAAGGACATCGCCAAGCGCGTCGAGCACGATCCCGAGGGCAAGAGGCTGCGCTCGGTATCGTGACCCGCGAAGGCATCCATCCGACAGGCAGGGCGCGGTCCGACCGCGCCTTTGTCACGCTGGCGACCAATCCCGATTATGCGGCCGGGGCGGCGGCGCTGTTCCGCTCGCTGCGCCGGACCGGGACGGCCGCCGATCTGGTCGTGCTTTACACCGACCTGCCCGAGGCGGCGGTCGCGGATCTCTGCGCCCTCGGGGCGCGGGCGGTGCGGGTCGATCTTCTGCCGACCTCGGCCGAGTTCAACGCCTTGCACGCCCGTGATCGCCTGCATGGCGCCGCGCCCTTCACCAAGGGCGAAAAGCCGCCCTTCCACACACCGCTCGACAATTTCGCCAAGCTGCGGCTGTGGCAGCTCGACTATGACCGGGTGGTGTTCATCGATGCCGATGCGCTGGTCTTGCAGAACATCGACCGGCTGTTCGACTATCCGGAATTTTCCGCCGCGCCGAATGTCTATGAGAGCCTGGCCGATTTCCACCGCCTGAACTCCGGCGTGTTCACCGCCCGCCCCTCGGAGGCGACCTTCCGGGCGATGCTGGCCCGCCTCGATCAGCCCGGCCTGTTCTGGCGCCGCACCGACCAGACCTTCCTCGAGAGCTTCTTTCCGAACTGGCACGGGTTGCCGGTCTTCGACAATATGCTGCAATATGTCTGGATCAACCTGCCGCAACTCTGGCGCTGGCAGGACATTCGCGTGCTGCATTACCAATACGAAAAGCCCTGGCAGGATCACGCCAAGGTTGAGCAGCTGCGGCCGCTGATCGAGCTTTGGCAGGCCCATGCCGGCGACGGGCCGGTGCCCGATCCGCGCGACCTGCCGCCCCCACCCGGTGCGGCATGAGGATCGCGCTGACCGGCGCCTCGGGCCTTGTCGGGCGCTGGATCCACCGCGCCGCGCTGGAGGCGGGCCACGAGGTCGCCATCCTGCCCGGCTGGCGCCTTGGCGACACGCCCGACCTGGCTGGCTGCGACGCGCTGGTCCATGCCGCTTTCCACCACCTTCCCGGCCGCTATCGCGGTGGCGAGGGCGAGGATCCGCAGGGTTTTGTCCGCGCCAATCGGGACGGCTCGCTTCTGCTGTTCCAGGCCGCGCGGGATCAGGGCGTCGGCCGGGTGATCTTTCTGTCCTCGCGCGCCGTGCATGACGGCCACCCCGAGGGCATGGTGCTGACCGACGAGCTTTCTCCAGCCCCGACAAGCCTTTACGGCAAGGTCAAGGCCGAGGCCGAGGCGGCGCTGGCCGCGATGGCCGGCCCGGATTTCCTGGCCGCCAGCCTGCGTCCGACCGGGGTCTACGGCCCCGGCCCGCCGCAGAAATGGGCCGGGCTGATCGGGGATTTCCTGCGCGGCACCACCCCCGCCCCCCGCGTCGCGACCGAGCTGCATGGCGCCGACCTGGCCCGGGCCGTGCTGCTGCTGCTGGCGGATCCCGCCATGGCGGGCAGCTACAATGCCAGCGATCTGGTGCTGGACCGCCAGGACCTGCTGGCCGAGGTGGCCCGGCGGACCGGCTGCGCCACGCCCCTGCCCCGCCGTGCCGATGCCGGCATGCTGCGCCGGCCGCTTTGCGACCGGCTGCAAGCATTGGGTTGGCGGCCGGGCGGCATGACGCTGCTGCGGCGGGAACTGCCTAGGATTTTAACCGAAATACAACCATAGGCAGAAATCCGCCGATGGGATTCGGAGTTCTTGCGGGAAACCGCGCATATGCGCAAAAGGTTCCGGCAGAATTTGTGCGTTTTGTCTTTCCTTGGTGGGTCGGTTCCGATGCGTATCCTCTCGATTCTCTGCGGCCTGTCCTTTGCGGTGATGGCCGGTTTCTTGCTCGCCTGCTCCACCGTCGTCGTCGCCGCGAATGCGCCGCTGCGGGCGATCGATCTGGTGGTGCTGGACCGGGCTTTCGGCCCGATGTCCTGGCTGGCGCTGGGGCTGGCGCTTCTGGGCGGCGGACTGGCCTGGCTGTCGCGCTGCGAGGGCTGGGCGGCCCTGGTCACCGGCTGCGGCATCTTCCTGCTGTGCCATCTCGCCATGCTGACCGGGCTGGGTGGCGTGGTGGTGCCGGCGCTGCTGTGCCTGACCGCGGCGGGCTTTGCGCTCTCGCCGCTGATCCACACGCCGAACAGTTATTGGCGCGTGACCGGCTGAAAGACGGCGCAGGGTGACAGGCCGGCAAGCGCCCGCTAATCTGGCGCCATGCCCGATTACGACGACCTTGCCGCCCGCATCCGCGCCCTGACCCATGGCGAGACCGACGAGGTCGCGCTCATGGCGACGCTCGCCTGCGAAATCCACCACTCGGACGAGCGTTTCGATTGGACCGGCTTCTATCGCGTCACCGCGCCGGAGATGCTGAAGATCGGTCCCTACCAGGGCGGCCATGGCTGCCTGGTGATCCCGTTCTCGCGCGGGGTCTGCGGCGCGGCGGCGCGGACGCGGCAGACCCAGCTGGTGCCGGATGTGGACGCCTTTCCCGGCCATATCGCCTGCGCCAGCTCGACCCGCTCGGAACTGGTGATCCCGGTGATCGGCAGGGACGAGCGGCTGATCGGTGTGCTCGACATCGACAGCGACCGGCCCGAAGCCTTTACGCCAGAGGATGCCGGCCGCCTGCAGGAGATCCTGGATGCCACATTCGGACGCGACTGAATTCACCGGCCATTGCCTATGCGGCGCCATCCGCTTTCGCGGCACCTACGACGCCGGAAACGACCTCAAGGCCTGCCATTGCAGCCAGTGCCGGCGCTGGTCGGGGCATTACTGGGCCGCGATCCTGCCGCTATCGCTGCGGATCGAGGGCGAGCCGAAATGGTATCGCGCCTCGGACATCGCCCGGCGCGGCTTTTGTCCGGATTGCGGCAGCTCGCTGTTCTGGCAGCGCGACGGGTCCGAGATCATCGACGTGGCGGCGGGCGCCATCGACAGCCCGACCGGGCTGCGCCTGCTGGGCCATATCTTCGTCGCCGACAAGGGCGACTATTACGACATCGCCGACGGGTTGCCGCAGGACCCGCGCGAATAGTTGACGCGGCGCACCGCTCGGCCTAGGCGGCAGGAAAAGGGGGCGCGCGATGATCTGGGACACGCTGGCGAATTTTCCGCTGCAACAGCTTCTGGCCTTCATGGCCGGGGCCCTGGTGCTGAATTTCGCGCCGGGGCAGGACGTGTTCTTCGCCAGCGCCTGCGGCATCCAGAACGGGCCGCGCGCCGGGGCGCTGGCCGGCTTCGGCGTCGGGCTGGGCGTGGTCTGCCATGTGGTGATGGCGACGATCGGCCTGGGCGCGCTGGTCGCCGCCCATCCCGGCGCGCTGGTGGCGATCAAATATGCCGGCGCCGCCTATCTGCTGTTCCTGGCCTGGAAAAGCTGGAACGCCGGCGCGGTCGATCCCCGCGCCCGCGCCGCCAGCCGGACCTGGGCCATCATCCGCCGCGGCGCGCTGTCGAACCTGCTGAACCCAAAACCGGCGCTGTTCCTGCTGGCCTTCCTGCCGCAATTCACCCGGCCGGAATACGGTCCCGTCTGGCAGCAGATCCTGGGGCTGGGGCTGATGTTCACCCTGTCGGGCATGCTGGTCACCATGGGCTATGGCGTGGTCGGCGGCTTTGCCGGGCAGGTGATCGGCAAGCGGCTGGGCATCGTGAACCGCATCGCCGCGGTGATGTTCGCCGGCTTGGCGCTGCGGCTGGTCTGGAAATGAGCTTTCTCTACCAGCCGACGGCCGAACAGCCGCGCGTGATCCATGCCGATCACGAGATCCTGGTGGTCGAGAAGCCGGCCGGCCTGCTCTCGGTCCCCGGCCGGGGCGAGGACCGTGCGGATTGCCTGATCGAGCGGCTGCGGGGCGCCTTTCCGACGATCCTGCTGGTGCATCGGCTGGACATGGACACCTCGGGGGTCATGGTCTTTGCCCTGACCCCGCATGCGCAGCGCCACCTGTCCCGGCAGTTCGAGGAGCGGCGGACGAAAAAGGCCTATGTCGCGCGGCTCTGGGGCCGGCTGGAGCCGAAAAGCGGCATGGTGGACCTGCCGCTGATCGTCGACTGGCCGAACCGGCCGCGGCAAAAGGTCGATCATGCCGAGGGCCGGCCGGCGCAGACCGAATGGCGGGTGGTCAAGGCGACGGAGGCCGAGACGCGGGTGCGGCTGATGCCGATCACCGGCCGCAGCCATCAGCTGCGCGTCCACATGGCCGAGCTGGGCCATCCGATCCTGGGCGATCCGCTTTACGCGACCGGCGCGGCGGCGGATTTCCCGCGGCTGATGCTGCATGCCGAAAGCCTGCGCTTCAAGCATCCCGAAACCGGGGTGATGCAAGGCTTTTCCGCGCCGGCGCCGTTCTGAGCCGGGCCAGCACTTGGTCTTGCGGCGCGGCCGCATGGGTATTTGGACAACGAAGAAGTCGTCGGTCGGCGGAACCTTGCCGCCCCGGCCTGGGTTGGTCGGTCAGATCGGCAGAGGGAGAGGACTGATGGCCGGAATGTTCAAGACCACCCGCCGCGGCACCATGTTGATGGGCGGTGCGCTGCCCTTGGCGCTGGTGCTGCCGGCTCATGCCCAGACCGCCGCCCCCGCCCAGACCGCGCCTGCCGGGCCGCCGGGCGAGGCTCCGGTCTTTGTCGGCCGCGCCAACACGATCCAGCTGGGCGGCTTCGAGGTGACGACGCTGCTGGGCGGCGCCAGCATGAGCGACAATCCGATCGAGACCTTCGGGCTCAATGCCGATCCGGCCGAGTTCGAAAGCCTCAGCGTCGAGAATTTCATCCCCGCCGACCGCAGCGGCGGGTCCTATACGATGACGCTGGTGCGCACGCCCGATGCGCTGGTGCTGTTCGACACCGGCATGGTCCCGGCCAACAACGCCGCCTCGATGGCGCAGGCCGGGGTCAAGCCCGAGGACGTGACCCATGTCGTGCTGACCCATATGCATGGCGACCATATCAGCGGGCTGATGGACGGCGAGACCCCGGCCTTTCCCAATGCCGAGCTGATCCTGCCCGGGCCCGAGAACGACTATTGGGCGGCCAATCCCAGCGAGGCCTATACCGCCAAGGTGGTGCCGCTGCTGGACAAGGCGCGGCAGATCGAGGGGACCGAGGAAATCCTGTCCGGCATCAGGGCCGAACAGGCCCACGGCCACACGCCCGGCCATACCACCTACCTGCTGGACAGCGACGGGCAGCGGCTGCTGATCACCGGCGACAGCTTCAACCACTATGTCTATTCGGTGCAGCGCCCGGCCTGGCATGTGCGCTTCGACGTGGACAAGGAACGGGGCGCGGCCACGCGCCAGGCGGTGCTGGCCCGGCTGGCCGAGGAGAAGATCCCCTTCATCGGCTATCACATGCCCTTCCCGGCCCTGGGCTTCATCGCCCCGAACGGCGAGGGCTCCTACCGCTTCGTGCCCGCGACCTATCAGTTCGCCGGCTGACGGCCTTCGCGCCACGACGGGCCCGTGGCGCGACAAGGGCCAGGAAAGTTGTTCACAATTTGTTCTGGACTGCTAGGCTCATGCTGAGAGTCCTTGCAGGAGAGGCGCGATGCCGGATCAACAGGCCAAGTTCGAGAAGCTGAAGGCGCTTCACGAGGCGGAAGGCGCCTTCGTCATGCCCAACCCCTGGGATGCGGGTTCGGCCCGGCTGTTGGCCAGCCTGGGGTTCCAGGCGCTGGCGACCACCAGCGCCGGCTACGCCTTTTCCAAGGGCAAGCCGGATTCCATCGCCGGTCTCGGGCGGGACGAGATCCTGGACAATGCCGCCGAGATCCTCGGCGCCACCGACCTGCCGGTCTCGGCCGACCTTCAGGACGGCTTCGGCGCCGCGCCGGAAAGCTGCGCCGAAACCATCCGGCTGGCCTGCGAAATCGGGCTGGTCGGCGGCTCGATCGAGGATGCGACGGGGGATGCCGCCGATCCGATCCACGACCTGTCCTTTGCCGTCGAGCGTGTCCAGGCGGCGGCAGAGGCGGCGCGGGGCCTGCCCTTCCTGCTGACCGCGCGGGCCGAGAACTTTCTTTGGGGACGGCCCGGCCTGGAGGACACAATCCGGCGGCTGCAAGCCTTTTCCGAGGCCGGGGCGGATGTGCTCTATGCGCCGGGACTGCCGGATCTCGCGGCGATCCGCACCGTCTGCGCCGCCGTGGACAAGCCCGTCAACGTGGTCATGGGGCTGTCGGGTCCGACCTGGTCGGTGGCGGAGCTGGCGCAGGCCGGGGTGCGGCGGATCAGCGTCGGCGGCTCTTTCGCGCGGGCGGCGCTCGGCGCGCTGATGCGCGCCGCCGAAGAGGTCCGATCGGCCGGCACCTTCACCTATGCCTCGGACGCCCTGCCCGGCGCCACCGTGGCCCGGATCATGGCGCCCGGCGATGAGGGGGTCTAGCCCAGATTGAACACGCGCGAGGGCTGCACCTCGCCGCCCATGTAGCGGCCGATGCACAGCGCCCGGCCGTTGCGGCTGACCCAGACCTCCTCGCCGAATTCGGCATGGCCCAGCACCTGGCCGGGATTGCCGTTCAGGATGCGGGTGGCGCCGATCTCGGTCGCCTGCATCTCGGGCAGGTCGGCCAGCGCGGCTTGCAGGGGCAGCAGCGCCGCCTCGATCTCGGCCTGGTTGGCGCGGTCGATGCGGTCGAAGGCGAAGCCGTCTGCGGCGTCGAAGGGTCCCGACCAGATGCGGCGCAGCTGCGCGACATGGCCAAGGCAGCCCAGCTTGCGGCCCAGGTCGCGGGCGATGGCGCGGACATAGCCGCCCTTGCCGCAGACCATGCGCAGCTCGGCACTGTCCTGCGCCGCGCCCAGCAGCTCCAGCGAGTCCACCCAAAGCGGGCGGGCGGCAAGCTCGACCACCTCGCCCTCTCGCGCAAGGTCATAGGCCCGCGCGCCATCGACGCGCACGGCCGAGACGGCGGGGGGCACCTGCATGATCTCGCCGGTGAACTCCGGCAGCGCGGTGCGGATCGCCGCCTCGTCCGGGCGCGCGTCGCTGGTCTTCACCGCCGCGCCCGAAGCGTCGTCGGTCGTGGTCTCGGCGCCCCAGGTCACCGTGAAGTCATAGGCTTTCAGCGCCTCGGCCAGGATCGGCACGGTCTTGGTCGCCTCTCCCAGCGCGACGGCCAACACGCCGGTCGCGTCCGGGTCCAGCGTCCCGGCATGGCCGGCCTTCTTCGCGTCCAGCGCCCAGCGGACCTTGCTGACCACATCGGTCGAGCCGATGCCCGCCGGCTTGTCCACGATCAGCCAACCGTGGATCTCGCGTCCCTTTTTTCGCGCCATTCTAGTTCTGTCCTACATATCCGATGATCGGCCCCAGCCGCCGCCCGAAATCGGCGCGGCCCAGGCCCGGGGCGTATAGCCGCGAAATCGAGCCGTCGAAATACAGCGCGTCCCGCGCCCCCAGCCCGTCGCGGAACAGCCGGCCGAATTCGTGAAACGTCACCGCCCGGTCCGAGATGGCGAACCAGGCCGTCTGCCCGTCGGGCGAGACGCCGACGCCGTTGCGGATATAACGGCTGTCGCTGTCCACCAGGAAACGCGGATGCAGCGCCCCGTCGATGACCAGCATCGGTCCCGATTGCGTGGCGATGCGGCAATCCGGGCCGGCCTTGGCAAAGGCGCGGCTTTCGATCACCTGATAGGGCCGCGCGCCGCCGGTGCAGAACACGCCGTTCGGCAGCATGCCGAAATTGCCGCCACCACCGGCGGTGACCAGATCGTGCTGGCTGACGCCGTCGCTGACGTAAAGCCCGACCGGGGTGAAATCCGGGTGATACATGCCGGCGTTCATGGCAAAGCCCAGCACCTCGCCCTCGGCCAGCATGCGGCGGACAGCGGTGAAATCGCCCAGGGTCCGGCCGTCCGGGCCGTTCAGCCACAGCCGCAGCCCCGGCTCCTGCCCGGCCGCAAGGGTGCAGATCACATAGCCCTGCCCGTCGAAGTCGCGCTTTTCGCAGATCCCGGCCATGGCGGGCAGGGTCATGGCGATCAGCGCGCCGATGGCCAGGCCCAACCGGCGCTTGAGGTCAATCTTCATCGTCTTCCGGATGCGATTCGACATCGCGGCGCACCCGGTCCTCGGACAAGAGGCGGCGGGTGTCGTCCATGCGGTCGAAGGTCTCGTCGAGGACAAAGCGCAGCTGGGGCGCGTATTTCAGCGTCATCGCCTTGGCGACCAGGTGGCGCAGCTCGCCCGAATTGCGGCGCAGGGCGGCCAGCGCCTCCTCGGCATCATGCCCGCCCAGGGGCAGCACATAGGCCGTCGCGACCTTCAGGTCGGGCGAGGTCCGCACCTCTCCGACCGTGATCGAATGCCGGTTCAGGTTCGGATCGTGGACATCCCCCCGCAGGAGGACGTCGGAAAGCGTGCGGCGGATCAGCTCGCCCACGCGAAGCTGGCGCTGCGAGGGGCCTGTGCCGGAATGAAAGCGGTTCTGTGCCATGCGCGCAGATGTAGGGGGTCGCGGCCCGCGCCGCAACGGGATAGACATGCCGGAAACGGGGGATCGAGCATGGAAAAACCGGGAATCGTCATCACGGGCGCGTCGGGCCGCATGGGGCAGATGCTGGTGCGCACCGTTCTGGGCTCGGATCAGGCCCGCCTGGTCGGCGCCATCGAGCGCGAGGGCAACCCCTGGGTCGGCCGCGACCTGGGTGAGGCGATAGGCGGCGCGGCGCTGGGAATCACCGTCACCGACGATCCGGTCGAGGCCATCGCCAAGGCGCAGGCGGTGATCGATTTCACTGCCCCGGCGGCGACCGTGGCCTTCGCCGAACTGACCGCGCAGGCGCGCGCCGTGCATGTGATCGGCACCACCGGATTCGAGCCGGCCCATCTGGACAAGCTGAAGGCCGCCGCCCGCCACGCGCCGATCATCCGCGCCGGCAACATGAGCCTGGGCGTGAACCTGCTGGTCGGGCTGACCCGCAAGGTCGCCGCCGCGCTCGGCGAGGATTGGGATATCGAGGTGGTCGAGGCGCATCACAACCGCAAGGTCGATGCCCCCTCGGGCACCGCGCTGATGCTGGGCGAGGCCGCTGCCGAGGGGCGCGGCCACGGCCTGGAGGAGCTGCGCACCCCGGCGCGCGAGGGCATCACCGGCGCCCGCGCGCCCGGCAGCATCGGTTTTTCCGCCATCCGCGGTGGCGACATCGTGGGCGAGCATGACGTGATCTTCGCCACCGCCGGCGAGCGGGTGGTGCTGCGCCATGTCGCCACCGACCGGGCGATCTTTGCCCGCGGCGCGCTGCGCGCTGCGCTCTGGGGCCAGGACAAGGGGCCGGGCGAATACGACATGGCCGACGTTCTGGGGCTTTGACAGCGCCGCGTCCCGGATTAGGTTTCCTGTGATGACCCTGCTTGCGACGCTTGACGATGCCGATGCCGACCTGACCGCCTGCCTGGCGCGCGTGATGGCGGCTGTCCTGAAGCCCGGCGACGTGGTGGCGTTGCAGGGTCCGGTGGGTGCGGGCAAGACCCATTTCGCCCGCGCCTTCATCCGCGCCCGGCAGGGTGCCGCGGCCGAAGAGGTGCCCAGCCCCACCTTCACCCTGGTCCAGACCTATGCCGACCCGCTGGGAACCGAGATCTGGCATGCCGACCTTTACCGCCTGACCCATCCCGAGGAACTGGCCGAGCTTGGCCTCGACGAGGCGATGCGCGAGGCCATCGTGCTGGTCGAATGGCCCGAGCATGGCAGCCCGCTGGAGGGCGCGCTGACCATCGGGCTGGAGCCTTTGGCGGACGCCCCCGACCTGCGCCGCATCACCCTGGCCGGGTCCGAGCCGCATTGGGGCCTGATGACCCGCCTGCCCGCCATCGCCCGGCTGATCCACCGCGCCGGCTGGTTCGGGGCGCGGCTGGTCCCGCTGGCGGGCGACGCCTCGTCGCGGCGCTATTTCCGGCTGGTCGAGGATGACGGGCGCAGCGCGGTCCTGATGGATGCCTCGCCCGGCGTGACCGCGCCCTATGTCGCCATGACGCAATGGCTGCGGGCCTTGGACCTGCACGCGCCCGAGATTCTGGCCACCGATCAGGCGCAGGGGCTGCTGCTGATCGAGGATCTGGGCGACGATCTGGTCGCCCGGGTGCTGGAATCGCGCCCCGATCTGGCGCCGCGCATCTATGACCGCATGACCGACCTGCTGGTGCAGCTGCACGGCCGCGAGCCGCCGGATTTCGTGCCGCGCCTCGACGGGCCGGAACTGGCGCATCAGGTCGGGCTTTTCGCCGAATACTATCCCCCCGCCGCCGGTGTGCCCGGCAAGGGCGCCGAGGTCGCCGCGGTGATCGAGCGGCTGCATGCGGAACTGGCCGCTGACATGCCGCCGGTTCTGGGCCTGCGCGATTTCCATGCCGAGAATGTCGTCTGGCGGGACGAGGCGCCGCTGGGCCTTCTGGATTTCCAGGACGCCGTGGCGGTGCATCCGGCCTATGACCTGGTCTCGGCGCTTCAGGACGCCCGCCGCGACGTCGCGCCCGAGATCGAAGAGGCGCAGATCGCCCGCTACATCGCCGCGACCGGGGTGGACGATGCGCGTTTTCGCGCCGCCTATGCGCTCTTGGGCGCGCAGCGCAACCTGCGCATCATGGGCATCTTTACACGGCTGGCGCAGCGCGAGGGCAAGCGGCGCTATCTGGCGATGATGCCGCGCGTCTGGGCGGCGATCCAGCGCGACCTGACGCATCCGGCGCTGGCCCCGCTGGCCGCCGCGCTGGAAGGCATCCCCGCCCCCGCGCCCGAGGTGATCGAGGGCATCGCCGGATGAGCCTGCCCATGATGATCTTTGCCGCGGGCAAGGGCACCCGCATGGCGCCGCTGACCGATGCGCTGCCGAAACCGCTGATCCCGGTCGGGGGCCGGACGCTGCTGGACCGGGCGCTGGCCTTGGGGCGGCAGGCGGGCGCCGGGCCGGTGGTGCTGAACATCCACCATCTGGGCGGCCAGATCCGCGATCACCTCGCCGGGCGGGGCATTGCCATCTCGGACGAATCCGACCTGCTGCTGGAAACGGGTGGCGGTTTGCGCAAGGCGTTGCCGCTGCTGGGTCCCGGCCCTGTGATCACAATGAACCCGGATGTGGTCTGGACCGGCCCGAACCCGGTCCGCGCCCTGCTGGACGGCTGGCGCGAGGAGATGGACGCGCTTCTGATGCTGGTGCCGCTGGACCGGACCCATGGCCGGCAGGGCGGCGGCGATTTCAGCCTCGGCCCCGGCGACAGGCTGATCCGGGGGGGCGACCTGGTCTATGGCGGCGTGCAGATCATCCGGCCCGAACGGCTGGCCGAGATCCCCGAACAGGTGTTCTCGCTCAACCGGCTCTGGGATCTGATGATCGCCGAGGGCCGCGCCTATGGGCTGATCCATCCCGGCGCTTGGTGCGACGTGGGCCGGCCCGACTGCATCCCGCTGGCCGAGAGCCTGCTCGATGCCTGACTGGCAGAATGGCGTCTTCGCCCTGCCCTGCGGCGCCGATTTCCCCGGCGCCTTCGCCGACGGGCTGATCCGGCGCATGGCCCACCGTCCGCCGCAGGACATGGCGCGGGTCACGGTCTATGCCAATTCCGGCCAGTCGCTGATGGCGCTGCGCCAGGCCTTCATCCGGCGCGGGCCGCTGCTTTTGCCGCAATTGCGGCTGATCGCCGACCTGGGCGGCGGCGCGGCCACGGCGCCGCTGGCGCGCCGGCTGGAGCTGGGCCGGCTGATCGACGCCGCGCTGCGGGCCGATCCCGATCTGGCGCAGGGGCAATCGGTGCCGGAACTCGCTGCCTCGCTGGCGGCGCTGATGGCCGAGATGCAGCTGGAAGGGCTGGACGCGCAGGCGCTGGACCGCATCGACGCCAGCGAACACGCCCAGCATTGGGGCCGGGCGCTGGCCTTCCTGAAGATCGCCGCCGGCTATTACCTGTCCGACCCGCCGCAGGACCGCGAGGCCCGCCAGCGCGCCGCGGCAGAGGCGCTGACCGCGGCCTGGGCGCGGGGCGAGATGCTGCCGAAGGGCCCGGTGGTGGTCGCCGGCTCGACCGGCTCGCATGGCGCGACGCGGGATTTCATGCGCGCCGTCGCCCGGCTGCCGATGGGCGCGGTGGTGCTGCCCGGCTTCGATGCGGACCTGCCGCAGGCGGTCTGGGATGGGCTCGACGTCCGTTCCGAGGATCACCCGCAGGCGCGCTATGCGCCGCTGCTGGCCGAGTTCGGCGCACCAGCGGAATGGGTGGCGGACACCGCCCCCGACCCGGCCCGCAACCGGCTGATCTCGCTGGCGCTGCGGCCGGCGCCGGTCACCGACCAGTGGATCGAGGAAGGTCCGCGCCTTGGTCCGCTGGTTCCCGCGACCGAGCACCTGACCCTGATCGAGGCGGAAAATCCCGGCGAGGAGGCTGAGGCCGTGGCGCTGGTCATCCGCGAGGCGGTGCAGCGTAACAGCCCTGTAACGGTGATCGCCGCCGACCGGATGTTGACCCGCCGCGTGCAATCGGCGCTGGACCGCTGGGGCATCATCCCCGACGATTCCGCCGGCCAGCCCTTGCCCCTGACCGCGCCCGGCCTGTTCCTGCGCCATGTCGCCGACCTGTTCGGAGCCGAGATGATGCTGGCCGCGCTGCTGGTGTTGCTCAAGCACCCGGTCACCGCGACCGGGCTTGGCCCCGATTACCGACGCGAGCACAACCGCCACACCCGCGACCTGGAGCTGCACCTGCGCCGCAACGGCCCGGCCTTTCCCGATGGCGCGGCCTTGCGGGGCTGGGCGGATCGCGGCGACGCCTCCAGCAAGCCCTGGGCGCTGTGGCTGGCCGGGCTGCTCGACCGCATCGTGCCGCTGGCGCAGGACCGCGCGCCGCGCCCGCTGGCGGATCGCCTGCGCGATCTGCGCGCCCTGGCCGAGGATCTGGCCGCCGGTCCCGCGGGCCGCGCTGATGCCTCCGAGCTGTGGGCCAAGGCCTCGGGCGGGTTGGCGCGTTCGGTGCTGGACCATCTCGCCGCCCATGCGCATCTGGGCCACGACCTGCGGCCGGGCGAGTTCTGCGACCTGCTGCATGACGAATTGCAGGGCCAGGCGGTGCGGCAGGACGTGGCCGCGCATCCTCTGGTCCGCTTCCGCGGCCCGCGCGAGGCGCGCACCGAGGCGGTGGGCGAGGATGCCGGGCTGGTGATCCTGTCGGGCCTGAACGAGGGGGGCTGGCCGCAGGCGCTGCCGCCCGATCCGTGGCTGTCGCGCCCGATGCGGCTGGTGGCGGGACTGACCCTGCCCGAGCGCCGGGTGGGCCTGTCGGCGCATGACTTCCAGCAGGCCGTGGCGGCGGCGCAGGTGGTGCTGACCCGCGCCCGCCGCGATGCCGAGGCCGAGACCATCCCCTCGCGCTGGCTGAACCGGCTGGTGAACCTGCTGGGCGGGCTGCCGGACCAGCAGGGACCGCAGGCGCTGGCCGAGATGCGGGAACGCGGTCGGCGCTGGCTGGACCTGGCCGAATTGCAGGCCCGGCCGCGGATGCGGCTGGCGCCGGCGCCGCGCCCCTCGCCCATCCCGCCGCCGCCGGCGCTGCGCGAGCTGTCGGTGACCGAGGTCAGGACGCTGATCCGCGACCCCTATGCCGTCTATGCCCGCCGGGTGCTGGGCCTGCGCGCGCTGGACCCGCTGCGCCCCGAGCCGGATGCGGCCGAGCGCGGCAATGTCCTGCATCACATCATGGACCGTTTCCTGCGCGGCCTTCCCGACCTGCCCGAGACGCCGCAGGCGATGAAGGCGCGGCTGCTTGCCCTTACCGACGCGGTGCTGGAAGCCGAGGTGCCCTGGCCCTCGGCCCGGCTGTTCTGGCGGGCGCGGATCGCCGGCATCGCCGACCGGCTGATGGCGGACGAGGCCGAAAGGCTGGCGCGCGGCACGCCCACCGTGGTCGAGGACTATGGCGAGCAGGGCATTCCCGGCCTCGATTTCCGCCTGATCGCCCGGCCCGACCGGCTGGACCGGCTGCATGACGGCCGGGTGCATGTCTACGACTACAAATCCGGTAAGCCGCCGACCGACAAGCAGATCGCGCATTTCGACAAGCAGTTGCCGCTGGAGGCCGCCATGGTCCGGCACGGCGCCTTCAAGGCGCTGGGACCGGCCGAGGTCGAGGGCATCAGCTATATCCAGCTGGGCGGCGAGGGGAAAACCGAGAGCCGCGAGTTCAGCCCCGGTTTCGCCGAGGAAAGCTGGGCCGGCTTCGTCACCCTGATCCGCCGCTATCTGGGCGGCGAGCGCGGCTTTACCGCGCGGCTGGCCATGGAGCGGTCCGACCACGCCAGCGATTACGACCACCTGTCGCGGCATGGCGAATGGGACACGACCGAGGTCGCGGCCCCGCAGAGGTTCGGCGATGATGGATGAGGCGACGCTGGCGCAGGTGCGGGCGGCGGACCCGCATCGCTCGACCTGGCTGACGGCCAATGCCGGCTCGGGCAAGACGCGGGTGCTGACCGACCGGGTGGCGCGGCTGCTGCTGGCCGGGACCGCACCCGAGCGCATCCTGTGCCTGACCTATACCAAGGCCGCGGCGACCGAGATGCAGAACCGCCTGCTGGCGCGGCTGGGCCAATGGGCCATGCTGCCCGAGGCGGCGCTGCGCGCCGAACTGGCGCGGCTGGGCGAGACGGGCGCCCCCGACCTGCCCGCCGCGCGCCGGCTGTTCGCCCGCGCCATCGAGACGCCGGGGGGCCTCAAGGTCCAGACCATCCACAGCTTCTGCGCGGGTGTCCTGCGCCGCTTTCCGATCGAGGCCGGGGTGCCGCATGGCTTTACCGAGCTCGACGACCGCAGCGCCGCGCTGATCCGCGCCGAGATCATCGAGGACATGGCTCGCGAGCGCGCGCCCGAGCTGGAGGACCTGCTGGCCCTGCATTCGGGCGAGAGGCTCGACGCCTTCCTCGCCGGTCTGCGGGGGTTCGAATCCCCCGCCGACCGGGATGCGCTCTGGACCGCCTGCGGGCTGGCGCCGGGCGAGGACATGCAGGCGCTGCTGGCGGAATGTTTCGCGGACGGCGCCACGGTCATCGCCGCGCTGATCCCGTATCTGCTGAAAAGCGGCGCGAACGACCAGAAGGCGGCGGCGAAGCTTGCGCCCGGCAATTGGACACAGCCGGGGCTGGCGGAACTGGCGATCCTGGAATCCGTGCTGCTGACCGGGGCAAGCGCCAAGGAGCCGTTTACCGCAAAATACGACAGCTTCCCCACCAAGGCGTTGCGCAACGGTCCTTGCGCGGACCTGCTGGACGATCTGGCGATCCTGATGGAGCGGGTCGAATCCGCCCGCCCGCGCCGCATCGCCTTGGCCCATGCCGAACGGACGCTGGCGCTGCACCGTTTCGGCCATGCCTTCCTGACCCGCTATCGGGCGCAGAAAGCGGCGCATGGACGGCTGGATTTCGACGACCTGATCGACCGCACCGCGCGGCTTCTGTCGGAAAACAGCATGGCGCAATGGGTGCTGTTCCGGCTGGACGGCGGCATCGACCATATCCTGGTCGATGAGGCGCAGGACACCAGCCCGGCGCAATGGCAGGTGATCCAGCGGCTGACGGACGAGTTCACCTCGGGGCACGGCGCGCGTGACCAGACCCGCAGCCTGTTCGTGGTGGGCGATCCGAAACAGTCGATCTATTCCTTCCAGGGCGCCGATATCGCGGTGTTCGAGGCCCGCCGCACCGGCTTCGCGCAGGCCTTCGAGGCGGTGCAGGACCCGATGCAGGTGCTGGAGCTGCGGCATTCCTTCCGCAGCTCGACCGCGATCCTGTCGCTGGTCGATCAGGTCTTTGCCGGCGATGCGGCGCGCGGCCTGGGCGATCCGCCGCAGCACCGCGCCTTTCGCACCGACATGCCGGGCCGGGTGGACCTGTGGCCGGCGATCCCGAAGCCCGAGAAGCCCGAGCCCGGCGACTGGACCGATCCGGTGGACCAGCCGGCCGAGAACTCGGAAACCGTGCAGCTGGCCCGCGCCATCGCCGACGCCATCGGCAAGATGCTGGGCCAGCCGATCTTCGACGCCAAGACCGGCCGGCTGCGCCGCATCCGCGCCGGCGACGTGCTGATCCTGGTCCAGCGCCGCTCGGACCTGTTCGCCGAGATCATCGCGGCGCTGAAGGCGGCGACCCTGCCCGTCGCCGGCGCCGACCGGCTGAAACTGGCCGGAGAGATGGCGGTGCAGGACATCCGTGCCCTGCTGTCGGTGCTGGCCACGCCCGAGGACGACCTGTCGCTGGCCGCCTGCCTGCGCTCGCCGCTGCTCGGGCTGACCGAGGAGGAGCTTTACCGCCTTGCTGCCGGGCGCAAGCGCGGCGAATACCTGTGGCGGCGGCTGCGCGAATCGCCGCATCGCCATGCGGTCGAGCTGCTGGCCGACCTGATGGGCCAGACCGGCTTCATGCGCCCCTATGACCTGATCCAGCGCCTGCTGATCCGCCACGGCGGGCGCGAACGGCTGATCGCCCGGCTGGGCCCCGAGGCGCAGGACGGCATCGACGAGCTCTTGTCGCAGGCGCTGGCCTATGAAAGCTCGGAGACGCCCTCGCTGACCGGCTTCCTGGTCTGGCTGACCGGCGACGATGTGGAGGTGCGCCGCCAGCCCGGCTCGGCCGGCGACGGCGAGGGGCTGATCCGGGTGATGACCGTGCATGGCTCGAAGGGCCTCGAAAGCCCCATCGTCATCATGCCCGATTGCGCCGAGCGCCGCCCCCCGCGCGAGGCGCCGGTGTTGCCCGGCCCGGACGGGCTGTCCCTGTGGCGCGGCCGCAAGGGCGAGCGGCCCGATCCGGTCGAGGAACTGGCCGCCATCCAGACCGAGCGCCAGCTTCAGGAACGCAAGCGGCTGCTCTATGTCGGCCTGACCCGCGCCGAAAGCTGGCTGATCGTCGCTGCGGCGGGCGAGACCGGCGCGGCCGAGGACAGCTGGCACGCCATGGTCGAGGCCGGCATGGGCCGCACGGATCTGACCGAAACCCGCCTGCCCGCGCCATGGGGCGGCGAGATCCGGCGGCTGTCCTTTGGTGACTGGCCCGAAACCGCGCCGCAGGCGGTGCTGTCGGAAAAGCCCGTGCTGGCCGAGCCGGACTGGCTGCGCGCCCCGCCGCCGCCGGCGCCGGAAAAGGTCCGACCGGTCGCCGCGACGGCCTTGGGTGGGGCCAAGGTGATCGGCGCGCCCGGCGAGGGCGATGCCGAGGCGGCGATGCTGTTCGGCACCCGCCTGCATCTGCTGCTGGAGCATCTGCCGGGCCGCGACCCCGCGGATTGGCCGGGGTTGGCCCGCGACGTGCTGGCCGATGCCGAGGGCGGTTTGCCCGGGCCCGAGGAACTGGCGGCGCTGCTGGCCGAGGCGTGCGCGGTGATCGAGGCGCCGGACCTGGCGCAGGTCTTTGCGCTTTCCGACAATGCCGAGGTGCTGGCCGAGGTGGCGCTGGCTGCTCCGGTCCCGGGGATCGGCATCCTGACGGGGGCGGTGGACCGGCTGGTGGTGGAGCCGGACCGGATCCTGGCGGTGGACTACAAGTCGAACCGCGAGGTGCCGGATGCGCCGCAGGCGGTGCCGCTGGGCATCCTGCGGCAGATGGCCGCCTATCGCGCGGCGCTGCGGCTGATCTGGCCGGCCATGCGGGTCGAGGTCGCGGTGCTGTGGACGGCCGCGCGCAGCCTGATGGCGCTGCCCGACGAGTTGCTGGATGGGGTGATGGCGGGCCTTGACCCCAACCGCCCCGGTGCCTAGCTGTTGACGCATACGCCCCGCCGGTGCCAGCCGGCACATCGCAGGAGAGCCCCATGGCCAACACTCAAGCCGTTTCCGATGCCGATTTCGACAGCGAAGTCCGCCAGTCCCCGACCCCGGTCGTGGTCGATTTCTGGGCCGAGTGGTGCGGGCCCTGCCGTCAGATCGGCCCCTCGCTGGAGGAACTGGCCGCCGAATACCAGGGCCGCGTCAAGATCGTGAAGGTCAATGTGGACGAGAACCCCGAAAGCCCCGCCGCGCTTGGCGTGCGCGGCATCCCGGCGCTGTTCCTGTTCAAGGACGGCCAGGTCGTGTCGAACAAGATCGGCGCCGCGCCCAAGGCCGCGCTGAAGGCCTGGATCGACGAATCCATCTGATCCCTAGGCGCCGGGGGCGGCGCCGATCGGCCAGCCGCCCCGGCGCATCGCCGCCAGGATCCGCGCCCCCGCCTCGGGCCGCGTGGCATTGATGGCGTTTTCCTGAAGAAACCAGAACAGGTAGCGGTCGAAATCCGGCGCATGGCTTTCCGCCCGCGCCAGGGCTTCCCGCGCGCCCAGTTCGGCGACGTTCAGCCCGATGTGGTGAAAGTCGATCTGCCCGAACAGAACGGCGGGCTTGCCCAGCAGATAGCCGTCGAAGGCCACGGCGCTGTTCTGCGTCACGACAAAGGCGCAGTCGCGGATCAGCCGCGCGGTGTCGCCGCCGATGTGCAGGTTCGGATGGCGCGTCGCCAGCCGGGCCAGTGCCGCGCGGTCGGCGGCGGCGTAGCTTTCCCTTGGGTGCAGCGTGGCAATGGTGGGGCGGCCGATGGCGGCGACCACCTCCAGCATCTCGACGGGGCTCATGGTCTGGAAGGACCGGCAGCGGCGGATATGGCCTTGCAGCGGCACCAGGATGGCATCGCCGCGCCGGGGTGGTGGCCCAGGCAGCACACGGGCGCGCAGCCGCTGGACAAAGGCGCGCGCGGCCTGCGGGTCGACCGCTCCGGGGTCGTAGCGGCTTTGCGCCACGGCAAAGCGCCAGCGTTGCTGCACCGGTTCGATCTGCCAGAACGGATAGTGATAGGCGCGGCGAAAGGTCAGCGCGCGGCCATGTGTCGGTGCCTCCATGTGAAACAGCGCGTAGCCGTCCCGCAAGGGCGCGGCCATGCGCGCCATGGGACCGGTCTCGTGCCATTCCACGCGCCAGCCCGCGCCCTCGACCGCCTGGCGCAGCACGGCCATGAAGTTGAAGCTGCCCGCCCGGGCGGTTTCCAGCATCGAGCCTTCCAGATAGACGCGCAGGACGGGGGCATGGGTCATGGCCGGCAAGCTAGCGGGCGGCACGGTCCGGCGGAAGGGGGCGGGTTGCGAAAGCGCCGCCCGGCCCATATCTGACGCGGCAGGGCTGAGATCGGAGAGAGGCATGTCCGAAGACAAATTTCCCGGCTGGCACGGCACCACGATCCTGGCGGTGCGGCGCGACGGCAAGGTCGTCGTCGCCGGGGACGGCCAGGTCAGCGTCGGCCAGACGGTGATGAAGGGCACGGCGCGCAAGGTGCGCCGGCTGAGCCCCGGCGGCCATGACGTGGTGGTGGGCTTCGCCGGCTCGACCGCCGACGCCTTCACCCTGCTGGAACGGCTGGAAAAGAAGCTGGAGGCGGCGCCCGGCCAGCTGGCGCGGGCCTGCGTCGAGCTGGCCAAGGACTGGCGCATGGACAAATACCTGCGCAACCTCGAGGCGATGCTGATCGTGACCGATGGGCGCGAGATCTTCGTGGTGACGGGGGCCGGCGACGTGCTGGAGCCCGAGCATGACGTGGCCGCCATCGGCTCGGGCGGCAATTTCGCGCTGGCCGCCGCGCGCGGGCTGATGGAAAGCGATCTGGATGCCGAGGCGGTGGCGCGCAAGGCCATGGCCATCGCGGCGGATATCTGCGTCTATACCAACGGCAATCTGACCGTTGAAGTCATGGGATGACGGGGGCTCCGCCCCCCGCCCCGCATGCCCCTCGACGGGGCATGCGGGGCGTCCCCCGGGATATTTGGGCACGAAAGAAGGCGGCAGCCGGTGCCCCTGACAGAAAGGTTGACCATGAGTGACTTGACGCCGCGCGAGATCGTCTCGGAGCTGGATCGCTTCATCATCGGGCAAAGGGATGCCAAGCGCGCCGTGGCCGTGGCCTTGCGCAACCGCTGGCGGCGCCGGCAGCTCGGCGACGACCTGCGCGACGAGGTCTATCCCAAGAACATCCTGATGATCGGCCCGACCGGCGTCGGCAAGACCGAGATCAGCCGCCGCCTGGCCAAGCTGGCGCGCGCGCCCTTCCTGAAGGTCGAGGCGACCAAGTTCACCGAGGTCGGTTATGTCGGCCGCGATGTCGAGCAGATCATCCGCGACCTGGCCGATGCCGCCGTCATCGAGACCCGCGAGCGCATGCGCGAGGAGGTCAAGGCCCGCGCCCATAAATCCGCCGAGGAGCGGGTCGTCGCCGCCCTGGCCGGCGAGGGCGCGCGCGAGCAGACCCGCGAGATGTTCCGCGACAAGCTCAAGCGCGGCGAGCTGGACGACACGGTGATCGAGCTGGAGGTGCAGGACAATTCCAATCCCTTCGGCATGATGGAGATTCCCGGCCAGCCGGGCGCCATGGGGGGCATGATGGACCTGTCGGGGCTGATGAAGGCCTTCGGCGGCCGCCGGGTGCGGCGCAAGGTCACCGTCGCGGAAAGCTATGACCTGTTGATCGCGGAGGAGGCCGACAAGCTTCTGGACGACGAGGCGGTGCGCGCCGCCGCGCTGGAGGCGGTGCAGGAGAACGGCATCGTCTTCATCGACGAGATCGACAAGGTCGCCGCCCGCACCGATGCCCGCGGCGGCGATGTCTCGCGCGAGGGCGTGCAGCGCGACCTGCTGCCACTGATCGAGGGCACCGCGGTTTCCACGAAATACGGGCCGGTCAGGACCGATCATATCCTGTTCATCGCCAGCGGCGCCTTTCACATCGCCAAGCCCTCGGACCTGCTGCCCGAGCTTCAGGGCCGGCTGCCGATCCGCGTCGAGCTGCGCGCCCTGACCGAGGAGGATTTCGTCCGCATCCTGACCGAGACAGACAACGCGCTGACCCGGCAATATACCGCGTTGATGGCGACCGAGGGCGTGACGGTGCAGTTCACTCAGGACGGCATCCGGGCGCTGGCGCGCATCGCGGCCGAGGTGAACGGCTCGGTCGAGAATATCGGCGCGCGGCGGCTTTATACCGTGATGGAGCGGGTGTTCGAGGAACTGTCCTTCAGCGCGCCGGACCGTTCGGGCGAGACGGTGGTGGTGGACGGGGCCTTCGTCGAGAAGCATCTGGGCGACCTGTCGCGCTCGACCGACCTGTCGCGCTATGTCTTGTAAGGAACCGCGGCGCCTTCCCGCCGTTGTGCCATAAGGTCAACGAGCGGGGACGCGCATGAGTTATATCTTTGGAATCATCATTTTCGTGCTGGATGTCTGGGCCATCGCCTCGATCATCAACACGAACGAGACCATGACCACCAAGCTGATCTGGATCGCGCTGGTGGCGTTCCTGCCGCTGCTGGGCCTGATCATCTGGTGGTTTGCAGGGCCCAAGGCGAATTACGGCTGAGGGCTTTTCCGCCGCCCGCCGGACAAAAGGCGATGGCGGCTTGGCAGCCTGGCCGATGTCGGCGCCTTCTCGACCGGGAGGGGCATTTCGATGTGGCGCCCTCGCCGGCGCTGCAGCGTCTCTTGGCGCAGGCAAAGGCGCTGAGCAGCGTGTTTCCCTCGGATGTGGGTGGCGGGGTCGGGCCGCTCGTCCGTGCGGCATTGCATGCCGAACATGCGGCGCAGATCGCGATCTCGCCGGCGTTCTAGCGCCGCAGATAGACGTAATAGGCGCCCTCGCCGCCATGGCGGCGATGCGCCGGGCGCACTTGCAGCACCACCGTGTTCAGGGGCGGCATGTGCAGCCAATGCGGCACGTTGTGGCGCAGCGCGCCAGGCCGGACCGGCAGCGGCGCGTCCGGCCCGCCCTCGCGTCCCTTGCCGGTGATGACCAGCACCAGTCGCCGGCCCTCGGCCCGGGCTTGCAGCAGGAAGCGGGTCAGCACCGGCTGGGCCACGGCCAGCGTCAT
>NZ_LLWQ01000167.1 GCF_001447385.1 Paracoccus sp. MKU1 | reverse complement strand
GGCCTCGGCATAGCTGTTGAACCTGAAGGTTACGCCCATGCGCTGACATTCCTCGTAGCGCCAGTCGATGATCGAGATCATCTCGCGCCGGCGCTCAGATTGCGCGGTCAGGCGGATCTGGCCGCCGGGATGGTTCGCGGCCTCATGTACGATGACCTCGTGGCCGCGCTCGGCCGCGACGCGGGCCGCCTCCATCCCCGCGGGGCCGGCGCCGATCACCACCACCCGCTTGCGCTCGCTGGCCTTTGCGATCTCGTGCGGCTGCTCGATCTCGCGCCCGGTCGAGGCGTTATGGATGCACAAAGCCATGCCGCCCTGATAGATCCGGTCGAGGCAATAGGTGGCGCCGACACAGGGGCGGATACGGTCCTCTTGCCCGGCGATGATCTTCTTTAGGATATGTGGATCGGCCATATGGGCGCGGGTCATGCCGACCATGTCCAGCTTGCCGCTGGCGATGGCATGGCGGGCGGTGGCCACGTCGGGGATCTTGCCGGCATGGAAGGTCGGGAAGTTGTTGGTGGCAGCCCGCAATTCCCCGGCGAAATCCAGATGCGGGGCGTTGCGCATGCCTTGCACCGGGATTAGGTCGGTGAGGCCCGCATCGGTGTCGATATGGCCGCGAAGCACGTTGATATAGTCGATATGGCCGGTGGCGATGAAGCGGCGGGCCATCTCGATGCCTTCGGCCTTGTCGACGCCTCCAGGCAGGGTTTCGTCAGCGGTGTTGCGGATGCCGATGATCATATCGGGCCCGACCCGGTCGCGCACCGCCTGCAGCATCTCGAGGGCGAAGCGGATCCGATTCTCGAAACTGCCGCCATAGGGGGAGTCCATGGTATTGGTCAGTGGCGACCAGGTCTGGTCCAGCAGGTGACCGTTCGCCTGGAACTCGATCCCGTCCACCCCGGCGGCCTTCATGCGCTCGGCGGCATCGGCATAGTCCTCGATGATTCGCCTGACGTCCCATTCTTCCATCTTCTTGGGAAAGGCACGGTGCGCCGGTTCGCGTTCATGACTGGAGGACACCACCGGCAACCAGTCAGCCTTGTCCCAGCGGGTGCGCCGGCCTAGGTGCGTGAGCTGGATCATCACCGCGGCGCCGTGGTCGTGGCACTCGTCGGTCAGCTGCTTCATCCAGCCGACGACCTCGTCCTTCCAGGCCAGGATGTTGTTGAAAACGGGTGGGCTGTCGCGGGCGACAGAAGCCGAACCCGCGGTCATGGTCAGGGCGATCCCGGCCTTGGCGCGCTCGACATGATAGGCCCGGTATCGCTCTTTCGGCATGCCGTCCTCGGGATAGGCCGGTTCATGCGATGTGATGATGATCCTGTTCCGCAGGGTCAGGTTTTTCAGTTTGAAAGGCTGGAGGAGCGGGTCGTTCGACATCTGGCATGGTCCTGTTGACGTGCTGTCGATGGACGTGGCGTGGCCTGAACATGACCCTGTTTCAGTCAGCAGATCGACGACCGCCTTGCCGCCTCTTGCCGTGGAGATGGGGTTCACGCCGGTAGTCAATCCATCATTAACGTATACGATAATATAACTTGGAATAAATCAAGAAGAATCTTGAACAGAGCAGAGGAACGGCCAAACTTCGTAACCCCTCCGCTGAGCCTGACTACGGTCGGCACGCGCCGTTCGGGCGCGAGCCGCGAAAAATGATTGACAAACCCATACGGCATGCAGGAATGTAATCCGTAATGATAAAATAGTATACCATCAAGCCTACAACGTAGCAGACGCTGAGGGTAAGACCCCTTGCATCGGCAAGCAGGACCATAGCCAGGGAAAGAGAAAGGGCGCCAATGAGCGATGCGTTCTGGAAGAATCCGCAAGACGACGCCGGGACCGCGAGCTTTGCGAGCGGAGCCATCGTGCGTTCTGCGCGGAATCGGCCCCAGAGTGCGCCCGAACATGATGATGCCAAGCATAACATCGTCTGGTCCCTGCAGGCGCGCATGGGCTTATAGCAAGGGATCGGGACCGACATGGACTGGTTTTACTCATTTCCACATATGAACGATGGTTCGCTAAGCGCCCTCAGAAACGCGATCGACGACGGGTTTCGCGGGCTCACCCGGAGCTATGGAGACGCGATCGAAGGGCTGTTTCAGCCGCTCCAGGCGTTCCTGATCTGGGCCGAAAGGCTTCTGACCGGAACGCCATGGCCGGTTGTCCTGCTGGTCATCGCGGGGCTCGCGTGGCTGGCAAGCCGTTCCTGGCCGATCGTTCTCGGCGCTGTGGCCACGCTGCTGATCATCGGCTGGTTCGATATGTGGACCGATACGATGCGCACGATTTCCATGATCTTCGTCTGCACCGTGATCGCGGTCGTGATCGGCCTGCCGCTGGGCATCCTCATGGCGCGTTCCGACCGGCTGAGCCGGATCATCACGCCCGTGCTGGATGTGATGCAGACAATGCCCAGCTTCGTCTACCTGATCCCGGTGGTGATGCTGCTTGGTATCGGCCGGGTTCCAGGGGTGATCGCGGTGGTCATCTATGCGCTTCCGCCGATCATCCGGCTGACCAACCTGGGCATCCGGCAGGTCGACCGCGAAACGCTGGAAGCCGCGCGCGCCTTCGGTTCTTCGTCATGGCAACTGCTGAAAAAGGTTCAGCTTCCCCTGGCGCTGCCGACCATCATGGCCGGGATGAACCAGACCATCATGATGGCGCTGGCCATGGTGGTGATCGCCTCGATGATCGGAGTGCAGGGGCTGGGCCAGCCGGTGCTGCGAGCCATCAACAATCAGTATTTCACATTGGGCCTTTTCAATGGCCTGGCCATCGTTGGCATCGCCATCATGTTTGACCGCGTGACCCAAGCCTATGGGCGCCGGCTGCAGAAGCATCAGGAGGCAATGCATGACTGATCAGGCCCCCGACATCGAGATCCGCAGTCTGTTCAAGATCTTCGGCGCCGACGGAGCGGCCTATGTCGAGGCCGTCAAGCAGGGCATGTCGAAGAAGGAGCTCAATGCCCGGCATCGCCACGTCCTGGGATTGCGCGACATCAACCTGACCATGCATGGCGGATGCATTCAGGTCATCATGGGCCTGTCGGGTTCGGGCAAATCGACCCTGATTCGCCATATCAACCGGTTGATCGAGCCCACCGCGGGTGAGGTCGTCATTGCCGGAACCGATGTCGTGAAGATGACGCAAAAGGAGCTGCTGAATTTTCGCCGCTACAAGACAGCGATGGTCTTTCAGAAATTCGGCCTGCTTCCACACCGCACCGTCTTTGAAAACACGGTCTACGGCCTGGAGGTGCGGGGCCTGTCCGCCCGCGAGCAGCGCGACACGGCGATGCGCTGGATCGAGCGGGTCGGGCTCAAGGGGTTCGAGTCCAAATATCCCAATCAGCTTTCCGGCGGAATGCAGCAGCGTGTCGGTCTTGCCAGGGCCCTTGCGACGGACGCGCCCATCCTGCTGATGGACGAGGCGTTCTCTGCGCTCGATCCCTTGATCAGGATGGATATGCAGACCGTCCTGCTCGACATCCAGAAGGATGTGGGCAAGACTATCGTCTTCATCACCCATGACCTGGACGAGGCGCTGCGACTGGGCGACAGCATCGCGATCCTTCGCGATGGAGAGATGATTCAGGTCGGCACGGCGCAGGACATCGTCCTGAATCCGGCCGACGATTACGTGGCCAATTTCGTGCGGCACGTGAACCGCGGCAAGGTCATCCATGTCGACAGCATCATGGTGCCGCCGTTCCCCGGAACGCCCTCCTCGGGGTCAACCGTGTCGCTGGGAACGACGCTTGAGGATGCCGCGGAAGTGCTGGCCCGCGGAGATGCAGACGGCATCGATGTCATGGATCCATCGGGGGAACGGGTGGGCCATGTCGCGCTGCGCCAGATCGTCTCGGCCATGGTGACGCCGCATTTCGAGGCTTCGGCCTGATGCCGTCAGCCATGAAGAACAGGCAAGGGCGAATGAAGAAACCGCACTGACGTAATGCCTCGGCGCGGCCAGACCGGGCGAGGCGCAAGCCAATCAAGAGATCAGGGAGCTTGGATCAATGAAGAAACTCATTCCGGCATTGCTGTTGGGCACCGTAGCCTTCGCGCCGCCGTCGTTTGCCCAGGATGAATGCGGTGATGTCACCATCGGCGCGCTGAACTGGCAATCCGCCGAGGTGCTCGCCTATGTTCACGCATTCATCCTGGAACATGGCTTCGGTTGCAGTGTGTCCGTCATCGCGGGCGATACGGTGCCGACTATCACCTCGATGGTCGAGCGCGGCCAGCCAGACGTCGCCCCTGAAGCCAACCTGTCGCTTTTGCCGGCAGTGGCAGAGCGTGGGCTGCAAGAGGGGCGTATCGTGGCGCTCGGGAAGCCTATCACCGAGGGAACCCTCGAAGGCTGGTATGTTCCGAAATTCATCGTGGACGAGAATCCCGAGATCAAGACCATCGAGGATGCGCTTGCGCGGCCGGAACTCTTCCCGGCACCGGAGGATCCTTCACGCGGCGGGATTCTCGTTGGTCCTGAAGGCTGGGGTGGCACTGTTGTCACCAACCAGCTTTTCAAGGCATTCGGCGCGGAGCAAAAGGGCTTCACGCTGGTAAACGCCGGCTCGGCCGCAGGCCTCGATGGTGCCATCTCGCGCGCCTATGAGCGCAAGGAGGGCTACATCACCTATTACTGGTCGCCGACCTCGTTGCTTGCGCAATATCCGATGGTGCGATTGGAGGGGGGTGTAGAGCGCGACGACGAGGAATGGCAGCGTTGCACCACGGTTGGTAGCTGTCCGGATCCGAAACCCAATTACTGGGTCGCCAGCCCGGTCTCGAACCTCGTGACGCAGCAGTTGCTGGAACGTCCGGGCATGGACCCCATCAAGACATATTTCGAGGATCAGACCTGGAGCACCGACGTTGTGTCCGAACTGATCCTGTGGATGCAGCAAAATCAGGCCACCGGGGAAAATGGCGCGCGGCGTTTCCTGGAGAACAGCCCCGAAGTCTGGCGGGAATGGGTGCCTGAAGATGTGGCCGAAAAGGTTCAGAGCGCCCTCTGATACGCGCGGCGTAAACAGGGCAGCATGATCGGATCGAGACGCCGCAAGGGGCGGCGCCTCGATTGAAACCACGCATCAATGCGGGGCCAGGTTGTTCACGAAGGGACAGGGGGAAAGATGTCGCGCTATCCTGATGTAGAAACATTTCTGACCAGTGTCAGGCGGGGTTACCAGGCGTCCGACATGGACCCCGACACCCGGCGCTGTGTGAATGACGTATTCGCGGCGCTTGAAGCCGGCAACGGCGAGCGAAACGAAGGCGGAAGGCGCTTTCCGGCCTGCGAATATCTCGATGCCGCCGCGCGCCTTGTGGAAGGCAAAAGACCGGAATTCGAAGCTATCATGGCCAGCTTCACTGCGCTTGAGCCCTTGATCGACTGGACACGGCGTCCTGGGGGCACCAATGCCAGCGCCAACATCATGGAGGGCCATGCCAATGCGATGGTCGTCGGCCCCGGCGGTCTCGAGGCGCGCGACGACGTCCAGGTGGGCATCAGTCTGCTGGCGCCAAACGTCCGTTACCCCGACCACCGTCACAAGCCCGAGGAAATCTATCTTTGCCTCACGCCCGGCGAGTTCAGGCATGGGGATGATGGCGATTGGTTTTCCCCTGGCGTCGGGGGCAGCTTTTACAATCACCCGGACATGCTGCATGCGATGCGTTCAGGCGAACAGCCATTGTTGGCGGTCTGGTGCCTGCGTCGCGTCGGTTGATCTCGACCTTCATCGGGTCAGGCGGTTCTGCCGGATTGAAAGGAAAGCAAATGACGGGACTGGCCAATCTGAGACTTGGCGTCGTCGGAGGGGGCGGATGGCTGGGCAAGGCCATCGTGCAATGCCTGCTGGACAGCGGTACGATCACCCCGGACCGTCTGTATCTGTCCAGCCGCCGCCCGCGCGCCGGCCTCTTCCCCGGCGCGACATGGACGCATGACAACCAGCTTCTGGTCGACAATTCGGACATCGTTCTCGTCTCGGTGCGGCCGGGCGATTTTGCCGCCATGGAGGTCGCCACCCAAGGCAAGCTGGTCATCTCGGTCATGGCTGGCGTTTCTTTCGCAAGGATACAGGCGCAACTGCACAGCGATCGCATCATCCGCGCGCTTCCCAATGCCGCTGCAGAGGTTGCCCGATCGCATACGCCCTGGGTCGCGACCCCGGCCTGCACGGATAACGACCGGATAGCGGCCCAGACGGTATTTGAGGCCTGCGGCAAGGCCGACGAACTGACCCAGGAAAGGCAGGTCGACTATCTTGCCGCCATCAGCGGAACCGGCCCGGCCTTTCCCGCATTGCTTGCCGATGCGCTCCGCCGGCATGCGATCGCACATGACATCCCGGCAGAGGTGGCGAGGCGCGCGGTCAACACCCTGCTTGTCGGCACCGGCCGTCTGGTCGAAGCGCAGGACAGGTGCCCCGCCGATGTGGTCGACGAGTTCATTGCATATCAGGGGATGCTCACCGCCGCATTGGAAACGATGAAGGCAGATGGTTTCGATGACATCGTCGGCAAGGGTATCGAGGCGGCGTTGAAGAAAGCGAACACATTGAGCTAGCGTTTTCGGCCTACGAAGCTGCAGTTATCGCCTGGCACGGCCGGCCTCATCCTGCACGACGCGGGAATAGACGGCCTCGCAGGCGATAAGGTCCAGATGACCGCCGCCCGCGTTCTTGAAGAAGGTGATGTCCTGATCGGACAGCCGCCCCGGCATCCTGCTGCCGATCAGGTCGTGAAAATCGCCCAGCAAGTCGTCCCGGCGGATCGCGCTGCTGCTGATTGGGCTGAGAATATCGCCCATGCCGTGCAATGCGACCTTCATCCGGTCCACGAAGATGCGGGAGCGACGCGCGGCCTCGTCATCGGCCTCGCGCATGTCCTCGGAATGCCCGCCCACCAGATCCAGATGCGTGCCGGGTCGGAGAAGCGCGCCCCGGATCAGCGGGGTCCGGCTTGCGGTGCAGCAGGTGATGATATCGGCCTGCGCGGTCGCGGCATCCAGATCCTCGGCCCATTCCGCAGCGATCCGCGCCTGCTGCAATTCGGCGCAGAATGTTCGGGCATTGTCGGGATTGCGGTTCCAGACCAGCACCCGCGCCAGCGACGGCCGTACAGCCCGGTGCGCCCGCACCAGCCAGCGCGACATGGCCCCGGCACCGACGACCAGCAATGTTCCGGCATCTTCGCGCGACAGCAACCTGCTGGCCAAGGCGGAATCG
>NZ_LLWQ01000166.1 GCF_001447385.1 Paracoccus sp. MKU1 | reverse complement strand
TGGTGGCCCGCTTGCCGGCGACGTCCAGCGTCGAATCGCCGCCGACCTTCTCGACCCGGTTGCCGCCCGCCTTGTGGCTGCGGTTGCCGCCGACCTCGACGGTCTCGTTCCCCGCCACATTGGTCGAGCGGTTGCCGCCCACCTTCCAGTCATCGTCCGAGGAGATCGCATGGTTCTGCCCGGCCAGCACCGTCACGCCACGCGCGCCGACGATGGTGTTGGTCTGCGCCGCGCCGACATTGCGCGTCTCGGTCGCGGCCACGCTGTCCACCCGCGCCGCCTTGACGGTGACGGTCTGCACGCCGCCGACGGTCTGGCTATGCGCGCCGTCGATGGTCTCGGTGGAACTGGCGGCGACATGGATCGTCTCGGTCGCGCCCACGTCCAGGCTGCGATGGCCGCCAACCTTTTCCGTATCGTCCACCCCGATCGAGACCTGGCGGTTCGCGACGATGGTGGTGAACTTGTCGTTGCCGACGCTTTCGCGGCGGTCGTTGCCGATGGACTGGGTGGCGTCGTTGCCGACATCCTCGACCCAGTCATGGCCGATGCGGCGGGTCTCGTCGTTCTTGATCAGCTCGTTATGGTCCTTCTGCGCCTGGAAATACACCTCCTCGGCGCCGGCCTTGTCCTCGAAGCGCAGCTCGTTCCAGCCGCCCCCGCCGGGCGAGCTGTTGGATTTCCAGCCCGATTGCGTGGCATTGCCGGGCAGGCCATAGGGCGGCACCTGCTCGGCATTGTAGACCCGGCCGGTGACGATGGGCCGGTCGGCATCGCCGTCCAGGAAATCGACGATCACCTCCTGCCCGATGCGGGGGATCTGGATGAAGCCCCAGCCCGCCCCGGCCCAGGCCTGGCTGACGCGGACGAAGCAGGTGGAATGCGCGTCGCGCCGGCCCTTGCGGTCCCAGAAGAACTGCACCTTCACCCGCGCATGTTCGTCGGTATAGATCTCGGCCCCCGCCGGGCCCACCACCACGGCGGTCTGCGGCCCGCGCATCGGGCGGCGCGGCGTGCGGCGCTCGGGGCGGAAGGGGATGCGCGCCGGGGCGCAGACCAGCCGGACGTGATAGCCCAGCGGATCGCGCGCCTCCTGCCCGGCGCGCTGGCCGGCGCGGACCTGATCGTCCCACATGCGATAGCGGGCGGACAGCACCAGGTGGCGGTCGTTTTCCGCCTCGCGCGGGAAACCGGTCAGGGTGAAGCTGCGCCCCGGCCCCAGCGGCCGGGCGGTGCCCTCGGCCGCGACGCGCTCGAAGGCGGCCTGCGCCTCCTCCAGCCGGATGCCGGCCAGCCGCTCGCCGCGCCCCAGGTCCAGGTGCCGGCCGGGATAAAGGTAAGCCTCGCGCCGGTCTCCGGCATGGCCCTCGGGCCGGCTCGCAGTCGCCATCAGGTCCGAGGAGGGTTTCAGGAAATCGTAATCGGTCTGCGCGAAACCCCCGATCCGCACCGCGGCGCGCGGCACCCAGCCGGTCAGGTAGTCGCCTTCGCGCGGCGCGCTGGGGCTGTCGGGCTCATAGGCGATCTCCGCGGCGCCCGGCGCGGGCTTCATCGCCGCATTGGCATCGGCCAGCACGGTGACATGGCCGTCCTCGCCATGCTCGAAGAAATAGAAGATCCCCTCCTCCTCCATCAGCCGCTGAAGGAAGTCGAGGTCGCTTTCCTCGAACTGGACGCAATAGTCGCGAGGCGGGTAGCTGCCCTCCAGCCGCTTGTCCAGCACCACGTCGGGATAGGCGCGCAGCACCTCCTCGATGATGTCGGGCACCGAGAGGTTCTGGAAGATGCGGTTGTCGGTCGCCAGGCTCGCGAACCACAGCGCCGGGCGCAAAAGCAGCCGGTAGAAGGCAAAGTCGTCGCGGATCTCGGCCAGGCCGAACTCGGCGACATGGCCGTCGAAATGCCGCGGCTCGCTGTCCTCGGGGCCCTTGACGGCGATGGTGGCGCGGGTGCCCAGCACGTCCACCGCCTTCACGTCCAGCGTCTTGGCCGAAAGGCGCAGCTCGAAGGCGAAGGGGGCCGAGACCTGTTCCTCGCCCTCCATGCGCTCGAAGGTGACGGGCTCGCCGATGGCGGGGATGGCGACGGTGATCTCGCGGGCGGATGACATGCTGACCTCCTGCCGATTACCGGTTGCAGTATGACGCAAGCCGGGCGGATTGGCGAATGATTACAGCACCTGCGGGCAGGCAAGCCCCGCCAGCAGGCGCCGGGCGGAAAGCGGGTTCAGCGGCCGGTCGAACCCCATCTCCAGAAACAGCCGCGCGCCTTCGGTGCGCAGGTCGATCAGGAAGCGCCGCCCGCCATCGCGTTCACGCAGCCGCAGGGGCGCCAGCAGGCGCATCAGCCCCCAGGGGCCGGGCTGCTGCAAGCGGGCCGCGCCCTCGGGCGTGGCGAAACTGACCTCGATCCCGGCGGCGGGATCGGCGCCCGGCCAGTCCAGCGCCACCGCATCCCCCGCCGCGCCCACCGGCCCGCCATGGCCGCCGACCAGCAAGGTGGCCCGGCCGCGTTCGGCCAGGGCGGCGGCCGAGATGTGCAGCCCCGGCGCCAGTGCCGCCCCCGCCGTCAGCGCGCGTTGCAGAAAGGCGGCGCTGTCGGGGCTGAGCCCGGCAAAGCGCGCCTCGGGCTTCCAGCGCCAGGGATCGGCATCGCGGTCCAGCAGTTGGGCGGCGCGGGCGCCGAGGAAACGGTCCATCGCGCCGCCCGGCCCGATCAGGGCGGCGACCGCGGCCGGATCGGCATCGGGCCCCTGGGCAAAGGGAAAGCGCCCGGCCAGGGCGGGGGCACAAAGCGGCAGCACCTCGGCCTGCCAGGCGCGGGTCAGGGGATTGGTCAGGTCGCTGGCCTCGGCCGCGCCGCTTTCGGCCAGCGTGTCCTCGACCAGCCGGCCGATCAGCGGCGGCGCGTCGCGCAGCGCCCGGACCGTGCGCGCCCTGGCCTGCACGCCAAGCAGCCGGCGCTGCGCATCGGCGGCATCCGCATCCATCGCCCCCAGCGCCACGTTCAGTTCGGCAAACAGCGCGGCGATCTGGGCAATGCGGCCGCTTTCCACATATTGGATCTCGGGACCGAAACGGACGGCGACGGCCAGTTGCAGCGCGTGCGGGCGGCTGCGGTCGGTGCCGCCGACCTGACGCCAAACCTCGGCGATCAGCGCCGCCAGGGGCGAATCCGGCCGCGACAGCGCCCCCGAGACCAGCACCGCCCGCCGCCGGTCGTCGAAGGAGCGCAGCCGCAGGTCCGCAAGCCAATCCTGCCAATGCTGCAAGGTCGCGGCTTGCAGCAGCGCCATCACCCGGTCGGGGCTGTCGTTCTGCTGGGTCGGCGCCTCGGCGAACAGCGCGGCGCCGGCCTGCCTTGCCGCCTCGACCGCCAGGCCGGCGCCGCGCGCCCGCGCCATGTCCCAGCCGGCGGCGGTGTAAAGCCCCGGCACCGGCCGGTCGAGCGGCAGGCCCGAGCGGCGCTCGGCGATATCCCCCAGCACCGGCAGCGCCTGCGAAGGGCGCCAGGGCACCAGCGCCGCCGCCTCGGCCGAACGGCGCAGTTCCAGAAAGGCGCGCTCGGGCTCGGGCGCCTCGGCCGCGAGGACGCGCGCCTGCGCCAGCAATTCGGCATCGGGCGGCACGACCGGCGTCTCGGGACGGCGCGGCAAGGCCAGCAGATGCGAGGCAAGGCCGGCTAGCGCGGGATCGGCGCCGGCGCGATCCTCGGCCCAGCCGGCCAGCCAGGCGGGTTGCCAGTCCGCCGCGCCCGACAGCACCGACCAGGCGCGCAGCGTGTCATAGGCGGCGGCCGGCTCGCCCTCGCCGGCCAAAGCGCGGTCGATGGCGCGGGCCAAGGCCGGCGGCAGGTGGCGGGCACGCGCCTCGGCCAGCGCCGCCGCCGCACGACGGGCGGCATCGCGCCCAGTCAGCCAGCCCAAGGGCCGCACTCGCACCCGCGCCATGCCCGCCGCCACCTGCGCCTCGGCCCGCCGCAGCCGGTCGAGCCGCGCGCCCAGATCGGCGAAGGCCGCATCGCGGTCCAAGCCCGCCGCCAGCGCCTCGGCCTGGAACAACCGGTCCAGCGCCCGGCTTTGTCCGGTCTCGACCCACAGCGCCCATCCGATGGCGGCCAGCAGCCAAGCCGCCGCCAGCACCGCCAGCATGGCGCCCCAGCCCGCCGGCCGACCGCGATCCAGCGCCTGGCGCCGCGCCTCGGTCCGGGCCAGGCAATCGGCCACCAGCGCGCGCACCGGGTCCAGCTCGGGCCCGCCGCGCCGCAGCACCTCGGCCAGGCTGGCGCCGTCCATGGCGCCGAAGCCGCGCGCCGCGCCCTGCCAGCCCGGCAGCGCCGGATTGGCCGCCCCCGCGTCCTGCAAGAGCAGCGCCAGCGCCGCCCGCGCCGCCGCCGCCGCCTGCGGCGACAGACCGGCCCGCAGCGCCTCGGTGCCGAAGCGGTCCAGCAGCACCCGGGCATGGCCGGCCAGCGCCGCCACGTCCTCGGCCACCCAGGGCAGGCGTCCGGCATAGACCAGCACCGGCTGGGCCAGCCGTTCGGCGGCGGCGGTCAGAGCTTCCCCTCGGCCTGCCATTTGCGCAGCGTCTCCTCGCCGATCTCGAAATGCATCGAATCCTCGCGGCTGTTATAGGCGGCGCCCCAGAACCAGCCCTCCTCGTTGAAATATTCGGCCAGGATCAGCAGCCCGAACTGCGTCGCGCCATCGGCAAAAGGGTCGAGCTGCCCCTCCAGCGTCAGGTCGATGGCCGTGCCCCAGGAATGGTTCGAGATCGACCGGGTCGAGCCGCGGATCAGCCGTGCGCAAAGCCCGCCGGCCGTGCCCAGTTTGGCATGGATGTCGGGATCGCTTTGCTCCAGCCGCTCCAGCACCCGCGCCAGGCTGTCGAGCGCGGGCTTCAGCATGGTCACGGTGATCGGCCCGACCTTGCGCGTCTCGATCAGCCCCCGCAGCCGGGGATTGGTCACCGGCTGGCAATCGGTGTTGTAGCTGTCGCGCGGCGACCCCAGGATCGCCAGCATGGTCGCGTTGCGCGGCTGGGTGATGCCCTTGTTGAAGCGCGACTTGGCCAGCCGCATCTGCTCGGTCAGCGCCTCGGTCGGCGGCGGGCTTTCGAAATCCTCGCCGCCCAGATCGGCGGGAGGGGCGAGCTGAAGCTGCGGCGCGACAGGGGCACGGTTCGCCACCAGGCTCAGGTCGTCGCGCAGCTGCGCCAGGTCGGCGCGCAACCCCTGGCGCTCGACCCGCGCCTCGGCCAGCGCCTCGCGCAGCACGGCCAGTTCGGCCTCTTGCCGGGACAGGCGCAGCTCGGTCGCCTGGTCGGCGCTGTCGAGAAACCAGGTCGTGACCGCAAAGGCGATGGCGCCGATCACCACGCCGATCGCCACGATGATCGGGGCAGCGAGCGTGCCCGCCGGGCGCGGCGCGGGGGACCGGCTGCGCCCCGGCGTCGCGCTGCGCGTGGGCGGGGCGGTTGGCGGGGCGGGACGGCGGGCCATCTCAGCCCGCTCCGATATCGACGACGATGACCGAGACATTGTCCGGCGCTCCGGCCGCCAGCGTCTGCTGCAACAGCCGGGCACAGGCGGCATCGGCGGGCGTGCCCGTGGCCAGGGCGGCGCCGGGCCGGGTCTCGCGCAGCGCCTCGGCCAGCGCGTCGTCGGGCAGCACATGCGTCAGCCCGTCCGAGCACAGCAGCAGCCGGTCCCCCACGGCCAGGTCCAGCGCCGCCAGATCCGGCGCCGCCCCCGCCCCCACGGCGCGGGTGACGATATTGGCCTGGGGGTGGTCGCGCGCCGCCTCGGGCGCCAGCCGGCCCGCATCCACCCATTCCTGCACCAGCGAATGATCGCGGGTCAGCCGCGCCAGCCCATCCTCGCGCAGCAGATAGGCACGCGCGTCACCCGCCCAGGCCAGCGTCAGCCGGCCGCGCCGGATGATCGCCGCGACGGCGGTGGCGCCGATCACCGCGCCCTCGCGCCGGCCCCGCGCCGCGATCAGCGCATCCGCCTGGGCAAAGCGCGCGGCCAGGGCGGCAGCGGGCTCCTCATTGTCTGCGATGGTCTCCAGCGCGTCGATCACCCGGTCCGAGGCATAGCCGCCCAGCCGGTGCCCGCCCATGCCGTCCGCCACCGCCCAGACCCGGCCCGAGGGATCGACCAGGATCGCATCCTCGTTCTGCTCGCGCACCGCGCCGCGGTGGGTCAGCCCGGCGCCCCTGACCGACAGGCCGCGCCGGGTGGTGGGACCGTTCACGGGCAGATCCTTTGCAGGCAAGACAGCCTCATCCCGACAATGGCGCAAGAATTGAAAACATCCTTAGTTTAGCGTAAAATATTTGTTCAGGGATGCAGTTTTTTTATGGTGATTCCCGTGCTGCGGACTGGCCTGGCCATATTGTCCGGCATTTGCCTTCTGGTCGGCTCCGCCCAGGGGCAGGATCTGACCGAGGCGCAGATCCTGGAACGCTTCGAGGCGCAGCGCGAGATGTATCGCGCCAGCACCCAGGGCCAGAAGACGCGCGGCCTGGACATGATCACCGTCACCCAGGGCGGCGAGCAGGCAGAGACGACGGCGGCGACCGGCACGGTGGTCTTCGGCGAGTTCGCGCCCGAGCTTCAGGTCAACATCGCCATCCGCTTCGCCTTCGATTCCGCCAGCATCGCACCCGACCAGCGCCCGGCCCTGGAAAAGATGTGCTCGGCCATGCGGCAATCGGATGTCGGGCTGTTCCGCATCGTCGGCCATACCGACGCCAAGGGCTCGGACAGCTATAACGAAACCCTTTCCAAGCTGCGCGCCGAGGAAGTGCGCCGCTGGCTGGTCCAGGATTGCGGCATCGCCGCCTCGCGGCTGGAGGCGCTTGGCATGGGCAAACGCTTCCTGGCCAACCCCGCCGATCCGGCGGCGGCCGAAAACCGCCGGGTCGAGTTTCAGGCATTGAGTTGACGGACGAGCGCGCCGCGGAGGCACCGGCCCGGGGCAGCGACAAGATGCAGACGATCAGACAAAGTCGGACGGCCTAACGAAATCAGGGCGACGCCAAGGTCGCCGCATTGCTCGGGGGAGGCAGGAAAGTGGCATTCGCAAGACGCGGTCATCGCCCGCCCGGCCCGGTCACCCCAGCAATCGCCGTCGCGGCCATCGCGGCGCTTGCCATGCTGGCGCTGCCGGCGGGGCCGGCGCGGACCCAGCCCCGGCCCCCAACCGCAAGCCAGATCACCCAGGACAGCTATCAGCCACCGATGCAGCGGCTGTCGGGTTCGGTCGTGTTCAGCGGCTCGCCGGGACTGGCCGCGCCCGCGGGCGCGGACCGGCTGTCGATCCAGCTTACGGATGTCCGGGTCGAGGGCGCCCTGCCCGGCAGCGAGGCCGAGGTCGCGGCGCTGCGCCAGCGCCTGACCGGCAAGCGGATCGCGGTCTCCGAGATCTTCGCCGCCGCCTCGGATCTGGAGGCCGCCTATGTGCGCCGCGGCTATGTGCTGTCGCGGGTGGTCATCCCGGCCCAGACGCTGGAGGATGGCGGCGCGCTGCGCCTGACCGTGGTCAGCGGCTTTGTCGAGAAGATCGACACCAGCGCCGCACCCCCCGGCCTGCGCGCCCGGCTGGAGGCCATGACCGCGCCGCTGGTCGACCGCCCGACGCTGCGGCTGCCCGATATCGAGCGGCGGCTGCTGCTGGCCGGCGACATGTTCGGCGTCGCGCTGGGATCGGCGCTGTCCACCGGCGCCCGGCCCGGCGGCACGGTCATCATCCTGAACCCGCAATTCCGCTCGGTCACCGGCTTTATCGGCCTGGACAACAGCTTCTCGCGCGAGCTGGGGCGGGTGAACTTCAGCGCCGGGGTCGAGCTGAACAACCAGTTCGGCCGGGGCGAGGTGTTCTACCTGCGCGCCTCAGGCCATCCCAAGCTGGGCGACGACGGGTATTTCGGCGACCGGCCGCAATTACGCACCCTGGCCGGCGGCGCGGTGCTTCCGCTGGGCAATGACGGGTTGACCTTCGGCGTCGAGGCGGCCAGCTCCAAGACCGGGCCGGACACGGGCGCGGTGGCCACGGCCTCGGATTTCGACCGGCTCTCCTTCCGGCTGTTCTATCCGGTGGTGCGCTCGGTCAAGCGCAACATCTCGGTCACGGCGGCGCTGGACCTGCAACGCGACCGGCAGGATCTGGAGACCAGCGTCGGCGATTTCGGACTCTACAAGGACCGCACCCGCGTCCTGCGCCTGACCGGCGAGGGCAACTGGCAGCTGTCGGACCAGAGCGCGCTGCGCATGGCGGCGATCCTGTCGGTGGGGCTGGACGCCCTGGGCGCGCGCAGCGCCGCCGACGCGACGCCGACCGAGCCCCTGTCGCGGGCCGGCGCGGATGCGGATTTCCGCAAGCTGGAGCTGTCCTTCCGCTATGACCGCGACTTTCGCCAGGACTGGAGCCTGGCGCTGTCGGGGCAGGCGCAGACCGGCTTCGGCGACCCGCTTCTGTCCAGCGAGCAATTCGGCATCGCCTCGAGCGAGGGGCTGTCGGCCTTTGACCTGGGCAGCCTGTCGGGCGATTCCGGCTGGTTCCTGCGCGGCGAGGTGGCGCGGCATTTCCCGGCGCAGGGCTTCGGGCATCCGCTGGTGGTCAGCCCCTATGCCTTTGCCGCCCTGGGCGCGGTCAATCTGGAAAACCCCTCGGCCGACGAGGCTGCGCGCATCGAGGCCAGCTCCTTCGGCATCGGCGTCGATCTGCGGCTGATCCGCGACCCCAGCTATTCCTCGGCGCTCATCAGGTTCGAATACGGCAAAGGGAACAGGGACGATGGCCAGGAAGATCCCTCGCGTTTCACGATCGTCAGCTCGTATCGCTTCTAGCCCCCGGCGCCGGCTTTGGGCGGCGCTGCTCATGTGCAGCGCATTGGTGCCCGGGCCGCTGGCGGCGCAGACCCTGCCCAGCGGGCCGAACGTGGTCGGCGGCAGCGCCAGCGTCAGCACCCCGAGCCCCGGCGCCATGCGCGTGGACCAGCGCAGCAACCGCGCCATCATCGACTGGACCAGCTTCAGCATCGGCGCCGGCGGCTCGGTCCGGGTGCATCAGCCCGGGCGCGAGGCGGCCCTGCTGAACCGGGTGACCGGCGACAGCCCGACCCGGATCGACGGCTTTCTGGGCGCGAACGGCCAGGTCTTCGTCGTCAACCGCAACGGCATCCTGGTCGGGCGCGAGGGACGCATCGCCACGGCGGGTTTCGTCGGCTCGACGCTCGACATCTCGAACGAGGATTTCACCGCCGGCCGGCTGCGCTTTTCCGGCGACCGGCCCGGCACGGTCGAGAATCGCGGGCGCATCGACATCATCCCCGGCGGCTATGCCGCGCTCTTGGGCGGACGGGTCGCCAACAGCGGCACGATCCGCGTGCCGCTGGGCACGGTGGGGCTGGGTGCCGGGCGGCGGGCGGTGCTGAACCTTTCGGGCGACAATTTCCTGTCCGTGGCCCTGCCGCCGGCCGAGGGCGGCGAGGCGATGGCGCTGGTCGAGCAGCATGGCCGGATCTCGGCCGATGGCGGCGTGATAGAGATCGAGGCGGCGACGGCGCACCATGCCGCGCGCCACGCGATCAACCTGTCCGGAGTCACCGAGGCGCGGACGGTCTCGGGCCGCTCGGGCCGGGTGGTGCTGGGCGGCGGCGACGGCGGGCGCGTGCGGGTCGCGGGCCGGGTCGATGTCAGCGGCGGCCGGCGCGCCGCCGCCCCGGTCAGCGCCGAACGGCCGGCGGCACGGCCCGAGCGCGGCGGCAGCATCGCCATCACCGGCAATCACATCGCGCTGGAGGGTGCCGTGCTGGATGCCAGCGGCACCGGCGGCGGCGGGCTGATCCGCGTCGGCGGCGATTATCGCGGCACCGGCGACCTGCCCCGGGCACGGCGCACCACGCTGGACGCCGGGACGCGGCTGGCCGCCGACGGGATCGGCCATGCCGATGGCGGGCGGATCATCGTCTGGTCGGATGCCCATACCCGCTTTGCCGGCGGCGTCTCGGCCCGGGGCGGCGCGCAGGGCGGCGACGGCGGCTTTGCCGAGATCTCCAGCCGCGGCGAACTGGCCATCCGCAGTTCCGACGTGCGGGTCTCGGCCCCCCGCGGCCGGCCGGGCACGGTGCTGTTCGACCCGCAGAACCTGCGCATCGTCGATGAGGAGACCTATAATCCCGACGACCCCACGCATGTGCTGGTGACGACCATCTACGACATGCTGCTGGACCCGGGGCATTACATCCTCTCGACCGAGGGCGAGGGCGACGATGCCGGCGACCTGGTGGTCGATACGCCGATGACCCTGACCTTCGCCGCCGGCGCGGCCAGCCATCTGGACCTGCGCGCCGACAACGACCTGCTGGTCAATGCCGCGATGGGCTGGAGCGGGCCGGGCCAGCTGTCGCTGACCGCCGGCGCCGGCCTCACCACCCTTGGCGGGCTGAGCTGGAGCGGCGCCACGGCGCTGAACCTGACGGCGGGGGAAAGCATCGCGCTGAATGCCCCGGTGCAGGGGCCGGCCGGGGCGCTGAACCTGCAAGCGCCGCTGGTCACGGCGGCGGCGGGCGTGGCGGTGGACCGCTTCCGGCTGAACGGCGCCGCGCAATGGCGGCAGGTCGCCGCCACGCTGCCGGGCTTTTCGGCGCGCGATTTCGCCATTTCCGACACCGCGGGCTTCCTGCGCGCCAGAGGCGGCGCCGGGACCTCGGCGAACCGCTATGTCATCACCGATGTCTATGGGCTTCAGGGCATCGGCTCGGCCGGCTATGCCGGGGCGCATTACGCCTTGGGCGCCGACATCGCGGCGGCAGGAACGGCCGCCTGGAACCTGGGCGAGGGGTTCCGGCCGATCGGCAGCCGCGGGACGCCGTTCTCGGGCAGTCTCGATGGCGCCGCGGCTGGCGGCCGCCACGCGATCACCGGGCTTTCGCAAGAGCTGAGCTTCGGCCCCGGCGGGCTGTTCGGCATGATCGCCGGGGCGACGATCCGCAACCTGCGCCTGTTGGGCATCGACCTGGATGCCGGGCAAAGCTTTGCGCCGGTCGTGGGCGGGCTGGTCGGCGAGACCCTGGCCGGCACCACGCCGAACCTGATCGAGAACGTGCTGGTCACCGGCCGGATCGAGGCGGCCATGGGCGAGGATTCGGTCAGCAGCGCCAGTTTCGGCGGCCTTGCCGGCGCCTTCGGCAATGGCCGCATCGCCAATGCGGAATCGCGCGTCACGCTGGCCTTTTCCGGCGGGGCGGACGGGATGGGCGACGTGATCTTCGCCGGCGGCCTGATCGGCCAGTCGCGCGGCGGGACGACGATCACCGGCAGCCGCTATGCCGGCAGCATCCAATCCAGCTTCGACGGTTTCGAGCAGGACGTCGACGGCTTCGCGGCCCCCTCGCGGCTTGGCGGGCTGGCCGGGCGGACCGGGGCGGGCGACAGCATCACCGATTCGACCGCCGCCGTGCAGATCACCCAGATCGGCAGCGGCAACTGGGTCATCGGCGGGCTGGTGGGCGAGAATGCGGCGACGCTGACCGGGGTCTCCGCGACCGGCGACATCACCCTGACTCAGGGAGAGTTGGAAGGCATCCGCCGGCTGGTGCTGGGCGGGCTGGCCGGCATGAACAGCGGCGCCGTCTCGGACGGCTGGAGCGATGTGGCGATGGATCTCGACACCGCGGGCTATGTCCAGGCCGGCGGGCTGATCGGCGTGAACGAAGGCACGGTCGGCGCCGCCTATGCCCTGGGCGGGCTGAGCCTTGCCCTGTCCCGGCCGGTGGAAGGGGCCAGCTTTGCCGAAATCGGCGGACTGGTCGGCTATAACGAGGGCACGCTGGGCGATGTCTTTGCCGACAATGCCGTCGACATCTCGGGCGATGCGACGGTCGCGGCGGGCGGCCTCACCGGCTGGAACCAGGGCGAGATCGCCCGCGCCCGCGCCTCGGGCAGCCTAAGGCTGGTGCTGAACGGCACCGAGGGGCTGGATGCCCCGCGCTCAGCCCTGGGCGGCCTGGCGGGCTGGAACAGCGGAAGCGTCACCGATGCCTATGCGCTGGCGCCCGTGACCTATTCCGGCAACCTGCCGGCGACCATCGGCGGGCTGGTCGGCTCGAATGCCGGCAGCATCGACCGCAGCTATGCGGCGGGCCGGATCGCGACCACGGCACCGGCGGCCCTGCTGCGCACGGGCGGACTGGTCGGGGCCGACGACGAAGGCGAAGGCACGGGCAGCGTCACCCTGTCCTTCTGGGACCGCCAGGCCAGCGGGCAACCGCAATCCGCCGGCGGCACCGGCCTGACCACGGCGCAGTTGCAGGACACGGCGGGCTTCATCGCCCGCGCCGAGGGCTGGAGCTTTGCCACCACCTGGGCGCCGGGCGGCAATGGCGCCTATCCGCAGCTTTACAGCATCGACCCCGTGCTCTGGGCCGAGCCCAGGCCGCTGACCGCGACCTATGGCGACGCCCTGCCCGCGCCGGGCGGCACGGTGCATGGGCTGGGCCGCTATCTGTTCGGCGACCAGCCCTCGGTCGCGGGGATCTTCAGCCTGCCGGCGGGCGCGCGCAATGCCGGGACCTATGCCATCCAGACGGCGGGCACGGTCACCTCGCCGGGCGGGACCAGCTATCGCATCATCGCCTCCGCGGCGAGCCTGACCATCAACCGCGCGCTGCTGACCGTCTCGGCCGACGATCTGGACAAGATCTATGGCGAGCGGTGGCTATTCTCGACCGGCGATGCCACCGCCACCGGGCTGCGCTATGACGACCGGCTGACCGCGGTCAATCTGGCAAGCGAGGGCGCCGAGGCCGGGGCCTGGGTCGCCGGCTCGCCCTATGTTATCACCGCCAGTGGGGCCCGGATCGGCGGCGCAGCCGGCGACGCAACCGGCAATTACATCATCAGCTATGCCGAGGGGGCGCTGGAGGTGGTGCCGCGCAGCATCACCATCG
>NZ_LLWQ01000165.1 GCF_001447385.1 Paracoccus sp. MKU1 | reverse complement strand
CGTCCCGGCCCGGCATTGTAAGCGGCCAGCATGCCGGCGATGCTGCCGTAACGATCATGCATCTCGCGCAGATAGGCGGTACCGGCGTGGATGTTGTCGCGCGAATCGAACGGGTCGCTGCCGAGAGCATGGCGGGCGCGCAGCGCCGCCCATGTCTCCGGCATGATCTGCATCAGCCCCATCGCCCCTTTGGGCGAGACGGCCTGCGAATTGCCGCGGCTCTCGACATGCTGCACGGCGCGGATCCAGTGAGGCGGGATGCCGAAGCGCAGCGAGGCTTCCGCCACATGGGCGGCGAAGGGATCGCTGTCCTGCCGCAGCACCGGCTGCACGGTCTGCGCCAGCAGGCCGGCAGCCGGGAAGGCGGCGAGGATCAGGCCGGAAAGAAGAAGGGCGGCAGCACGACGGGCGGCGCCAGCTCGCCCGTCTGCTTGGTGAGGGACGAAGAACGGCATGGCTCAGTCCCGCTCGTCGCGCTTTCTCGGGCGCGACCAGTGCAGGCCCCAGTTGCGGCCCTGCTCGTCGGACTGGAACAGCCGGGCGCGGATCGGCTGCACGAGTGCCGGATCGTCGAGGGCGACCGAGATATAGGTTCCGGCCTTCTCGCCGCTATGGGTCCAGCCGGCGCCGATCTCCGGGCCGTCCTCGGTGTCGAGATGGATGCGGTAATCCGGCGCCTTCTCGATATCGGCATTGCGGGTCGGCACGAAGACCAGATTGAGGTCGAGCGTGACGGTGCGGACGCGCCCCTCGTAGCCGGTTTGCGTGCGGGTGAATTCTCCGATCTGTGGCATCAGTTGGTTCCTTCGGTTGCGGTTGGAGAGAGGTTCAGAGCGTCAGCGGCAGGCCGGCGAAAGCGGCCGTCGCCTTCCGCATCGGTCCAGAACGGGACGATGCGGGCAGTGACGCTGCTGAGTGGGAGCGGGCCGAAATAGCGGCCGTCGAGGCTGTCCCCGACCTCCCGGTTCATGAGAAAGACTTCGTGTTCTCCGACGACCCGGCAGCCCTGCCAGACGGGCAGCAGCCGGCCGCGGCGGTCGCGCTCGCGCGCCATGCCGATGGGCTGGCCGTGGACGATGATCGTGGCACCGCTGCGGCAGACCCGCGTGCCGGGAAGGGCGGCGACGCGCTTCAGCAGCGGCACGCCGGGGCCGACATAGCCGCGCGCGGTGATGAACTGCGCCAGCGGCTCAGGCAGCATGACCGCGACCAGATCGCCGAGGGCGAGCATGGTCGGCGGTTCGAGGCGGTAGAGCCCGAGCGGCAGGCTGGCACTGGCGTTCCAGATCAGCCGCGGCGCGATGTCGGCGATGGAAACGGCGCCGATCACCAGCACGGCAAGGCCGGTGGCGGCGAGATAGCTGGCGCGGGCTCTGCGGCTCATGACGCACCCCCGTGTTCCGCAGGATCGTCGGTGGATGAATCGTCGGTGCGACCGGCGCCTGCATGATCGTCGGCACCGGCATTGCCGCCGTCTGCGCTGGTGAATGCGGCACCCGCAGCGGGACCATCCGCCGATGCGCCCCCGAGGACCGCGTTCAGCGCGGCCTCGGTGCGCAGGATGGCGCGGCCAATGGCCTCGGGGATCTGCGGCACCACCGCGTCGCCGAAGGCCTCGACGATCAGGCTCGCCGCAGACGTCCCTTTGCGACTGCCGAGTGCAATGCGCATGCGAGCCAGCCAGGCGGAAATCCCATCATCCATGCGTAGGTGATGGGCAATGCCGCCGTTCCAGTCAGGCCATGGCTCCGCAAGATCGCCGCCAGTGCCCGCGCCCCGGCCCATTTGTCCGGTGCCCGGTCCGTCATCGCGCCATCCATCGCTCTGGCCATCACAGCGTCCATGGTCGGGGATTTCCGGCGGTCGTAGGCCGGGCTCCAGCCGTCCATGCGGCTGTCGCGCTTGGTCGGCGTCGGCAGGGTTTCCGGCGCCCGTCCGTCGAAATGCAGCGCCTCGCCGATCGTCGGCGTGCGGTCGAAACGGTCCTGATCCGAGGTCATCCGGCCCTTCCGCCGGCGCAGCACGCTGCCCCGTGGCGCCGCGTTCGCCGTCGGCGTCCCCATCATCCCGGCATGGCGGCTGTTGTGGCCTTGCAACTGGCTCAACAGATCGCCCCGGCCGCCGCGATCGGCGTCGGTCTTGCGCGGCGTCGCCAGGATCATCCGCAGCGGATATGTCGAGCCCGCGCCGCCGCCGGCGCCGTCCCTCATCCCGTCCGAGGCCATCGGCGTCGGCAGCGGGCGGTTGCGGAACAGGTCGTGGAGGCCCGAGGCTTTCATCGCCTTCCGCGCCCCCGATCCGCCCTCCATCCGCATGCCTCCCTGCTGGGACTGCGACACGGGTGTCGGCAAGCTGCCCGGGATCGCAACCGATGAGCCAGGAGCGCTTGCGGACATGGTTGGCGCCGATATCCGCAGCACCCACCACGCATGGCCAGCAGGCGTAGCCGAGCGCTTCCAATTCATCGAGCAGCCGGTCGGCGCCGCGAGTTCGGAGCACAGGGCTCACATGGGGACTTTTTCTGCAACAGGTATAATCCGGCATTTCGCCAGTCCTTTCCGTCGTTCTGGATCCGTGGTCCGAGCCCGTTCCGCGATCCGCGCGCGTTCGTCGCACGTATCAAACTCACATACGGTCGCCGCTCAGGGCGGCTGCACCAGGATCCCGCATTCTGCGGGCGAGGGCTCGGGAGGACGGGACCATTCTGTTTTCAAAAGCGAACCAGCGAGGCCGGCAGTCTCCGACCAGCCGCACGGCTTCGAGATAGAGGCCCGAGCGTTCGCCCTCGATGCCCTTGCCCTTGGTGTTGGCGCTGCTGATGTCCTGGCAGGGCGGCGAGCCGACGATGATCTCGGGCAGGCAGCCGAGGTCGGAAACAAGTCGAGCTGCCGTGAGGGTTCGGACATCGGCGTAGAGTCTGACATGCGGAAAATTCTCCGAATAGAGGATGCGCCGCCATTCCACGATCTCGCAGGCGGCGATGGTGATGAAGCCTGCCCGGTGCAACCCGAGCGACCAGCCGCCCGCGGCGCCGCTGAAGAGATCCAGCACGCGCAGCGGCAGCGAAATGTGAGCGTGAGAAGCGGTCATGTCCTGCGCGCCTCTGGACGCGCCTCAGGGGCCTCATGCCCATTCTTGGGATCGCCAGGCATCACCGCGCGACGCTTCAGCCAGGCGACATGCTGAGCCTTGGTGTAGGTCCGGAACGGCTCTCCCGCGGTCATGCGGTTATGGACATGCCGCCAGTGTTCCGGCGACACGAGGCTAGGATCGATGCCCAGCGCCTCGATGGCATCGACTGCCTGCAGCACCCGTTCGACCTTTGGCCAGCCAGAAACACGCAGCAGGATCTCGGCGCCGGGACGGACGCAGGGCAGCGTCTGGAACGGATCGCCCGGCCCGACGGCGCGCAGGATGTCGATGCGCGAAACCACGGTGCCGAAATCGTTCCCCGCCCAGCGCACGAGGGCAAAGACATTGCCGGGCAAGAAGCCGAGGGTCCGGCGCTGGCTGTCAATCCGATGTTCGTGGCAGAAGCGCCCGAAGCGCAGCCAGTGCTCGACCCGCTTCTCCTGCCAGATCAGGTCCACGAGAGTGAGCGGGGCAGGATCTGGCCTCGGTGCTTCGGGGTGACGAATACTCATTCATCACCCCCGTTCTTCGCGCGGTCAGTCTCCGATTTAAGGGACAAAACGGCGTTATCCACCGCCTGTCGCGCCCCTACAATGTTAGGATTCCTTAAGTTAGGTAAGTTAGGAGGGGCTGAATTCCTGTTCGGATTCAGCAGGGTTACACGGCCTCCGGGTTCCCGATAGTACGAGGATCGGGTTCCCGATAGTACGGGTCGAGGGGTTCCGGATAGTACGAGAGGTTCCACAGCTTGTTCACAGTCTGATCCCGCCGCCCTAGGGCCGGCGCGGATCGTTGTCTTCGGGTTGGAAACACAGGCGGGGCAGCCCGTCGGAACCGACGGCGAACGACAGGCGATAGCCGGGCAGCGGCTGTTTTTGGACGATGGCCCGGACTTCGAAGGCGAAGCGCTTGAAGGGCGAAAGGCTGCCGGATTTCAGGTACAGGTGCCGGAGATCGAAACTCCAGCCGCCGGGCTGCCGGCCGCCATGGCGGCGCACCAGGCGATAGAGCCAGCGCTCCAGCCCGCCCGTCAGGTCGAAATAGGCCCGGTCGATGGTCAGGACCAGCGCATCGTCCATCACGCCGGCATAGAACCAGTCGGGCAGGATCAGCTCGATCCCGAGCGGCCGGCGCCGCTCGTCGAGCAGTTCCTTCCATTCGTTGATCCAGGAAAAGCGGTGCCGCCGCCGCTCCGCCGGCTGGCGGATCGAGGTGGCGACGGTCGTCGATTGCAACCGGTCGAGGGCGGCCTTCAGGCGGCGATACCCGAGACCGGAATCGGTTCGACCGATGAAGGTGAGGATCTCGTAGGGCGTCGCGGCCATCAGGCGGGAGGTGCGCAAGCCGTGGTTGCGGGCCTCGACGATCTGGCTCGCGGCCCAGATCAGGATATCGGCATCCCAGATCGTCGCCATGCCGTGTTCCGGCGTCGCCTCGACGCGGATCGAGACCGCGCCCATATGGAAATCGATCGGCACCACCCGGCGCGACTTGGCCAGCGAGAAGAACGGCCAGGACATCAGGTCGCGGGAATCGCGCGCGGCGATATCGCGGGCGCCCGGCCGGAACAGGTCCATCTGCCGGCCGTCGCAGATGCGGCGCACGGAGACCGGCCCGCTCACCGGCTCGGCCTCCCGGTTCCGGCGAAGGCGCGGTCGGGTCTTCCGGACGCTTTCGCCATTTCCGAGGTGGACTGGCGCGCCGAGCCTTCGATCCAGGCGCGCAGATCGGCGAGGGTGTAGACGACACGACCGCCGAGCTTGCGGTAGACCGGGCCGGTGCCGCCACAGCGATGCTTTTCCAGCGTGCGGGGCGAAAGGTCCAGAAGCCGGGCGGCTTCCTCGGTGCGCACGAAGCGCGGCCAGGCGGGATCGGGGTTGTTTTGCATCGTCGGTCTCCGTCGCAAGGCCCGCCGGAGAGGCGGGATTGCGGCGACGATGGCGCAAAAGCGGCACCAGGCCGGAGTGACAGAATGACGGGCCGGTTTTTGTCACCCCCTTCGCCGAGCGCCGGAGCCCGGTTGACGAAAAGCTTTGCCGGCTCACGAATCACCATTATACTGGGTGGCGCCGGATCGGGTGCCCGGCGACTCCTCCGGCATGAGACTGCGGGAGCGAGTTGCCAGGAATCTGCGCCGGCTGAGACAGGAGAAATCCCTGTCGCAGGAGGAGCTTGCCGACCGTGCGGACATCAACCGGAACTATGTCGGCATGCTGGAGCGCGAGGAGAACGCGGCGACGGTCGACATGCTGGAAAAGCTCGCCGCGGTGCTCGAGGTCGATCCGGTGGAGCTGCTGCGCCGCGACAAGGAGTAGGCGGTCGGCGGCTGTTTGCCCGTTCGCGCGACAATTCGCAGGTTTGCGCCGATCGCCGGGACACGCTCATGCCCATTCCGGAATCTGTGTATTCCGAAATGCCCGATACCCGGTATCGTTGTTTCCCCTAGAAAGGGAACGCCGCGTCCCCCATCCTGGACACGGCTCGGATACAGGAGAGCCCCATGGCCGCTGACGCCTTCGAGGAGACCCCGCCGCAGTCGGAACGGCTGACCGGCTACGACGAGGCCCATCTGACCACCTATCTGCGGCTGCTCGACGCTGAAGAGGAAGGCGCCGACTGGCGCGAGGTGGCGCGGATCGTCTTCGGCCTCGACGTGGACGCCGATCCGGACCGGGCGAAGCGCATCCATGACAGCCACCTGGCCCGGGCGCGCTGGATGACCGAGGCCGGCTACCGTCAGCTTCTGAAACCCGGCTTGCGCTGACGCGGGGGAACGTCGGCCCTATTTGTCTGCGCTTTTGTATCATTTGCGCCTGCCCCGTATTCCCCGCAGCGATCTTCGCACAATTGCCGGTTGTCCGCATACTCCCGGCATCCGACCCGCCTTTCCTTCCGATGGAGAACAGAGCCATGCCGTCTTCCACCGACTGGAGGTCTCCGGGCTATGACGACCGGTTCCGGGCGCTCGACCGCGCCCGGATGACCTTCCAGTTCCTGCGCCGCAACCGCCGCTATCGGGCGGAGTATTCCCGGATCCGCAAGCATATCGGGCGCGGGGCGCCCGTCGCCGATGCCACGAGAGAGGAGATCGCCCGGATGGCCCGCCGCTGGGGGCTGATGTTTCCCGGTCGATCCCGCCCTTCCGGCATCGGAGGCCCGGCCGCTCTGGCGGCCCGATGCGTTTCCTGCGGCCCTGATCCTGACCGCGGCACCCGAGGGCTACGACCGGCCAGCGCTGCTTGGGCCGGCCGACCTGTCGTTGGCACCGGTGTTGCACGCCCGTGACGGGCTGCACGGAATCGTCGCGGATGCGGGCGGCGATCACCGGCTCTGGTTTCCCCGTGGCGCGGCCCGGATCAGGCTGGCGGTCCTGGTGCCGCTCGACGAGGATCTGATGCTCCGGCTGAACGGCATCCGGCGGTTCCACCGGCTGCTGACCGGCAGGCCGGTCAGGCCGATCCCGTCCCTGCAGGCGTTGTCGGCGTCCGAGCGGCAACGGGCGGTCCTGATGCTGCGCGCCTGGGACGGGGCCGCATCCGGCGCCTCGCGCCGCGACATCGCCGGCGTCCTGTTCCGGTCGGATTTCAACGGGCTCAGCGCCGCCGAGTGGAAATCGGCCTCCGAACGCCGGCAGCTGGCCCGCATCCTCGCCGAGGCGCGGGCCATGGTCGGTGGGGAATACCTGACCTTGCTGCGGGGCGAAACCCGCCGACGGCGCTGAACGACTTCCGCTGGCGGCGTCAGGCGCTCTCGATCTCGCTCGAGGTGTCGATGAGGAGGTCGGCGGCCTCGGCCATCGCCTGCAAGAGGATGATCTGGGCCAGTTCCTCGTCCCGGGTCTGCATCCAGCCCCTGCTGATCCGCTCCAGTTCTTCGAGCCGGTGCGGGTCGCGGCGGATCAGGGCGTTGGCGGCTTCGGCCATCAATTCGGTCACGGTGGTCGGGTTGTTCATGATGTCTCTCCGGTCCGGTTGCAGGGCCGAACGATCCGGCCCTTTCCACTGGCGCGGCCCCGCCAGGCATCTGCCTTGGCGGGGCTTCCGATCCCGCTGGCGCATTCAGGTGCCGTAGAGCTCGGCCTCGTATCGCTCCCGGCGCATGCGGAGGAATTCCTCGATCTCCGCCGGGGTGGTCGAGCCGTATTCGACCATCTGGCCGAGCAGTTCGAGGGCTTCGTGGATGTCGTTGCGGTCGAAGCAGAACTCGCATTCGGCGTGGATCTTCGCCGCGAGGGCGGTGGTTTCGGTTTCGCAGGTCATGGCTGTTCTCCGGTCTGGACGTGGCGCTTGTGGCGGTCAGGTGATGACATCGTGGACCAGCTGGGCCATGGTCGGCAGATGCTCGATCTCGACGTCGACCTTGATGTCGCCGTTCCGTTTGCGCGAAAAAACTACGTCGATCCTGCTTTCCAGCCATGCGGTCGCGCATGCGTCGGCCGGCCAGCTCGCCTTCGTTGCGGCGGCGCGGGCGGCGGCAAAGGGAATGACGATCTGGGCGGTGGTCATGGCGGTTCTCCTTGGCATATGCGCGGGTCGTTTCCGCGCCTCCGTTGGCGGGGTCAGATCAGGCCCGCCTTCTGCAGCCAGTTGGCGGCGTCTGCGGCATCGGCTGCGCGGACAATGACCGTCAGGGTCATGCTGTCGCGGCTGGCGCGGGCCTTGACCCCGGTATCGGCATCAATGCCCATCTCGATGTCCTCGAGGTTGATGCGCCTGGCCAGCGGGTTGCTGGGGATGTTGATTTCGAATGTCGCGGTATGCATGGACTTGTCTCCGGCTTCGGGGACCGATCCATCCGACCCCTTTCACCACCCCGGCCCCGCAGTGCGGGGAGCATGGCGGCGGGCGGTGACGACCACCTCAGCGCCTTAGGAATAGTCTAGCAAAAACAAGATCCTAACGCAAGTGGATTCTGCGTTTTATCCATTATTTTCAGCCTCTTAGATGGGCTCTTGGCTCTTTTCCGCAGCCACCGAAATTCCACGGATGTCCGCCCCTTTCGCTGGCGGACGCCGGTTTCCCTTCCGCTCCGAAGCAAAATGCGCCGTACCCGCCCACGCGCCGACGATTATGCGATGCCCAACGGTGGCGCCGTGGCGCTGCCTCGGTCCCCAGCCCCTTTTCCCAAGCCCCTGTTTCACCAGTCCGGGAGAAGGATGGGGTCTGGGGAAGGAAGGAGGGAACCGTCTCCTTCCCCAGGGGGAGGATGTTTGAAGGAGGGGGCTTCCAGCCCCTTCCTTCATGGGGGTGAGCGCGAGAGGGGCGGCGCCACGCCCCCCTTTCGTCAGCGCCGGCGGCCGGTCGATCCGGCCGGCGGCGCTCCTGCCGGCAGCGGCGGAGGGGAAGGCGGCCGGGGCCGCCTTCCGTGGGGCTCAGTCGGTGTCCGGTCCCCAGAGCGGGTTGCGCGCCGGATCCTCGGCGAAGCGGGCCGTGCCGTCGAGGTCGCGGATGACGGCATCGACGGGGCACCAGCCGATACGGGTGCGGCCCTGGGCGGCGAGGATGCCGATGGCCGTGGGGTCGGCCTCGATCGCGCAGACCGCTGCGATCAGGTCGTCCTCGGGCGCGAGGTTCTCGATGGCGATCACGTCGCCGTTCTCGTCGTAGCCGCCGTGCAGATATTGCGGCGCCTCGGCCTGGCGCTGCAACGCAAGCTCGGCCTCGCGGATCAGCCGGAAGGCGCGCTGGCGGTCGCGCCAGTAGGCCGGGTCGCCTGCGTCGATGGAGGAGTGGGTGCGGTTGGTCATGGCATGTCTCCTTTCGGTCTCTGACGGGAGGAGGCAGCACCGTCGCCGCAAGCTGTCGGGGATCGCGCAGCGACCGCCTTGGCGGCGAGTGGGGGAACCGATTTCCTGACGACGCCCATCGGGCGGCGGCTGAAAATTGGGGGGACCGCTCGTCCTCGACAGCGCAGCGGCAGGTGCAATCCTCCGGACGACAGAGACCGAAAGGAGACATTTTAAACCGGAGGAGGTCCGGAGGGGGGTGCCCCCCGCCGGAGGCTTCCCGGCCGGTCGATCCGGACGGGACGCCTTCTCTTGCCGGCGCGGTCGCGGGGGCGATCCGGTGCGGACATGGGAAAACCCGGCGGCTGGTGCCGCCGGGCCTCTGGCCTCCCGCTCAGGAGGGGATGTCGTCTTCGTCGATGAACCGGCCCTCGTCCTCGTCGGTCCCGGACTGCGGCGCCCGGCTCAGGAAATCCACCGTCTCGGCGATGATCTCGCAGCCGTAGCGCTCCTCGCCTTTCGCATCCTGCCATTTCGTGTAGTGGATGCGGCCGCGCACCAGCACCTTCATGCCGGTCTGGCAGTATTGCTGAACGATCTTGCCCAGACCGTTGAAGGTGACGATGCGGTGCCATTCCGCGTCCTCGACCCGATAGCCCTTCTCGTCGCGGACGACGCGGCCTTCCGAATAGCGCGGGCGCGAGGTGACCAGCTTGAAGCGGGTGATATCGGTGCCGCTGCGGGTGGTGCGGGTTTCGGGGGCCTGACGGATGGTGCCGGCGAGGATGACGATGTTCTGCATTGTCTGTCTCCGTTGCTTCTCCGGAGGGACCATTCCCTCCGACGAGACCCGGGAAAGTCCGTCGGGAGGCACCTGCAACTGACGCCCTCTTTCGGGCGGCAGCTTGCCCGCAAGGCTTCGGAGTGGGGCGGGCAGCCGCGCCCCGCGCGGCAACACGGTCCGGAGCCTTGGGGGTTGTTGGTGAAAACCGCACGGAGTTAGGGGCTCAGTCAGGCGGAGGGATTGGTTCGTCCGGAAGCGGATCGGGGACGGATCGCGGAACGGCGGCGTTCTCGCCGGTGCCGTCCTGTCGGGAAAGCCCCCGGAACCCGCACCACCCGCGGCGGTGCCGCTTCGCTTCGGCTTGCCGGTCAGCCTTGCGTCCGCCGCCGGAAGGCCGGGGCTGTCGGGGCGGGAAGGATCGGGCTGTCGGGTCGAGGGCGCGGGATGGCATGGTTGCCGTTGCATCGGCTCTGGGCCGGATCGTCCGGCACTATTGCGGGGCCGGCATGAAGCTGGTCGCATCGCGGCGGGCATTCACCGAACGGAATGGCGGGATGCGAACGGCAGGGACTGGTATGGCTGCGGGGTCGGCGGCAATGTGGATTTCTTTGCCGGGCGTGCTCGCCGAGACCGGCGACGAGGACGAGGGTTGGTTCATCGGCGATGCCGTTCCCCTTGCGCGGGGCCGAGGGCCGGCAGTTCCGGTTGCCGGGTTTTTCCATGTTCGCAGCGGATCGCCCCGAGGCCGCGCAGGCAATCGCGCCGCCCGGTCCGGCACAACCCGCGCAGGATTTGCCGTTGTCGCGATATGTTGGCCGCGAACTGCGAGAGGATCGTCACCGGCATCGGCCGAAACCGCTTGCGGGTTCGGTGAGCGCCCCTTGGGGCGCGAATAGAGCCGTCCCCCGCAGGGGGCTCGCCCGGATACTGCCCTGCAAGATGAATGTCACGGCACTGCCGCCGTCGTCACAGACGGCAGCACCTGGTCATTTCGCCTTCGACGCATTCCTTGCCACGGACAGCGCCGCAACCCCTGCCCTGGTGATGGTGTAGGGTCCGCCGTTGCGCGATGCGATCAGCTTCTTTTTGCGCAGGTTCTCGAACTCGGCCACGCCGAAACCGTCGAGAAACCAGCCGTCGCGGCTGACGAAATCCGCCGAGACCAGCCGTTTGCCGTCGTCCTTCTCGACCATCTCCCGGCCACCGAAGGACAGCATTTCAAGCGCCTTGCGCTCGTTTCTGGAGATATTCATGATTCATACCCGTTCGTCCGGGCAGGGCCCGGACTGTCATCTACGAAAGCAAGCCATGGCTTGCAGCTCAGGACGATGACGGCCTCGATCCACGCAGGGCGTGAAGCGAGGCTTTATACGGCTGGAAAGAAGGTATGTTTCATGCGGCGATCCTAGCTGTCGCCTCGTGCATGATCAAGCCGGGGCTACCGGCCTTTCCCCATACCGCCAGCATGATCCGGCCAGGCTCCCATATATGTTGGTCTCCGCCCGTCCGGATTATGCCGCCCCGGTCGCGCCGTTTGCATCAGCCATGGGCGTCAGCCGATGTCTTCGCCTTGTCTTGCGAGCCGGGCCATGCCCGGCGAGCGCGATTTTTTTGGTGCCTTTCCCGTGCGCCTCGTACGCGCAACGGCCGCCGGTCAGGTGGACCGGCGGCCGTGGTGTTCTGGGCTGGTGCCTGCCTATGGGCGCAGCGGGCGCCACGGTTCATCCGTCTCGGCCGGGCGCCAGGTCAGGCGGCGGCAACGGAACGTGGCCCAAGCGTAAAGCAACGGCTCCATGCCGTGCCACCAGTCGGCCGCGATGTCGCCGCAACGGCCCTCGAACAAAAGCCTGCCGCGCGCGGTGTAAAGCCGGAACTCCACCGGCAGGGCATCGCCGTCTTCCGGCTTGCCTCGCGCGGGAACGCCGTCCTCGTCCTCGCCCAGTCCGATGCAGCCGCCGTGATGGTCCTTCGTGACAATCCAGCGCATGTCGAAATCCTTTCCCTGAAACTGTGGGGTGCAGCGCCCGCCCCATGACGGGCGCCCTTGGATTGGGGGGCTGGCCTATGCGGCCGCCTTCCGGTCCCGCTCTTGCAGGGCGGCCATCCGCTTGCCGATGGTCTGGTAATGCGCCACGTCCAGCTCGACGCCGAGCCAGTCGCGGCCCAGCAGATGCGCCGCCGCCAGCGTGGAACCGCTGCCGCTGAACGGGTCCAGAACCAGATCGCCCGGTTTCGTGAACGCCCCGATCAGCCTGCGCAGCGCCGCCACCGGCTTCTGCGTCGGGTGCAGCTTGTTGCCGGTATAGGGGAAATCCAGCACGTCGGGCACGGGGCTGGCGGGCAATTCCGGATCGCCCTTGGCCAGCAGATAGGCCTGTTCGTGCTCGTAGCGCAGGAAGCGGGCGGATGAGGCGTAACGCTTGCGGAACACCAGATGCCCGACGATGCGGAAGCCCGCCGCCTTCCACGCCTCCACGAACAGATCGACCTTGTTCCAGCCGTAGAAGCTGACACAGAAACCGCCATCCTTCAAAACCCGGTGCATCTGGGCGAAGGCGGGACGCAGCCAGCGGGCGTTGTCGTCGTTGGCGACGGTGCGGCCCTGCCGGTCGCGGAAGCGGGTCACATAGGGCGGATCGGTCAGGATGAAATCCACCGAGCCGGTGCCGAACGCCTGCATCGCCAGGGTGCAATCGGCATTGATGACGAGGTTGCGGGGGGTGCTGGTCTTGCCGGTCATGTCTCTGTCCTTTCGGTTATGGGGTTCAGGGCAGCGAAGCGCCTGCTCCTGAACCCTTGCCCGTCGGCGAGACCGGGGGTGCAAGGCGCAAGAGAAGTCTTTGGCACCGTGGAATAATTGGAGGGGACCCGCTTGCGGGGAGGGAGCCGTTTATGCCGCGAAAGGCCGAAGAGTTTTCTTGCGGCGCGCCAGGGGCAGAGCCCCAAGCCCTTCACCTTAAAACAAATGGCTCATTGCATTATTCTTCCTTCAATCCTCGCCCTGTCTTCGGGAGTGACCGGAAGGTTCGCATTACGACGGTATGGCCGTAACGACCGGGATCAGACCTGCGGCGCCAGTTCTCCGAACCCATTCAGGTTCATCAGCGCGGCGATGCCGGTGATCAGCCCTGCGGTGCCGCAAAGCAGCTTCAGGGCGATGGCGGATTCGATGGCCTCATGGGTGACGCCATGCACGACGGCATATCCGGCGATCATCGCGGGGATCACGAAGACGGCCCGCGCCAGCAGGCAGAGGATCGGGTTCCTCGCCTTGAACAGCACCAGTAGCACCAGCCCCACCGACAGCAGCGCGGCGGTTCCTGCCGCAAGGACCGAGAGCAGGAACCCGGCCTCGGTGGCGTGGATGAAGCTGAAAGTCTCGACAAAAACCATCACCGGCAGCGCCCAGGTGGCCATATACCATGCGATCACGCAGGTGACCGCGGTGAGCATGACGGCAAGCAGGATCAGGATCATGGAAGCCTCCGGACGAAAGGGGTCAGGGATCGTTCACGGCAGGCTGCCAGAGATTGATGCGTTCCGCCTGCGACCAGGATGCACTACGCCGTTGCTGCGAAAACCAGCATTCCCAGCACCCTGCGATGGGTCAAGCGATCAGGCGAAAAGCAGCGAAGGTTATGCGGTTCCATGCCGGAAACGGACAGAAGCCGGCGACAAGCCGCCGGATACCCGCGGACAGGATGAATCTTCCACCGGAACACTCATCAGTGACGTTTCCGTCAGTCCTGACAGTTGCCGGGGTCGCATCCCCGGCTGTTCTCAAGTCAAGCACTCGCGATGCCTCGCACAACCTTGCCGCGAGTGCCTCCCTCGCCAACCGTTGGTCAGGCCCCGGCGAGCAGCGGTCCCTCGAGCAGGTCCATCAGACGCCCGAAATGCCCGTCCGACCAGGCAGGCGCATTCGGGTCCGAGGTAATGGCGACAGCCAGATCGCGTTCGGGATGTGCGGCGATGATCTGGCCGCCATAGCCGCGGGCGATGATGAAGCCGCTCTCGCTCAGGAACCAGCCATAGCCATAGTCGAGCCCGGAATAGGGCGAACGGGTATGGGGCCGCACCGAGGCCCGCATCCAGTCGGTCGAAACGACCTGCCGCCCCCCGAACCGTCCGCCGTCCCGCATGAGAACGGCGATGCGCAGCATGGCGCGCGGCGTCAGCGCCATCTCGTTGCCGCCGAAATAGAAGCCCAGCGGATCGCGGGTCCAGGCGGGGATCTCGATGTCCAGGGGGCGGCCGAGAACCGCGCGCGCCTGCTCGAGCAGGCTTTCGCCCGTTGCAACCGCAAGTGCCGCGCCAAGAACATGGGTGGTGCCGGTCGAATAGATCATGCGCCCGCCCGGCGCAGCGACCATCGGCCGTCGCAGCGCAAAGGCGACCCAATTGCCGGAATTGACCCAAGCGCCGTAATTGCCGCCCGATGTTCCCTCAAGGCCAGCGCGCAACGTGACCAGATCCTGGATGGTCAGATCCGCGGCACCAGGGGTCGCATCCGGCGGAATGATCGAGGGCGCAACCGCACCCAGCGTCGCATCCACGGATTCGATCGCCCCGCGCGCGATCGCGCTGCCGGCAAGCAGCGCGACGATGCTTTTCGAGCAGGACTTGATATTCGCGACCCTGTCGAGGCCGGGGCCGCGAAAGGCCTCGGCGAGGACGATATCCTCGCCGCGCTGCACCATGATCGCATGAAGCTGAGGCAGATCCCTGGCGAGCGAATCCATCTCGCTTGCGGCCTGAGCGGTCGCCCGGCTGACGAAGGGTGCGGCCAGTGCGGTCAGAAGAGCGGTCGAAAAGACCCGTCGGTTCAGCATTGGCTATCGTCCTTCGCGTTTACTACGCAGATCTCCGCCTTCGCCATGTATGGCATGGGCCACCTTCAGCCTGCGTAATCCGCATCCGAGACCTTCTCCATCCATTTGACGGCCGATCCGTCGATCACTTCCTGGATGGCGATATGGCTCATGGCGGTGTCGGGCGCGGCGCCGTGCCAGTGCTTCTCGCCCGCCGGGAACCAGACCACGTCGCCCTGGCGGATCTCCTCGATCGGGCCGCCCTCGCGCTGGACGCGGCCGCGGCCGAAGGTCACGATCAGGGTCTGGCCGGCCGGATGCGTGTGCCATGCCGTGCGCGCGCCCGGTTCGAACGTCACATGGGCCCCGACGGCGCGGCCGGGCGCCTCGGCCGCGAACAGCGGGTCGATGCGGACATTGCCGGTGAACCAGTCGGCCGGCCCGGCGGTCGAGGGCGTCTGGCCCGAACGGGTGATCTTCATCTGCGGCTCCTTTCAGGCGGCCATGGTGGCGATGTCCATGACGAAGCGGTATTTCACGTCGCCCTTCAGCATCCGCTCATAGGCGCCCTCGATCTGATCGGCGCGGATCATCTCGATATCGGCGGTGATGCCGTGGGCGGCGCAGAAATCCAGCATCTCCTGGGTTTCCGGGATGCCGCCGATCATCGAGCCGGCCAGGCTGCGGCGCTTCATGATCAGGTTGAACACATTGGGCGAGGGATGCGGCGTCGCCGGTGCGCCGACCAGCGCCATGGTGCCGTCGCGCCTCAAGAGCGCCAGGAAGGCGTCCAGGTCATGCGGGGCGGCGACGGTGTTCAGGATGAAGTCGAAGCTTTTCGCATGGGCCGCCATCTCGTCGGGGTTGCGCGAGACCACGACCTCATCGGCGCCAAGGGCCAGCGCATCGGCGCGCTTGGCGTCCGAGGTGGTGAAACCCACGACATGCGCCCCCATGGCATGGGCCAGCTTCACGCCCATATGGCCCAGGCCGCCGATGCCGACCACCCCGACCTTCCTGCCCGGCCCGGCGCCCCAATGGCGCAGCGGCGAATACGTGGTGATCCCGGCGCAGAGCAGCGGCGCCACCGCGGCAAGCTGGTCTTCGGGATGGGTGATCTTCAGCACGTAGCGTTCATGCACCAAGACCTGCTGCGAATAGCCGCCCAGCGTGTGGCCGGGCGCGTCAGGGGTCGCGCCGTTATAGGTGCCGACCATGCCGTCGCAGTAATTCTCCAGCCCCTCGTCACAATCGGCGCAGTTCTGGCAGCTGTCCACGATGCAGCCGACGCCGACAAGATCGCCGGGCTTGTGGCTGCGGACATGGCTGCCGACGGCGGCGACGCGGCCGACGATCTCGTGGCCCGGCACGCAGGGGTAAAGCGTGCCGGCCCATTCGCTGCGCACCTGGTGCAGGTCGGAATGGCAGATGCCGCAATAGA
>NZ_LLWQ01000164.1 GCF_001447385.1 Paracoccus sp. MKU1 | reverse complement strand
CGCACCAGGACCTTCGTGCCGGATTCGCAATATTGCTGGATGGTCCGGCCCAGGCCGTTGAAGGCGACGACGCGGTGCCATTCCGCGTCCTCGACCCGATAGCCCTTCTCGTCGCGGACGACCCGGCCTTCCGAATAGCGCGGGCGCGCGGTGACCAGCCTGAAGCGGGTGACGTCGGTGCCGCTGCGGGTGGTGCGGGTTTCGGGGGCCTGGCGGATGGTGCCGGCGAGGATGACGATGTTCTGCATTGTCTGTCTCCGTTGCTTCACCGGAGGGACCATTCCCTCCGACGAGACCCGGAAAAGTCCGTCGGGAGGCACCTGCAACTGCCTCCCCCTTTCGGGCGGCAGCTTGCCCGCAAGGCTTCGGAGTGGGGCGGGCAGCCGCGCTCGCGCGGCAACACGGTCCGGAGCCTTGGGGGTTGCCGGTGAAAACCGCACGGAGTTAGGGGATCGGACAGGCGGAGGGATTGGTTCGTCCGGGGGCATGACGGGGACAGATCGCAGAACGGCGGCGTGCTTGCCGGTGCCGTCCCATCGGCAAAATCACCCGGAAACCCGCGCCACCCGTGGCGGGGCCGCTTCGCTTTCCTTGGCTGGTCGTCTTCGCGGCTGCCGCCGGAAAGCCGGGGCGTTCGGGGCGGGAAGGATCGAGCTGTCGGGCCGGGGGCGCGGAATGGCAGGGCTGCCGCCTCATCGGCTTTGGGTTGGACCATCCAGCAATATTGCGAGACCGGCATGAAGCCGGTCGCATCGCGGCGGTCATTCACGGCACGGAATGGCAGGATGCGGAAGGTCAGGACCGCTATGGCAGCGGGGATCGGTGGCGATGATGGATTTCCGTGCCGGGTGCGGCGGGCCGGGAACGGCGGGGACGAGGATGAGGGCCGGTTCGTCGGCGATGACATCCCGACCTGCGCCGGAGGCCCAGTGGCCCCGGCGGTTCCAGCCGCCGGATTTCCATGGGCGGGGCAGATCGCGCGCGCTTGCAAGCGCGCTTCCGGCTTCAGCGTTACCCCGTGCGGGGCCGGACGTTGTTAGGACGACACTTGTCAACGGGCGCCGCGAGGATCGTTACCGGCATCGGCCAAAACCGCCTTGCGGGTTCGGTGAGCGCCCCGCAGGGCGTAGAGCCCCCCGGAAGGGGGTCGCCCGGATTTCCAGATTTGCGAGAACACCGCCACGCCGAGCACATTGAGGTGCATCGCGACGACTTTTATCCCATATTGGATTGCCGCCACGCGGCAGGGTGACGCTGCCGCCCGGAATTGGCCTTTGACCGCCAGAATACCTAGACCCGCTGCAACGCCTTTCTGCCGCAAGCAAGGATGACGCCATGACTTCTACGACCCTCAGAGTGAACATGCCGCAATGGCAGGGCGGGGACGAGCCCGCCTATCGCTTCGGCGCCGAGTTGCTGCGCTGGCTGGCGCCGCCGCATGACGGCCCCGAGGAAACCGTGGCGGTTCCCAGACCGGATGGCAGCGCGCCGCCGCTCGACCAGGGCATCAAATGGCGCGATGCGCTGCTGGCGCAGGCTCGTGCGGCACGGGCTGCCATCGAGCGTCA
>NZ_LLWQ01000163.1 GCF_001447385.1 Paracoccus sp. MKU1 | reverse complement strand
GCAMGCGTCACATGAGCCGCGGCCGGCTCTAGCGCCGGACCGGCGGGATGCGCGAGGGGGCATAGGTCGGCGCATGCGGCGGCCGGCCATGGGTGCGGCGCCAGAAACCCGGCCCGGCCCGGCGCAGGAGGACCGGCACCGGCAGCACGTGCCCGGCGACGAGGCAGGGGGGAGGGGCGCCTTAGGCCACGCCGTCATTCAGCATGCTGGCGCTCGACAAAAGCTGGATGCCGAACCAGGCCAGCAGCAGCACCCAGGCCGGGATGGTAAAGCGGCGGATGATGACGATGATGATGGCGATCACATCGACGCGGGCGCGCGGGAACATCAGCAGATAGCCACCCATCACCCCGGCGATCGCGCCCGAGGCGCCGACCATGGGAATGTCGCTCATCGGATCGGTGGCGATCGGCCCCGGCGCCCCCGCGAGCCCGCAGGCAAGATAGAAGACCAGAAAGCCGAGGCGGCCGATCTGATCCTCCAGATTGTCGCCGAACACCCCCAGGAACAGAATGTTGCCGGCGATATGCATGATCCCGGCATGCAGGAACATATGCGTCACCAGCCCCCACAGCCAGTCGCCATGCGCGATCGCCACCGGATAGAGCGCCAGCCGGTGCCACAGTTCGACCTGCCCGCCCGCCCAGGGCATGGTGATCAGGAACATCGCCACGTTCAGCAGGATCAGCGCATGGGTCACATAGGGCGTGCGCTCGGAGGGGTTGTGGTCGCGGATCGGGAACATGGCCTCAGCCTGAAGCATCGCATGGGCGCGCGCAAGCGGGCCTGTTCGGATCGCCGACCCGCGTATAGCATCGGCTCCGAATCGCATCGAGGAGGGGCCCGAGATGACCAGCCTGACCGACCGCAAGAATGCCGCCATCTCGCGCGGCGTGGGCATGACCACGCAGGTCTATGCCGAGCGCGCCGAGAATGCCGAGATCTGGGACAAGGACGGCAACCGCTACATCGACTTCGCCGCCGGCATCGCCGTGGTCAATACCGGCCATCGCCATCCGCGGGTGATCCAGGCGGTCAAGGACCAGCTCGACCGCTTCACCCATACCTGTCACCAGGTCGTGCCCTATGAGAATTACGTCGCCCTGGCCGAGCGGCTGAACGTGCTCGTCCCCGGCGACGGCCCGAGAAAGACCGCCTTCTACACCACCGGCGCCGAGGCGGTGGAAAACGCGGTCAAGATCGCCCGCCACCATACCGGCCGCGCCGGCGTCATCGCCTTCGCCGGCGGATTTCACGGCCGCACCTTCCTGGGCATGTCGCTGACCGGCAAGGTCCAGCCCTACAAGGCGGGCTTCGGACCGATGATGAACGACATCTGGCACCTGCCCTTCCCCAACACCCTGCACGGCGTCACGGCCGAGGACGCGCTGGCGGCGCTCGACCGGCTGTTCAAGGCCGATATCGACCCCTCGCGGGTCGCAGCCATCATCATCGAGCCGGTGCAGGGCGAGGGCGGCTTCTACGAGGCGCCGGCCGGCTTCATCCAGCGCCTGCGCCAGATCTGCGACCAGTATTCGATCCTGCTGATCGCCGACGAGGTGCAGACCGGCTTCGCCCGCACCGGCAAGCTGTTCGCCATGGAGCATCACGGCACCGCGGCCGACCTGACCACCATGGCCAAGGGGCTGGGCGGCGGCTTGCCGATCAGCGCCGTGACCGGCCGCGCCGAGGTCATGGACAGCCCGGCGCCGGGCGGCCTGGGCGGCACCTATGCCGGCAACCCGCTGGCCGTCGCCGCCGCCCATGCGGTGCTGGACGTGATCGCGGACGAAGGCCTCTGCGACCGCGCCACCCGCCTCGGCCAGCGGCTCAAGCAGCGCCTGGCCGGCATTGCGGATTCGGTGCCCGAGATCGTCGATATCCGCGGCCCCGGCTTCATGAACGCGGTCGAATTCAACATCGCCGGCAGCGACAGGCCCAATCCCGATTTCGCCAACCGCGTCCGCGAGGAGGCGCTCAAGCGCAAGCTGATCCTGCTGACCTGCGGCGTGCATGGCAACGTGATACGCTTCCTCGCGCCGCTGACCATCCAGGAGGACGTCTTCGACGAGGCCCTCGACATCCTCGAGGATTCGATCCGGGCCGCCAGATCCTGAACCAAGGCCCCGCCCTCTGAGGGCAGTCGCATGGGTATTTGGGCAACGAAGAAATCGCGGCCTCGGCCAGTTCGGCCGGACCTGCCCTTTCACCGTTTCGCAAATACTCCCGCGACCGGGCGACAGGCGCTCAGCCCAACGCCTTCGCGCCCATGGCCAGGAATTTCTGCCGCCGGTCCTTGATCAGCTCGGCCGGCTTTTTGCCGGCCAGTTCGCCCAGCATGGCGGCGATCGCCTCGCCCACCGCCGCGATGGTCTCGGCCGGCGCGCGCTGTGCGCCGCCTACCGGCTCGGCAATGATGCGGTCGATCACGTCCAGCTTCTTCAGGTCCTGGGCGGTCAGCTTCAGCGCATGCGCCGCCTCGCGCATCTTCTCGGCATCCTTCCACAGGATCGAGGCGCAGCCCTCGGGCGAGATCACCGAATAGATCGAATGCTCCAGCATGGCGATGCGATTGGCGGTGGCAAAGGCCACCGCGCCGCCCGAGCCGCCCTCGCCGATGATGACCGAGACCAGCGGCACGCCGATTTGCAGGCATTTCTCGGTCGAGCGGGCAATGGCCTCGGACTGCCCGCGTTCCTCGGCGCCCTTGCCGGGATAGGCGCCGGGCGTGTCGACCAGGGTGATCACCGGCAGGCGGAAGCGGTCGGCGATGTCCATCAGCCGGATCGCCTTGCGATAGCCCTCGGGGCGGGCCATGCCGAAATTGTGAAAGATGCGCGACTTGGTGTCGTTGCCCTTTTCATGGCCGATGACCACGCAGGGCTGGTCCTTGAACCGCGCCAGCCCGCCCATGACCGCGTGATCCTCGCCAAAGGCGCGGTCGCCGGCGAGGGGGGTGTATTCGGTGAAAAGCACGTCGATATAGTCGCGGCAATGCGGCCGTTCCGGGTGGCGGGCGACCTGCGTCTTGCGCCAGGGATCGAGCTGCTTGTAGAGGTCGCGCAGCATTTCCTCGGCCTTGCGGTCCAGGGCCGCCGCCTCCTTCTCCAGATCGACGCCTTCGCCCTTTCGGGCCAATGCCCGCAGTTCCTCGGCCTTGCCCTCAAGATCGGCAAGGGGCTTTTCGAACTCCAGGTAAGTCATGCAAGGCTCCGCGCTGTCATCCGGTCGTCTGGTCCGCGCCCTATATGATCGCCGCAGGGCGGGATTGCAACGTCAGCCTTGCCACCGCGACAGCGCGTCCTCGTCCTCGGCGCGGGCATCGACCCAGACGCCGGCGCCGTCGGGGCCGATCTCGCGCTTCCAGAAGGGGGCGCGGGATTTCAGCCAGTCCATCAGGTATTCCGCCGCCTGAAAGGCCGCCGCGCGATGGCGGGCGGCGGTGGCCACCATCATGATCGGCTCGCCCACCGCCAGCCGGCCGTGGCGATGCACGATGCGCCAACCGTCCAGCGCAAAGCGTTGCGCCGCCTGCTCGCCATAGGCTTGCAGCGCCTTTTCGGTCATGCCGGGGTAATGCTCGATCTCCAGCGCCACCAGCCGGCCGCCTTCGTCGCGCACCAGGCCGGTGAAGGTGACGACCGCGCCGGAACCCGCGCCGAAGCCGGCCAGTTCGGCGGCCAGGTCGAAGGGCGCGCTCTGGACCCGGGCCGCCATCTCAGCCCCCGGTCATCGGCGGGAAGAAGGCGACCTCGCGCGCGCCCTCCAGCGGCGCGTCCAGATCGGCGAGTTCCTGATCGACGGCGACCCGCACCGCCGACAGGTCCGCCAGTGCCGCCGCATGCCATTCGTCCATGGCGGCAAGCTGCGCGACCAAGTCGCGCACGGTCGCGGCCTCGGTCTCGATCCGCTCGCGGGGCTGGCCGATGCGTTCGCGCAGCCAAGCGAAATACAGCACGTCAAGCGCCATGGTCATCCCTCAGGAAGGGCCGGGCCTTGGCGAAATAGTCCCAGCCGGTGATCGCGGTCAGCACCGCCGCGACCCAGATCAGCGCCAGCCCGGCCTGCGTCGCCAGATCCGACCAGCTGTCGGACCAGGGCAGGCTGGTCTCGCCCACCAGCGGCGGGTGGCCGGTCTCATAGTAATTCAAGCCGGTGCCCAGGAAAAGCACGGCGATGGCCACCATCTGCGCCGTGGTCTTCCACTTGGCCAGCTTGGTGACCTTGAGCAGCCGGGCCTTGTCGCCCAGGAACTCGCGCAGGCCCGAGACGAAGACCTCGCGGAACAGGATCACGGTGGCGGGCAGGATCAGCCAGGGATTCATCCCGGAATAGCCGGTGATGACCACCACGGCGATGATGACCATGGCCTTGTCGGCAATCGGGTCCATGGCGGCGCCGAAGCGGCTTTCCTGCCCCCAGGCGCGGGCCAGGTAGCCGTCGAACCAGTCGGTCACGGCGGCGATCAGGAACAGCGCCAGCGCCGCGAAATCGGCAAAGGGCCGGCTGAGGAAAAAGAACATCAGCGGCACCAGCGGCGCGGCCGCAAGTCGCAGAACGGTCAGGGAATTGGGCAAGGTCCAGCGCATGGTCGCAATCTAGGGCTTCGGCACGGCGGGGGAAAGAGGCGACCGACAAGCGGCATCGCATTCCCGTGCCTAGGTCGGGTGGTCCGCCTCGGTCGCGCCATGGTCATGGGCGCAAAGCCTGTGATCGCCCAGCACCTCGATGACGCGGCAAGCGGCGATGGTGTCGCTGGCGCAATGGTCCAGCATGCGCCGCAACTCGTCGCGCAGCACCGTCAGCCGGGCGATGCGGGCCTCGACCGCCGCCAGCTGGCGCCGGGCGATCTCGTCGGCGGCGGCACAGGGGCGGGCGGGATCGTCCGACAGGCTCAGAAGCTCGCGGATCGCCTCCAGCGGAAAGCCCAGGTCGCGGGCATGGCGGATGAAGGCCAGCCGCTCCAGCGTGGCTTGCGTGTAAAGCCGCTGATTGCCCGCGGTCCGCTCGGGCGCGGGCAACAGGCCGATCTGCTCGTAATAGCGGATGGTCGGCACCTTGACGCCGGTGGCCTTGGCCAGCCTGCCGATCGGGAACATGAGAAACCCCTTGAAGCTCCAGTCGCTAGAGGAATTAGGTTGCCGAATCATCAAGGACAAGGCCCGCCACCCGGGCAGGAGAAGGATGATGAGCGGAGAACAGGCCCAACGGCACGAATGGACGGTGACGGGCATGGATTGCGCGTCCTGCGGCGCCAAGGTGACGCGGGCGGTCGAAAGACTGCCCGGCGTCAGCAAGGTCAGCGTCGCGCTGATGGCCGAGCGGCTGTCGCTGATGCTGGAGCCCGGCACCACCGGCAGCGACGAAATCGAGGACCTGGTGCGCCGGCTGGGCTATGGCGTCGCCCCCCGGGGACAGGAGGCGCCGCGCAGGAAACCCTTCGTGCTGCCCGGCCCGCCGGCGGGGCCGGCGGCCGCGCCTGGCCCCGAACCGCAGCACGCACAGGGCCATGGCGGCAGGCATGAAGGCCACGGCGCGCCAGGCCATGTGCATGACCACCCGTCCGAGCAGGGCAAGGGCTGGCATCGGACGGCCAAGGGCCGGCTGGTGATCCTGACCGGCGCGCTGCTGGCGACGGCCTGGGGCTTCGAGCTGCTGACCTCGGCCGAGGCGGGCTATTGGGCCTTTCTCGCCGCCTGCCTGATCGGCGTCGCCCCGGTGGCGAAACGCGCCTGGCAGGCGCTGCGCATGGGCCAGCCCTTCACCATCGAGGCGCTGATGTCCATCGCCGCCATCGGCGCGCTCATCATCGGCGCGGCCGAGGAGGCGGCGCTGGTCGTCTTCCTGTTCGCTGTGGGCGAGGTGCTGGAAGGCGTCGCCGCCGGCAAGGCCCGCGACGGCATCCGGGCGCTGGCCGATCTGGTGCCCAAGACCGCATTGCTGGAGGTGAACGGCAAGACGCAAGAGGTTGCCGCCGACAGCCTGGAGATCGGCCAGCAGGTGCTGGTCCGCCCCGGCGACCGCATCCCCGCCGATGGCGAGATCGTCGAGGGCATTGGCGGGGTGGACGAAAGCCCGGTGACCGGCGAAAGCCTGCCCCGGACCCGCGGCCCGGGCGAGCCGGTCTTCGCCGGCTCGATCAGCGCCGAATCGGCGCTGCGCATCCGCGTGACCCGCGAGCCCGCCGACAACACCATCGCCCGCATCATCCGGCTGGTCGAGGAGGCCGAGGAGGCCCGCGCGCCTACCGAACGCTTCATCGACCGCTTCAGCCGCTGGTACATGCCCGCCGTCGTGGCGGTGGCGGCGCTGGTGATGCTGGTGCCGCCGCTGGTCTTCGCCGCCGACTGGGGCACCTGGGTGTATCGCGGTCTGGCGCTGCTGCTGATCGGCTGCCCCTGCGCGCTGGTGATCTCGGTCCCGGCCTCGATCGCCTCGGCCCTATCGGCAGGGGCGCGGCGCGGGCTGCTGATGAAGGGCGGCGCGGTGATCGAGGCGGCGGCCGATATCCGGCGCCTGGCCTTCGACAAGACCGGCACGCTGACCCATGGCCGGCCTGCGGTGGTGCGGATCCTGCCCGCCCCCGGCGTGACCGAGGCCCGGCTGCTGGCGGTGGCCTCGGGCATCGAGGCCGGGTCGAGCCATCCGCTGGCCCAGGCCATCCTGCGCCGGGCCGAGGCGGCCGGCGTCGCGCCGCTGCCGGCGCGCGAGACCCGCGCCCTGCCGGGCAAGGGGGCCGAGGCCATGGTGGAGGGGAGCCGTGCCTGGGTCGCCTCGCCCCGCCATGCCGCCACGCTGGGCGGGCTTCACGACGCGGCCATGGCCGAGTCGCTGGAGGCGCAGGGCATGACGGTGGTCGCCGTCTTTCACGAGGGCCGGCCGCTGGGCCTGATCGCCCTGCGCGACGAGCCGCGCGACGATGCCGCCGGGGCGATGCGCCGGCTCAAGGCCATGGGCATCGAGCCGATCATGCTGACCGGCGACAACCCGCGCACCGCCGAGGCCGTCGCCGGCGCGCTGGGGATCGGCTTCCGGGCCGGGATGCTGCCCGAGGACAAGCTGGCCGCGATCCGCGAGATGGCCGGGGATGGCGTCATGATGATCGGCGACGGCATCAACGACGCCCCGGCGCTGAAGCAGGCAAGCGTGGGGGTGGCGATGGGCTCGGGCACCGACGTGGCGCTGGAGACGGCGGACGCGGCGATCCTGCGCGACCGGGTGTCGGATGTGCCGGCGCTGATCGGGCTGGCGCGGGCCACGATGGGCAATATCCGCCAGAACGTCGCCATCGCGCTGGGGCTGAAGGCGGTGTTCCTGGTGACTTCGGTTCTGGGCGTCACCGGCCTTTGGATCGCCATCCTGGCCGATACCGGAGCCACGGTGCTGGTCACCCTCAACGCTTTGCGGCTGCTACGGCACGATCCGGAAAGGGTGGGCTGAGGAGACGCTGGCGGTGCCTTCTGCCGACTGGCCGCCCATCTGCGCCACGGGCGAAACCGGATGACGGGTGCCCGGTCCGCCATGCAGACACGACACCAACGGGCGGGCAGATGGCCAACGCCCTCTCCCCTGCCCCGAGGCCAAGCCGCGATCCCAATGCGCCCGGCGCGGCGCGTGTACGGCATCGGCCATGGGATCCGGGCAATGGGCCAACGCCAACCAGCCTCAATCCGGTGCCGAAGCGCCCCGAAGTTCAACCGTTTTTTGTGATTTAATTGGTGGAGCCGAGGGGAATCGAACCCCTGGCCTCATCATTGCGAACGATGCGCTCTACCAACTGAGCTACGGCCCCATCGGCGTGCTATCTCGCTGAACCGCCGGGGCTTGTCAAGGGGCCGCAAGGCCCGAAACCACAGCTTTCTGCAACCGCATCCGCGCGCAGAAAAACCCCCGCCGCAATTGCGGCGGGGCAAAGCGCGGCCTACTCGGCCGCCTCGGCGTATTCCTCGAGCGGCGGGCAGGTGCAGACCAGGTTGCGGTCGCCATAGGCATTGTCCACCCGTCCGACCGGAGGCCAGTATTTGTCCACCCGGAAGGCGCCCGGCGGGAAACAGCCCTGCTCGCGCGAATAGGCGCGGTCCCAGTCGGCAACCAGATCCTCGACCGTATGCGGCGCATGACGCAGGGGCGAAGCCTCGGCGTCGATCCGGCCCTCGGCGATCTCGGTGATCTCGTCGCGGATGGCGAGGAAAGCGGTGATCAGCCGGTCGATCTCGGCCTTTGTTTCCGATTCGGTCGGCTCGACCATCAGCGTGCCGGCGACCGGCCAGCTCATCGTGGGGGCATGGAAGCCGTTGTCGATCAGCCGCTTGGCGATATCGTCCACGGTCACGCCATGCTCCTGGAACGGCCGGGTGTCCAGGATGCATTCATGCGCCACCCGGCCGCGATTGCCCATGAACAGCACCGGATAGGCCCCGGCCAGGCGGCTGGCGATATAGTTCGCGTTCAGGATCGCGACGCGTGTCGCCTGCGTCAGCCCCGCGCCGCCCATCATCAGGATATAGGCCCAGGAGATCAGCAGGATCGAGGCCGAGCCCCAGGGCGCCGCCGAGACCGCCCCCGAGCCCTCGCGCGGGTCGGCGGGCAGGAAGGGCGCCAGATGCGCCTTGACCCCGATCGGCCCCATGCCCGGCCCGCCGCCGCCATGCGGGATGGCAAAGGTCTTGTGCAGGTTCAGGTGGCTGACATCGCCGCCGATCTCGCCCGGCCTCACCAGGCCGACCAGGGCGTTCATGTTGGCGCCGTCGATATAGACCTGACCGCCATGCTCGTGGGCGATGCGGCAGACCTCGCGCACGGTGTCCTCGAAGACGCCATGGGTCGAGGGATAGGTGATCATCACCGCCGCCAGCCTGTCCCCGGCCTTCGCGGCCTTGTCGGCGAAATCCTCCAGGTCGATATCGCCGTTCGGCGCCGATTTCACCACCACGACCTTCATCCCCGCCATCTGCGCGCTGGCCGGGTTGGTGCCATGGGCGGACACCGGGATCAGGCAGATGTCACGATCCTCGCCGCGCGACTTGTGATAGGCGGCGATGGTCAGCAGGCCCGCATATTCCCCCTGCGCGCCGCTGTTCGGCTGCAAGGAAAACGCATCATAGCCGGTGATCGCGCACAGCTTCTCGGTCAGGTCGGCAAAGACCTCATGATAGCCGGCCGCCTGGTCCTCGGGCGCAAAGGGATGCAGCGCGCCGAATTCCGGCCAGGTGATCGGCATCATCTCGGCCGCCGCGTTCAGCTTCATCGTGCAGGAGCCCAGCGGGATCATCGCCCGGTCCAGCGCCAGGTCGCGATCCGAGAGGCGGCGCATATAGCGCATCATCTCGGATTCCGCCCGGTTCATGTGAAAGACCGGATGGCTCAGGTAGTCGCTTTCGCGGATCAGCGCCTCGGGGATCGCCGGCACCTTGGCCGGCGCGGCCGGATCGGTGATGCCGAAAGCGTCCAACACCCGGGCGATCACATCCGCATCCGTGGTCTCGTCAACCGAGATGCCGACGCGGTCGCGCCCGACCTTGCGCAGGTTGATGCCGCGATGCCGGGCGGCGGCCAGGATGCCCGCCTGCCCCACGCCCACCCGCACGGTGATGGTGTCGAAGAAGGCCTCGGGCTGCACCTCGGCCCCGGCGGCGCGCAAGGCCTCGGCCAGGGTAACCGCGTTCAGATGCACTCGCTGGGCAATGGCGCGCAATCCCACCGGCCCGTGGAACACGGCATAGAAGCTCGCCATCACCGCCAGCAGCGCCTGGGCGGTGCAGACGTTCGAGGTCGCCTTCTCGCGGCGGATATGCTGCTCGCGGGTTTGCAGCGACAGCCGATAGGCCCGGTTGCCCTTGGCATCGATCGAGACACCGACGATCCGCCCCGGCATGGCGCGCTTCATCTCGTCGCGGCAGGCCATGAAGCCGGCATGCGGCCCGCCATAGCCCATGGGCACCCCGAAACGCTGCGCCGAGCCGATGGCGATGTCGGCGCCCATGGCGCCCGGCTCCTTCAGCACGCAAAGCGCCAGCAGATCGGTGGCCATGATCGCCACCGCGCCCGCCGCATGCAGCGCCGCGATCTCGGCCGAATAATCGCGAATCTCGCCGAATGTGCCCGGATACTGGAAGATGGCGCCGAAGACCTGCGCGGGATCGCATTGCCGGCCGCGGACGATCTCGATGCCCAAGGGCGCGGCGCGGGTCTCGATCACGGCGACGGTCTGCGGATGCAGGTTCTCGCTGACGAAGAAGGCGCGGGCCTTGGACTTCGCCGCGCGCTGCGCCATGGCCATGGCCTCGGCGGCGGCGGTCGCCTCGTCCAGCAGCGAAGCATTGGCCACCGGCAGCCCGGTCAGATCGGCGACCATGGTCTGGAAGTTCAGCAGCGCCTCCAGCCGGCCCTGGGCGATCTCGGGCTGATAGGGGGTATAGGCGGTATACCAGGCCGGGTTCTCAAGAATATTGCGCTGGATCGCCGGCGGCGTCACCGTGCCGTAATAGCCCTGCCCGATCAGGCTGGTCATGACCTGGTTCTTCGCCGCCACCTCGCGCATGCGTTGCAGCAGCGCCGCCTCGGACAGCGCCGGCCAGTCCAGCGGCTCGGATTGCCGGATGCTCGCCGGGACGGTCTGGCCGATCAGCTCCTCCAGCGTTTCGGCGCCCACGACCTTCAGCATCGCCGCCATCTCGGCCGGAGAAGGCCCGATGTGGCGGCGATTGGCGAAATCGTCGGGATTATAATCGGTCGGGGTCCATTTACCCATCACTGGCCTCAATGCGTCAGAATGTTCACAAGCATTGCCTTCGGGATCGCACGGGCCGGGAACGCCCCCGCCCTGCCTTTCGCCGTTTTCCAAATACTCTCGGGGGTCCGGGGGCAGACAGCCCCCGGCTTCCGCCGGGCCCAAGGGCCCGGCAGCCTTAGCCGATCAGCGCCTGATAACCCGCCTCGTCCATGAAGCCGGACAGATCGGCCGAGGCCGGCTTGATGCGAAAGAACCAGGCCGCCAGCGGATCCTCGTTCACCGCGCCGGGCGCGTCGGGCAGCGCCTCGTTGACGGCGGTGATGACGCCGGCAACCGGGGCCACGATATCCGAGGCCGCCTTGACCGATTCGATCACCACGATCTCCTCGCCCGCCTCGACCTCCCGCCCGACCTCGGGCAGCTCGATGAAGACGACATCGCCCAGCTGCTCGCTGGCATGGGCGGTGATGCCGACGACGATCTCGTCGCCGTCCTGTTTCAGCCATTCGTGGTCTTCGGTGTATTTCAGCATGCCTTGCCTCTCAGCGCTTATAGCTCGGGTTGTGGAAGGGAAGCGGGGTGACGGCCACCGGAATGCGCTTGCCGCGCAGCTCGGCCCAGAGGGTCGCGCCGGGGGCAAGCCCGGCGGGCAGGATCGCCATGGCGACCGGCCCGCCGACCGAGGGGCCGAAGCCACCCGAGCAGACCGTGCCGATCGCCGTGCCGCCCTCGGCCGCGTCAAAGATCTCGACCCCCTCGCGGATCGGGGCACGGCCCTCGGGACGCAGGCCCATGCGGCTGCGGACGGGACCTGCGGCCAGTTCCCTCAAGATGGGATCGGCGCCCGGGAAACCGCCCGCCCGCGCACCGCCGGCGCGCCGCGCCTTGGGGATCGACCAGCCCAGCCCCGCCTCGCCGGGCAGGGTCGAGCCGTCCATGTCATGGCCGTAGAGCGGCATCCCCGCCTCCAGCCGCAGGCTGTCGCGGGCGCCCAGCCCGATGGGCGCGACCTCGGGCTCGGCCAGCAGCGCCTCGGCAAAGGCGACCACCCGGTCCCCGGGCACGGAAATCTCGAACCCGTCCTCGCCGGTATAGCCCGAGCGGCTGAGCCAGAGCGTGGCGCCCTGCCAGTCGAACTCGGCCACGTCCATGAAGCGCATCGCCGCCACGCCGGGAACCAGCCGCGCCAGCACCGCCTCGGCCTCGGGGCCTTGCAGCGCCAGCAAGCCGCGATCCGTCACCGGCTCGACCGAAATCCCGCGCGCCTCCAGCTGGCGCAGATGGGCGATGTCCTGTTCGGCGCAGGCGGCGTTCACCACCAGCAGCAGGTGGTCGCCCTTGTTGGCGATCATCAGGTCGTCGAGGATGCCGCCCGCGTCATTGGTGAACAGGCCGTAACGCTGCCGGCCCTCGGCCAGCCCGACGATATCGGCGGGCACCAGCCCCTCCAGCGCCTCGGCCGCGCCCGGCCCGCGCAGGATCACCTGGCCCATGTGGCTGACATCGAACAGCCCGGCATGGCTGCGGGTATGCAGGTGCTCGTTCAGCACGCCCATCGGATATTGCACCGGCATTTCCCAGCCGGCAAAGGGCACCATCTTCGCGCCGCGCGAAAGGTGCAGGTCGTATAGCATCGTGCGCCGAAGCTCGGCCATGGGCATCCCCTGTCTTGCGGACGGATCGATCCCGCCCGGTTAGATGCCCCCTCTGTCCCTACCCCGAAACGGGGGCGCCTGAGATCGTTATCCCTTCGGCGGACGGCACCTGCCGCCTCTCTCCAGAGCGTACATTGGAAAACGGTCCCTTTGCCTGAGAGATTCCCGGGGCGGTTGCTCCTTCGGCCCTGGCTTGCGCCAATGTCTCCCGATTTCCGCCTTTCGTCGTAGCCGGGCGGCAGGATTCTGGCAAGAGCCTTCTGCCGCCCGGTCTTTCAGATCGAGACGTTCAGCGCGCCCCCGTCCAGCAGGACGTTCTGCCCGACCATGAACCGCGCCTGCTGGCTGCACAGAAAGGCGCAGGCGGCGCCGAAATCCTCGGGCCGGCCATAGCTGCGGGTCGGGATGGTCGCCTCGCGGCGGCGGCGGGCCTCGTCCAAGCCGATGCCCTCGGCCTTGGCCACCGCCGAATCGAGGCTCTCGGCGCGGTCGGTGGCATGGATGCCGGGCAGCAAGTTGTTCACCACCACGCCATGCGGCGCCACCTGCCGCGACATGCCGGCGACAAAGCCGGTCAGCCCGGCGCGGGCGGTATTCGACAGGCCCAGCACCGCGATGGGCGAGCGCACGGATTGCGAGGTGATGTTGACCACCCTGCCCCAGCCGCGTTCCATCATGCCGGGCACCAGCGCCTGCATCAGCGCGACGGCGGTCAGCATGTTGGCGTCGATGGCCCTGATGAAATCCTCGCGCGACCAGTCGGTCCAGCTGCCGGGCGGCGGGCCGCCGGCATTGTTGATCAGGATGTCGGCCCGCCCGCCCAGCGCGTCGAGCACGGCGGCGCGGCCTTCCTCGGTGGTGATGTCGGCGGCGACCGGCGTGACCGCCACCCCGTGCCGCGCCGCGATCTCCTGCGCCGCGGCCTCCAGCGCCTCGGCGCCGCGGGCGTTGATGACCAGATCGACCCCGGCCTCGGCCAACGCCTCGGCGCAGGCCCGGCCCAAGCCCTTCGACGCGGCGCAGACAAGGCCCCGCTTGCCCCTGATCCCCAGATCCATGGCTTTCTCCTGTTCAGCTTTGCCGCCAAGGAAGCGCGGGGCGCGTGGATTGTCCAGTTCAGAAGCAGAGGATCTCGGCCTCGGCCTCGGCGCGGCGGAAGTTGGCAACGATGTCGTTGACGGCGATGCCCTGGCGGAAGATGCCCGCCCGCTCGCCGGCGGTCTGGCGCATGGCCAGCACCGTCTCGGCCCTGACGTAATCGTCATAGGGCAGGATCTCGGCGATCTGGTCGATGGCGCAGCTGCACCTGTCCAGCATCTCGCGGGTCTGGCCGTTCGTCGCCATGCAGACGAAGACATAGTCCGCCCGCGCGTTGGTCGGATAGTCGTTCACCGCCTGCGCCTCGGCCATGCCGGCCGAAAGCGTCAGGGCTGCCGTCAGGATTGCCCGGATCATTTCAACACCATCTCGCTGTGATAGGCCGGCCGCCCGCCGGCCAGCGGGCCGGTCTCGGCCAGCATGCGCCGGATCGGCCGCTTCGGATCGCCCAGGGTGAAGCGCAGCTCCAGCGTGTCGAAGCCGAACATGCGCTCGCGGTTCTGGTCTTCGCGGAAGGGCGCGAAGACGGCGACGGTCGCCGTGCCCTCGCGCCGCACCTCGCCGTCGCGGAACAGCGCATCCTTCAGCCGGTTGCGGATATAGAACGGGCTGCCCCCGGTCAGCGCCGCCATGTCCCGGGCGGTGGTTTCCAGAAAGAAGATCAGCGCCGGATCGCCGCCCGAGACCGGGAAGGGACCGATCCTGCGTTTGCTGCGCGCCGTCTCCTCGGTCAGCTCCAGCGCCGGCTGGCCGTCCGCGGGGTCGGCAGCGGCAAGCGAAACGGTGCCCTCGCTCATGGGCGCGAAGCCCTCGACCTCGGGGCCGGTCTGGCGCAGCGTCCAGACCAGCGGCCCCTGCGACAGGTCCCAGGGACCGCGCTCGGCAAAGACCAGATCGCCCGCCTCGCCCGCCCAAAGCGGCGAGGCCAGCAGTCCGATCAGTGCGAGCCCTCGCAAGACTTTCATCCCGGTCATTCCCTCCCTGTTTGCGACCCTGCCCCCGCCAGGGCCAGCGCGAAAGCCCGCCGCCCCCTGTCTCCTGCTTTGGTCTTAGGCCAGCATCTGCTGCAACATGGCTTGCAGATCCTCGGGGTGCACGGGTTTTTCCAGCACCGGCACGCCCATCCTCTGGCAGGCGCCGCCCAGTTCCGGCGCGCGCCGGGCCGAGACCACGATGGCCGGCACCACCTGCCCCGCAGCCTCGCGCAAGGCGGCGATGGCCTGCAAGCCGGTATCGCCGTTGTCGAGGTTGTAGTCGGCGATCACCACGTCGGGCGGCTCGTCGCCCATCTGCGCCAGCGCCTCGGCAATGCCGCCCGAGACGCGGGCCACCATCCCCAGCCGGTCCTGAAGCACCAGTTGCAGGGCGCGGCGCATGGCGTCGTCGTTCTCGACCACCAGCGCCACCCGACCGCGCAGATGCGAACCCTGGCCGGCCCCTTCGGACCGGGCGGTCTCGGCCCCCGGCGCCACCAGCGGCAGGCTGACGCGAAAGACGGTGCCGCGCCCCGGCTCGCTATCCATGGCGATGGGATGGCCCAGCTTGGCGCAGGCGCGGCGCACGATGGACAGGCCCAGCCCCATGCCGGGCGCGCCGCCCTCGCGGCCGATGCGCTGGAACTCGTCGAAGATGCGGGCGCGGTCGGCGGCGGCGATGCCGATGCCGGTGTCATAGATCTCCAGCCAGGCCCGCTCGCCGCGCTTGCGCACGCCGACCAGCACGCCGCCGCGGTCGGTATACTTGATGGCATTGGAGACCAGGTTCTGCGCGATCCGCCGCAGAAAGGTGGGGTCGCTTTCCACCACGGCCGAGGTCGGTGCAAAGCTCAGCCGCAGCTCCTTGGCCTCGGCCATGGGCGCGTATTCGATGGCGAGGCGGCGGAACAGCTCGCCCAGATCGACGGGCTTGCGCTGGAACTCGATGCGCTGGCTGTCCAGCCGCGAGATGTCCAGCACCGCATGCATCAACTCCTCGACCGACTCGAAGGCCCCCGACAGGCGGTCGGTCAGCTCGCGCTGCAAGGGATCGAGCGCGGTGTCCTTCAGCGCCGACAGGAACAGCTTGGCCGCCGACAGGGGCTGCAAGAGGTCGTGGCTCGCCGCACGCAGGAAGCGGGTCTTGGAGCGGTTCGCCTCCTCGGCCGAGGCGCGGGCGACGGCCAGCTCGCGGTTGCGCTCGGACAGGTCGGCCAGGGCCTGTTCCAGTTCGCGGGTGCGGGCCTGCACCTCCTGCTCCAGCGCCACGGCGGCCTGGAACATGGACCAGGCCGAGCCGCGGCTTTCCTCCAGCCGGTCGATGCGCTCGACCAGCACATCGGCGATGCGCGTCAGCTTTTCGACCCGCCGGGCGGGGGGATCGTCGTCGCGCAGGAACATGGCTCAGCCGGGTTCGGGCGGCATCAAGGCCATGCCGACGAAGGTCTGATTGACATGCATGCCGCTGTGCTGCTCGCCATAGGTGTTGAAGCCGGCGACGCGGTAACGCGCCAGCAGTTCCGACATCTGCCCGTCCATGCCGGCGCGCTCCAGCGCCAGCCGCCGCAGCACGCAGTCGAAGCCCAGCACCATCAGCGGCGGCCGCGGCAGCGCGTCCAGCGCCTCGGCAAAGCCGCGCATCATGTCCATCGCCCGGCCCAGCGTCAGGATGTTGCCGGCCTCGATCCCGGAAAGCAGCTGCAAGCCGCCCTCGGGGGTGATGGCGCGGATCGCGCGGACATGATGGCGCCGCCCGGTGCGAAGCAGCAAGGGATGGCGGGCGAATTCCGTCGGCGTCAGCGCATCGACCGGAATGCCGGCCAACCGGGCATATTCCTGGGCCGCCGGCTCGCCGTTCAGTTCCATGATGATGCGGTTGTGCCGGTCGGCGGCAGTCACCACCGCGCGCCGGTCGGTCGGGCTGAAATGCGAAAAGGACACCTCGGCCGCCGCCAGATCGGTCTCGACCAGCAGAAACAGCGCCGCACCGGGATGGGCCACGCCATCGAGCATCTGGCAAGTCGGCTCGAAGCGCATGCCCTCGGCGCTGGAGCCGCCGACGATCGGCAGGCCGGGGATCGCCGCGTCCAGCGTCGCGGTCAGCACGTCCTCCTGCCGGGCCAGCGCATCGGCCAGCAGCACGCCGAAGCTGGACCGCCGCAGGTCGGGCCGGAAATCGGCGTGAAAGCGGCGCAGCGTGGACATCCATTCCGACACCGGCACCAGCGCCTGGTCGCGCAGCACGCAGACCCCGACCCGGAAGCTGGCCGCAGGGAATCCCAGCGCCGTCACCGTCTCGGCGCAATAGCCGCCGGGGCCGATCTCGCCCACCGAGGAACAGCCGACGACCCGGCAGCCCTGGCCCAGCAGCTCGCGCAACGCGGCGCCCAGCGTGGGCAGCCCCTCGGCCGGCATGCCAAACAGCAGCACCAGCGCCGGCTGCAAGGGGGCCATCGCCGCGGCAATGCGCCGGGCGGTCTCGGCGCCGGCGGCGGGCACCGAGACGGCGATGGGCGCGGGCGGCAGCACCACCGGCCGCGCCCCGGACCGCGCGCCGGGCCAGGGTTCGGGCGACGCGGCGCTCATGCGGGTTCGAACAGCCTGACGCTATTGGCCAGCAGCACCGCCTGGGTGCGGCGGCGGGCGTTGATCTTGGACATGATCGCGGTGATGTGGGTCTTGACCGTCGCCTCGGCGATCGAGAGCTCGTAGCTGATCTCCTTGTTCGCCTTGCCCTGGCAGATCAGCCGCAGGATCTTCATCTGCTGCGGCGTCAGCGTGGCGAAGCGGCGGGCCAGTTCGGCCCGGGCCGCATCCTCTTCGCCGGCATGTTCGGGCTGGTAGCTGTCGGGCGTCACCCGCTCGCCCTCCCACATGCGGCGCAGGCTGTCCACCAGCGCCTCGCGGCCCAGCGACTTGCTGATATAGCCCTGCGCCCCGGCCGCCATCGCGGCCGAGATCATGGCGTTTTCCAGATCGGCCGAGATCATGGTGATCGGCACGTCCGGGATCTGGCGGCGCAGCGTCACCAACCCCTCGGCGCCCTTGGCATCGGGCAGGTTCAGGTCCAGGATCACCGCATCTGGGGCGCCCTGGTTGCGGATCTGCTCTTGCGCGGCGGCAAGGCTGCGGGCGGTGCGCACGTTCCTGAGCCCGAAGCTGATCTTCAGCGTCAGGGCCAGCGCGTCGCACATCAGCGGATGGTCGTCCACGATCAGGATCTCGCGGACGCGGTCAGCGGAAAGCCTTGGCGATGCGGCGCGGTCCTGCGACTGCATTTCGGCTGAGGCCATCGTTCTCCTCCCAAAGAAACGACAGGGGGGCCGGGGCCTTGGCGCGCCGGCCTTTACCCATCCATCTTAAGACCGCCACCCGCCGGCGCAAGCCCATTGGACCGCAAAGCCGGTTTCGGGTTACGACTTCGGTTGTATTGGCCGAAATATGGGCACATGGCAGTTTGAGCGCATCCAAGGGGGAAACCACCATGCCGTTCAGCCGCAGAATCACCCTGCTGGCCGGGGTCGCCGCCCTGGCCGGGCTGGCGCTGCCCGTTCATGCGCAAGGCCCGGCCCAGCCCCCGGCGATCCGCGTCGGCACGCTGGAGAACGGCACCGTCAACTGGGAAATCGAGACGATCCGCCGGCGCGGCTTCGACATCGCCAACGGCTTTCGGCTGCAACCGATGATCCTGGCCGGCAACCCCGCCACCCAGGTCGCCATGCAGGGGGGAGAGGTCGATACCATCGTCTCGGACTGGTTGTGGGTGGCACAGCAGCGGGCGCGCGGCACCGGTTTCCGCTTCCTGCCCTATTCCACCGCCGTGGGCGGCGTGATGGTGCGCGAGGGCAGCCCGGCGCAGTCGCTCGCCGACCTTCGCGGCAGGAAGATCGGCATCGCCGGCGGCCCGGTCGACAAGAGCTGGCTGATCCTGCGCGCCTGGTCGCGCGAGAAGCTGGGCGAGGACCTGGCCGATGTGACGCAGCAGGTCTTCGGCGCCCCGCCGATGATCCTGAATGCCGCCGAGACCGGCGAGGTCGATGCCGCGATCAACTTCTGGCACTTCCAGGCCAAGATGAAGGCACGCGGCATGCGCGAGCTGCTCTCGGTCGAGACGGCGGCCGGCGATCTGGGACTCGATCCCTCGACGCCGCTCTTGGGCTATGTGCTGCGCGACGACTGGATCGCGGCCAATCCGGCGCTGGCCGAGGGCCTGGCGCGCGCATCCCGCGCCGCCAAGGAGCTGCTGGCCAGTGACGATGCCGCCTGGGACGAGCTGCGCCCGATCATGGAGGCCGGGGACGATGCCGAGTTCCAGGCGCTGAAGGCCGGCTGGCGCGCCGGCATTCCCGCCCCCGGCCCGGTCGATGCCGCAAACGCGCAGAAGATGTTCGCGACCATGGCGGAACTCGGCGGCGCGGAACTGACCGGCGGCCTTGCCACCCTGCCCGAAGGCCTGTTCTGGTGGCCGGAGTAACGCCGCCTTGACCAAAGCCCCCAAGTCCCCGTCGCCGCGCCCGGGCCTCGTGCCCGGGGTGCTGTCGATCCTGGCGATGCTGCTGATCTGGACCCTGGCCTCGCAGCTCACCGACCGGCCGCAGACCCTGCCCGCGCCCTGGGACGTGGCGGCGCGCATCATGCGCCTTGCCGCGACCGGGGAGCTGTGGTTCAACGCCGGCATGACCCTGTTCCGCGTCGTCGCCAGCTTTGCGCTGGCCATGGCGGCGGGCATGGCGCTGGGGCTGTGGATGGGCCGCAGCCGCGGGGCCGACCAATGGCTCAACCCCGGCCTCATCATCCTGCTGAACGTGCCGGCGCTGGTGGTGATCGTGCTGTGCTACATCTGGATCGGGCTGAACGAGACCGCCGCCATCCTCGCCGTGGCGCTGAACAAGATCCCGGTGGTGGTGGTGATGATCCGCGAGGGCACGCGGGCGCTGCGCCCGGACCTGGACGACATGGCCCGCGCCTTTCGCATGGCGCCCCTGACGCGGCTGCGCCATGTCGTGCTGCCGCAACTCGCGCCGCATATCGCCGCCTCGGCGCGGGCCGGGATCTCGCTGATCTGGAAGATCGTGCTGGTGGTCGAGTTCCTCGGCCGCTCGAACGGCGTCGGCTTCAAGATCCACCTGCTGTTCTCCAGCTTCGACGTGACCGGGGTGCTGGCCTGGGCGCTGGCCTTCGTCGCGGTCATGCTGGCCATCGACCTGTTCCTGCTGCGGCCCTGGGAGAGCCGCGCCAACCGCTGGAGGCAGGATGCGGCTTGAGCTGGAGGCCAAGTCCTTCGGCCCCCGGCAGGTGCTGGAGGCGCTGGCGCTCTCGGTCGAGCGGGGCGAGCGGCTGGCGATCCTCGGCCCCTCGGGCATCGGGAAATCGACGCTGCTGCGCATCCTGGCCGGGCTCGACACGGATTATCGCGGCCGGCTGGAGGGTGCCGACCGCCTGGCCGTGGTGTTTCAGGAGCCGGTGCTGCTGCCCTGGCGCGACGCGGTCGGCAACATCGCCATCCCGACCGGCTGCGATGCGGCGACGGCGCGGAACTGGCTGGCGCAGGTCGGGCTGGCGGGGCATGAGACGAAATTCCCGCGCCAGCTTTCGCTGGGCCAGCAGCGGCGGCTGGCGCTGGCCCGCGCCTTTGCCGCCGGGCCGGACATCCTGCTGATGGACGAACCCTTCGCCTCGCTGGATGCCGATACGGCGGCGCGCATGCTGGCGCTGACCGACGCGCTGCTGGGCCGCAGCGGTGCCGGGCTGGTGCTGGTCACGCATGACCCGGCCGAGGCCGCGGCGCTGAAGGCCCGCGCCCTGCACCTGACCGGCGATCCGGCGCGGCTTCAGAAGGACTGATCCCAGGCCCGGCCCTCGGTATCCTCGGCATGGACCGTCACCGGCCCCACACCCGGCGCATGGGCAAAGCGGAACACCGGATCCTCGGAGATCGAGATCCCGGCCTCCATGGTGAACAGCGGCGCCTCGCCCTGCTTCACCTCCAGCGTCTGGATGAACTCGGCCGGGATGGTCAGCAGCGTCACCTGATCGCGTTGCAGGCCCGAGAAATTCGGGTGCCGGATCATCAGCGTGCCGATCCGGCGCCCGTCCCCTTCGGACTGGCGGAAGCGCATCTCGCCCATGGTGGCGCGCACCTCGTCCATGCTCTTGCCCGCCGGCGCCGCGCAGCCGCCCGAAGCCTTGACGAAGCGCCCGGCCATGACCTTGCGCCCATCCTCCAGCGTGGCGATGGCGCGCAGGTCGGAATAGCTGTCCACCCGCACCCGCACCTCGAAATCCAGCGGCATCAGCGCCGCGCCAAAGGTGAACTCGGCCGCGACCGGCGCCGGGTTGCCGTCCACCACCAGCGCGAGCGAGCGGATCGCCGGCGCGCCGGGCGGCTGGGTGATGCGCACCGGCACCAGCGCCGGATTGTCGGCCCGCGGCGGCGCGTCGAGGTCGAAGATCGCCGGATCGACCGGCGGCTCGTCATCCGTGCCGATCACCGCCAGCCGCATGTCGTCCCAAAGGGCCGAGGGCTGCATGGGATTCGCCACCTCGCCCGCCAGGGCCGCCGGGGTCAGCATCAAGGCGAAAAGCAGGCAAGCCAGTCTCATCCCCGCTTCTCCCGTGTCATGCGGCGATAGACCAGCACGGTCGAATCGCTGGCCGCCTCGGCCTCGGCCGCGGCGCGCAGCCGGGCATGCAGGGCCGAGCGCGAGCAGACCGGATCGGTGGCCCGGGCATCGCCGGCCAGCGCCATGGCCTGGCAACGGCAGCCGCCGAAATCGATCTCGCGCCGCTCGCAGGAGGCGCAGGGCTCGGGCATCCAGCCGGTGCCGCGAAAGGCGTTGAAGGCGGCGCCGTCGTGCCAGATCCGGGCCAGGGGCACATCGCGCACATTCTCGAACGCCAGGCCCTTGATGGTCTGGGCGGCGTGGCAGGGCAGCACGGTGCCGTCCGGCGCCACGTTCAGCCCGGTCGAGCCCCAGCCGCCCATGCAGCTTTTCGGAAAGGCCGCCAGATGATCGGCGGGCACATAGTCGATGACCATGCGGCCTTGCAGGCGCCGGCGCGCCTCGTCCACGACCTCGCGCGCGCGGGTCGCCTGGGCCTGCGTCGGCATCAGCGGCCGGCGGTTCAGGTCGGCCCAGCCGTGGAACTGCACGGTCGCGACCTCGATGCGCCGGCAGCCCAACTGCTCGGCCAGTTCGATCATCTCGGGCAGGCGGTCGAGGTTCTGGCGATGCACCACCGCGTTCAGCGTCAGCGGAAAGCCGATGGCGCGGACCCATTCCGCGACCTGCATCTTGCGGGCAAAGCTGCCGCCATAGCCGCTGATCCAGTCGGCCATCTCGGCGTCGATGCCTTGCAGGGACAGCTGGACGTGATCGACCGCGCCGTCCAGTTCGCGCAGCCGCGCCTCGGTCAGCCCGATCCCCGAGGTGATGAGGTTGACGTAAAGCCCGGCATCGCGGGCCGCGGCGGCGATCTCGGCCAGGTCGCGGCGCGAGGCGGGCTCGCCGCCCGACAGATGCACCTGCAACACGCCCAGATCGGCGGCCTGCCGGAACACATCGGCCCATTCCGCCGCCTTCAGCTCGGCGCTGGCGCGGGTCAGCTCGACCGGGTTCGAGCAATAGGGACAGGCCAGCGGGCAGCGATGCGTCAGTTCCGCCAGCATCGCCATGGGCAGGCCGACGCGGACCGGGTTGCCGTCTATGTCGCGGGGGGCTGGATCGTCTCTCATGCCGGCCTCCCGGCTTCGCCGTCCAGAAACACCATGCGCCGGTCCATCAGGTCGCGCAGGAAGTCCTGCACATCGCCCTCGATCTGCTCGGGCGGCGCTTCGTAGCGGGTGCAGAGCGTCAGGATCACCTCGGCCAGACTGCGCTTGCCGTCCAGTTCCGACAGGATGGCATGGCCCACCGGATCGAGCTGGATCACCCGCTCGGGCGCCAGCAGCACGCGGATGCCGCGCACGCGGTCGTCGTGCAGCCGCACCCCGCGCGGCAGATAGGGCACCGCAGCGCCGTTGATGCGCGCCCGGGTCATGGGACCGGGGCCGCCTCGGGGGCCGGCTCGGGGATGGCCGATGCCAGCAGCCCCTCGCCCGGCCGCCAGGCGCCGGGGGGTATGTTGCCCTCGACATAGCCATGCCACAGCGCGTCGAGCTGCGCCCAGAGCACGTCGGTCTTGAACACCAGCGCCGCCGCCGCCGCGTCCTGCCTTTCCAGCGTGTCGGCATGGTCCAGCACATAGTTCAGGCCGAATTCCACATCCTTGGGCGCCTCGCTCAGCCGATTGCGGAAATAGGCGAGGCTGGCATCGTCGGCGAAATCGTAATGCTTCAGCAGGCCCTCGATGCGCTCGGCATGGATCTTGGGCGCGAACATCTCGGTCAGGCTGGCGGCCACGGCATCGAGCAGCGGCATGTCGCGCACGAAGCGGACATAGGCATCGACGGCAAAGCGGGTCGCCGGCATCACCCCCACGCCGCTGGCGACGTAATCGGGGTCGAGGCCCACGGCACCGGCCAGCGCCAGCCAGCGCCGGATGCCGCCGCCCTGATCGACGCCGCCGTCGTGATCCTCGATGCGGCTACGCCAGATGCGGCGCAGCTGCGGATCCTCGACCCGCGACAGGAAGGCCGCGTCCTTCATCGGGATGCGCGACTGGTATTGCCAGCGGTTGATGACCCAGGCCCGCACCTCGTCCGGCGTGCATTTCCCGCCATGCAGGCGTTTGTGGAACGGGTGGCGGTCGTGATAGCGTTCGGCGCCGATGCGGCGCAGGCGCTCGTGGAACTCGGCGCGGGATTGCGCGCGGTGGTCGGCAAGTTTCATGGCGCGATCTCCATACCGTCATGGCCGATCTGCCAGCCTGCCGCCTGCGCCATCGCGCGCTCGGGGCTGGCGGGATCGACCAATGGATTCGAATTGTTCAGGTGCACATAGATGCGGGCGCCGAGCGCCAGGTCGCGCAGCCCCTCCAGGCTGCCGCCGGGGCCGGAGACCGGCACATGACCCATGCGCCGCCCGGTCTTGGCGCCAAGGCCGGCGCGGACCATTTCGTCATCCGTCCACAGCGTGCCGTCGAACAGCAGCGCATCCGCGCCCGAGATCCGCTCGCGCAGCCAGTCGGGGACCGAGGCGCAGCCGGGGATATAGAACACCCGCCGGCCCTGCCCGGCCAGTTCGACGCCCACGGTCTGCTCGCCCATCAGGTCGGTCTCGACCCGCTCGCCCTCCATGTAGAGCGGCACCTTGCCCGGGACGGCGAAAAGCCGCGCGGCAAGGCCGGGCGCCAGTTCGAAGCTTTCCTCCAGCACCACCTCGCGCCGGGCGACCAGCCGGGGGTCGAGCGCGGCAAGCATCGGATTGGCGGCCAGAACGCCATGGATGGCGGGCGTGGCGAACAGGTCGAACCCCTGCCCCTCGCGCAGCGTCAGCAGGCCGGCGACATGGTCGATATCGCCGTTGGTCACCAGAACCGAGCGGATCGGAGAGCCGCGCAGCCCCCCGGGCCGCAGCGCCGGCGTCGCGGCCAGTTGCTGGCGCAGGTCGGGCGAGGCATTGACCAGCGCCCAGTCCCGGCCATTCGCGGAAACGGCGATCCCGCTTTGGCTCATGGCGGGAATGCGCCCTGCGCGCGCGGCCTCGCAGTTGCGGCAACCACAGTTCCATTGCGGCACGCCGCCGCCAGCGCCGCTGCCGAGAATCACGATACGCATGGGAAAGGCTCCGGCAGGCCCGGCCCCCGTCGGCCGGGGACCGGGCCGGGGAATATCGCCGGCGGGTTAGAACAGAACCGGCTCGTCCTCGGCCGGGGCATACATATTGATTTCCATGCCGCAGGCGATTTCCTTCGGCGCGGGTTTTGTCCAGGCCATGTGTCCTCCTCCTCAAGGCCACCGCATGAATACGGCTGTTTCGATGCTAAGCCGCTTGGGCGGTCAGTCAACACGCCAAAGGTCGTAGATGGCGCCAGTCGCGGGCTTGTGTTAGCTTTGCGGCGCGAAAGGAAAGCGGATGTTCCATCTGGTCCTTGCCGCCTGCCTGGCGGCCCAGCCCGCCACCTGCCAGCCCCGCCTGCTGCCTGCCGGCGACGCCCCCACGCGCGAGGATTGCCAGGCGCGCGCCGCGCCCATCGCCCGCGACTGGCTGGCCCGGCATCCCGAGCTGACCGGCGACCGGCCGCGCTGCGTCGAGACCGCCGAACTGCCCGCGCTGACCGTGCAGGAGGCGGCGCCGGGCGTGCATATGCACCAGGGGGCGATGGCGCAGATCTCGCCGCAGAATCGCGGGCGGATCGCCAACCTGTCCTTCGTCATCGGCGAGACGGTGGCGGTGATCGACGCCGGCGGCAGCCGGGCCGAGGGCGAGGCGCTTTACGCCGCGATCCGGCAGATCACCGACAAGCCGGTCAGCCACCTGATCCTGACCCATATGCATCCCGACCACATCCTGGGCGCCGAGGTGTTTTCCGAAGCCGGCGCCACCATCGTCGCCGATGCCCGCCTGCCCGAGGCGGTCGCGCGGCGGGCGGAAAGCTGGATGATCTCGACCCCCCGCCAGATCGGCGAGGCGGCCTTTGCCGGCACCAGGATCGCCGCCGTGGACCAGACCGTCGAGGCCCCGCAGGCGCTGTTGCTGGGCGACCGGCAGTTGCGGCTGACGCCGGTTCCCTCGGCCCATACCGGCACCGACATGACCGTGCTGGACGAGGAGACCGCCACGCTGTTCACCGGCGACCTGGTGTTCCTGGGGCTGACGCCCTCGCTTGACGGTTCGCTTGCGGGCTGGCTCGACTGGACCGGGCAGAAGCCCGACCCCGAGCCGGCGCTGATCGTGCCCGGCCATGGCCCGGTCGTGGAAAGCTGGGACGAGGCCGTGACGCCCCAGCGCCACTACCTGACCGCGCTGCGCGACGCGACGCGCAAGGCGATCGGCGCCGGCCTGCCGCTGTCGCAGGCGATCCCGGCCATCGTCGCGGCGATGCAGCCCGTCTCGGAGGGCTGGGCGGATTTCCGGGGCACCACCGCGCGCAACGCCGCCGCGGCCTATGCGCAGCTGGAATGGGAATAGATTGCCTCGCCCGCGCGCCGGTGCCACAACTATGCCGAGCGCGGAAGGAGGAAGGTCATGGCAGGTCCCATCTGGCACGGTTTCATCGCGGCGGCCCTGAGCGGGCTTCTCGTCACCGGCGCGGCCCTGGCGCAGGATGCGCCGCTGCCCGAACGGCGGCTGTCTTTGCAAGCCGATACCGACCTGCCGGGCGGCGACCTGGGGCCGATCTTCGACACCACCTTGCGAGCCTGCGTGCAGGCCTGCCTGGGCAATGCCGACTGCCGCGCGCTGACCTATAACCAGCGGTCCCGCGCCTGTTTCCCCAAGGGCGAGGGCACGGGCGCCGCGACCGCCTTTGCCGGCGCGCTGTCGGGCCATGTGGTCGCGGCCACGGCCGAGGAACGGCTGCGCGCCGAAGCCCGCGCCGCCGCCGCGCCCTTCATCGGGACGCAGGACCTGGCCGCCGCGCAATCGCTGGTCCGGTCCTTTCCCGCCCTGCACCCGCCGCTGGGCACGGACTATCCGCAAGGCAGCGCACAGGAGGCCGAAGCCTCGGGCGAACTGGCGCTGGCGGCACGGATCACCGCCGCCGAGGTCGCGCGCTATGACCGGCCCGCCGACTGGACCAATCTGGCCCGGCTGACGCTTTACACCAGCGAGCAGGGCGACGGCGAGGCGTCGGCCGCCATCGCCTCGATGGCGATCAACGGCTATCTGCGGGCGGGCGAGGACGCGGTGGCGGCCCGGGCGCTGTCCTGGCTTGCCATGGCGTGGGAGCGGCTGGACCGCGGCCGCGACGCGCTGTCGGCGCTGCGGCTGGCGGCAGAGCTTGCCCCCGGCGACGGCGCCATCGCCTCGGCGCTCGAGGAGTCGCAGGCCCGCAACGGCTTGCGCGTCACCGACACCCAGGTCGAATCCGAAGGCAGGATGCCGCGTTTCTGCGCGGTGATGTCGCGCGCACTTTCCTCCGGCACCGATTACGCGCAATTCCTGCGCCTGCCCGGCCGCGACCTGACCGTCGAGGCCGATGGCGAGCGGCTTTGCGTCGCCGGCCTGACCCATGGGCAAGAGGTAGAACTGACCCTGCGCGCCGGCCTGCCCTCGGCCGATGGCGAGGTGCTGGCCCGCGATGTGACGCTGAAAGGCTATGTCCGCGACCGCGCGCCCTCGGTGCGCTTTCCCGGCCGCGCCTATGTGCTGCCCGCCTCGGGCGACCAGCGGCTGTCCATGGTGACCGTCAATGCCGACACGATCAACCTGCGCCTGCTGCGCATTTCCGACCGCAACCTGATCCGCGCCATGGCCGAGGACATGTTCGCGACGCCGCTGGACAGCTGGCGGGCCGATTATTTCAGCGACCGCATGGCGCGCGAGGTCTGGAAGGGCACGGCGCAGGTGGCGAAGCCCATGGGCCAGGAAACCCTGAACCAGGAGCTGACCACCAGCCTCGCCATTCCCGCCGAGGCCGGCCCGCTGGAGCCCGGCATCTATATCGTCGAGGCCGGCATCGAGAACCAGGATGTCTCGGATACCGGGCTGGCGACGCAATGGTTCGTGATCTCGGATTTCGGGATCTCCACCTTCTCGGGCGCCGACGGGCTGACCGTCGCGGTGCGCAGCCTGGCCGATACCGCCGCCAAAACGGGGGCCGAGGTGGCGCTGGTCAGCCGCTCGAACGAGGTGCTGGCCAAGACCCGGACCGACGATCAGGGTGTGGCGCATTTCGCGCCGGGCCTCGCCATGGGCAAAGACGGCGCCGCGCCGGCGCTGGTCACGGTGACCGACTGGCAGGGCGAGGGCGCCGAGCGCGCGCCGCGCGACATGGCCTTCCTGTCGCTTTCCGATCCCGAATTCGACCTCTCCGACCGCGGCGTCGAGGGCCAGCCGCCCAGCCCCCCCATCGACCTGTTCCTGACCACCGACCGGGGCGCCTATCGCGTCGGCGAGACGGTGAACGCGACGGTGCTGGCCCGCAATGCCGAGGCCCGGGCGCTGGAAAACCTGCCGCTGACCGCGGTGATCCTGCGCCCCGACGGGGTCGAGGCGACCCGCCTGCCCGCGCAGGATGCCGGCGCCGGCGGCAGCGTGGTCAACTGGCAGATCCCCGGCAACGCCCCGCGCGGCACCTGGCGGATGGAACTGCGCACCGAGGCGGACGGCCCGGCGCTGGCCACCGCGCGCCTGCTGGTCGAGGATTTCCTGCCCGAGCGCATCGACTTCACCCCGCGCCTGCCGGAAGGCCCGGCACGCGCGGGCGGCACGCTGGACCTGTCGCTTTCGGCGCATTGGCTGTTCGGCGCCCCCGCCGCCAACCTGCCGGTCGAGGGGCAGTTGCGCCTGTCGCCGACCCGCAGCCTGACCGGCTTCGACGGCTATGTCTTTGGCCGGCACGACGACGACAGCGCACCGGTGACCGACAGCCTGCCGCAGGGCACCACCGATGCACAGGGCAATTACCGGGCGCAGATCGAGCTGCCGCCGGCCGGCCAGCTCGGTCCGCGCCCGGTTCAGGCCGAAGTGGTGCTGGATATCCGTGAGGGCGCCGGCCGGCCGGTCGAGCGCACGGAATCGCGCGTGGTCATGCCCGAGGCGCCGGTCGTCGGCCTGCGTCCGCTGTTCGAGGGCGATACCGTCTCGGAAAACAGCGAGGCGCGTTTCGCGCTGGTCGCGGTCGGCCCCGACCTGAAACCGGCAGCCGAGCCCGTGCGCTGGGTGTTGAACCGCATCGACACCGATTACCAATGGTATTCGCTGGGCGGGCAATGGAACTGGGAGGCGATCACCAGCCGCACCCGCATCGCCGAAGGCACGGCTGAGCCGGGCGAGGCGCCGGCCGAGATCGCCGCCCCGGTCGAATGGGGCCAGTATGAGCTGGTGGCCGAGCCGGCATCGGGTCAGGGCGGGCAAAGCTCGGTGCGGTTCTATGCCGGTTGGGGTGCGGTAGCGAGCGCCGGCAGCGAGACGCCCGACCGCTTGCAGGTGGTGCTGGACAAGCCCGCCTATCGCAGCGGCGACACCGCCCGCGTCCGGGTCGAAGCGGCCAGCGACGGTCTGGGCCTGGTCTCGGTGCTGTCGAACCGGCTGGTCTCGATGCAGACCGTGGCGCTGAAGGCGGGCGAGAACCAGATCGACCTGCCGGTGACCGACGATTGGGGTGCCGGGGTCTATGTCACCGTCAGCGCCATCCGTCCGCTGGGCGAGGCGCAGCCCGGCGACCGCCAGCCGGTGCGCGCGCTGGGTCTGGCGCATGCCGCCGTGGATCCCGGCGACCGCAGGCTTGCCGCCAGCATCGAGGCCCCGGCCGAGACCCGCCCGCGCGGCACGATCCCCGTCACGCTGAAGGTCGAGGGCGCGGCGGGCGAGACGGTGCATGCCACCGTCGCCGCCGTCGATCAGGGCATCCTGAACCTGACCCGCTTCCAGCCGCCGAACCCCTCGCAGCATTATTTCGGCCAGCGCCGGCTGGGCGTGGCGCTGCGCGATCTTTACGGGCGGCTGATCCTGCCGACCGGCGCCCCGGACGGCGCGCTGCGCGAGGGAGGCGACGCCAGCCTTGCCGGCAATGCCGAGGCCCCGCCGCCGACCGAAAAGCTGATGAGCTGGTTCTCGGGCCCGCTGACCCTGGCCGCGGACGGCACCGCCACCGTCGAGGTGCCGGTGGGCGATTTCAACGGCGAGGTGCGGGTCATGGCCGTGGTCTGGTCCGCCAAGGGCCTGGGCCAGGCCGATGCCTCGGTGCTGGTGCGCGATCCGGTGGTGATGACCGTGACCGCGCCCGCCTTCCTGGCGCCGAACGACAGCGCCCGGCTGGGGCTGCGGCTGACCCACACTTCCGGCCCCGCCGGAGAGGTCCGGCTGGCGCTGTCGCAGGTCGGCGGCGAGGGCGGCTTGACCTATTCGGTGGAGCCCCAGGTGCAGCTGGGCGAAAAGGCCGAGGCGCAGGTGGACATCCCCGTGACCGCGACCGAGGCGCTTGGCACCGCCAACCTGCGGCTGGTGCTGACCACCCCGGACGGCGAGGCGCTGACCAAGGACATCGCCATCCCCATCGCGCTGAACGAATCCGACATCCAGCGCCAGGACCGTCTGGTGGTCGAGCCGGGGCAAAGCCTGACCATCCCGCCCGCTCTGACGCAGGGCCTGCTGCCCGGCGCCGAGGTGACGGCGGCGCTTGGCCCCTATGCCCGGCTGGACGTGGCCGGCGCGCTGATGCGGCTGGCGCGCTATCCCTATGGCTGCACCGAGCAGCTGGCCTCGGGGGCGATGCCGCTGATCTACCTGCCCAGCCTTGCCGCCGCCGAGGGCGTCGAGGGCAGCGACACGGCCGAGCAGGTGCAAAAGGCGATCACCCAGATCCTGACCCGGCAGGGCTCGAACGGCGGCTTCGGCCTGTGGTATGCCGATTCGGGCGATCTGTGGCTTGAGGCCTATGTCACCGACTTCCTGTCGCGGGCGCGGGCGGCGGGCTATCAGGTGCCGGAGACCGGCTTCCGCATGGCCATCGACAACCTGCGCAACCGCGCCAATTACGCCACCGAACCCGGCGCCGCCTCGGCCGAGGAAAACGCGGCGCTGGCCTATGCGCTGGCGGTGCTGGCACGGGAACGGGCGGCGACGGTGGGCGATCTGCGCTATTACGCCGATACCGCCGCCGGATCGTTCTCGACCCCGATGGGCGCGGCCAATCTGGGCGCGGCGCTGGCCTCCTATGGCGACCAGAGCCGGGCGGATCGCCTGTTCACGCAGGCGCGCAACCTCTTGAATCTCGGCGCGCCCGAGCCCTATGCCTTCCGCGCCGATTACGGCACCAGGTTGCGCGATGCGACCGCGCTGCTGGCGCTGGCGGCCGAGGCAAAGACGCAGGCCGTCGATGCCACCGACCTGACCAGCCAGATCGCCGAGCGCATCGCCCGGGCCGAGGAGGAGGGGCGCAGCCTGTCCACGCAGGAATCGGTCTGGACGGTGCTGGCGGCGCAGTCGCTGTTCAGCGCGACCCCGCCCGCGACGCTGAACGGGGTGGCGCTGACCCAGCCGGTCGCAAGCCTGCCGGCGGATGCGACCATCGCCAATACCGGCGAGAGCGCGCTGGAGGTAACGCTGACCGCGACCGGCAAGCCCGCCGGCCCGGTCGCGGCGGGCGGCAAGGGCTATACCATCGCGCGCCACTATTACAGCATGGAGGGCGAGGCACTGGACCCTTCCAGCGTGACGCAGGGCACGCGCATGGTGGTGGAGCTGGAAATCTCGCCGCAATCCGAGGGCGGCGGCCGGCTGGTGATCGCCGATCCCCTGCCGGCGGGATGGGAGATCGACAACCCGAACCTCTTGCGCGCCGGCGATGTCTCGGCGCTGGACTGGCTGGAGGGCCGGACCGATGCCGAGATGACCGAGTTCCGCGCCGACCGTTTCGCGGCGGCGCTGACCTGGACCTCGGCCGAGCGATTCCGGCTGGCCTATATCGTCCGCGCCGTAACGCCGGGCGAATTCCGCCACCCGGCCGCCAGCGTCGAGGACATGTATCGCCCCGAGTTCCGCGCCTGGAGCGACGGCGGCACCGTCACCGTCACGCCCTGAAAACCGCAAGCACCCCGGCCCCGAAACGGCCGGGGTGTTTCGTCGCAGGCGCTTCACGAAAGCATTGCTTGCCCCATCGCACCCGCCCGGGCAATAATCCCGCCATCGCGTAAGGAAGGGGAGGACGCCTTGCCCGAGACCCGCCCGGCAACGCCCAGCACAACCCGCCACGAGGACCGCGTGGTGCAGGCGTCGCAATCGCCCGGCGCCGTCACCCGGCTGGCGGCAAGCTGGCGCCGCTCGATGCTCAAGCACGGGCTGGACCCGACCCGGCCACCCGAGCCGCGCCGCCTGACCGAGCGCGAACTGTCCGAGCGCGTCGAGCGCATGGACCGCTTCATCGCCGTCGCCCGGCCGCAGCTGGACCAGCTGTTCCAGCTGGTCTGCCCGACCGGCTGCAACCTGCTGCTGACCGATGCGCAGGGCATCGTGCTGGAGCATCGCGTCAGCCAGGGCGACGCCGCCACCTTTCGCGGCTGGGGGCTGTGGCGCGGCATGGACTGGTCCGAGGAGGTGCAGGGCACCAACGGCATCGGCACTTGTCTGGCCGAGGGGCGGCAGGTCACCATCCACCGCGACGAACATTTCTATGCCCGCAATACCGGGCTGTCCTGCATGGATGCGCCGATCTGGGGGCCGGACGGTGGGCTGATCGCGGCGCTGGACGTCAGCTCGGCCCGTGCCGACCATACCGAGCGGCTGAACGCGCTGATCGCGGCGCAGGTCGCGCATAGCGCGCGGGCGATCGAGGCGGCCTTCTTCCGCGTATCCTTCCCTGGTGCGCGGATCATCGCGCCGCAGGCCGAGGGGGTCGAGGACGGCACGCTGCTGATCGCGGTGGACAAGGACGACTTGGCCATCGGCGCCAACCGCGCCGCCCGCCGCGCCTTCGGCCTGGAGAAAGAGGGGCAGTTGCGCCCGCGCCCGGCCTCGGACCTGCTGGGCCGGCAGGACGACGCGACCGGATTCGAGCGCGCCGAACGCGCCGCGGTGATTCGCGCGCTGGCCAGGGCCGAGGGCAATGTCTCGGCCGCCGCCCGCGCGCTGGGGGTGGGACGCGCCACGCTCTACCGCCGCATGGCGCGGCTGGGCATCGACGAAAATCCCGGCAAACTGTCTCGCCCCTGAAACACATCCGCCCCGCGGCGCGAAGCCCCGCGTTGACCCGGAAGGCGTCCGGGCACAGGCTCTTGTGCAACCGGCTGGAGGAGCCGGGATGACAGGAGGAAGATCATGCCGAACGATCAGACGCATCCTTTCCGGGGCGTGAACGCGCTGCCCTTCGAGGCGCGCTACGACAATTTCATCGGCGGCGAATGGGTGGCGCCCGTCTCGGGCAAGTATTTCACCAACACGACCCCGATCACCGGCGCCGAGATCGGCCAGATCGCGCGCTCCGAGGCCGGCGATATCGAACTGGCGCTGGATGCCGCCCATGCCGCCAAGGACAAATGGGGCGCGACCAGCCCGGCCGAGCGCGCCAACATCATGTTGAAGATCGCCGACCGGATGGAGCAGAACCTGGAACTGCTCGCCACCGCCGAGACCTGGGACAACGGCAAGCCGATCCGCGAGACCATGGCCGCCGACCTGCCGCTGGCCATCGACCATTTCCGCTATTTCGCCGGCGTGCTGCGGGCGCAGGAAGGCTCGATCAGCCAGATCGACGACGACACCGTCGCCTATCACTTCCACGAGCCGCTGGGCGTGGTGGGGCAGATCATCCCGTGGAACTTTCCGCTGCTGATGGCCTGCTGGAAGCTGGCCCCGGCGATTGCCGCCGGCAATTGCGTGGTGCTGAAACCGGCCGAGCAGACCCCCGCCGGCATCATGGTCTGGGCCAACCTGATCGGCGACCTGCTGCCGCCGGGCGTGCTGAACATCGTCAACGGCTTCGGGCTCGAGGCCGGCAAGCCGCTGGCGTCCAGCAACCGGATCGCCAAGATCGCCTTTACCGGCGAGACGACGACCGGGCGGCTGATCATGCAATATGCCAGCGAGAACCTGATCCCGGTGACGCTGGAACTGGGCGGCAAGTCGCCGAACATCTTCTTTGCCGATGTCGCGCGCGAGGATGACGATTTCTTCGACAAGGCGCTGGAAGGCTTTACCATGTTCGCGCTGAACCAGGGCGAGGTCTGCACCTGCCCGTCGCGCGTGCTGATCCAGGAATCGATCTATGACAAGTTCATGGAACGCGCGGTCCAGCGCGTGCAGGCGATCAAGCAGGGCGACCCGCGCGAAAGCGACACCATGATCGGCGCGCAGGCGTCGAGCGAGCAGAAGGAAAAGATCCTCAGCTATCTCGACATCGGCAGGAAGGAAGGCGCCGAGGTGCTGACCGGCGGCAAGGCGGCCGATCTGGGCGGCGAGCTGTCGGGCGGCTATTACATCGAGCCGACGATCTTCCGCGGCAACAACAAGATGCGGATCTTCCAGGAGGAAATCTTCGGCCCGGTGGTCTCGGTCACCACCTTCAAGGACCAGGCCGAGGCGCTGGAGATCGCCAACGACACGCTTTACGGCCTTGGCGCCGGCGTGTGGTCGCGCGATGCCAATACTTGCTACCGCATGGGCCGCGGCATCAAGGCGGGGCGGGTCTGGACCAACTGCTATCACGCCTATCCGGCTCATGCGGCCTTCGGCGGCTACAAGCAGTCGGGCATCGGGCGCGAGACGCACAAGATGATGCTGGACCACTATCAGCAGACCAAGAACATGCTGGTCAGCTATTCCCCGAAGAAGCTGGGCTTCTTCTGATGGAATGGCCGGGCGCACGTCACCCAGCGCCCGGCACCCTCCTCCCCCTCCGCTTCCCTCCCCCAAGAGCAACTGCAAGGAGTTCCCCCTCATGGCCAAGACCATGAAAGCCGCCGTCGTGCGCGCATTCGGCAAGCCGCTGACCATCGACGAGGTGCCGGTCCCCGAGCCCGGCCCCGGCATGATCCAGGTCAGGATCCAGGCCTCCGGCGTCTGCCACACCGACCTGCACGCCGCCGAGGGCGACTGGCCGGTCAAGCCGAATCCGCCCTTCATCCCCGGTCATGAAGGCGTGGGCTTCGTCTCGGCCGTCGGCGCCGGGGTGAAGCATGTCAAGGAAGGCGATCGGGTCGGCGTGCCCTGGCTCTATACCGCCTGCGGCCATTGCCGGCATTGCCTGGGCGGCTGGGAAACCTTGTGCGAAAGCCAGCTCAACACCGGCTATTCGGTGAATGGCGGCTTTGCCGATTACGTCGTGGCCGATCCGAACTATGTCGGCCACCTGCCCAAGAACGTCGATTTCCTGGACATCGCCCCCGTGCTCTGCGCGGGCGTGACCGTCTACAAGGGGCTGAAGGTCACCGATACCAAGCCCGGCGACTGGGTGGTGATCTCGGGCATCGGCGGGCTGGGGCACATGGCGGTGCAATATGCCAAGGCCATGGGCCTGAACGTCGCCGCCGTGGACATCGACGACGAGAAGCTGGCGCTGGCCCGCAAGCTGGGCGCCACGGTGACGGTGAACGCCGCGACCGACCCCGACCCGGCGGCCGCGATCAAGAAACAGACCGACGGCGGCGCGCAGGGCGTGCTGGTGACGGCGGTCGGCCGCAAGGCCTTCGAGCAGGCCATCGGCATGGTGGCGCGCGGCGGCACGGTGGCGCTGAACGGCCTGCCCCCGGGCGACTTCCCGCTGGACATCTTCGGCATGGTGCTGAACGGCATCACCGTGCGCGGCTCGATCGTCGGCACGCGGCTGGACTTGCAGGAATCGCTGGATTTCGCCGGCGAGGGCAAGGTCAAGGCGACCGTGCACACGGCGAAGCTCGAGGATATCAACGACATCTTCGGCAAGATGCACCAGGGCCAGATCGAGGGCCGCATGGTGCTGGATCTGGCGGATTGACCATGGAACCCGTCGCCAACCCCGATGGGCCGGACCAGGTCGAGGCCACCCCGGCGGCGCTGGCGCTGCTGGCCGAGATCGTCGCCGATCACGGGCCGGTGCTGTTCCACCAGTCCGGGGGCTGCTGCGACGGGTCCTCGCCCATGTGCTACCCGCAGGGCGAATTCCGCATCGGCGCGCATGACGTGAAGCTGGGCGAAATCGGCGGCATGCCCTTCTATATCTCGGCCAGCCAATACGAAGCCTGGAAGCACACCCGCCTGATCATCGACGTGGTGCCGGGTCGCGGCGGCATGTTCAGCCTGGACAACGGCCGCGAGCGGCGCTTCCTGGTGCGGTCCGAGATCTGCCGGCTCTGACCGCGACGCGGGCGCACGGCCTCCCCCAAGCCGTCCGTGCGCCCGCCCTTTCCTCAGGCGCGGATCTGGCGCGCCTCGTTCAGCAGCATGATCGGGATGCCGTCGCGGATCGGAAAGGCCAGCCCGGCCGCCTCCGAGATCAACTCCTGCGCCTTGGCATCATAGCGCAGCGTCGTATGCGTCACCGGGCAGACCAGCGCCTCGAGCATGTGGCGGTCATAGCCGTGTTCGCTTGTGTCGGTCACTGGATCGTCTCCTCGTTGTCGCCGCCGTGCAGGGCGTATTCCAGCAGCCCCTCCAGCAGCACCCGGCGCTTGAACAGCGTCGGCGCCTCCAGCAGGGCCTGCTTTTCCTCGGGGGCGAAGGGCAGCAGCATGGACAGCGAATTGATCAGCGTCTCGGCCTCGGACGCCGCGGCGGCGTCCCAGTCGGTGGACAGGCCGCGCTGCTCCATATAGCGGCCCAGCCGCGCCATGAAGGCCTTGCGCTCGAACCGCGGATCCTCCTCGGCCTGGGCGGCCAGGTCGGCCTCATAGCCCGACCAGTCCACCTGGCCGCGCAGATAGGGGGTAAAGCCGGGCCGCACCTCGTTCAGCCGAAAGCGCGAGCGCGCCTTGAGCGAGATCATCAGCCGGCCGTCGTCCAGTTCGGAAAAGGCCACGATCCGTCCCGCGCAGCCGACCGAAGCCAGCGAATCGAGCCCGCCTTCGGCCGGCTGGATCATGCCGATCAGCCGCGCCGGGGTCTTCAGCACGTCCTCGACCATCTGCAAGTAGCGCGGTTCGAAGATCTGCAACGGCAGGCGGGTGCGGGGCATCAGCACCGCGCCCGGCAGCGGGAACAGCGGGACGGTCTCGGGCAGGTCGATGCCGCGCGACATGTCAGGCGAAGATCAGCGAGGACAGCCGGCGGCGCCCCTTCTGCGCCAGCGGATCGGTGGGTTTCATGGCATCGAAGATGGTCAGAAGCTGCGCCTTGGCCGCGCCCTCGTTCCAGTCGCGGTCGCGGCGGAACCCCTCCAGCAACTGGTCGATCGCCTCCTCGACCTCGCCCGCCGCATGCAGCGCGGTGGCATAATCGAAACGCGCCTGCTGGTCGGCGGGATCGGCCTCGACCTTCTGGCGCAACTCGTCCAGGGGACCGGCGCTCGCGGCCTGCCGCGCCAGTTGCAACTGCGCGCGGGCCGCCTCGACCGGCGCGGCATTGGCAGCGGCGGCGGGCACCTGCGCCAGCGCCTCCTCGGCCCGGTCCGGGTGACCGGCGGCCAGATGGGCGCGGATCAGCCCGCCCCAGGCGGCAGGATTCTCGGGCTCCTCGCCCAGGATGGCCGAAAAGGTCTCGGCGGCATCCTCGGCCGCGCCCTCGGCGATCATCGCCTCGGCCGCCTCCAGCGCCTCGGCCAGCCCGCCGTCATCGCCGCCCAGGGCGACCAGCTTCTCGACGAACTGCTTGATCTGGCTTTGCGGGATCGCGCCCTGGAAGCCGTCGACAGGCTGGCCCTGGAAGAAGGCATAGACCGTCGGGATCGACTGCACCCGCAACTGGCCGGCGATCATCTGGTTCTCGTCCACATTGACCTTGGCCATGCGGACGCGGCCCTTGTGGCGGGCCACCTCGGCCTCGAGCTGCGGGCCCAGCGTCTTGCAGGGGCCGCACCAGGGCGCCCAGAAATCGACGATCACCGGCACCTTCATCGAGGCATCGACCACATCGGCCATGAAGGTCGCCTCGGTCACATCCTTGATGATATCGGCGGGGGCGGCGTCTTTGGGGGCGGGGGCGGAGCCAAGCTCGAGCATCGGAATTCCTCATGCGAAAGGGTTGCCCCTTAGATGGCGCAGCGACCGGCGCGATGCAAGTTTCGGCTGGCGGCGCGGTCTCCGGGCGGGTTCAGAGATCGAAGCTGGCCAGCACCGGGACGTGGTCGCTGGGTTGCTGCCAGCCGCGCAGCGGCCGCAGGATGCGGCTGTTGTGGCCCGCATTGGCGATATCGGGCGTCGCCCAGATGTGATCGAGGCGCCGGCCCTTGTCGGCCGCGTCCCAGTCGCGCGCGCGATAGCTCCACCAGCTGTAAAGCAGGCCCTGCGGGATGTCCTTGCGGGTGATGTCCACCCATTTGCCGGCATCCTGGGCGGCGCCCAGATGCTCGACCTCGATGGGCGTATGGCTGACGATCTTCAGCAATTGCTTGTGCGACCAGACGTCGTCCTCGCGCGGGGCGATGTTCAGGTCGCCCACCATGATCGCGCGCGCCGGCCTGTCGGCGTGGAAGGCGTCGCGCATCTCGGTCAGGAAATCCAGCTTCTGGCCGAACTTGAGGTTCTGCTCGCGGTCCGGGATGTCGCCGCCCGCCGGCACGTAGAAGTTGTGGATGGTGACGCCGTTCTCCAGCCGCGCGGCGACATGGCGGGCATGGCCCAGCCCGGCATAATCGCGGTCGCCCGCATCCTCGATCGGCAGCTTCGACAGGATGGCGACGCCGTTATAGCCCTTTTGCCCGCGCGCCACGAAATGCGTGTAGCCAAGCGCCCGGAACGCCTCGAGCGGGATCTTCTCGACCGGGCTTTTCGTCTCTTGCAGGCAGAGGATGTCCGGGGCTTCCTCGGCCAGGAAGCGGGCGACGAGCGCCTCGCGCAGGCGGACCGAGTTGATGTTCCAGGTGGCAATGGTGAACATGGGGGCTCCTTTTCAGGGACGGACCCTAGGGGCGCGGGCGCGGCTTGTCCACCGGTCGGCGCCCAGGGGGCTTCGCGCCCCCCGCATGCCCTCTCCAGTCGGTTGATTTATCGATCAGATTTCTCATCCCGGCGGCGGCAGCCCTCGGCATCCTCGTCGCCGAACCACGAGACGACCCCGTCCCCGGCACGGTCCATTCAGTCGCGCTTGCCGCGATCATCACGGTCGTGGCGCGCGGCGCCTTGGCGACGATGGGTCCCGTAGGCACCGCCATAATCGCCCTGGCCATTGCCGTGGCGAGCGTCATCGTCATCACCGCCGCCCGGGCTGGCATGGGTGTCATGGGGCATGCCATGGGTGCCGCGGCGACCATCACCATGGCGCTCCGGCCGTCCGGAGCTTCGGCCGCGGTGATCGCCATCCGCAGGCTCACAACCACCTCTGCCGCCATAGGGCCCGGCCGGAATGATCCGGATCCCGACGATAGCGGTCTTCATCTCTCCAACGATCTTCCATGTCGCCCTCCTGTTCACGGTCGATGCCGTCACGGCTGGGGGCGGACAACCGGGAGCGGGCCGGAATGTTCCTGAAGATCGGCACCCGACGAGCGGATCTGCGGCAGCCGGGGCGACCATCCGCCAGAAGGTGATGCAACAGGACAGCCCGATCGCCGCCCACGGCCCGCGCCGGGCCATCCCGCGCTCGGCTATGTCCCACGCGCCGGTCCAGGCGGCCTGGAAATGCATCGCGACGCCCACCGGCAGACCGCGCCCAGCAGGTTTGTGCCGCCGGCGAGGTCGTCCATTCGCTGAACCAGATCGCCGTGGCCCTGGCACAAGCCGCCATCGCGGCGACCGCCATTCACAACGCCCTGCGCTCCAGCGACGAGGAGATCACCGGGGGTTGCTTCCCTCGTTCCGACGCTTCTCGCTTAAGGCAGGGCGGATCCGTCACGGACCGGCCTGTTCGATCCATACCCCCATGGCCTGCATGGTGATGACCGATGCGGCCGCAAATGCGGCGCCGGCCATGAGGCCCGCAACCATCGCGGATGCGAGGACTGTCTGATGTGGCATGCTCGGTTCCTCAGGTTCCTTGAGCGATGTCCCTACACGCCTGAAGAACCAACGCATGAGCGGAAAGCCATCGGCGAAAAATCGCTGCCCTGCCCGTTACGGCCGCAACGCGCCGCTGCGCGCGCATCACCCGGCGCTGCCGGCGCTGCTGGGCGAATGCGCCGAGGCGCCCGTTGCCGAGACGGTCCGGATCCGGCCGGCTCCTCCGGCCGATCCCCCTCCCGGAGCTTGTTGCCGGATGCCTCCGGGCTGTGGGGCCGGCGAACCGGCCAGGGCGGAAACGTTCCCGCGGCAAACCCGCCTCGGTGGCGGCAGGCCGGGCCGGGCACCGCCGCGCCGTCCGGCGGGCTGCTTCGCCCGAATGTGACCGGGAATCCGCGGCCCGACCTGCAACACTGCCGGAATATGCGGGTTGGGAAGGCTCGCCATTCGGCGCGGTTCGATTAAAATACGTCAAGTCAAGCAGAAGCATGGAGACCCTGATGGCCAACGGCGAAAGCGGCCCCATCGTCGATCCCGCCCTCGACAAGGCCCTGTCCGAGCTGCTGGCGCAGACGGAGAAGGAGGCGGTCTCGCCCCGGCTGCGCGAGCTGGCCAGGCGGCTCGAGGCGGCGCTGGAGGACGCCCGGCATCGCCAGGCCGGCCAGGGCGGCGGCCCCCGCTAGGCCGCGGCCGGTTTCCGTCCTTGCCGGGGCCCGGAACGGAACCATCCCCCCTTCCCGGCATTGACTCTCCGCCGTCACCGCGAGGATTGCGAAGGACCGTCATGTCGGACGACATACTCGGACATATTCCGGCGCTCCGGGCCTATTCGCGCGCCTTGTGCAGATCGACCCCGGATGCCGAGGATCTGGTCCAGGAGACCCTGCTGCGCGCCATCGAGAACGCCCATCGCTACCGGCCCGGCACCAATATGCGGGCCTGGCTGTTCACCATCATGCGCAACCGTTTCTTCACCCATTGCCGGAAGGCCGCGCGCGAGCGCACCGGGGCGGCGGATTGCGCCTCGCTGGTGCCGCAGGTCCGGCCCGCCCAGGAATGGCACATGCAGGCCAGCGAGTTGCAGGCCGCGCTGCGCGTGATGCCGCGGCATTACCGCGAGGCGATCGTCCTGGTCGGCGCGCTCGGCGAGAGCTATCTCGACGCGGCCAGGCTCCTCGATTGCGACATCGGCACCGTCAAGAGCCGGGTGAACCGCGCCCGCACCATGCTGCGCCGGGCGCTGGAGCCGGCATTCTGAGCCGCCGCTCTCTGTCCCTCGGCGAAGCGGCGCGGGAAAGACCGGCCCCCTCCCCCTCACGGGCAGCCCGCCCGGCGCGGTGGTCCTAGCGCCGCCATCGGCTTGGGAAATGCACGCCCCCGCCCCTGGGGCGGGGCCGCGCCGTCAGGCGGGCTCGACCGCCTCCCGGTTGGCCCCGCGCCCGGCGATCCCGGTCGGCAGCGCGTCGGTGGCGGATTCCTTCCCCAGCACCCGGCCGAGCAGCGCCGCCGCTTTTCAGCCCCAGCCCTGCACCCATTGCCGCAGGGTGCCGTAGCGGGCGATCTCGTCCGCATTCGGGCTGTGGTGCAGCCGGCGGTGCTTGCCGAGCGGCTCGAACTGGAAAGGCTTCGCGGCATTGGTCACGAAGATCTGGTCGCTCGGGATCCCCGCCTCGGCCAGGGTCTGGTCGAACAGGCACCCCATCAGACCGACGAAGGGGCCACCGGCCAAACCTGCGTTATCGCCCGGCCGCTCGCCCACGACCATCATGCGGGCCTGCCGGCAGCCCTTGCCCGGCAACACCTGCGTCGCGTCGCGACAAAGCGTGCAGCTCGCCTCGGCCTCGGCCAGCGCGCCAAGGGTCGCGACCTCCCTCGGGTCTCCTCCTTGCGGCTCGGCATCGGGCCTGTCCGGGCCCGGTGGGTCTGTTCGCCCCGTCGGCGCTGCTGACGGGGCCGGACCGGTTGATGGCGGCTTTGCCGACAAGTTCCCGTCTGGTCTTGCATCGCCGGCCGCTGGAGGAGGCCGCCATGGGCTACAAGGGTTTCCGCGACAACCGGGACGAATGAGCCAAGCTGGTGCTGAGCCCGCGCTGACGGGCTCACGCGCGACGCCCAGGCTCAGCCGCTTTTCCGCTGCCGGGGCGCGGGCTTTTTCCGCGCGGCGGGCTTTTTCGCCGCCAGCGCCGCACTTTCGCGCAAGGCGGCCATCAGGTCCACGACATTCTCGCGCCGGGACGGGGGCGATGTCGCGACCTTGCGGCCCTCCAGCTCGGCCCTGACCAGATCGGCCAGCGCCGCCTCATAGCGGTCGTCGAAGGCGGCAATGTCGAATTCGCCCATCTTGGTGGCGATGATATGCTCGGCCAGATCCAGCATCTCGCCCTTGACCTTCTTGGCCGAGATGTCGCCGAAGGCCCCGGCGGCCGAGCGGACCTCATAATCGAAATTCAGCGTCGTCGCGATCATGCCGGGACCATGGGCACGGACCAGCACCGTGCACACGCGCCGGAACAGCACCGCCCGCGCCAGGGCCGCCACCTTCTTGCGGCGCATCCCCTCGCGGATCAGGGCGAAGGCTTCTTCCGCCGTCCGGTCGGCGGGGGTCAGGTAATAGGGCCGGTCGAAATAGACATCGTCGATCTCCTTGCAGGCGATGAAGGTCGAGACGGCCAGCGTCTTGTCGCTTTCCGGGACGGCGGCGGCGATCTCCTCGGACCCGAGGATGACGTGATCGCCGTCGCCGACCTCATAGCCCTTGACCTGATCGCCCTTTTCGACCGGCTTGCCGGTGTCGGCGTCGACGAACTGCCGCCGCACCCGGTTCCCCATGGCCCGGTTCAGGGTGTGAAAGGCGATGCGCTCCGAGGTCGAAGCCGCGGCATGCAGCGCCACCGGGCAGCTGACCTCGGCAATCCTCGGCAGGCCTTTCCAGATCGCCCGGGGTGCCATGGCGCATCCTTCTTGCTGGGTGATGCTCAACGCCGGGGCCAGGCGGGGTTCCGGCATGGGCCACGACGGCGCCAATCCCACGCCATCCAGCAGGGATGGCACCGTTTTCAGGAACATTGCGGCTCTTGGCCGGTTCAAACGGACCTGAAAGCAGAGGCCGGCACCAGCGATGTCCCTCGCGCCCGACAGATCGGGGCTGAGCCAGCCCCGATCATGGCCTGGATCACCGGCCGGCCGCTGGCGCTGCTGCGTTGCCCGAACGGCATCGCGGGCGAGACATTCTTCCAGAAGCACGCGTGGAGGGGGCTCAGCCCGCATATCGTCCAGGTGCAGGACCCCAAGGACCCCACGGGCGAGCCGCTGATCGCCATCGAGGATCTGGACGGGCTGATGGGGCTGGTGCAATCGGCCGCGTTGGAGATCCACCCCTGGGGCGCGACCATCGCCGATTGGGAGCACCCGGACATGATCACCATGGACCTCGACCCGGGCGAGGCGGTCGAATGGCCCGCCGTGGTCGCGGCCGCGCGCGAGCTGCGCCAGCGGCTGGAGGACCACGGCCTCGCCGGTTTCGTCAAGACCTCGGGCGGCAAGGGGCTGCATGTCGTCGCGCCCTTGCGGCCGCTGGCGGAATGGCCGGCGGTCAAGAGCTTCACCAAGACGCTGGCCGAGGCCATGGCCGCCGACGATCCGGACCGCTACGTCTCGACCATCGGCAAGGCCCGCCGACGCGGCAGGATCCTGATCGACTATCTGCGCAACCAGCGCGGCGCCACCGCCGTCGCCGCCTATTCCACCCGCGCCCGACCAGGTGCAGCCGTCTCGGCCCCGCTGCGCTGGGAGGAGCTGGACGCCGGCATCGGCCCGGCCTGGTTCACCATACGGAACATGCCGACACGGCTGGCCACGCTGGCCTCGGACCCGTGGGACGGCTTTCGCAGTGCCGCCGCGCCACTCGAGGCGCCGCGCGCCCGGCGCAGGAAGGCCGGCTAGCGCCGTCGGCCCTTGCTTTCCGCGGCGATGCTTTTCTTCAGCGCATCCATGATGTTGATGACATTGCCCGGCGCGGCGGGCTTCTCGGATTTCGGCTTGGCCGCACGCTTGCGCCCCTTGGTTTTGGCGGCGATGATCTCCAAGAGCTTCTCCTGCACCGGATCGGCGACCATGGCCGGGTCCCAGGGCGCGCTGCGCTCGTCGATCAGCCGGGTGACCAGCTTCAGCAGTCCGGCATCGACCTTCCCGTCGCCGATCCGGCCGAAATAATCCGCCTCGGGCCGCACCTCGTCGCCATAGCGCAGGGTCCAGAGCACGATGCCCTTGTCGCGCGGCTCCAGCATCACCGCCCGTTCGCGGCGATAGAGCACCAGCCGCGAGATGCCCACCGTCCCGGTCGAGCCCATGGCGTCGCGGATCACGCAATAGGCTTCCTCGCCGATGGGATCGTCCGGCACCAGGTAATGCGGCTTGTCATACCAGATCCAGCCGATCGAATCCGAGGGCACGAACATCTCGATGTCGATGGTGCGGGCACTTTCCAGCGCCACCGAGGCGATCTCGTCATCCTCCAGGATCACGTGCTCGTCCTCGCCCCTTGGATAGCCCTTGACCTCGTCTTCCTCGGCCACCGGCTTGCCGGTCCCGGCATCGACGTAGCGGCTGACGACGCGGTTACCGGTTTTCGCATTCAGGGTATGGAAGCGAACCTTCTCGCCCTCGCCGGTGGCCGGCATCATCGAAACCGGACAGGTGACCAGCGACAGCTTCAGATAACCCTTCCAGAACGAACGCGGTGCCATCAGGGTTCGGCGCGGATCGGCTCGTCACCGGGGCGCCGGTCGGGCAGGTCCTCCTCCTCTGCCGTGCGCTCGCGGTTGCCGGCATGGTCGTGGTGCTGCTGGTTCTGCACATGCCGGCTGTCGAGACCGCGCTGGCGCCAACGCCGCGCGGTGTCGCGATTGGACAGGACTTCATTCTCGGGCAGGCCCTCGGCCATGTCCGGGGTCATGCCGCCCGAGGCGTCGCCCTTGCCCTGATCCTGCTGCCCTGCCCCGAACTCCTTGCGGCTTGCATGGGCCATGGCACTTTCCTCCTGCATCTCGGATCGTGATGCGGGGTCAACCACGCACGCACCGCAATGTTCCCGGCATGCTGGAGCGTGAAGAGGCGAAACCGCGCGCCAACACCCCCGGCCGTCATAAGCCAGGGAACAGGCGGGAGAGGCTGCCGGCCGCGCTGGCGGGGAACCGGGGCAATCGTCCGGCGTTGGCATCGAAGCCCGCGGCGGCAACAGGAAGGTTGCGGCCGCACCCACCTCGAAAAAGGCAGGAAAGATGGCACCCGATCCCTATCAGTCCGATCTTGGCAATGCCGGCGAAACGCAGCAGCGCGGCGGCGAGACCCTGACCACCAACCACGGCATCCCGTTTTCCGACAATCAGAACAGCCTGCGCGCCGGCCATCGCGGCCCGACGCTGCTGGAAGATTTCCTTCTGCGCGAGAAGATCTTTCATTTCGACCATGAGCGCATCCCGGAACGCATCGTGCATGCCCGCGGCTCGGCCGCGCATGGCCATTTCGAATGCACCGACCCGATCCCCGAACTGACGCGCGCCGGCCTCTTTGCCAAGAAAGGCAAGAAGACACCGGTTTTCGTGCGGTTTTCCACGGTTGCGGGCGGGGCCGGCTCGGTCGATACGCCTCGCGACGTGCGCGGTTTCGCGGTCAAGTTCTATACCGACGAAGGGAACTGGGATCTGGTCGGCAACAACATCCCGGTCTTCTTCATCCAGGACGCGATCAAGTTTCCCGACCTCGTGCATTCGGTCAAGATGGAGGCCGACCGCGGCTATCCGCAGGCTGCCTCGGCCCATGACACGTTCTGGGATTTCGTCTCGCTGATGCCCGAAAGCCTGCATACGGTGATCTGGGCCATGTCCGACCGCGCCATCCCGCGCAGCTATCGGATGATGGAGGGTTTCGGCGTCCATACCTTCAAGCTGGTGAACGCCCGCGGCGAGACGCGTTTCGTCAAGTTCCACTGGCGCCCGCGCCTGGGCATGCAATCGCTGGTCTGGGACGAAAGCGCCAGGATGCAGGGCGCCGACAACGACTATCACCGCCGCGACCTCTACGAGGCGATTGCGGCGGGCGACCATCCCGAATGGGATCTGGGCTTGCAGATCTTCGACCAGGCACTGGCCGACAGCCTGCCCTGGGACGTGCTGGACGCGACCAAGATCATCCCCGAGGAGATCGTGCCGCTGCGGATCGTCGGCCGCCTGGTGCTGGACCGCAACCCCGACAACTTCTTCGCCGAGACCGAGCAGGTCGCCTTCCTGCCCTCCAACATCGTGCCGGGCATCGACTTCAGCGACGACCCGCTGTTGCAGGGCCGGCTGTTTTCCTATCTCGACACGCAGAAATCCCGGCTGGGCACGACGAATTTCCACCAGGTCCCGGTGAATGCGCCGAAATGCCCCTATGCCAACATGATGCGCGACGGGATGATGCAGACCCAGGTGCCGAAGGGCCGCGCCAATTACGAGCCGAACAGCCTCGACCAGGCGGGCGAGGACCCCGGCCCCCGCGCCAGTGCCGAGGGCTTCGCCACCGCGCCGCAGCAGGTCGAGGGCGACAAGCTGCGCATCCGGGCCGAAAGCTTCGGCGACCATTACAGCCAGCCACGGCTTTACTGGCGCTCGATGACGGAAAACGAGCAGGCGCATATCGCCTCGGCCTTCGTCTTCGAACTGTCCAAGGTGGGGCTGGGCCATGTGCGCGCCCGCGTCGTCAGCCATCTGCGCAATATCGACGAGGATCTGGCCAGGCGGGTGGCGGCGGGGCTCGCGATCGACCTGCCCGCGGCCGCGAAACCGTTTCGCGAGCCGATCGATATCGCGCCTTCCGACGCGCTGTCGATCCAGAAGAACTGGCAGAACACGCTCAAGGGACGCAAGGTCGGCATCCTGTTCGCCGAAGGCTCGGACAAGGCGGAACTCGACGGGCTGGCCGCGGCGGTGGAAAAGGCCGGCGGCACGCCCTTCACCATCGCCCCGAGGGTCGGCGGCATTCGGCTGGAGGGCGGCGAGGCCAAGGCCGACGGCCAGCTTGCCGGCTCGCCCTCGGTGCTGTTCGACGCGGTGGCCCTGGTGCTGACCGAGACGGCGGCGCAAAACCTGGCGCGGGACGGGGCGGCGGTCGGCTTCGTCATGGACGCCTTCGCCCATCTCAAGGCCATCGGCCACACGCCGGGCGCGCAGCCGCTGCTGGACCGCGCGGGGATCGAGCCGGACGAGGGCGTCACCGACCTTGCCGCCCTGCCCCGGGCGGCCGCCCGCCGCTACTGGGCGCGCGAGCCGAAGGTCCGCGACCTGGCCTGACCCATGGCCCGCGCCCGTGGGACGGCATGACGGCTGGGCGATGTGTCATGGCGACAAGCGGAGCGGGATCCCATGCTCTGCTTGTCCTGGCAACCTTGCGCCCCGCCGCGCGCTCCGGCGCCGGTTCAGAAAGGCAACATGACCCGTCCTCCGACAGGAAACCGAAATCCCTGTTCATGCGCCTTGCGATGAGCGCAAGCAGCATCGCGACCTGCCGGATCTGCGCATTCCGAAGCGATTTGCATCCAGCGGACCTGCTCCGGCAACCAGCCGCGTGCCGCCTGAAGCCGCAGCAGGACTGCCGGCTCACGCGCCGCCTTCCGGCTCAGATCGGGGAAATCGCCCAGGCCAATCCGGACCCGGCCGCCGGCGCTGCTCAAAATCCGCATGGCGGGCCGTCTTCCGTGTGGAAATATCCTCGGGGGGTGCGGGGGGCGAAGCGCCCCCGCGCGGCGGCGCAAAAGGGAAACCTGGCCGCCGGTCTGAGCCGGGGCCGGGTCATCATGTGGCCGCATCCTCCGGCCACCGGGCTTCGCAATCAGAACCCGCCAGCCCGGCGCGGGTTCCCCCGATCAACATAGATCAAGCCACCAGGCGATAGCCGCCGGATTCGGTGACCAGCAGCCGGGCGTTCGAGGGATCGGGCTCGATCTTCTGGCGCAGGCGGTAGATATGCGTCTCCAGCGTATGCGTGGTCACGCCGGCATTGTAGCCCCAGACCTCGTGCAGAAGCACGTCGCGCGGCACTACCCCGTCCTGGGCGCGATACAGGAATTTCAGGATGTTGGTTTCCTTTTCGGTCAGGCGGATCTTGCGCTCCTTCTGGTCGATCAGCATCTTCATCGCCGGCTTGAACGTATAGGGGCCAAGCTGGAAGATCGCGTCCTCGGACTGCTCATGCGTGCGCAGCTGGGCACGCAGCCGCGCCAGCAGCACCGGGAACTTGAACGGCTTGGTGATGTAGTCGTTCGCGCCCGAATCCAGGCCCAGGATGGTGTCCGCGTCGGTATCGTGGCCGGTCAGCATGACGATGGGGCACTTGACGCCCTGCTTGCGCAGCCGCTTGCACAGTTCGCGCCCGTCCGTGTCGGGCAGGCCCACGTCCAGCACCACCAGGTCGAAGATCGCGCCCTTGGTCCTTTCGACCGCCTCATGGCCCGAGCCCGCCTCGAACACCTCGAAATCCTCGGTGGCGACCAACTGCTCGGCCAGCGCCTCGCGCAGGTCTTCCTCGTCATCGACCAGCAGGATCTTTTTCAGTCCGGCCATTCTTGCCTCCTTTGGCGTTATGGCGGAAAACTGTGGCGCGGCGCGGCAGGCGTCCAGCGGTTTGCAGCAATTCTCACATGGAGTTGTCGGAAATCCGCCCTATGTTTCAGATTGTTTCAACCATGCTGGCCCGATGACCCTGATCCCGACCCTCACCGAGACCCTTTCGCGCGCCCGCGCCGACCTGCGCATGGGCCTGCCCGTGGTCATCGGCGGCCAGCTTGTCGCCGCGGTCGAGACGCTGCGCGCCGACCGGCTGGCATCCATGCGTGCCCTTGGCCCGGCCGTGCTGGCCATCACCGAGCCGCGGGCCGAGACGCTGAAGGCCCGGGTCTACGACCGCGATCTGGCGCGGATCGAGGTGCCGGGCGATGCGGACCTCGCCTGGTTGCGGGCCGTGGCCGATCCGGCGGGCGACCTGATGACGCCGATGAAGGGGCCGTTCCGCAGCCCGCGCGGCGGCGAGGTGGACGCGCATCGCGCCGGCATCGCGCTGGCGAAATCGGCGCAACTCCTGCCCGCCGTGCTGGTGGTGCCCGTGGCCAGCCCGCCCGAGGGGCTGACCCGGCTCTCGCCCGGCCCGGCGCTGGCGCAGATGGCGACCGAGGCGGCGATGGCCCCCGTCGCCGCCGCCCGGCTGCCGCTGCTCGCGGCCGAGAACTCCAAGCTGCACATCTTTCGCCCCGACAATGGCGAGGCCGAGCATTACGCGGTCGAGATCGGCGCCCCCTCGCGCGCGGCGCCGGTGCTGGCGCGGCTGCATTCGGCCTGCTTCACCGGCGACGTGCTGGGCAGCCTGAAATGCGATTGCGGACCGCAATTGCACGCCGCGCTGACCGCCATGGGCCAGGCGGGCGAGGGCGTGCTGCTCTATCTGAACCAGGAGGGGCGCGGCATCGGCCTGGCCAACAAGATGCGCGCCTATGCGCTGCAAAACCAGGGTTTCGACACGGTCGAGGCCAATCACCGGCTGGGTTTCGAGGATGACGAGCGCGATTTCCGCATCGGCGCCGGCATCCTGAAGAAGATGGGCTTCGACGCGGTTCGGCTGATGACCAACAACCCGAAAAAGGTCGCCATGCTGGAGGGCCACGGCATCCGCGTGGCCGAGCGCGTGCCGCTGATCACCCCCAGGAACCGCCACAATACCAGCTATCTGGACGTGAAGGCTTCGAAATCGGGCCATCTGCTGTGAGGCTGCTCTTGACGCCCATGGGGCTGCGGGCCGGGCCGCGGGTCATCCCCTGCGCGGTCGGGCGCGGCGGCATCCGCGCCGACAAGGCCGAGGGCGACGGCGCGACGCCCATCGGCCGGCATCGCATCGTCGGCCTGCTCTACCGCCCCGACCGGGTGGCGCGGCCCAATGGCTGGGCGCGGCCGATCCTGCCGGGCGACCTGTGGTGCGACGCCTCGGGCCACCCGGCCTATAACCATCCGGTGCGCGCGCCTTTCGGCCCCAGCCACGAGGCGATGCGGCGCGCCGATCCGCTTTACGACATCGTGCTGGTGACGGACTGGAACTGGCCGCAGGCCCGGCCCGGCGCGGGGTCCGCCATTTTCCTGCACCAATGGCGCCGGCCGGGATTCCCGACCGCAGGCTGCGTCGCCATGGCGCGGCGCGACTTGGCTTGGCTCGCCTCGGCCGTTACGCCGGGCGATGTGCTGGAGATCCCCGCCCTGCCGCGCTGGCCGGCGCGCAAACCCGCCAGCCAGCACGGCAAGGACTGAGGCGTCACAGCGCCGTATAGCCGCCATCCACCAGGTGATAGCTGCCGGTGATAAAGCTCGCGCGGTCCGAAAGCAGGAAGACGACGAGGCCCGCAACCTCATCCGCCCGGCCCAGCCGGCCGATGGGATGGCGGGCCACCAGCGCCTGCTTGACCTCCTGATCCAGCTGGTCGAGCAGCGGCGTGTCGATGAAGGCCGGGCCGACCGAGTTCACCCGGATGCCCTGCGCCGCATATTCCAGCGCCGCGTTCTTGGTCATGCCGACCACGGCATGCTTGGCCGAGACATAGGCCCCGGCCCCGTTGAACCCGACCGAGCCGAGGATCGAGGCCATGTTCACGATCGCCCCGCCGCCGGCTTCCAGCATGGCCGGGATGCCGTAGCGCATGCCGTAGAAGACGGCGTTCAGGTTGACGTCGATGACCTTTTGCCAGCCGTCCAGCGGGTATTCCCCGACCGGGGCGCTGGGGCCGCCGATGCCGGCATTGTTCACCAGCAGATGCAGCCCGCCCAGCCCCTTGGCAACCTCGACGGCCTTGCGCACCGCATCGGGGTCGGAGACGTCGCCCGCCACGGCCTCGGCCCTGCCGCCCGCTGCGACGATCCTGTCGGCGGTGGCGCGGGCGGTCGCTTCATGCAGGTCGGCGGCCACCACCGTGGCGCCCGAGGCCCCGAGTTCCAGCGCGATCGCCTCGCCCAGCCCCGAGCCGGCGCCGGTCACCAGGGCGATCTTGTTGTCGAAACGAATGTCCATGCGGTTCTCCTGCGCGGTTTTCGGGCAAGCATAGCACCCGCAAGGAACCAGTCCCTGCGACCAATCGTATCAATGCAGCCGCCCCGGCCGGGGTTCCCCGTTCACAGCGGCCCGGTCTGCCACAGCCGGATCTTCAGCCCGCCATGGGCGACATAGGTCCCCGGCTCGCGAAAGGGCAGGCCCGTGGCGCGGGCCAGCGGCGCCTCGCTGGTGACCAGCCCGACGCGCCAGCCCCGGAACCGCTCGCGCAGCACCTCGCCCATGGCGGCATGCAGGCCGAAAAGCGGTCCCTTGTTGCCGATGCGGGCGCCATAGGGCGGGTTGACGATGACCAGGCCCGGCGGCCCTTCGGGGCGCTGAAGCTCGCCGATGGCGCGATTCTCGAAACTGGTCCAGCCGTCCAGCCCGGCGCGGGCGGCATTCTCGCGGCTCATGCGGATCGCGCCGGGGTCGCGGTCGCTGCCGTGGTAACGAGGCTGCGCCGGAACGGGCGGAACCGGCGCGCTGCGCATCGCCTGCCATGCCTGCGCGTCATGGCCCGGCAGCTGTTCAAAGGCGAAACGCCGCAGCCGTCCGGGGCGCAGGCCCGCCGCGATCTCGGCCGCCTCGATGACGAAAGTGCCCGAGCCGCACATCGGGTCCAGCACCGGCTCGCGCCCGTCGAAACCGCATTGGCGCAGGAACATCGCCGCCATGGTCTCGCGCATCGGCGCCTTGCCGACCGCCTGCTTGTGGCCGCGCCGGTGCAGCGACTCGCCCGAGGTGTCCAGACTGATGGTGCAAAGGTCGTCCTCGATGCGGATCTTCAGCGTGACGGGTGCATCCTCGGCGATGGGGGCGCCCAGCGTGTCGCGGATGGCCGCCTCGATGCGCTGGGTGATGGCGCCGGCGTGGTAGATGCGGGACTTGCGGCTGCTCGCCTCGATGCGGACCGGCACGTCGGGGCGCAGCCAATCGGCCCAGGGAAAGCGGCGGGCGCGCTTGTCGAGCTGCGCCGGATGCAGGGCGCGAAAGGCGCCGATGCGGGCCAGCACGCGCGTCGCGCCGCGGATTTCCAGGTTGGCCCGCCAGACATCCGGCCAGCCGCCGGTGAAGGTCACCCCGCCCGGCTGGACCTGCGCGTCCCAGCCGAGCGCGCGGGCCTCCTCGGCCAGCGGTTCCTCCAGCCCCGGGGTGGCGACCAGGAAGATCTCCATCCGCGCCGGATCGGCGGCAAGCGGCGCCGGTTCGGGCTGCGGCCGGGGCGCGATGGGGGCGGCGGGGGTCTTGGCGGGACGTGTCTTGGGGGCGCGGGGCTTCATCGGGTTCCGGCTGGCAAAAAAGGCCCCGCATCATGCGCCGCGGCGCGGGCGAAGGCAATCCGCGCTTATTGTCGCCGGAATGGCGTCAGTATTCCCCGATTGACGCCATTTCAAGCCATGCGCTTCGCGCCTATCTTGGCTGCAACAAGATCAAGGAGAGCATGATGGCCACGAGTGACGCCCCCATCCAGATCGGCCGGGTGGCCCTGATCGTCAACGACCTGGGCCGGGTCGGGGATTTCTATCGCTCCGTCATCGGGCTGGAGCGGATCTCCGGCAATGGCGAGGAAATGGTGCTGGGCGCCGGCGGCAAGCCGCTGCTGGAGCTGCGCCACGACAAGGCCGCCCGACCGCGCCCGCAAGAGGCGGGGCTGTTTCACACCGCCTTTCTTCTGCCGGATCGCCAGGCCCTGGGGCGCTGGCTGCGTTTCGTCGCCGATCAGGGCATCAGGCTCGACGGCGCCTCGGACCATCTGGTCAGCGAGGCGATCTATCTGCGCGACCCCGAGGGCAACGGCATCGAGATCTATGCCGACCGCCCGCGCGAAGCCTGGCAGCATGACGGCAGCGAGGTGCGGATGGATACCATCGCGCTGGACCTGGCCGACCTCATGGCGGCGGCCGACGGCGATTGGACCGGCGCGCCCGCGGAAAGCGTGGTGGGGCATGTCCACCTTCAGGTCGGCGATGTGGCCGCGGCCGAGGATTTCTGCATGAACCGGCTGGGCATGGAGCGCATGGCGCATCGCTTCGGCGCCAGTTTCTTCGCCACCGGAGGGTATCACCATCACCTGGCGGGCAATGTCTGGAACAGCCGCGGCGCCGGGCCGCGCAGCGCCGATTCGGCCGGGCTGGCCGAGGTGGTGCTGGCCGCCGATCCCGATCGGTTGCAGGCGCTTGGAGCGGCGGAGCTGCGCGATCCCTGGGACACGGTCTTCCGCGTCGAGCCCAAGGGCTGAGCCGGAATGGGGGCTCTGCCCCCGCGCCTCTCCGGCCCTTCGACGGGCCGGAGAGGCGCTCCCCCGGGATATTTCTCCACGAAAGAAGCTCAGACCGGGCGCCAGAGCCTGTTCCGGCGGGTGAAGCGCAGATATTCCGGAGCGCGGAAACCCGGCTCGGTCATCGGCGCGACATGGCGTTCGACCAGCAGGTCGGTGCCGGCGAACTCCAGCACGGCGAATTCGTTCTGGCGGTCGCCGGGGCGGGCGCAAAGGGCGGTTCCGGCCTGTACTTGCAGGATCGGCCGCCCCTGTTCGCCCAGGAAGGCGCCGATCGACCACAGGTGCAGGTGGCCGCTGAGCACCAGCTGCACCTCCTCGGCCTCGAAACGGGTCAGGGCCGGGCCTGCGCCCTGCATCAGCGCCTTGTCCACCTGCGGGCGCTGCTGCATCGGGTGATGCAGCGCGACGATGTTGATGCAGGCCGGGTCGAGCCCCGCGATCACCCGCGCCACCTGCACCGGCGTGATGATGCCGCGCTGCCAGGCCATCGGATCGACGCTGTTCACGCCCTGCACCCGCAGATTGCCGACATGGCCGACCGGTTCCAGATTCCCCGCGATGGCGCGGCGCCAGCGGCGATAGGGGCGCATCATCCGGTCCGCCAGCTTGTAGAGCGGGATGTCGTGATTGCCGGGCACCGCCAGCAGCGGCGCCTCGATCCGGCGCAGGAAGGCCGCGGCCTGCGCGAATTGCGCCGAGCGGCCGCGATGGGTCAGGTCGCCCGTCACCACCACCAGATCGGCGCGCGCGGCATTGATCCTGTCGAGCAGCGGCTCGACCAGCGGCTCGCGTTCCAGCCCGAAATGCAGGTCCGAGAGGTGCAGGATGCGCGTCATCCGGCATCCCGCCCGCCGCTTTCGGCCGGGACCAGCACGTTCAGCGCGCCCCGGCGCACGCGGATGCGAAAGGGCGAATCCATCCAGGTCTTCTCGCCGTCATGGGCGACATATTCGTGGCGCGGCACGGTCTCGAGCTCGAATTCATCGGCACAGATCAGGTCGAAATCGGCATAGCGCGCCGTCTTGCCCAGGGCCAGCCGCAGCGCCGAGCGCACCAGCGGCCCCGGCCGCTTCGCCCGCGCCAGCAGCAGCGCCATCTGGCCGCGCCGCACGCAATCGGCCCCTTCCAGCCCGAAGGTGTCGAGCTGGAAGGCGCTTTTCGCCACGAAGGCCAGTGCGGTGGTGAAGCGCCGTTCCTCGCCATTCGCGCGCACCGTCAGATGCAGCGGCCGGCGCAGCGTCCATAGCGCCGCCACCGCCGACCAATAGGCCGCCAGCCGCGAGCGGCCCCAGCGGCGATAAATGCTTTCGCGGCGCCGCAGGATCTCGGGATAGGCGCCGAAGCTGACATTGTTCAGGAAGATCATGCCGTTCATCTCGCCGACATGGACGCGGCGGATGCGGGGCGCGTCGAAGATCTTCAGCGCCGCCTCGACCGTCTCACCCGAGCCGAGGTCGCGGGCGAAATAGTTGAAGGTGCCGCCGGGGATCACCGCCATCGCCGCAGGCGTGCCGGCGACCGCGCCGGCGACGGCCGCCTGGGTGCCGTCGCCGCCAGCCGCGACGATCAGGTCGAACCCCTCGGCCACCGCCGCGCGGGCCATGGCGGGCAGGTCGGCGCCCCGGCCGGTGCCGCGGACCTCAAGCGCGGCCACTCGGCCTTCCAGCGCGGCGCGCAACTGGCCGGCGATATCCTCGCCCGCCTCGCGCCCCGAGCCCATGTTCACGATGGCGCAGATCCGCGCCTTGGCCAGATCGAAATCGGGGCTTTCGGCCGGATCGCCTTGGCTGGTCATCTCGTCGTCTTTCCGCATTGCCACGCCTCGCAACCCCCTCGGCCGGCCCCGGGTTCCGGCCCCGTGCCGGGCCGTGGCTGCGACAATTCGCCGGCGGGAAATAATCCTGATCTTTTTACTTGCCTTTCCGGGAGTGCTTTGACAGATTGCGCCCGGGAAGCTGAGGGGCGGGATTTCCAGACACCCACCCGACCGGCCGCACCCCTTGGGGATCGCGGCGGTCCGCCACCCGAGACATCAGTTGCCTAACCCTGCGCAGGAGAGCTCTGCCCCGGATATCTGATCGCAGCATCATCCATGCCTGCGCAACCCGCGCCATGTTCATCGTCGCGGGCCGCCACCGGGATCGGGGACGAAATTTCTTTGAAAAACGAGATGCATCATGAACATCCGCCTGTCCGAGGCGCCGAAGAACACGGCGTCGCCTGTGCCTGATCCGGTTCTGTTCGGTTTCGACGGCCCTTCGGGGCGTATCCTGGGCCGAGGCCCCGCGCGGCAGATCGCCCCCGGAAATGCCGCGACGCTGGAGACGCGGGTGGCGGCGGCCCTTGCCGCGGCCGCGCCGGGCGAGATGATCGGCGGCGCCCTGCCCTTCGACCGCGAGGACGAGGACTGCCTGTGGCAATGCCGGCGCAGCGAGGCGCCCGCACCGACCGGCATCGCGCCGCAGGGCCTGCCGCTGCCGGGCTGGCGCCTGGCGGCCGAGCCCGCCGCGGGCGATTATGCCGGCGCCGTGGCGCGCGCGCTTGGCATCATGGCCGAAGAGGCGGGCAGCCGGAATGCGCTGGAAAAAATCGTGCTGGCGCGCACGCTGCTGGTCGAATCCACCGCGCCGATTCCGGTCGAGGCGCTGATGGCGCGGCTGCGCGCCGACCGCAGCGTGACTGCCTTTCGCGTGGCGCTGCCCACCGGGCCGAACCATCCGCAGGGCCGCGCGCTGTGCGGCGCCACGCCCGAACTGCTGGTCGAGAAACAGGGCCGGCGCATCGCCTCGCATCCGCTGGCGGGCTCGGCACGCCGGCTGGCCGATCCGGTCACCGACCGCGCCGCCGCCGAGGCGCTGTCCGGCTCGGCCAAGGACCACCGCGAGCATGCGCTGGTGGTCGAGTCGATCCTGGACACGCTGGCGCCCTATTGCCGCGAGCTGGGCTGCCCCGAGGGCACCTGCATCACCTCGACCCGCAGCATGTGGCATCTGGGCACGCGGATCGAGGGCCGGCTGAAGGACGAGGGCACGCCCTCGGTCGTGCTGGCCTCGGCGCTGCATCCGACGCCAGCGGTCTGCGGCGTGCCGATGGCGCGGGCGGCGGGCTTCATCAAGGCCCTTGAACCCCTGGCGCGGGATTTCTATGCCGGCGCGGTCGGCTGGTGCGACGCAAGCGGCGACGGCGCCTGGCATGTCGCCATCCGCTGCGCCGAGATCAGCGGCCGGCAGGCGCGGCTATACGCGGGCGCGGGGATCGTCCCCGGCTCGGACCCGATGGCCGAGGCCGCCGAGACCGGCGCCAAGTTCGGCGCGCTTCTGGCCGCCCTGGGCCTGCCGCAGGACGCGGCGCTTCAGGGCGTGCCCTGCAACGGAGAGACCTGATGGCCCTGCCCGGCATCGCCCCATACGCCCCCCCGACCGAGGCCGAGCTGCCCGAGGCCCGCGGCCCCTGGCAGCCCCGGCGCGACCGTCTGGCGCTGCTGGTCCATGACATGCAGCGCTATTTCTGCCGCATCTATCCCGAAGGTGCGCCGCTGGCGCCGGTGGTCGGCAATATCGCGCGGCTGATCCATGCGGCGCGGGCGGCGGGCGTGCCGGTCTTCTATACCGCGCAGAAGGGCAACCAGTTCCGCCCGGATCGCGGGCTTCAGGCCGATCTCTGGGGGCCGGGGATGAGCGCCACCCCCGAACATGAGGAGATCCTGCCCGAACTGGCCCCGGCGACGGGCGACATCGTGCTGGTCAAGCACCGCTACAGCGCCTTCCAGCGGTCGAACCTGGAACATCTGATGCGCGCGCGCGGCCGCGACCAGCTGATGATCTGCGGCGTCTATGCCCATATCGGCTGCCTCGCCACCGCCGTCGAGGCGTTCCAGCGCGACATCGAGGCCTTTGCCGTGGCCGATGCGCAGGCCGATTTCTCGCGCGAGAAGCAGGACATGGCCATGGAATGGATCGCCGCCACTTGCGGCGTGCCGCTGTCCACCCGGCAGGCGCTGAACGCGCTGGAAGCGCAAGAGGTGAAGTCATGCGCCTGACCGGATTCGAGGGCCGGACCGCCATCGTCACCGGCGCGGCCGGCGGCATCGGCCGGGCCGTGGTCGCCGCGCTGCTGGACGCCGGCGCGAAGGTCGTCGCCAGCGATACCGAATCGGCGCTGGCCGCGAACCCGGTCGCGGGCGCCGAGAACCGGGCGCTGGACGTGCGCGACGGCGATGCCGTCGAGGCCCTGGTGACCGAAGTCGAGGCCGCGCATGGCCCGCTGGCGCTTGGCGTCCATGCGGCCGGCGTGCTGGCCATCGGGCCGCTGCTGGATCTCACGCCCGAGGAATGGGAGCGGGTGATCGGCGTGAACGCCCGCGGCACCTTCCATGTCACCCGCGCCTTTGGCCGGGCCATGGTGCGGAACGGCGGCGGCGCCATCGTCGCGGTCAGCTCGAACGCGGCGGGGATTCCGCGCACGAACATGGGCGTCTATGCCGCGTCCAAGGCGGCGGCGACCATGCTGGTCCGCTGCCTGGGACTAGAACTGGCGGCGCAAGGCGTGCGCTGCAACATCGTGGCGCCGGGCTCGACCCTGACGCCCATGCAGACCGGTATGTGGACCGAGGACGGCGGCGCCGGCGAGCGCGCGGTGATCGAGGGCAGCCTGGAAGCCTATCGCACCGGCATCCCGCTGAAGAAGCTGGCGACGCCCGAGGACATCGCCGGCGCGGTGATGTTCATGCTGTCGGACCAGGCGGGCCATGTCACCATGGCCGACCTTTACGTCGACGGCGGCGCGACCCTGCGCGCCTGACCCGCTTCACGGCCGGCCCGTCACGGCCGGCCGGTCATTCACATCCGGGACGCGATCAGCGCCCACCAATTGTCCAGCGTCGGCTCGCGGGCCAGCTCCTCGAAGCTGGCCTCGATGCCCATCTGCTTCAGTTCGGACGAAAAGGTCATCACCGCGATCGAATCGAGCCCGTAAAGGACGAGGTTCTCGCCCGGCTCGATCTCGCATTCGTCCTCGATCATCTTCTGCACGCGGGCGGCCAGCCATTCGGGGCTGAGATCGGTCTTTTCGGCAATATCCATCATTGGTCCTTTCAGGCGGTTTCGGCCACGAGGCTGTCGCGCAGGCGGCGCTTGTCGATCTTGCCCACCGCGGTCAGCGGCAGTTCGGGCAGGAAGCGGAAACGGTCAGGCAGCTTGTATTCGGCCACGCCCAGCTCCAGCAGGTGCCGGCGCAACGCCGGCGGGGAGAGCTTGCCCGCCCCCTCGCGCAGCACCAGGAAGGCACAGCTTTTCTCGCCCAGATGCGCGTCGGGCGCGGCGACCAGCGCGGCATGGGTGATGTCGGGATGGCGGACCAGCAGGTTCTCGATTTCCTCGGCGGCGATCTTTTCGCCGCCCCGGTTGATCTGGTCCTTGATGCGGCCGACGACGCGCAGGTTGCCGCCCTGCCACACCACCACGTCGCCCGAGTGATAGAAGCCCTCGGCATCGAAGGCTTTTTCATTGTGCTCGGGGCTGCGGTAATAGCCGCGGAAGGTATAGGGGCCGCGGGTCGCCAGCGCGCCCGGCGTGCCGTCGGGAACAGGATTGCCGTCCTCGTCCAGGATGCGCACCTCGTCGTCGGGGCTGATCGGTCGGCCCTGGGTGGTGAAGATCACCTCGGGCGGATCGTCCAGCCGGGTGTAGTTCACCAGCCCCTCGGCCATGCCGAAGACCTGCTGCAAGCGGCAGCCCAGCAGGTCGGGGACGCGGCGCGCGGTCGCCTCGGCGAAGCTGGCGCCGCCGACCAGCATCAGCTCCAGGCTGTCCAGCATGGCGCGGCGGGCGGAATCCTCCTCGACCGCGCGCAGCCACAGCGCCACGGCGGGCGGCACCAGCGGCACCATGGTGATCCGCTCGCGCGCGACGATCTGGAAACAGGTCAGCGGCTCGGGGCTGGGGGCCATGACCACCGTGCCGCCGGCATGGAACACCCCCAGCGTGCCCGGCGAACTCATGGTGAAGTTGTGCCCCGCCGGCAATGCGCAAAGAAAGCGCGTGGCCGAGGTCACGCCGCTGATCTCGACGCTGGCGCGGATGCTGTAGTCGTAGTCGTTATGGGTGCGCGGGATCAGCTTAGGCGTGCCGGTGCTGCCGCCCGACAGCTGGAAAAAGGCGACCTGATCGGCCGGGGTCGGCCCCGCGCCCTCGGGCAGGTCGCCGCCAGGGGTCAGCCAATGCTCCAGGCTGCGCTCGGGCTCGTCCTCGCCCAGCAGCAACAGATGCGCGACGCCGCCGGCCCGCAGTTCCTCGGCAAAGGCGTCGTCGCGGAACAGCTCGTGCTGGCGCGAGGCGATGACCACCCGCGGCGCGATCTGGCGGACATATTCGGTCAGCTCCAGCCGGCGATGGCTGAACAGCGCGTTGACCGGCACCACGCCGATTCGCAGCAGCGCGAAGAAGGCGACGAAGAACTCGGCCACATTAGGCAACTGCACCACCGCCGTATCGCCATGGCCCAGCCCCTGCTGCGCCAGGCGGGCGGCCAGGTTGCGCGACAGCCGGTCCAGATCGGCATAGCTGAAGCGCCGGTCGCCGCAGACCAGCGCCTCGGCCTCGGGATTGGCGGCCAGCTGCGCGTCCAGGATATGGGTCAGCGGCTGGTCGATCCAGTAGCCGGCCTCTCGATAGCGTTGCGCGAGATCCTGAGGCCAGGGACTGAATTCGATCATGGGACACCTGCTTTTGGACGGCTATTCCGGCTGGCAACAACCCGCACAAGGCACCTGCGGCACCTTGACGGGCGTCAATAGTTGAGTATTTTTATCCCGCTTTCTCTCTCGAAGCAAGCCAGCCGCCGCCCCCGGGTTGCAACCAAGCCAGCACTCTCTCGTTCAGATCGCCAAACTCCCGCATGGGAGAGGATTTCATGACGCATCATCACGCCGAGGGGCTGTGGCTGCCCCTGACGCTGGCCCAGCTGGATTTCTGGGAAGAGTTCCGGTTCCATCCCGGCGAGGCGGTCTCGACCGTCGCCCATGCCATCGAATTGCGCGGGGTCGCGGATCCCGGGGCGCTGGCCCGCGCCATAACGGCCACCATCGCCGAGACCGACATCATGGCGCTGCGCTTCAGCCTGGGTGCCGATGGCCGGCCGGTGCAGCGGGTCGATCCCGCGCGCCGCCCCGCGCTGCGCCATCTCGACCTGTCGGACCGCACCGATGCGCGCGAGCATGCCTTTGCGCTGATGCAGGCCGATGTGGACGCGGCGCTGGACCTGCTGGACCAGCCCATCGCGGCGCAATGGCTGATCCGGCTGGCCGAGGGGCATTGCCTGTGGTTCAACCGCGGCCATCACATCGCGCTGGACGGCTATGCCATGGGCCTGATCGAACGGCGCTGCGCCCAGCTTTACGCCGCTCTGGCCGAGGGCGCGGATCCGGGCCAGCCGCTGCGCCCGCTGGCCGATTATCTGAACGAGGAGACCGACTATCGCGCCAGCCCGCGCCACGCCGCCGATGGGCGGCATTGGGCCGAGGTGCTGGCCGCCGAGCCGCGCCCCAAGGTGCTGCGCAAGGGGTCCGAGGACTATCCCGCGGAGGCGCTTTGCGCCGCGCATGACCTGTCGGCGCTGCGCCCCGCGCTGATGCGGCAGGCGCAGGAGGTCGGCATGGGCTGGCCGGACCTGCTGACGGTGCTTTGCGCCGCCTGGGCGGCGCTGCATCTGCGCGACGGCTCGGCCGAGCGGCTGGCCGAGGACCGGGGCCGCATCGCCATGCCGGTCTGGCTGCCCTATATGAGCCGCATGGGCAGCGTCGCCGTCTCGGTCCCGGCGCTGGTGGTGAACATTCTGCCGCTGGACGTGACCCTGCACCCGGACGAACCGCTGGCCGGGGCGCTGGACCGGCTGGGCGCGCGGCTGCGCAAGCTGCGCCGCCATGGCCGCTATCGCATCGAGCAGATCGCCGAGGATTACGGCATGGAGCCGCGCAGCCGCTTCTTCTTCTCGCCGCTGATCAACGTGCTGCCCTTTGACGAGGCGCGCTTCGCCGGCTGCGAGACCGCGCGGCATGTGCTGTCGAACGGGCCGGGCGACGGGTTCAACATCACCATTCGCGGCGATGGCGAGGCGCAGGGGCTGGAGCTGCTGGTCGAGGCCGATCCGACCCTGACTCCGCCCGAGGATTTCACCCGGCTGTCCGGGGGCCTGCCGCGCTTTCTTTCGGCAGCGCTGGCGCCCGAGAGCCTGTCGCGCCCGCTGGCGGGCCTGCCGGGCTGACACGCCCTTGCCCGCCCCCTTTGCCCGGGCGCAGACTGCGCCGGACGGGAGGGGACGGGATGGACAGCGACATGCGCCTCGCCACGGCCGGCGATCTGGCCAGGGTCAGGGAACTGGTGGACAACGCCTATGGCCATTACATCGCCCGCATCGGCCGCAAGCCGGGGCCGATGCTGGACGACCATGCCGCGTGCATTGCCGCCGGCCGGACGCATCTGCTGGAACGGGACGGCGCGCTGCTGGGCCTGATCGTGCTGGTCCCGCAATCCGATGCGCTGCTGGTCGAGAATGTCGCCGTCTCGCCCGCCGCGCAGGGGCTGGGGCTTGGCCGCCGGCTGATGGATTTCGCCGAGGCCCGCGCCCGCGCGCTGTGCCTGCCCCGGCTGCGACTCTACACCCATGTCGCGATGATCGAGAATCAGGCGATCTATGCCCGGCTGGGCTATGCCGAGACCTGCCGCGTGCACGAAGCCGGGCTACACCGGATCTACATGGAAAAGCCGCTGGCCTAGTCGCGATAGGGAATCGTCGCCCCTGCCCCCGGCCGCTGCGGCCCGGCCGGGATGAAGCTGCGCGCGCTGCAACCCGTCTCATCGCGCTCGGCCAGCCCGGGCGAACGGCGCGGCGGCAATTCGAACCCGGCGCAAAGCCGATAGCTGCGCGGCCCGGTCACTTCGTAGCGATAGGGCACGCCTGTGAAGGGATCGGCCAGCCGCACCTGCCAGTCGCAGGGCGGCGTGGTCTCCAGCGCCTCGGGCAGGCGGTCGCCGTTCTCGCGCGCCAGGCAGACCACCAGCCGGCCGAGATCGGCCAGGTCGCTTTCGCGCTCGCGGTCGCGGCGCTCCTTGCGGGCATGGCCGGGGCCGCCGGTCAGCGCCAGCCCGGCGACGACGGCGACCGCAGCCAGCAGCGCGATGGCGATGGTGGCCCAGCCCTTAATCATTCAGCTCGTCCCGGTAATAGGCAAAGACCAGCCCTGCGACCCCGGCCACCAGCGCGGCCTTGGCAGCGAAACGCGCGGTCAGATCGCCATTGAGCAGCGTGTAGATGACGTAGATGCCATCCGCCAGGAACACCAGCGCCACCACCAGCAGCGTCAGCGAGGCGAACCATTTGCGCACCAGCGACCGCCGCCGCCCGGCATCGCCCAGGCTCATCCGCGCCACCCTGCGGTTGAGGAGCAGAAACAGCGGCACGAAGGCGATCAGCGAGGCGATGGACCAGCGCATCGAGCTGCCCGGCCCGTAATAGGGCCTGTCGGCCGGGTCGGGGAGCAGCCGGTCGATCAGCGCCATGCCCAGCTCGCAGACATGCCAGCCGATCATGCCCAAGGACAGGAACAGCAGGCCGTAAAGCAGCGCCTCCTGCGCCGAGGCATAGGGTCGCGGGCGCGGCACCGGCGGCAGGCCGGGGACCGCCTCCCAGCCGCCCAGCGCCTCGTCGATCTCGGGCGCGGACCAGCCGGCATGGGCCAGCGCCCGGGCGATGCCGTCGCGGTCGCCGCCCTGCGCCATGGCCCGGCGGACGAATTCGGAAAGCTGGTCGGATGGTTTCATCGGCACCCCCTGTCTGGCCGGCAGGTTTCGCCATGCGCAAGGCCCGGTCAAGCCTGTCTGGACCCTGCCCGTGGGCAGTTTCGCCCTGCCCCGGCGTCGCGGCGAAAATTTTCCCGAAGGCGCGATTTTTCCCCTTGCACCCCCCGGCGCGCTCCCATAAATGACGCCTCACCGAAGGCGAAGCGCCATCGGGACGGAGCGCGGGCGTAGCTCAGGGGTAGAGCATTACCTTGCCAAGGTAAGGGTCGTGAGTTCGAATCTCATCGCCCGCTCCAAAATTCTTCCTTCGGGATCAAGCGAAAAGCGGCCTTCGGGCCGCTTTCGGCTTTTCGGCCCCGGCCTTCAATCAACCTGAAGCAGATCGTTCACCCCGCCTCTGGCCATTTTCCGGGAATTGGCGCTAGTATGGCAATCGGAGTTGCCCCGGCTGCCATGTCCGGGACAGTCGTCAGGAACAAGCTGCCGCGCGTCGCAACCACAATCCCCCGAATCGCGGCCAGCCAAGCGTGAGGTAATCATGCCGGCTCTGGAAGCTCTGATCGAACGGAAACTGCAACGACTCGACGTGCCGCTGGCCGTCCGCCTGCCCTCGGGACGGCAACTGGGCCCGCCCGATGCACGCGTGACCATCGCCTTCAAGGACATGGCCGCGCTGGCGCCGCTGGCCTCGGCCCGGCTGGGCCGGCTGGGGGACGAGATCGTCCGCGGCCGCGCCCGGATCGAGGGCTCGATGCGCGACCTGATGCGGGTCGTCGCCGCCCTGGTGCCCGGGGATGGCCAGCCGATCACGCCCAAGCCCTGGCAGCGGCTGTTCTATCATCTGCTCTCTGTGCTGCACCACAGCCGCAGCCGCGATGCAAGGCAGATCCGCGCGCATTACGACGTCTCGGACGAGTTCTATGCGCTCTGGCTCGATCCGCGCCGGGTCTATTCCTGCGCCTATTTCGCCAAGCCGCAGATGACGCTGGCGCAGGCGCAGGAGGCCAAGCTGGACCTGATCTGCCGCAAGCTGGACCTGCGCCCGGGCGAGCGCTTCGTCGATATCGGCGCCGGCTGGGGCGGGCTCTTGCTGCATGCGGCGCGCCATTACGGCGTCGATGCCACCGGCATCACCCTGTCGCAGAACCAGTTCGACCATGTCAGCCGGATCATCGCCGACGAGGGTCTGGGCGATCGGGTGCGCATCCGGCTGTGCGACTATCGCGACCTGGTGCCCGACCGGCCCTTCGACAAGCTCGCTTCGGTCGGCATGTTCGAACATGTCGGGCGCGCCAGGATGGGCACCTATTGCGAGACCCTGCGCCGGCTGCTGCGGCCTGGCGGGCTGGCGCTGAATCACGGCATCGCCGCCTCGGGGCTGGACGATGCGATGGTCGCTGGCGGCCTGGGCGATTTCATCGAGAAATACATCTTCCCGGGCGGCGAGCTGATCCATGTCAGCCAGGCGATTCGCAGCCTGTCCCAGGCCGGGCTGGAAATGGTCGATACCGAGAATCTGCGGCCGCATTACGCCCGCACGCTCTGGGCCTGGTCCGACGCGCTGGAGGCGAAGCTCCCCGAAGCCGAGCGGGTTCTGGCGCGCTCCATGCCGCCCGACCGCGCGGCCGAGGTGTTGCAGGCCTATCGGCTGTATCTGGCCGGCTGCGCGCTGGCCTTCGAGCAGGGCTGGGTAGCGCTTTACCAGATCCTGCTGATCCATCCCGATCCCGCCATGGCGACGCCGGACCTGCCCGGTGCGCAATCCGCCTATCCCTTCAGGCGGGACCATATCTATCGCTGATCCGGCGCGATGCGCCTTCACAATGCGCAGGCCGGCCCTTGGCAAGCGGGGCCGCCTGCGCATAGTTAACGGTAACATCGGCCGAAAGCCGAGGATCTGGGACATCCATCGCCCCGGCAGGGCCCGGGCGATGCCAAGCGAAACGGAGCGGAACCGAAATGACGAAGGCGGAAATCGGCCTGATCGGCCTTGGCACGATGGGCGCGGCCTTGGCGCTGAACATCGCCGAGAAGGGCTTTCCCATCGCGGTCTGGAACCGCACGGCCGAGGTCACGCGCCGCTTCCACGCCCAGGCCGGCGCTCTGGCGGATCGCGTGATCCCGACCGAAAGCCTGGCCGAGCTGGTGGCCGCCATCGCGCCCCCTCGCGCCATCATCCTGATGGTCCCCGCCGGCCCGGCCGTCGACGACCAGATCGCCGCGCTGGCGCCGCTGCTCGGCCCCGAGGATCTGGTGATCGACGCCGGCAACGCCAATTTCCACGACACCAACCGCCGCGCCGCCGCAGGCCTGCCGATGCGCTTCCTGGGCATGGGCGTCTCGGGCGGCGAGGAGGGCGCGCGCCACGGCCCCGCCATCATGGGCGGCGGCGCGCGGGCCGACTGGGACCGCATCGCCCCCGTCATGCAGGCCATCGCCGCCCGGGCCGAGGACGGCACCCCCTGCGCCACCTGGATGGGCGAGGCCGGCGCCGGGCATTTCGTCAAGACCGTGCATAACGGCATCGAATATGCCGACATGCAGATGATCGCCGAGGTCTATGGGCTGATGCGCGACGGGCTGGGTATGCCGGCCGCCGCCATCGGCGAGACCTTCGCCGGCTGGAACCGGGGGGCGCTGAAATCCTATCTGGTCGAGATCTCGGCCGCCGTCGCCGCGGCCTCCGATCCGCTGACCGGGGCGCCGATGCTGGACGTGATCCTGGACGCCGCCGGGCAAAAGGGCACCGGGCGCTGGACCGCGATCGAGGCGCAGCACCTGGCGGCGCCGATCCCGGTGATCGAGGCGGCGGTGATGGCGCGCAACGTCTCGGCCCGCATCGACGAGCGCAAGGCGGGCGAAGCGCGTTTCGCTGCCGCCCCGCAGGCGCTGGAGCTGGCGCTGCCCGAACTGGAGGCGGCACTGATCGCCGGCAAGATCCTGTGTTATGCGCAGGGTTTTGCGATGATCGAGGCGGCGGGCCGGGCCTTCGGCTGGCAGCTGGACCTGCCGGGGATCGCGCGGGTCTGGCGCGCGGGCTGCATCATCCGCTCGGCGATGCTGAACAACATGGCCACGGCGCTGGCCGAGGACCCGTCGCGCAACCTGGCGCTGGCGCCGTTCTTCGCCGAGAAGCTCGAGACCGCGATGCCGGCGCTGCGGGCGGTGGTGGCGCAGGGCGTGCTGCACGGCCATGCCTTGCCGGCGCTGGCCTCGGGGCTAGGCTGGTTCGATATGATGCGCACCGGCCGCGGCACGGCGAACATGATCCAGGCGCAGCGCGACTTCTTCGGCGCGCATGGCTTCGACCGCCTCGACGGCCGGGACAGCCACCATGGGCCCTGGGCGGCGAAGTGAATCCGTCCCACGGATCTGCGGTTACGTGACGAGGATCGGGCGAACGCCTTCACCGACCCGGCCTCGGAAGCGAATGCCAGGCGGTTTTCGGGAAAGCGGCGAGCAAGGCAACAACCCCCTTGACCGCGCCCGACGAAAACCCTAGCAAACGCGAGGCTCCGGCGGGTTGGCGGAGAGGTTACGCAGCGGATTGCAAATCCGTGAAGACCGGTTCGATTCCGGTACCCGCCTCCAAAATCCTCGACAACCTGTTCGAGCTTTCCGGCCTCGCTGCAAGATCGGCGCTGGCCGGGACTTCGCGCATGGCCCGTCCCGACGAAGCCGCGCCTGCCCTTGCCCTCGCAGCGAATCGGACGCATGGCTGGCCGCACGGAAAGGAATTGCGCATGAGCGAATGGACCAAGGGCTTCTGGGCGATGATCGGGGTCTGCGTGACCTGGGGCCTGTCGCCGATCTTCTACCGCGCCCTCACCGGCGTGCCGACCGTCGAAGTGCTGGCGCATCGCACCGTCTGGTCGCTGGCGCTGTTTCTGGTCATGCTGGGCGCCCAGGGCCGGCTGGGCCAGCTGCGCGCCGCCCTGGCCGGCCGCCAGCTGGGGCGGATCGCCTTTGCCGCGCTGACGGTCTCGACCAACTGGGGCATGTTCATCTGGGCGGTGCAGGCCGGCCATGTGGTGCAAAGCTCGCTGGGCTATTACATCTTCCCGCTGGTCGCGGTGCTGACCGGGGTGCTGGTCTTTGGCGAAAGCCTGACGCGGACGCAGGCGCTGGCCGTCCTGCTGGCCGCCCTGGCGGTGGCGCTGCTGACCTGGGGGCTGGGGGTCGTGCCCTGGATCAGCCTGGGGCTGGCCACCACCTTCGTCCTCTATGGCGCGGTCAAGAAGGCGCTGCCGCTGGGTCCGGTGCTGTCGGTCGCGGCCGAGGTCGCCCTGCTGACGCCGCTGGCGCTCGGCTGGCTCATCGCCCAGGCGCTTGGCCTGATGCCGGCGCCGCTGGCCGAGCCGCTGGGCTTCGGCGCGAATCTGCCGGTCACGCTGCTGCTCATCGCCTCGGGCGCGATCACGGCGGTGCCGCTGATCCTGTTCAGCTATGCGGCACGGCGGGTGGAAATGGCCACGCTGGGGCTGATGTTCTATCTGAACCCGACGCTGCAATTCCTCTGCGCCGTGCTGCTGTTCGGCGAGAGCTTCACCGGCTGGCACATGATCGCCTTCGCGATGATCTGGGCGGCACTGGCGATCTATTCCGTCTCGGCCCTGCGCCAGTCCCGCCACGCCCCGCCATTGGCAAACGGGTGAAACCCCGTATAGAACAGCGCGAAAGAACATCCGGGGGCGACATGGCCAATCAGAACGACAGCTTCATCGACGAGGTCACCGAGGATCTGCGCCGCGACCGGCTGTTCGCGCTGTTCCGCCGCTATGGCTGGATCGCGCTGCTGGTGATCCTGGCGATCGTCGGCGGAGCCGCCTGGCGGGAATATTCGAGCAGCCAGGCCAAGACCCGGGCCCAGGCCTGGGGCGACGCCGTCCTGGCCGCCCGCCAGGGCCAGGATCCCATCACCGCCTTGACCGCCGTCGATGCCGCCGGCTCGGCGGGCCGCAAGGCGCTGTCCGAGATGCTGGCCGCCGGCGCCGAGGCCCAGGCCGGCCTGCCGCAAAAGGCGGCCGAGCGGCTCAAGGCGGTCGCGGCCGGCCTTCAGGACGATCCGGTGCTGCGCGACCTGGCGCTGCTCAAGGCGGTGATGGTGGCCGGCCCGGCCATGGATGCGGCCGAGCGCGACCGGCTGCTGGCCGATCTGTCCAAGCCCGGCGCCCCGTTCGAGCTGCTGGCGCTGGAGCAGAAGGCGGTGGCGCTGATCGGCGCCGGCCGCACCGAGGATGCCGTCATGCTGATCGGCCAGATCCAGCAAAAGGACGGTCTCTCCGAACCCTTGCGCCGCCGCCTGTCCGAGATGATGATCACCCTGGGCGTCGAGCCCGAGCGCGGCGAGACCCCCGGTCCGCAGACCATGCCGCAGACAATGCCGGCCCCCGCCACGAATTGATGGCCGGCCCCGCCGGCAAACCGAACCAAGGCGCCCGTGGCCGAATCCCGATTTCACGCCCGGCCCGGATAGAGGAGAAAGCGATGACGAGGCTGTCCCTGATCGCCGCTCTGGCTGGCCTGACCGCCCTTTCGGCCTGCACCCAACGCGAAACGCCGCTGCCCGGAGAGCGGCTGGATCCGCGCGCCGTGCTGTCGCCCGACGGTCCCGCCGCCGAGGGCGCCCAGGCGCCGACCACCGCCGCCCTGTCCCTGCCGCCGGTGCGCGCCAATGCCGACTGGTCGCAGCGCGCCGGCAACGCCGCCCATGCGCCGGGCAATGTCGCGCTTGGTGCCGGCACGCGCCGGGTCTGGGCAGCGCCCATCGGCACCGCGTCGGACAAGCGCCACCGCATCACCGCCGAGCCGGTGGTCGCGGCGGGGCTGGTCTTTGCCCTGGACAGCCAGTCCACCGTCACCGCCACCACCGCCGGCGGCGGGCGGGTCTGGAGCGTCGATCTGCGCCCCGCCGGCGAAAGCGACCGCAGCGTCTCGGGCGGCGGGCTGGCCTTCGAGGGCAACCGGGTCTTCGCGACCACCGGCTATGGCGAGCTGGTGGCGCTGGACGCCCGCACCGGCGGCATCGCCTGGCGGCAGAAGGTCGAAGCGGCGATCGGCGGCGCGCCGACGGTCGCGAACGGCGTCGTCTATGTGCTGGACCGCGAGCAGACCGGCTGGGCGGTGCGCGCCAATGACGGCAAGGTGCTGTGGCGCAGCTTCGGCAACAAGGACATGGCCGCGGTGATGGGCGCCTCGGCCCCCGCGCTCTCGGGCGGCACGGTGGTGTTTCCGTCGAACACGGGCGCGCTGACGGGCGTCGACGCCTCGGACGGCAGCCAGCTTTGGGTCGCCAATGTCGGCGGAACCCGGCTCGGCCGCGCGGTCAGCTATTTCCGCGACATGACCGGCGACCCGGTCATCCTGGGCAATACGCTTTACGCCGGCACCAGCGCCGGCGGCGTCGGCGCCTATGACCTGAGCACCGGCATGATGAAATGGCACGCCCGCGAGGGTGCGGCGAGCCCGGTGCTGGCCGCCGGAAACTCGATCTTCCTGGTGAACGACCAGGCGCAGCTGATCCGGCTGGACGCGGCCAATGGCGGCCGGGTCTGGGCGCAGAAACTGCCCTATTTCACCGAACAGATCGTCCGCAAGCAGGACCGGGTCTGGAACCATTACGGCCCGGTTCTGGCCGGATCGAAGCTTTACCTCGCCTCGTCGGACGGCTATCTGCGCGTCTTCGATCCCGCCTCGGGCGCGCTGATCGGCACCGCCCAGATCCCGGGCGGCGCCGCCGCAGCCCCGGCCGTCGCGGGCCAGACCCTTTACGTCGTCACCCATGACGGCCAGTTGATCGCATACAGATGAGCTTTACCCTCGCCATTGTCGGGCGCCCCAATGTCGGCAAGTCCACGCTGTTCAACCGCCTTGTCGGCAAGCGGCTTGCCCTGGTCGATGACCAGCCCGGCGTGACCCGCGACCTGCGCGAGGGCGCGGGGCGTCTGGGCGACCTGCGCTTCATCGTCGTCGATTCGGCCGGGCTGGAGATCGCCGAGGACGACAGCCTGCAAGGCCGCATGCGCCGCCTGACCGAGCGCGCGGTCGATGAGGCCGATGTCTGCCTGTTCGTGATCGATGCCCGCGCGGGCGTGACCGCGGCCGACGAATATTTCGCCGATATCCTGCGCCGGCGGGCCAGGCATGTCATCCTGGCCGCCAACAAGGCCGAGGGCCGCGCCGGCGAGGCGGGCGCGATGGAAGCCTATGCGCTCGGCCTGGGCGAGCCCCTGCGCATCTCGGCCGAGCATGGCGAAGGCATGGACGACCTCTACCGCGCCCTCGTGCCGCTGGCCGAAGCCTTCGAGGCGCAGAACGTCCAGCAGGCGCCCGAGACCGACGTCGCCGTCGAGGATGGCGAAGAGGCCGAGGATTGGCGCCCATCGGCAAGCAAGCCCTTGCAGATCGCGGTGATCGGCCGGCCGAATGCCGGGAAATCGACGCTCATCAACAAGATCCTGGGCGAGGACCGGCTGCTGACCGGACCCGAGGCCGGCATCACCCGCGATTCGATCAGCGTCAGCACGAATTTCATGGGCACGCCGGTCCGCATCTTCGACACTGCCGGGATGCGCAAAAAGGCGCGCGTCACCGATAAGGTGGAAAAGCTTTCCGTCGCCGACGGGTTGCGCGCCGTGCGCTTCGCCGAGGTGGTGGTGGTGCTTCTGGACGTGGGTATCCCCTTCGAGCAGCAGGACCTGCGCATCGCCGATTTCGCCGAGACCGAGGGCCGCGCCGTGGTCGTCGCCGCGAACAAATGGGACCTCGAAGAGGACAAGCCCGAAAAGCTCAAGGAGCTGCGCGAGGCCTTCGAGCGGCTCTTGCCGCAGCTGAAGGGCGCGCCCCTGGTCACCGTCTCGGCCCGCACCGGCAAGGGGCTGGACCGGCTGCACAACGCCATCCTCAAGGCGCATGAGGTCTGGAACCGCCGCATCCCGACCGCGCGGCTGAACCAGTGGCTGGGCGCGATGACCGAGGCGCATCCGCCGCCGGCGCCGGGCGGCCGCCGCATCCGGCTGCGCTACATCACCCAGGTCAAGACCCGGCCGCCGGCCTTCGTGGTCATGGCGACCCATACCGACAAGCTGCCCGACAGCTACCAGCGCTATCTGGTGAACGGGCTGCGGCAGGATTTCGACATGCCGGGCACGCCGATCCGGCTGACCTTCCGCGACCAGGGAACCAAGAACCCCTACAAGGACAAGGCCAGCAAGATCAACCAGTCCGGTGCGCTGTCCAAGCACAAGCAGCGGCAGAAGCCAAAGGGCGCCTAGGTCGTCACCCGCACCAGCGCCACGGCGATGATGGCGATGGCGATGACGGTCATGGTGGCGATGGCGGCATCGGTGGTGACGGTGGCGGCGGCAATACCGATCAGCCCCCAGATCAACGCCACGCTGAAGCCGATCCGCCGCCCCAGCCGCAACTGCACGCTGACGGCGGCGACCGAACCGATCAGCAGGGCGATCACCGCCGCGGCCTCCTGCGGCACGCCCAGCCGGTCGCGCAGCAACCCGGTGAACACGGCGAAGCTGACCAGCAGCCCCCAGCCCGCGACGAAGCCCAGCAAGGAGCTGCGCCGCACCAGGCTGCCGACCCGGATGCCCCGCAGCGCCGCCGCCAGGAAGCCCGCCAGCATCGCCGCCGACAGCAGGAAGGCGATGACCGGCTGGCCGGGCAACAGCCAGGGCCAGACCGCCCCCGCCAGCAGCCCCAGGATCAGCGGTGCATGCTCGACCAGGCTGTCGTCCTGCTCGTGCAGCCGCAGCAGATGGCCCGGGGTCGGCGGGCCGGCGCTTTGCGGTGGCAGTTCGCGCTCCTCCTCCCGGGCGGCCGCGCGCGCCAGGCGCATCCGCCGCCTCTCGAACCAGCGCCGACCGGCGTGATAGGCCAGCGCCGCCCAGGTTGTGCCCAGCAGCCCGGCCATGCCCAGCCCTTCGGGGCGCAGGAACAGCGCCGGCAGATCGACCCGCGGCGCCGGGCCGCCGGGAAAGCCCTGCCAGGGCGACAGCGCAAGCCCCGGGTCGGCGATGGCCGCCGGCGCCATGGCCCGCTGGTCCGGCAGCAGGGCGTGAAACAACGTGCTGGCAATGAAGGCCAGCACCGCCAGGATCAACAGCAGGGCGCCCAAGCGAGACATGGGCAGGAAACGCCGCCCGCTCGCGGCGGGTTTCGCGCGATCCAGCTTTTGTTAAGTCAGGCCAGCACCCCGTCGGCGCCCAGCCGCGTCTTGCCGCCCAGATAGGGATGCAGCCCATCGGGCAGGATGACCGACCCGTCCGCCTGCTGGCCGTTTTCCAGCACCGCGATCAGCGTCCGCCCGACCGCCAGCCCCGAGCCGTTCAGCGTATGGACGAACTCCGGCTTGCCGCCGCCCGCCGGGCGATAGCGCGCGTTCATCCGCCGGGCCTGGAAGTCGCCGCAATAGCTGACCGAGGAGATCTCGCGATACTTGCCCTGCCCGGGCAGCCAGACCTCGAGGTCATGGGTGATGCGGGCGCCGAAGCCCATGTCGCCGCCGCACAGCACGATGGTGCGATAGGGCAGGCCCAGCCGCTCCAGCACGGTTTCGGCGCAGCGGGTCATACGGGCATGCTCCGCGACCCCCGATTCCGCATCGGTGATCGAGACCATCTCGACCTTCTCGAACTGATGCTGGCGGAGCATCCCCGAAGTGTCGCGGCCCGCGCTGCCGGCTTCCGAACGGAAGCACTGGCTATGCGCCACCATGCGCCGCGGCAGGCTGGCATGATCGACCAGATCGCCGTTCACGGTATTGGTCAGCGTCACCTCCGAGGTCGGGATCAGCCACCAGCCCTCGCGGGTCTGATAGCTATCCTCGCCGAATTTCGGCAATTGCCCGGTGCCCTCCATCATCTCGGACAGGACCAGCACCGGCGCCCAGGTCTCCTCCAGCCCATGCTCCGCGACATGCAGGTCCAGCATGAACTGCGACAGCGCGCGATGGAGGCGGGCGACACCGCCCTTCAACACCACGAATCGCGATCCGGCCAACTTCGCGGCGGTCTCGAAGTCCATGCCGGGCCGGACGCCCGCGATCTCGAAATGCTCGCACGGGGTGAAGTCGAAGCTGCGCGGCTCGCCCCAGCGCCGGATCTCGACATTGTCGTTCTCGTCCTCGCCAGCAGGCACGCTGTCCAGGGGCAGGTTCGGAACGGTCAGCAACAGCTCGCGCAACTTGGCATCCAGCGCCGTGGCCTCGGCCTGCAACCGGGCGGTCTCGTCCTTCTTGGCGGTGACCAGGGCGCGCAGCCGCTGGAACTCGGCCTCGTCGCCGCGGCCCTTGGCGGCGCCGGCCTCCTTGCTGGCCCTGTTCTGCTCGGCCTGCGCGGCCTCGGCGGCGGCGATGCGGGAACGGCGGTCGGCATCCAGCGACAGGATCTCGGGCGAAACCGGGGCCATGTTGCGCAGCGCAAGCGCAGAGTCGAAAGCGGCGGGGTTTTCGCGGATGGCGCGGATGTCGTGCATGGCCCATTCCTCTGACAGGTTACGCGGCCCCGGATAACCCAAAGCGGCGCAAGGCGAAAGCCTCAGCCCGCCGCCTCGGCCAGCATGTCGCGCAGCACGCCGAAGAACCGCTCCCGCCCGGGATAGCCCTCGAATCGCACCAGTTCGACCCCGCCCTGCAACAGGATGAAGGTGGGCGTCAGCCAGGGCCGCCGCGCCAGCACCAGACCGTCCGGATAGGGCCCGTCCAGATCGACCATCAGCAGCGGCGCCGCGCGCCCTTCGGGATGCTGCCCATAGACCGGGGCGATCTCGCGGTCCCACTGGGCGCAATAGACGCAGCCCTTGCGCCGCACCATCAACAGCTGCAACCCGGCGGCGGCCGCCGCCGGCCCTGCCGCCATCGCCGCCATCCCGGCCAGAATCGCCCGCCGTGTCAGCATGACCCGCTCCGTTTCCCGCGCCAGACTTACCCCCCGCGCCGATCCGCCACAACCGCCCGGCGTTTACATGTCTTCCGTGTGGAAATATCCACGGGGGTGCGGGGGCAATCGGCCCCCGCGTCGCAAGGATGCAGCCGGGATGGGCATGGACGAACTGACCGAACCCCTGACGCAGGGCAACCGCCGCGCGCTGTCCCGCGCGATCACGCTGATCGAAAGCACCCGCCCGGACCACCGCGCCCGCGCCGTGGCCCTGCTTGCCGAGCTGCCCGAGCGGCAGGCGCTGCGCATCGGCCTGTCGGGCACGCCGGGGGTCGGCAAGTCCACCTTCATCGAGGCTTTCGGCAAGCTCTTGACCGCGCAGAGCCTCAAGGTCGCGGTGCTGGCCGTCGATCCCAGCTCGGCGCGCTCCGGCGGCTCGATCCTGGGCGACAAGACCCGGATGGAGACGCTGAGCCGCGATCCCAACGCCTTCATCCGCCCCTCGCCCTCGCGCGCCGAACTCGGCGGCGTCGCCCGCCGCACCCGCGAAACCGTGCGGCTCTGCGAGGCGGCGGGCTTCGACGTGGTGCTGATCGAGACGGTGGGCGTCGGGCAAAGCGAGACCCTGGTGGCCGAGATGTCCGACCTGTTCATCCTGCTGCTCGCCCCGGCCGGCGGAGACGAGCTGCAAGGCGTCAAGCGCGGCATCATGGAGATCGCCGACATCATCCTGGTCAACAAGGCCGATGGCGAGCTGCGCGACACCGCCATGCGCACCGTCGCCGATTACGCCGGCGCGCTGCGGCTGTTGCGCAAGCGCCCCTACGACCCCGAGGGCTTCCCCAAGGCGCTGCCGGTCTCGGCCTATACCGGCGAGGGGCTGGACAAGGCCTGGGCCAACATGACCTGGCTGGCCGACTGGCGGCGCGAGCACGGGCATTTCGAGAGCCGCCGGGCCGAGCAGGCGCGGCACTGGTTCCTCTCGGAACTGCGCACCGGATTGCTGGCGCGTCTCGACCGGCCCGAGGTGCGCGCCCGCCTGCGCGAGCTGGGCGATGCCGTGGCGCGGGGCGAGAGCGATCCCGATTCGGCGGCGGCCCGGATGCTCGACTGGCTGGGCGCGGCGGAATGCGATTCGCTGATCGCCGAGCGACAGGCTCATGAGCGCCGGGCCTGACCCGCAGGCGGATCCCGGCGCCCTGCTGGCCGAGATCCTGGGCCAGCCGCAGGGACCGGCCGAGCTTGCGGCCGCATGGTTCGACACGCCCTTGGGCGCCATGATCGCGGTCGCCGACCGGGATAGGCTGCACCTGCTGGAATTCCTCGAACGCGCGGCGCTGCCGGCCGAGCTGCGCCGCCTTGCCGCCAGGGGCCGCATCGCCCCCGGCCGCACCGCCGTCACCGACCGGACCGAGGCGCAGATCACCGGCTATTTCGCCGGCGACCGGGCGATGTTCGACCTGCCGCTGGCCCTGCATGGCACCGATTTCCAGCAGCAGGTCTGGCGGAAATTGCAGCGCCTGCCCGCGGGCGCGACCATCAGCTATGCCGAACTGGCACGGCGCATCGGCCGGCCCTCGGCGATCCGCGCCGTGGCGCGGGCCAATGGCGCCAACCAGATCGCGGTGGTGATTCCCTGCCACCGGGTGATCGGCTCGGATGGCGGGCTGACCGGCTATGGCGGCGGGTTGTGGCGCAAGCAGGCGCTGATCCGCCACGAGGCCGAACGGTTCGCGCCCTGAACCGCCGTGGCAGGGTGGAAAAGCCCGGCAAAAAGGCTTGACGCGCCGCCCGTCTGGCTTTATCCCCCGCAAACGGATTTCCGGGCGCTGCCACGCGGCGCCCTTTCATATTGCGGGCCCACGCCCGTGCAGGATCGAATCGAAGGAACAAGATCATGTCGCGCGTTTGCGAACTGACCGGCAAGGGCCCGATGAGCGGCAACAACGTCTCCCACGCCAACAACAAGACCCGCCGCCGGTTTCTGCCCAACCTGAACGAAGTGTCGCTGCTGTCGGAAAAGCTGGGCCGCAGCTACCAGCTGCGCATCTCGGCCGCGGCGCTGCGCTCGGTCGACCACCGTGGCGGCCTCGATGCCTTCCTGGCGAAAGCCAAGGATGCCGAGCTGTCGGATCGCGCCCTGAAGATCAAGCGCGAGCTGGCGAAAGCCTGATCCCCTTCGACCGCGCCCGCCGATTCCGGGCCCCGGTCACATGCGATGCGCCCCGCCGGCAACGGCGGGGCTTTTCTCATATCCCGCCTCGCTGTTCCGCGGGCCGACATCTAGCCCCCCGGTCCGGCACCATCCTGGAGCAAGCCTTGTACGCCGCTGAGCCGTGACTTGCGTGACGCGCTGCCGCGGCAGGCTGCCGCCGGCGGCCTGTCCCCCCAGGACGACGAGGCAACCCTGCCCGGCATGGCGGGCATCGGGCCGGTTTGCTCCCGCCCGCGCCGGCAGCGATGTCCCGGATATGCCAGCAATCGCAGATGGCTCCCGGGGATTTCGGCACGGGAATCCCGGTGAACTTGGCCCCCGACCATGCTATCATCGTTGCAGCCGGGGCGGAGGGCTGGACATGATCGGCGAAGATATTCGCGGCGGCGTGGTGATCGGCATGCTGCTTGGCCTCGATGAGGGGCGGCCGCTGGTGGTCTTTCCCGGCAATCCCTCGGCCCAGGCGGTTCCGGCGCGCAGCCTGGTGCGGTTCGATCCGGGCGATATCGGCGCCGAGCTTGCCATCCTGTTCGAGGATGGCGATGCAACTCGGCCGCTGGTGATCGGCCGCATCGTCTCGGCCCGGCCGCCCGGCCCGGTCGCCGCCGCCGATGGCGAGCCCGTACGCATCACCGCCCAGCAGCGCATCGAGCTGCGCTGCGGCAAGGCCTCGATCGTGATGGAGGCGGACGGCCATATCACCATCCGCGGCACCTATCTGGTCAGCCACGCCTCGGCGGCGAACCGCATCCGCGGCGGCTCGATCAATCTGAACTGATGTATCCCCCCGCCCCTGCCCTGCCCGAGATCCTGCGCCAACACGCCGAGCAGGCGGCCTTCCTGTGGACGCTCTACGACCGGGCGATGCTTTTCCCCGAGGAAAACCCCGAGATGGACGCCCTGCGCGTCGCCCGCCTGCTGGAACGGCTGGAGGCGCATTTGGACGGGCTGCGTGTCGCCGGCGCCGAGGGGCTGCGCATCGCCGAGGCGCGCTTTGCCGAGTATCCCGAGCCGGGCGAGCTGTTCGTGCTGCGCATGCTGCAACCCGGCGCCGAGGGGCTGCGGGTGGCCGCGCTGGACCTGGACAAGGTCAGGGCCTATCTGGCCGAGCGGCTGGGTCAGCCGCCGTAATCCGCCATGTCGAGCCGGCGCAGGAAGATATTGCCGTCATAGCCCATCTCGAACCCTTCCCAGGTCTCGCCGTCGAAGATGAAGATCTCCTTCCAGCCCGAGACCACCAGCTTTTCGGGCGAGGCGTGCATGTAGAACCCCTGGCCGAGATTGCGGAAGGGCCGCAGCGCGTTGCCCTCCTGCACGCTGATGCCATAGGAGGAATCGGTCCAGTAGCGGCGGCCCCTGAAGCTGCAAATGCCGAAATAATCCCAGGGCGCGGCCTCCAGCGCGATCAGTTCCTCGTCGATCAGCGCAAAGGCGGTGCCCTCGGCGCCGCCGAAATGCATCGCACCATCGGCCGAGACCTCCAGCGCATAGAGATTGCGCTGGTCCGGGATCTCCACCGGCACCCAGGCCCGGCCTTCAAGCCGCAGCACTAATCCGCCATGGCCGCAGGCATGCACGTTCTGGGCCGAGCTGCCGTGAATGTCGCGCAGCACCGCCAGATCATGGGGGGCGATCAACTCCCAGCCGCCGCCCGGTTCGCGGATATAGGCCACGCCGCGGTCGCCAAAGACGAATTGCGGCCCGTCTTCCAGATGCCAGATCCGCCGCAACACGCCTTCGGGCAAGGCGGTGATGCCGTCGCCCGCGGGCGTCAGGTCATGCATCAGCCCGCCCAGTTCCAGCACGACATGCCTGTCCGGCGCCAGCGTGGCATGGGAGTTGATCGCATCCTCGATCTGCAACCGCACCGTGAAGGTCAGCGTCTCGCCGAAATCGATGTCGAGCAGGAAGGACCGCGAGAACTCGCAATGGATGTCGGTCAACTCGAAACTGGCGGCATAGCGCGTGCCGCCCAGGTGAAAGGCGTCCACGGCCTCGATCCTCACCTCGGCGGGATCGAGATCGTCCAGCGGATTGCCCGAGGGCGCGTCGGTATCGGCCATGTCAGTTCCTCAGCTGGGTGTTCAGGACGTCCTGCGTCGATGGCTGGCTGGTCGAGCCGTCGGCGTTCTGCTTGGGCTTGGCCACGCTTTGCAGATAGGTCACGACCACCACCTCGATGCATTCCAGCGCCGCCTTCTTGTCCTCTTCCGAAGTGGGCGGTTGCAGCTTGTCATGGTGATCGCCGTAGGCTTGCTTGGTCTCGTCCAGCGCCTCGCGCACGGTCGGCTTGGGGTTCTTCTTCAACAGATCGCGGTTGGCCTTGGATTTCATCGGATGCGGCGCGCCCTTCATGCTGCCCCCGCCGCTTTTGGGCGTGCCGTCGGGGTTCAGGTTGAAGGAACGCATGCAGATGCACGGCGCCTTGTCCACATGATAGCCCGGAAAGGCGGCATAGTTCGTGCCGCCCCGCGATTTCTGCATCATCTGGTTTTCCAGCGGATGCTCGGACTGGTCGGGATGCTTGCAGGGCGACTTGCCATGTTCGTGCAGCTGCATTTCCAGCTTGTTCAGCAGCGCCACGCAATCGGCAAAGGCCTGGTTCGCCGCACAGATCTCGGGGAAGGGCGGCGTCTGCCCGGTGGGCGAGGCGTGGTTGTGCGTGGCGAGGTCGGAAAAGCGGATCACCGGCTCGCCGTCGAATTTCACGTCGTTCGACCAGGAGGTGAAATATTTCTTGCCGGTATTCTTCGAGGTGATGATGCCCTTTTTCGCCGCGCAGCCCGCCTCGGTCCCCGAGGTGCGGCTGATGTCGGACTTGTTCTTGATGTTCACCGTCTTGCCGCCGATGAACACCGTCCCGGTGCCGTTTTCCGTGTCCGAGGCCATGCCGAAGCTGGGATAGGGCACCGGCACGCCCGGCGGCGTGGCCGGGTTCTCGGGCGGGGTAAAGCAGGTGTCGGGAAAGGCGGCGATGGTCTGGGCGTTGACCGCCTTGCCGCTGATCTCCAGCCCGTTGGCGAAAACCCCGCTCATGGTGCCGCCCCCATGGCGAAACGATCCTCGGCCGAGACGCGCCGGGCCGGGCCCCGCGCCTCGTGCAGCACCGCCGCCCCGCAGGCGCCATCGTCGCCCGAGGCCTCGACCAGCACCGGCGAGCCGGGGGCATAGCCCTTGCGCACCGCCGCCAGCGCCATGCCCAGCATCGCCGGCACCACCGCCGCGCCGATATTGCCCAGGCTCTCGGCCGGGCTCCACAGATCCTGGAAGGCCGAGCGGCCGCGTTCCAGCCGCAGGGTCATCAGTGCAGTCTGGCGGAAGAAATGCTGCTCGCCCGGCAGGTCCGAGATGCGGTATTCGACATGGGCCAGGTCGGTCTCGGCCTCGGCCAGCGCGGCGCGATAGGCCGCGGCCATGCCGTCGCCGCGCAGGGGCAGGTCCGCGCCGTCCCCGCCCCGGCCGTTGCCCAGGAAGGCCGCCTCGCGCGCCAGGCCCAGCCCGGTCAGCCGCAGGGCGCCGCCCGGCCCCAGCAGCACCGCCGCCGCCGCCTCGCCGGGGATGAACCCGTCGGCATTGCCGTCCTGAAGCAACCGCGCAAGGCCGGCATAATGCGCCAGCGCCGGCCCGGTCAGATAGCTGTCGAGGCCCAGAAGCAGCACCCGGCCCGCCTGTCCCGTGGCGATCATGCGCCGCGCCCGATCGAGCCCGACGAAGCCCGAGGGCCGGCCATGCGCCACCACATGCGCCCGCCGCTCGGGCAGGTCGAGGATCCGCGACAGCATGCGCAGCAGCGCCGAGGGGTCTTGCACCGGCCGGCCGGGCCGGCCCTCCTCGGCCAGGCACAGGATCAGCGCGGCCTCGGCGGCTGCGGGCTCCTGGCGCAGGATGTCGGCCACGGCGCCGGCGGCCAGATGCGCCATGCGCCGCTGGCCGATCCAGTTGCGCGGCAGGGGCACCGGCGCACCGATGCGCCAGCCGCCGGGTGCGGTAAAGCGCGTCTCGGCGAACCCGTCCAGCCGCGCCCGCATCGCCGCCGCCGACGCGGCCCAATCGAGCCCCACAGCCGTCACCATGCCCGCCGCCAGCACGCCGATCATGGGCCGTCCCCCCCATCCTCGCCCGCGCCCAGCACCGCGGGCAGGCGGATATAGCCGCGCCCCTCGCGCTCGGCGCGCAGCATGGCGGCGGTCGGCTCGCCGATCCAGGCGCGCGAGAATTCGGCGATGGTGCGGCGGATCGGCACCTGCACGCGCCAGGTCAGCATCAGAACTCGCGCCTCGGCGTCGATGGCCAGCGTGTCGGGCAGCGCCACGGTGTCGAGGCAGCAGTCGCGCCCGCGCCAGACCCGGAACGGCAGCCGGGTGTCGGGCAGGCGGAACGCCTCGCGCCCGCGCGGGGTCAGATGCACCAGCGCCACCGGGGCAAAGGGCACGGGCGGCGCGATCTGCTGGTCGGGCGGCGCCGTCTGGTAGTAACGCTCGTCGAAGTCTCGCGGCAGGAAGGGCGCGGTTTCGGCCACCCAACGCTCGTCATAGGTGCCGCCATAGGGCAGGCGCAGCGGCCAGCCGCGGCCATAGGGCCCCAGCGCCATCGGGCGCCAGTCGCCATAGGGCGAGGTGATCTCCTGCCCCGGCGCCTCGGTATTGGGCAGGGCGAGGCCGGCCGGACTGCCGCCCGAGGCGGTGGCCCAGCCCAGCCCGACCGGGTTGGCGGCATGGACCGGCACGTCGGGGCCGGGCGGGCGGCTGCGGTCGGGACCGCCGAAGGCGGTGTCATAGGAAAACGGCATCCGGGTGAAGGGATAGGGCCGGGTCGCGGCAATGGCCGGCCCCAGCACGCGCCATTCGCGCTGGCCGACCACGTCGAGCTGCTTGGACCAATTGCCCACCGCCAGCCCCACGCGCAGCCGCTCGACCGGGCGGCCGCCGGGGGCATGGGCGGCGCCGTTCAGCACCACATCGCAGAAGAGCTTGCGAAAGGCGAAATCGCTTTCCCAAAGCGGCGCGGAAAAGCCCGGCGCGCCGGTATATTCGTCGGCCATGACCAGCGGGCGCTGGTCCTTCAGCGGCAGGGGCGGGTCGGTTTCACGCTCGGGAAAGGCGAAGCTGCCCTTGACCACCAGCAGCATGTAGGCCTGCCCAGCCACGTCCATGCCGGTCCCCATCTGATGGGGAAAGCCGGTCTGGTCGAAAATCTGCACGGCACGCCTCAGTCAAGGGCATAGGCAAAGCCGTCCGGCCCGCCGGTCACCGTCACCCTGCCGATGCCGCGCCCCTCCAGCCTGGCGTCCAGCACCCGGCGGCTGAGTTCGGGCAGGATCGCGCCGGTCAGGATGGCGTCGATCATGCGGCCGCCCGATTCGACCTCGGTGCAGCGGGCGCGGATCTGGTCCATGACGCCCGCGCCGATCACCAGCTCGGCGCCATGCGCGGCGGCCAGCCTGCGGCCGATGCCGGCCAGCTTCTGCCCGGCGATGGCCTCGATCATCGCATCCGAAAGCGGCAGGTAGGGGATCGTCACCAGCCGCCCCAGCAGCGCCGGAGGGAACACCTGCAACAGCGGCGGGCGCAGCGCCGCCGACAGGCTGTCGATCTCGACCCGGCTGCGGCCGGCATCGGTCAGCGCCATGATCTCGTCGGTGCCGACGTTTGAGGTCAGCAGGATCAGCGTGTTGCGAAAGTCGATCCGCCGCCCCTCGCTGTCGTCCATCATCCCCTTGTCGAAGACCTGGAAAAAGATCTCGTGCACGTCGGGATGGGCCTTTTCCACCTCGTCCAGCAGGATCACCGAATAGGGCCGGCGCCGCACCGCCTCGGTCAGCACGCCGCCCTTGCCATAGCCGACATAGCCCGGCGGCGCGCCCTTGAGGGTCGAGACGGTATGCGCCTCCTGGAACTCGCTCATGTTGATGGAGATCAGGTTCTGCTCGCCGCCGTAAAGCGCATCGGCCAGGGCCAGCGCGGTCTCGGTCTTGCCGACGCCCGAGGGGCCGCAGAGCATGAAGACGCCCATCGGCTTTTCCGGCGCGCCCAGCCCCGCCATACCGGTCTGGATGCGGCTGGCGATGGCGGCCATGGCATGGTCCTGTCCGACCACGCGCTGCGCCAGCAGGCCGGCAAGGCCCAGGGCGCGCTCGGTCTGGCTGGCCAGCATCCGGCCCAGCGGGATGCCGGTCCAGTCCTGCACGACCGCCCCCACCGCCAGCCGGTCCACCGAGGGCAGGATCAGCGGCCGCTCGCCCTGCCGCTCGGCCAGCTCGGCCATCTTGGCCCGCAGAAGCGCCAGCCGCGCGGCGGGATCGGGGTCGGGGTCCGGGTCAGCGTCCGGGGCTTCGGCACCCGCATCAGCGGCCGGCGCGGCCCCGGCGGGTGCATCGGGCGCGGCCTCGGCCGCTGCCCCCTCGGCAGCGGCTTGCGCGGCGTCGCTCTCCGCTTCCGCTTTTGCCGCATCCGCCCCGGCCTCGTCCAGCGCCATGCCCTCGCCGCGCAACTCGGCCCGCAGGGTCAGGATGTCCGAGACCAGCGCCTTTTCCGCCTCCCAGCGTTCCAGCGCGGCGGTGCGCTCCGCCTCGGCCGCGGCGCGGGCGGCGTCGTTGGCGGTCTGGCGCTCGGTCGTGTCGATGCCGATGGCGGCCTCGCGGGCGATGATGCCCGCCTCGATCTCCAGCGCCTGCAAGCGGCGCTCCAGATCCTCCAGTTCGGCGGGCGTGGCGTGCTGGCTGACGGCGACGCGGGCGCAGGCGGTGTCGAGCAGGCTGATCGCCTTGTCGGGCAATTGCCGCGCCGGAATATAGCGATGCGACAGCGAGACGGCGGCGCCGATCGCCTCGTCCAGGATCTCGACCCGGTGGTGCTTTTCCAGCACGCCCGCCACGCCGCGCAGCATCTCGACGGCGGCGGCTTCCGAGGGCTCCTCGACCTTCACCACCTGGAAGCGCCGGGTCAGCGCCGGGTCCTTTTCGATATGCTGCTTGTATTCGGCCCAGGTGGTGGCGGCGACGGTGCGCAATTCGCCCCGCGCCAGCGCGGGCTTCAGCAGGTTCGCGGCATCCCCCGTCCCCGCCGCCCCACCGGCGCCGATCAGCGTATGCGCCTCGTCGATGAACAGGATCGCCGATTTCGCCGAGGCCTGCACCTCGTCGATCACCGATTTCAGCCGCTTCTCGAACTCGCCCTTGACGCTGGCGCCGGCCTGCATCAGCCCGATGTCCAGCAGCCACAGATCGACCGCGGCCAGCTGCGGCGGCACGTCGCCGCGCGCCAGCCGCAGGGCAAAGCCCTCGACCACGGCGGTCTTGCCGACCCCGGCCTCGCCGGTCAGGATCGGGTTGTTCTGCCGCCGCCGCATCAGGATGTCGATGATCTGGCGGATTTCCGGGTCGCGGCCCACCACCGGGTCGATCTTGCCGGCCCGCGCCCGCTCGGTCAGGTTGGTGGCATATTTCGCCAGCGCCCCCTCGGGCGGTTTCGGCACATTGGCCGGCGCCATCTCGGGCGGGGCCGTCCCCTCCGCCTCGGCCGAGCCGGCCAGGATGCCGGGCAGGTCCGGCGCCATGCGGTCGGGGTCGATGCGGCCGAATTCCGGGCTGATGCGCAGCAGCAACCCCTCCAGCACCGGGGTCTTGAGACAGGCGACCAGGATATCGCCCGAACGCACCCGGTCGGTGCCCCGCTCCAGCGCCGCCAGCGTCCAGCCCTCCTGGATGGCGTGGAAGATGTGGTCGGAGAACTCCTCGACCGCGCTGGCCCCGCGCGGCAGGGCGTCCAGCGCGCGGGCCAGGTCGCCCTCCAGCCGGGCGCCATCGACCCCGGCCGCCGCGGCGATCAGCGCCAGGTCCGAATCCGGCACCCCGGCCAGCGCGGCGATGAAATGCACCAGCTCGACATAGGGATTGCCGCGCGCCTTGGCGTTGCGCGCGCCTTCGGAAAACGCCCGCAGGCACAGCGGGTCCAGCCGCCCGACCAGCTCCTTGCGCTTGACCGTCTCTCTGGAACCTCTGGCGGGGGCGCGGGGCGTCACGGTCGTCATCCTGGCCATCCTTGCAAAGCTGGCAAAAGAACCGGAGCGATAAATCGGGCTTGCCACGGGCAGGCTCGGGGGGAAAATGACCCTCGGGGAAAGTGTATTTCAAAACCGCGGCTTTCGGAAATCTTTTCGCAAGGAGCCAGCCATGCCCAGCCTGCCGCAAAACGGAATGCCGCCATGATCCCGGCCCTGCCGGGAGACATCTTCCACGAGGGCCAGGTGCTCAACAACACCTGGGCCGTCGAGGGCGTGCTGGGTCGCGGCGGCACCGGCGAGGTCTATCGCGCGAAAAGCCTGGTCACCGGCCGGGTGGTGGCGATCAAGGCGCTGTCCGCCGGTTTCTCGGGCGATCAGGGCTATCTGGAACTGATGCGCCGCGAGGAGGCGATGCGCGACATCCTGCACGATGCCGTGGTGCGCTACAGCGACTGCTCGCGCACGCCCGAGGGCCATGTCTTCCTGGTGATGGATTTCATCGACGGCCCGGCCCTGTCCGAGGTGATGGCCGAACGCCGGCTGGGGGTGCGCGACTTGCTGATCGTCGCGCATCGCGTGGCCGAGGGGCTGGTCGCCGCCCATGCCCGCGGCGTGGTGCATCGCGACCTGTCGCCGGACAACGTGATCCTGCGCGACGGCCGGGTCGAGGGCGCGACGGTGATCGACTTCGGCATCGCCAAGGACACGGCCGCCGGCGCGCATACGGTGGTCGGCAATCAGTTCGCCGGCAAATACGAATATGCCGCGCCCGAACAGTTCGACGGCAAGGCCGAGCCGGCCAGCGATCTTTACGCGCTCGGCGCGCTGCTGCTGGCGGCGGCGCGGGGCGAGGTGCCCTTTGCCGGCGCGACACCCGGCGAGATGATCCGCCGCAAGGCCGAGCCGCTGGACGTGACCGGCCTGCCCGAGCCGCTGGCCGGGCTGATCCTGTGGCTTTCGGCGCCGCGCATCGCCGACCGCGCGCCCTCGGCGGCGGCGGTGGTGGCGCGGCTGGACGCGCTGCTGAAGGGCGGAGAGGCCGCGCCGGCCCGGAAAGCCGTCACGCCACGCCAAAGCCAGCGGCGGGCGGGGGGCAGGCGCGGCCGGATATGGCTCATCCCGCTGTTGCTGGCCGTGGTGCTGGCAGGCGGGTTCTTTGCGGCAAGGTCGCTGCTTGTCCCCGATCTTCCGCTGGTCCAGCCTTGGCGGCTGGAGGCGGCGGGCGGCGAGGCGCCGCGCCTGTCCGGGCCGGCGCCGGATGCCGCCAACGCCGGACGAATCGCCGCCGCCTTCGCCGCCGCGACCGGAAGCGACCCGCCGCAGGATGCGCTGGCCCTGGCGCGCGGCATGCCCACCCCCGGCTGGGCCGAGGCGGTGGAGCGGCTTTTCCCGGCGCTGCAAGGGTTGCAGGACTGGACGGTGCAGATCACCGACATGCGCGCCGAGATCGCCGGCAGCGCCGCCACCCCGGCCGAGCGCGACGCGATCGCCGCTCGGCTGGCCGAATGGGCGCAAGCGGCAGGCATGGAACTGGTGCCGCGGCTGGCCACCGGCCCCGCGCCGCTGATGCCCGTCGATCTGGACGCATTACTGGCCGGCGCCGCCAGCTGCGGCCCGCTGGCCAGCGACCTTCCCGCGGGCGGCGGTGCGCCCGGCGCCGCTGTGACGATCCGCGGCGCCCTGCCCGATGCGGCGGCCGCCGCGGCGCTGGCCGAAACGCTGCGCCCGGCGCTTGGCGACCGCGCCCTGCGGCTGGAAACCGAGACGCTCAGCCCCTCGCTTTGCCAGATCCGCGCTGCGGCGGCGGGCCTGCCCGAGGGCGGCATCGGCATCCGCCTGTCCGAGGCAGGCCGGCCCGAACCCTCGCTGACCGGGATCTATCGGCCCGGCGACAATCCGGTGGCCGATGTGCTGATCCCCGCCGAGCTGGCCGCGACGCCCGGGGCCGAGCTTTGGGTCGCGGTCGAGGAAACCGGCCAGGTCTTCAACGTATTGCCCAATGCCGGCGATCAGGAAACCCGGCTGGACCGCATAGGCCAGCCCGAAGGCGCGCTGCGCCGCGTGCGCGTGCTCTGGCCCGCCGACGATCCCGGCCTCGGCCAGGGACGCATCGCCTTTCGCGTCAACGACCGGGATTTCGGCAAGGCGGGGATCTTCGCCTTCGTGACCCGCGGCCCGCTTTTCGACGAGCGCCGCCCGGGCGACGAATCCGCCACCGCCTTTGCCGAGGCGCTGACGGCGCGGCGCGCGGCCGAGCCGGACCGGATCCTGGCCGCCACCCATCGCATTCTCGACCTGCGGCCCTGACATCCCCCGCGGCGCGGCATGCGCCGGGCGGCCGCGCGCCCGGCCGGGGCCTATCGGCCGATCCGCAGGATTTCATTGCGCAAAGCCCGAGTCCGTGAGATGATTTTCTCATTTCGAGAAGAACATAATGCGGCCTTTGAAAAGGTTTCCCCTATGTTTCTCGCTCCGCTTGCCGTGCCGGATTCCGCCGGTATGGATCTTCGCAACGACATGAGATTTCTGGCACTCGAGCGGGCGCTGGACGGGGCCTCTCGGGCGGCACGGGCCGAACAGCTGGCCAAGGGCAATACCGGCGACGTGGCGCTGGACTGGGCGCATCAGCTGGAGGAGGCCGAGGCGCTGGCCCAGACCGGCCGCGACCTGCGCCTGCTGGTCGTCGTGGCGCGGATCATGACCAACATGCGCGGCCCCGAGGGGCTGGCCGAAGGGCTGGACCTGCTGGCCGAGACGCTGGAGACCTGGTGGGACCACCTGCACCCCGCCCTGCGCGAAGGCCAGCTGGTGCGCGAGGGCGCATTGCGCCGCATCAACGCGCTTTACCAGATCGAGAATGCCGATGCCGGCATCCTGGGCGATCTGGAATTCAACACCGTGCTTGCCCCGCGCGGCCTGCCGGTGGTCTCGGGCGGGGATCTGGCGGCGGGGGCGGTCACGCCCTCGATGCTGGCCGCCGAGGGGCCGACCGGGCTTTCCGCCGCCGAGCAGGCCGAGCGCGAGGCCCGCCATGAGGCGAGGGTGACGCGGGTGCTGACCGCCTGCCGCGCCGCGCGCGACATGGAGCCCGAGGCGGTGGCGGCGCTGGAGACGGGGCTGGCCGCCGCGCTGCGGGCGCTTGCCCGGCTGGAGGCGGCGCTGGCCGCGCGCATCGGGGAGGATCCGCCGACCCGCTTCCCGGCGCTGCACCGGCTGCTGGAGCGGATGACGGCGACGCTGGCCAGCCCGCAGGCGCAATTCACCCGCGCCCCGGCCGCGCAGCCGGCCACGCAGCCGGGCGGCGAGACGCCCGCGGGAACGGCCGCTGCCAAGCCCATGCCCGTGCCGGCCCCGGCCGTTCCCGCATCGGCGGGACTGCCGGCAAGGCTGGCCTCGCGCGCCGAGGTCGAGACCTGTCTCGACCTCATCATCGACTTCTACGAACGCAACGAACCCGCCTCGCCGCTGCCGCATCTGGCGCGGCGGATGCGGAAGATGGTGCCGATGAACTTCCTGCAACTGATGGAGGAACTGGCGCCGGGAGGGATGAAGGAATTCCGCAATGTCGCCGGAGTGACCGAGGACAAGGGACGCTGACGGCAGGGCGCAATCGGGGCCGGCGCCGGATGGCGCCGCGACAGGGAGTAACCCGCGATGAGCGAGAGCAAGGCCAAGGTAATCGAGCGCAATCGCGCCCCAAGGGTGCAGATCGCCTATGACGTCGAGCATTACGGCAGCCCGACCACCATCGAACTGCCCTTCGTCATGGGGGTGATGGCGGATCTGGCGGGCAAGTCCACCTCGCGCGAGGCGCAGAAACCTCCCGCCGAGCGGTCCTTCGTCGAGGTGGATGCCGGCCGCTTCCCCGCCTTCATGGAGGCGCTTTCGCCCCGTGTCACCGCCCGCATCCCGAACCGCCTGCCCCGCAAGGAGGGCGAGGAGGAGGCCGGCGAGGAGGAGATGTTCGTGGACCTGACCTTTCGCAACATGGGCGATTTCGCCCCCGACCGCATCGCCGAGCAGATCCCCGAACTGGCCGAGCTGATGAAGATGCGCCGCAAGCTCGAGGAACTGCTGAGCTATATGGACGGCAAGGCCAGCGCCGAAAAGCGCATCGCCCAGCTTCTGAACGACGAGCCGCTGCTGGCCCGCGTCGCCGAGCAGGCGGTGAGCCCGGCCAGCGACGGGACGGAGGGCTGAGCCATGGCCGAACAGGAACTCAAGGGCACCGAGGCCGCCGCCGAAGCCGAGGCCGTCGATCTGGACGAATTCGGCACGCTTCTGGAAAAGGACTTCCGCGTCAAGGAACAGGACGACAGCGCCAAGCTGCGCGAACTGGTCGCCAACCTGGCCCTGGCCGCCCGCGAAAAGGCCGGCAGCGCCACGATCTCCGGCAATGCCGTGCGCTCGATCAAGTCGCTGATCGCCGGCATCGACGAGCTGCTGACCACGCAGATGAACGAGGTGCTGCACGCCCCCGAGATCCGCCGCATGGAGGGAAGCTGGCGCGGGCTGCATTACCTGGTGAACAACACCGAAACCGACACCATGCTCAAGATCCGGGTGCTGAACATCACCAAGGACGAGCTTGCCGACCAGCTGGAGGACTTCGAGGGGCAGATGTGGGACCAGTCGCCCATGTTCCGCAAGCTCTATACCGAGGAATATTCCAGCTTCGGCGGCGCCCCCTTCGGCAGCATCGTCGGCGATTACGAATTCAGCCACCATCCGCGCGACGTCGGGCTGCTGCGCAACCTGTCGGGGATCTGCGCCTCGGCCCATGCGCCCTTCATCGCGGCGGCCTCGCCCCGGCTGTTCCGCATGGAAAGCTGGCAGGAACTGCCCAATCCGCAGGACCTGAAGATGGTCACCTCCTCGCCCGATTACGCGGCCTGGCAAAGCCTGCGCGAAAGCGAGGATGCGCGCTATATCGGCCTGACCCTGCCGCGCGTGCTGGCGCGGCTGCCCTATGGGCCGGACACCATCCCGGTCAAGGGCTTCGACTTCCGCGAGGAGATCGACGGCAAGCATGACCATTACGTCTGGATGAACGCGGCCTTCCCCATGGGGGTGAACATCAACCGCAGCCACAAGCTTTATGGCTGGGGCAGCCAGATCCGCGGCGTGGAATCCGGCGGCGCCGTCACCAACCTGCCGGTGCATACCTTCCCCAGCGACGACGGCTCGGTGGTGATGAAATGCCCCACCGAGATCGCCATCGACGACCGGCGCGAGCACGAACTGGCCAAGCTGGGGCTGATGCCGATCCTGCATCGCAAGAACACCGATGTCGCGGCCTTCCTGGGCGCGCAGACCTTGCAGGATTGCGAGGCCCGCGCCGGGCGGCTGGTCGATCCCGACGCCCAGGCCAACGAGCGGCTGTCGGCGAACCTGCCCTATCTGCTGCCGGTCTGCCGTTTCGCGCATTACCTCAAGGCCATCGCCCGCGACAAGATCGGCACCTTCAAGGAACGCGCCGACATGGAGGTCTGGCTGTCCGAGTGGATCAACCGCTATGTGCTGGCCAATACCGCCATGGCCGACGACAAGGCCAAGGCCAAGCGGCCGCTGGCCAAGGCCGAGGTGCAGGTGGACAGCGTCGAGGGCCGGCCGGGCTATTACGCCGCCCGCTTCTACCTGCGCCCGCATTACCAGCTGGAAGGCATCAACGCCTCGCTGCGGCTGGTTTCGGAACTGCCCTCGGTCAAGGGGCCGTGACGCGCTTTGCCCGGGGGGGCGCGGGCTCCCGGGCACCGGGTCGCGGGCGCCATGACGCGCGCGGCCCCTGACGCGGCCCCGACGGGCCCCGCCATGTCTGAAACCCGGCTTGCCGAACAGGCCGAACAGGGAGATGTGAGATGGCTTTCACCGGATACCTCAAGATCGACGGCATCGACGGCGAATCGCGCCGGGCCGATCACGAGGGCGAAATCGACATCTGGGGCGCCGACCTGAAGGCCGAGCAGAAAAGCTCGGCCGCGACCGGGTCGGGCCGCGTGCGCGGGCGCGCCACCGTCAGCGACCTGACGCTTTACAAATGGTATGATGCCGCCTCGCCCTATCTGGCGCTGGCCTGCATGCAGGGCAAGGCCTTCGAGACGATGACCTTCACCGTCCGCAAGGATTCGGGCGAGGCGCATCTGGACTATTTGACCATCACCATGACCAACTGCCTCATCGCCTCCTATTCGATGAGCCAGAGCCAGCCCGCCCCGGAAATCGACACGATTGCCGAGCAGATCGGCATCTCGTTCGAAAAGATCGCCATCAAGTACGTCGTGCAGGCCGACGACCATTCGAAAGGCGACGAGCACGAGGTCGAATACGACCTGATGGCCGCCAAGTGACCGCATAGGATGCGCGCAGGATCGCCATGGCCAGCCCCGCCCCCGACCGCCCCCGCACCGCCGCGCCCCTTCAGGCGCGGCGCGAGGAGGTGCAGCCCAGCCTGTGGGACCGGCTGATCGACGACCTGCCCGCGCTGTCGGCCGAGATCACCCGGCGCGAGGCGGCGCTGGCTACGCGCCACGGCGCCGCCCGGCTCGCGGCGCTGCTTGCGGGCGAGGGGCGGGACGGGCTCGACCCCGAGCAGGCGCGAGACCTCGCGGCGCTGGCGCAATTGCAGGCCCGCCGCGCCGCCTTGCGGGAACGCGGCATCCTGGTCACGCCCGACGTGCTGCGCGAGGCGGTGCGCCGCGACATCGAGGACCTGTTCGGCATCGAGCGGCTGGAGGTGCGCTATCTGCTGACCCGGACCGAGCGCCGCGCCGCGCCCCCCGGCATCGCCGGCGGCGCCGAGGATCCGGCCGAGATGCTGGCCGATTTTCCCCAGGTCCGCGCCTCGGTGCTGAATTACGGCGTGCCGGCCTTTGCCGGGCGGCGCGCGGGCGATTTCGACCACGAGGCGCTGGCACGCGAGTTGCGCGAGGTGCTGGCGGTGTTCGAGCCGCGCCTGCGCCGCGACACCATCCGCGTCAGGGTCGAGCCGGGCACCCGCACCGGCCTGCGCGTGCGCATCGAGGGGCTGTTGCTGATGGCCCCGGCCCCCGAACGGCTGCGGCTGCTGACCACCATCGACCTGGACACGGGCGCCGCCGCCACGGTGCTGGAGGAGGGCTGATGGACCGCGCCTTCCTGGCCGCCTACGAGGCCGAACTGGACCATATCCGGGTGCTGGCCGGCGAATTCGCCGCGCTGCATCCCAACGTGGCGCGCAACCTGTCGCTGGACGCGGTGCCCTGCCCCGACCCCTATGTCGAGCGGCTGCTGGAGGGCGTGGCCTTCCTGGCCGCCCGCACGCGGATGAAGGTCGAGGCCGAGGGCCAGCGTTTCACCGCCGGGGTGCTGGACGCGCTCTGGCCCGACCTGGCCGCGCCGGGGCCGGCCATGGGCATCGGCGTGCTGCAACCCGGCCCGCAGGTGCAGGCCATGGCGGGCGGGCATCCGGTGCCGCGCGGCAGCCGCTTCACCGCCGCCGCGCGCGAGGGGCTGGCCACCCGCGCCACCTATGCCACCGCGCAGGCCGTGACGCTGTGGCCACTGGCGCTGGCGGCGGCGGATTACCTGCCCGACCGCGGCGCGCTGGCCGCCGCCGGCCTTGCCGCGCCGGGGGCCGAGGCGGGCATCCGCATCAGCCTGCACGCGACGGGTCCGGCCGCGCTGTCGGCACTGGCGCTGGAGCGGCTCGACCTGTGCTTTGCCGGCAGCGCGCGGGCGGGGGCGCTGTTCGACGCGATCTTCGGCAACGGGCTGGGGGCGCTGGCCCGTCCCGCCCGGCCGGGCGCGCAGGCGCTTTCCCTCGACCGGCCCGAACTGGTCGGCACCGGCGACGACGAGGGGCTGACCCCGCGCCTGCGCCGCAGCTTCGAGGGCTTTCGGCTGCTGCGCGACTATTTCCTGATGCCGGAACGCTTTCACTACCTGCGGCTGGACGGGCTCGCCCCGGCCGCCCGGCAATGCGGCGAGGGCGTGGCGCTGGAGCTTGCCGTGCCGCTTGCCCGCCCCGAGCCGCTGCTGGAGGGGCTGGGCCGCGACGATTTCCGACTGTTCGCGACGCCGCTGGTCAATCTGTTCGAAAAGGAATGCAATTTCGTGGAACTCGACGCGCGGTCCACGGCGCATCCGGTCCATCCCGACCGCGCCCGCACCCGCGATTTCGAGGTCTATCGCCTGCTCCGCGTCGCCGATGCCGACCGCGAGGGCGCGGACGGGCTGCTCTGCCCCGCCCATGCCCCCGAGGCGCCGCGCCATGCCGGCCCGGTCTGGTGGGCCGAGCGCCGCCCCCGCCGCCCGGCCACCGACGAGATCCGGCGCGGCCAGATGCGCAGTTCCTATGCCGGGCACGACCTGTGGATCTCGGTCTCGCGCGCCGGGGACTGGATGCCGCGCCGGCTGGACATCCGCGCGCTTTGCACCAATCGCGACCTGCCGATCCTGGACGACACCCCCCGGCTGACGCCCGAGGGCGGCGAGCCGGTGATGCGGGTCGATCTGTTGGGCCCGATGCGCCGGCCGCAACCGGCGCTGGCGGGCGCGCCGCCGCAGGCGGGCCAGGGCGGCGCGGCGGGCCTGGACGACCTGACCTGGCGGCTGGTGGCGCAGCTTGCCTCGGGCCATCTGTCGCTGGCCGAGGCCGGGCGCGACGGCGCGCCGCTTTGCGCGCTGCTGGCGCTTTACGCCGATCGCGGCGATCCGCAACTCGCCCGCCACGCCCGCGCCGTCGCCGCCATATCGAGCCGCCCGGTGATCGCACGGCTGGACCTGCCCGGCCCGCTGGCCTTCGGCCGCGGCACCGAGATCACGCTGGAGATCGACGAGGCGCCGCTGGCCGGGGCCAGCCGGCTGCTTCTGCCGGCGCTGCTCGACCGGCTGTTCGCGCGCCATGCCTCGGTCAACGCCTTCGTGCGCACCCGCACCCGCCTTGTGCAGAAACAGGAGGAGATGTCATGGCCGATGCGGCCCGGCCTGCGCCCCCGGATCTGACCGGGGAACCGCCCCCGCCCCCCGGCATCGAGGCCTTCGCCCTGATGCGGCGGCTGGAAGCGCCCGGCCACCGCTTCGGCCATGTCGGCGGCCCGGAACAGGAGCCGGCGCGGCTGGGCCAGGAAATCCGCCTGGGCCCCGCCGCCTGCGAGGTCGCGCGCTTCAGCCCTGCCGAAGGTGACGCCCCCGCCCGCATCGCGCTGGAGATCACCGGGCTTTTCGGCCCCGAAGGCCCGATGCCGCTGCATCTGAGCCGCCGTATGCTGGAACGCATGTCCGAACGCTGGTTCGCCGGCTCCGCCCAGCCCGAGCCGGGGGCGGATCGCGCCTTCCTGGAGTTCTGCAACCTGCTCCAGCACCGGATGATGGCGCTTTACTACCGCGCCTTTGCCGAGGCACAGCCTGCCCTCGCCGCCGATCACGGCCGCGAGGGCAGGCTTGCGGCGATGATCGCGGCGCTGGCCGGGCTCGGCCTGCCCGGCAGTGCCGAGGCGCTGGACGATCCCGCGCCGGTCCTGCGCCATGCGACCGGGCTGGCCGGCCAGGTTCGCAGCCCCGAGACGCTGGCGGCGCTGCTGTCGGACCTGCTGGACGCGCCGGTGCGGGTGGACGAGTTCGTGCCGCATTGGCAGGACATCCCCGCCGCCCTGGCCAGCCGCCTCGGCCGTGCCCGTGCCGGGCTGGGCCGGGGGGCGATGCTGGGTCCGCGGGTCTATCAGCCGCAGGCGCGGGCCGAGATCGTCGTCGGACCGCTGCCACTTGCGCAATATCGCCGGCTGGCCGAGGACGGCCCGGAACGGGCGGCGCTGCGCCGCCTGCTGCGCTTTGCCATGGGCGAGGAGATCGGCTTCGACCTGCGGCTGGTGCTTTCTGCGCCCGAGGTGCCGCCGCCCGCGCTGGGGCGGGGACCGGCGCTGGGGCGGACCGGCTGGCTGGGCGGGGGTGCGGCGCGGGACCGCGACGACCTGCGCCTGCCGCTGGATGAAAGGCAGGCTGCCTGATGACCCTGCGCCTCACCGTCCTCACCAGCCCCGTCCCCCAGCCCCAGGCCGAGTTGCGGCTGGACAGCGGCCGCGCGGTGCTGGGGCGCGAGCCGGGCTGCGACTGGCAGATCGACGACCCCGAGATGTTCGTCTCGCGCCGCCATTGCATCGTCGAGGCCACGGCCGAGGGCTGGACCGTCACCGATACCAGCACCGGCGGGCTGTTCCTCGACGGGGCGGCCGAGCCGCTGGGACCGGGCCGCAGCGCCGTGCTGCGCGACGGGATGCGGCTGCGGCTGGGCGACGTCACGCTGGGCGTGGGCATCGAGGCCGAGGTGCAGGGGGCAGCGGCTGTGCCCGCCGAGCCGGGCATCGGCATCGACCCGTTCTTCGCGCCCCGCGATCCGCCGCCCCCGCCGCCGCCGCGGCCCTCGGAATTGCCCGAACCCTTCGAGCGCACCACCGGCCGTTTCGCCCCGCAACCGCCGCCCGCGCCGCCGCCGGGCTTCGACGATCCCTTCACGCTCGACCCGCTGCCGGCCGCGCAACCTGCGGCCCCGCCGCATCCGGGCGATGACTGGAACTGGGGGCCGGCTGGCGCGACGCCGCCGCAGCCCGATCCCGTGCCCGCCATGGAAACCCCTGCACCCACGGCCCCGCCTCCGCCATCCGACGCGGCCGCCGCCTTTCTGCGCGGCGCCGGGCTGGACCCGGCGGATGTCGAAAGGGTGGATATCGAGGCTCTCGGCCGGCGCTACCGGATGCTGACCGAGGGGCTGGTCGCGCTGCTGCGCGCCCGCGCCGAGGAAAAGGGCTCGCTGCGCGTCGCCCGCACCACGCTGGGCGCAGCACAGGTCAACCCGCTGAAATTCCTGGCCATGCCCGACGAACAGGTGGCCGCGCTGGTCGCGCCGCGCGGGGCGGGCTATCTGGAGCCCGACGCGGCCATCGCCGAGGCGTTCCGCGACCTTGCCGACCACCGGATGCGCAGCTGGCACGGATTGCAGGCGGCGCTGCGCCGGATGATCGACCGCTTCTCGCCCGAGGCGATCGAGGCGCAGCTGGCCGATGCCGGGACGCTGCGGGCGCTGCTGGCCGGCGGGCGCTCGGCGCTGCTTTGGGACGCCTATGCCGCCCGCTGGGCCGAGATCGCCCGCGCCGCCGAGGACCGCTTCCTGGGCGAGGTCGGCGCCGAATTCCGCGATGCCTACGAAACCCCTGAGAGGAGCGAGCCATGACCACGATCTTCCCTATCCTCACGCGCCGGGCCACGCTGGCCGGGCTTGGAACGCTGGCGCTGACCGCGGCCTGCGGCGGGCCGGCCGGTCCCGGCTCGGTCAACCTGGCCATGTCGGCCTCGGCCGGGGTCAATCCCGGCCCCGACGGCAGCGACCGGCCGCTGACGCTGCAGATCCTGCAATTGCGCGGCACCGCCGGCTTCGACGCCGCCGACACGCTGGCGCTGCAAGACCCCGCCGCCGCCCTGGGGGCCGATCTGGTCAAGGCCGAGACGGTGACGCTGGCCCCCGGCGGCAGCGCCGAAAAGGCGCTGGTGCTCGACCCGGCCACGACGGCGGTGGCTGTGGTCGCCGGCTATCGCGACCCGGCCGGCAAGACCACGCGCGCCAAGGCCGCCGTCTCGCCCACCGGGACCGCCAGCTTCACCGTCACCGCCGGGCCGGGCGGCGTCACCATGACACCAGCCTGAAGGGAAAGCGCATGACCGAAGGCAGCCGCGTCGTCTGGTCCGAGGGCCTGTTCCTGCGCCCGCAGCATTTCCAGCAGCAGGACCGCCACGCCGCGGCCCAGCTGCGCGCGCTGCTGCGGGCGCGGCCGCGGCAGGCCTGGGGCTTTGTTGCGCTGCGGCTGGACCCGGCGGCGCTGGAGGCCGGGCAGGTCGCCATCGCCGAGGCCGAGGGGCTGTTTCCCGACGGCACCGGCTTTCGCATCCCGGCCGAGGCCCCGGCGCCGCCGCCGGTCGCGGTCGGCCGCGCCACGCCCGCCGGCGCGGTGCTGCTGGGCGTGGCCCCGCGCCAGCCCGGCACGGCGGCGGTCGATCCCGCCCATGCCGAGCCGGGCGGGGCGCGCTGGCGCGGCGAATGGGCCAGCCTGCGCGACGAGATCCGCGGCGGTGCCGAGCCCGCCGAGGTCGAGATCGCCCGGCTTTCGACCCGGCTGTTCCTGCCCGGCGAGGCGACGCAGGGCGCCGTCACCCTGCCCTTGGCCGGGATCGAGGGGCTGGCCGCCGACGGCCGCGTCGCGCTGGCCGAGGGCTGGCTGCCCCCCGCCCTGACCCTGGCCGCCGTGCCCTGGTATGCCGGGCTGCTCAAGGAACTGGTCACCGGGCTCGACCGCATCATCGAGGCGCAGGGCGGCATGGTGCTGGGCGGCGCCGGCCGCTCGGTCGAGAACCTGCTGATCCTGGAGCTGGCCAATGCCGCCCGGCCAAGGCTGCAACACCTGCTGGCGCAGAACCTTGCGCATCCGTCCGAGCTTTTCGCCGATCTGGCCGAGCTGGCGGGGCGGATGGCGACCTATGGTTCCTCGACCCGGCGGCTGTCGCCCCTGCCGGATTACGACCATGCCGACCCGCAGCCGGGTTTCGCCGCGCTGGCCGATGCGCTGCGCTCGCTGATCCTGTCCCTGCGCCATGTCGAGCCGAAATCCCGCGCCCTGCCGGTCGCGCGCCACGCGCAGAACGTCTGGAAGGTGCGCATCGACAATCCCGAGATCCTGCAAAACAGCCGCATCGTGCTGCGCATCGGCTCGGACATGTCGGACGAGGGGCTGATGCAGCTTTTCACCCGCCAGGTCACCGTGGGCGCGGCCGAGGAGTTCGAGACGCTGTGGACCTCGCGCCTGCCCGGCATTCCCCTGCGGCCGCTGCATTCGCAGCCGCGCGAGATCCCCTATGACGGCGACCGGCTGTGCCTGGAACTGGACCGCAAGTCCGAGCACTGGGCGCGGCTGCAAGCCTCGCCGGGCTTCGTGCTGGGCGTGTCGGGCAAGCTGGACCGCGAGCCCGAAATCGACTGCTACGCGGTCAGCAGATAGGGGCGGGGAATGGGCGACCAGAACGATCCCTTCGGCCTTGGCGATCCCGGTCGCACCCGGATCCGGCCGCTGGGCGCGGGCCGGCCGCAATCCCTGCCCGATCCGCCCGGTCCCGGTCCCGCGCCGCCGCGCCCCGTCTGGCAGGCGCCGCCCGATCCCGTCGCGCCCGAGGCCGCGCCCCATGCCCGGCGCGGGCGGGCGCATGCCAACCCGCTGGTCGCCGCCCATGCCACGCTGCTGGAACTGGCGCCCGAGCTTGAGCGCGCCAATCCCCCCGCCCGCCCCGAGGCGCTGCGCGCGCGGCTGCAATCGGTGCTGGTCGAGGGGCGCGACGCCTCGGTCGCCGCCGGCGTGCCGCTGAGCCGGGCCGATCAGGGCGCCTGGTTCGTCGCCGCCCTGCTGGACGATCTGGCCCTGAACACGCCCTGGGGCGGGCAAAGCGACTGGCCGCGCCAGCCGCTGGTCACGCAGATGACCGGCGAGGTCGATGCCGGCACCCGCTTCTTCGACCGGCTGGACGCGCTGATGCGCAACCCGGTGGGTGAGCGCGACCTGCTGGAGCTGGCCTGGCTGTGCCTCTGCCTGGGCTTTCGCGGCAAGTATCGCGTGCAGGGCGGCGCCGGCGAAGGCGCGCTGGTGGCGCTGCGCGCCCAGATCGCCCGGCTCTTGCGCGACCCGGAACGCGAGGCCGCGCCCCTGGCCCCGCATGGTGCCGGGGTGATCGCACCCGACACGCCGCGCCGTTTCGCCGTGCCGCTGTGGACGCTGTGGCTGGGGGCGCTTGGCCTGATCCTGGCGATCCATACCGGCCTCTCCATGCATCTGTCGGGCAAGGCGGAAAGCCTGTTCACCCAGGCCGCCGGTCTGCCGCCGGCCGAGCGCGCCGCGATCTTCCGCCCGGTCCGCCAGACCGTCGAGCCGGCCCCGGAACTGCCGGCCACCGTGATCGACCCGCTGCTGCCCGCCTTCGAGGCCGCGCTGCCCGCCGCCCTGCGCGCCGCCATGAAGGGGCGCGAGACCTCGGGTCTCGTGGTGCTGGTGGTGCAGGCCAGCAATCCCGAGGTGTTCCGCTCGGCCAAGGCCAGCCTCAACCCCGCCTATCAGCCGCTGGTCGAGGCCATCGGCAGGACCGTCGTCGCCAACGCGCACCGCATCGGCGCGGTCGCGGTCAGCGGCCATACCGACAACGTGCCGGTGCAGCGCAGCAATCCATTCGCCTCGAACCAGGGCCTGTCCGAGGCGCGGGCCGAGACCGTGGCGCAGGCGCTGGCGGCGGCCGGCGTGCCCGCCGAGCTCATCAGCGCCGAGGGCCGCGCCGACAGCCAGCCGGTGGCCGACAACGCCACCCGCGACGGCCGCGCCCAGAACCGCCGGATCGAGATCCGCATCGAAAAGAGGCAATAGATGCGCGTGCTCAAGGCCATATTCCGGTTCTTCCTGTCCCGCGGCTTCTGGACCTTCGTCGGGCTGGCGCTGCTGGCGGCGGCGATCTGGTTCTATGGCCCGCTGGTCTCGGTCGGCGAGGCGGCGCCGCTGGAAAGCGCCGAGATCCGCGCGCTCTGCCTGGGCGCGATCCTGGTGCTGTGGCTGCTGATCCTGCTGGTCGGCCAGATCCGCGCCGCGCGGCGCAACCGCATGTTCGTCACCGAACTGGCCGCGCCGCCGCCCCTGCCCGACGCGCCCGATGCCGCGGCCGAGATCGGCGGCAAGTTCCAGGAGATCCTGACGACGCTGGCGCGCTCGCGCCTGGGCAAGCGGCGCTTCCTGCGCGAGATGCCCTGGTATGTCATCATCGGCCCGCCCGGCACCGGCAAGACCACAGCGCTGCGCCAGTCGGGGTTGAATTTTCCCATCGCGCTGAACGACGACCTCAAGGGCGTCGGCGGCACCCGCAACTGCGACTGGTTCTTTACCGAAACCGCGGTGCTGGTCGATACCGCCGGCCGCTATACCGACCAGTCCAGCGAGCCCGAGCGCGACGCGGCGGAATGGGCCGGCTTCCTCGACCTGCTCAAGAAGCATCGCGGCCGGCGGGCGCTGAACGGCGTGATCGTGGCCCTGTCGCTGGACGAGCTGCTGGGCCCCGAGGACGCGCTGCGCCGCCACGCGCGCGAGATCCGCAAGCGCCTGACCGAGATCGGCGAGCGGCTGGAGATGCAGCTGCCGGTCTATCTGATGCTGACCAAGACCGACCGGCTGCCGGGCTTCGAGGCGTTCTTCGGCGCGCTGACCTCGGCCGAGCGGGCACAGGTCTGGGGCGCCACCCTGCCGGTCGATGCCCTGCCCGAGCCCGAGGCGATCACCCGCGAGTTCCGCAGCCTCGCCGCCGTGCTGGAGGGCCGGCTGGACGCGCGGCTGGCCGAGGATGCCGACCTGCCGCAGCGCGCCGCGATCTTCCGCTTCCCGGCCGAGTTCGAGCGGCTGGAACCGCCTTTGCGGCTGCTGATCGACACCGCCTTCGGCGAAAGCCGCTATGAGCAGACCCCCTGGCTGCGCGGCTTCTACCTGACCTCGGCCACGCAGGAGGGCTCACCCCTGGACCGGATGCTGGCAGGGATGGCGGCGGGCTTTGGCCTGGCCCCCGCGCCCATGCCGCATCGGATGATGGGCGAGCGGCGGTCGTTCTTCCTGCACGACCTGCTGGCCGGGGTGATCTTCGGCGAGGCGGGCTTGGGCCTGTTCGACCCGCGCGCCGAGGAGCGCCGGACATGGCTCTGGCGCGGCTCGGCGGCGGCGGCGGCGCTGCTGGTGCTGCTGGCGGGCCTGGGGTTCCTGTTCAACACCATGCGCCAGTCCGGCGCGGTCGCGGATCAACAACGCCTGCTGGCCGACCTGTCGGGGCGGCTCGCCAACGCCGCCTCGCGCCAGGCGCCGACCGAGCCCCTGGACCTGCCCGTCGCGCTGGACGCCATGACCGAGATCGAGGCGGCGCGGACGCCGGTGCCCGGCGGGCCGCTGGCGCTGATCGGCCCCTCGGCCGCGGCCGAGATCGAGGGCGCGGCGCGGCTGGCCCGCGAACGCGGACTGCGCAACCTGCTGGAGCCGCGCATGGTCGCCTTTCTGGAGGCGACCATGTGGCGGCAGATCCGCGACCCGGATTTCCTGCTGGGCGCGCTGAAGGCCTATCAGATGCTGACCGGGCTTGGCCCCTATGACCGGGCTTGGCTCGCGGAATGGTGGCAGGAGGTGCTGCCCGCCTTTGCCGCCGAGCCCCCCTTCCCGACCGAGGCCGCGCGCGTCTGGCAACTTGCCGCGCTGGACCGGCTGGGCGGCGACGAAAGCCGCATCGAGGCCGATCCGCAACTGGTCGAGGCCGCCTTGCAGGCGATCTGCACCGTGCCCTTGTCGCTGCGCACCTATCGCGCGCTGATGTCCGAGCCCGAGATCGCCGCCCTGCCCGACTGGATCCCGGCGGAAAAGGCCGGGCCTCTGGCGGGGCAGGTGCTGACGCGGCTGTCGGGTCAGACCCTGCGCCAGGGCATTCCCGGCGCCTTCACCTGGCAGGGCTTTCACGGCACGGTGTTGCCGATGCTGCCCAGCATGGCCGAGGCGGCGCTGAACGACCGCAAGGTCTTTGCCGGCGGCTGTGCGGAAAGTGCCGATGCCTCGGCCGCCTCGCTGCAAGCCGACATGATGAAGCTTTACCAGGACGATTTCATCAATGCCTGGGAAGGCTTCCTGCGCGACGTGCGGCTGGCGCCGATCCCGGACCTGGCCACCGCCACGGCGAACCTGAAAGACCTTGCCAGCCCCGACAGCACGCTGAAGCGGCTGCTGAACGCCGTCGTGGCCGAAACCGACCTGACCCGCATGCCCGAACAGGGCGACAGCCCCGAGATCAATCCCGGCGTGCTGAAGAAGGTGGCCGGCAAGCTGGGCCTTGGCGCGGCGGCCAGGATCGGCACCAAGGTCGCCGCCGCCGCCCGCCGGCCGGGCGAGCCCGAACCGCCGCCGCCCGGGGCCGAGATCGCCCGGCATTTCGCGCCGCTCAAGGCCATCGTCGCCGAGGTGGACGGCAAGCCGCCGCTGATCCTGGACGCCGAGACCGCGCTGGGGGCGCTGTCCAAGGAGCTTTTGACCGTGCAGGCCAGCCCCGATCCGCAGGCGGCGCTGCTGTCGCGCGGCGGACTGCCGCAACTGACGGGCGATCTGCGCAATGTCGCGGCCACCCTGCCCGACCCGGTCAACGCCTGGCTGGGCGCCATCGCCGGCGACACGATCAGCGTCACGCGCGAGGCGATCCTCGCGCAGCTCAACGCGCGCTGGCGGGCGGATGTGCTGCCCTTCTGCCGCGCGGCGACGGGCGGGCGCTATCCTTTCGTCGCCGATTCGGCCATCGACGTGACGGTCAGCGACTTCCAGCAGCTTTTCGGCCCCGGCGGCCGCTTCGACACCTTCACCAACGAGACGCTGGCGCCCTATGTCGACACCAGCGCCCGGCCCTGGCGCTGGCGGGCCGATCTGGGGCTGGACGCCCGCACGCTCGCCCCCTTCGAACAGGCCCGCGCCATCCGCGACGCGCTGTTTCCGGGCGGCGCCGGCCCGGTCATGGCCTTCACGCTGGAGCCGAAGGACCTGACCCCCAATGCCGCGCGGGTGACGCTGAACGTGGACGGGCAGAGCCTGGTCTATTTCAACGCCGCCGCCCGGCCGATGCCGATGACCTGGCCGGGCAAGGACGGCACCAACCTGATCTCGCTGAGCTTCACCCCCGTCGATGGCACGGGCGAGGCGATCAGCACCGAGACCGGTGCCTGGGCCTGGCTGCGGCTGGTGCGCAAGGCCGGGCTGTCGCCCACCGCGCTGCCCGAGGTCTTTGGCCTGCGGCTGGGCATCGGCCCCTATGCCGCCCGGTTCGAACTGCGCGCGGCCTCGGTCGAGAATCCCTTCGATCTCAGCATGTTCGGCGCCTTCCGATGCCCGGAAGCGTTCTAGGCCCGCAGGCGGGATTCTGGGGCAAGCTGCCGGCGCGCGGCGATTTCGTCGGCCGCGGGTTGCCCGAGCCGTTCCGCCGCCGCTGGGACCGTTGGGCCGCGGCGCATCTGGCCGGGCGCGAGGACTGGCCCGAGGGCGGGCTGCGGCTGCGCATCGCCTCGGGCGGGCGGGCGGCGGCGGGGCTGGTGCTGCCTTCGGCCGATGCGGTGGGGCGGCGCTTTCCGCTGGCGCTGTTCCTGCTGGCCGACAGCCTGCCCGGACCCGAGGCGCTGGAACCCTGGTGCGAGGCCGCGCTGCAAGCCGCCGCCGAGCCCGATCCCGATGCGCTGTGGCAGGCGCTGGCGGCCCTGCTCCCGCCGGCGGGCAAGGCCGAGGCACCGCCGCTGCTGCTGTGGCAACGCGGGCATCCGGCGCTGGCCGCCGATCCCGAGACGCCGGGGCCTGCGCTGGCAGCGATCTTCAGTTCAGATTGACCTTGGAGCCCTTGATCGTGGTCTCGCCCGAGGCCTTCACGTCGATCTTGCCCGAGCCCTTGATCATGATGTCCTTGCCCTCGATGGTGATGGTGCCGTCCTTTTTCAGCACGATGGCGGCCGAGCCGCAGGTCAGCGAGATCGAATCCGCCGCCACGATGGCCAGCGCCGCGCCCACGTCCAGGGCCATCTTGCCGCCGACCTTGTGCAACTCGTCCGCGCCGACCGTGGTGGCCCGCTTGCCGGCGACGTCCAGCGTCGAATCGCCGCCGACCTTCTCGACCCGGTTGCCGCCCGCCTTGTGGCTGCGGTTGCCGCCGACCTCGACGGTCTCGTTCCCCGCCACATTGGTCGAGCGGTTGCCGCCCACCTTCCAGTCATCGTCCGAGGAGATCGCATGGTTCTGCCCGGCCAGCACCGTCACGCCACGCGCGCCGACGATGGTGTTGGTCTGCGCCGCGCCGACATTG